>JAYZCO010000058.1:0-187346 GCA_036338285.1 Pseudomonadota bacterium
GGTGATCGCCAGAAGTGGGAAGATGCGCTACACGAGACTTTCTGTGCCAGGAATTTTCGCGACATTCACCCCCGCGAATTCGAAGCAACGGCCACCACCATCTGGAACGCACCCATCCCACGCGGTGCAAAATGGGATATGCGCGTCTCGCCTTCCCTGTCGTATTGGGGTACCTGCGACGAACCTGTACTCCTGCTCTATGGCACTGAAGACAAAAACGGCACACGGGAAAATGCGGAAGACCTGCATGATCGGCTATCCGATAGCCGATTACATTACATCGATGATACCGGCCACTTTGTTGTTCGTGAGGCGCCAGATACGGTTGTTGACCTAATTTGCGAGTTTATAAGCGAGTTATCCGTACAAAAACCGGCAAGTTGAAAATGGCCGATATGAAGACTTTAGTCAGAAAATCTGATCCCAAGCTACGGTTGCCAATATAGCCGGGGGGTTAGAGCAGGTCGATAATCCGGCTGTATTTAATCGCAATTTCGCGCCGTTTTTCCATCGGCCCTACGATGCTGTCATCATCGACTTCGTTGTATACCAGGTACAGGCCGGCATTCGCTGCCTGCAACCAGGAGAACCGTATATTGGTTGCTACAAGATCACTGCGGTCATCGTACTGAACCAGTGCCTGCAATAAAATTTTGGGTGAAAAAGAATACGAAAGCCGTAAGCGCCCCACATTGACTTCGAATGCACCGTTTGCAACCGGCAAATCGATATTGTTGTAATTCCATTCCAGTGAAGAAGAGAAACGATCTCCCACCCGAACATTGACCGCCGTCTTGAGCTGATCCCGATCGCCACCGAAGAATCCGCCACGCGTGTAGCGGCTTTCAAAGCTGACGGGTTTACCTTTGTCGGTATCGAACACAAGTTGTAACTCTTTGTGATCGTATTCACCAATCGGGACGATTGTGCCCGGGTTAATTTCAAACGCTTCGGTTACCCCCTCATGGGTAAAATTGCCCCCCGTATGAATCTCTATACCGTTCCGCCATTCCCAGTGATTGTCGACATGCAGCCACCCGGTCTCCCAAAACCCTTCGTCATCCCAATACCCGCGAAAGGCAACATGGGGTCGCAATTCGTGCAGGCCCCAAAGTTCCTTTGGTCGGTAGCGACGCAGCGTGAACCAATCCAGTTTTTGATAGTTACGACGTGCAAGGAATCCTACTTCCGGATTGAAATCCTCACCCACCCGGGTATAGCCTAAGGTGTGTGACCAGGCCGGAGTATTGTATCGTCCGCCCAGCCGATAGGCTTTGTCATCGCCGCGCATTCCGGGTGTCTCTGTTTGCGCATAGTAGGCATCGATATCGAGATGGTCGCCGACCCCCCACTTTCCATCCAAGGCGTAGGTGCGATTGTAGTCACTGTCAGCATCACCGCTGATGCTGCCATCACCTTCACGGCTGACCAACAAAGCCCCTACTGAGGAGCGGTTCTTAAACTCCTGCCTGACCCGTGCCACGGAGAAATCGTTCTGTGGCGCCAGGCCGCCGACGGCTTCGCTGCGCATATGCAGCAGGCCCAGGTTGGTCGCTTCACCGACTTTCCCAGACAACCTGATACCACCATCGATCGGCTGAAATACACCGCCCGCACCAACCCCAATCCGTCGAGAGAAAAACAATTCCAACTCTCGAGGTGTACCGACAGAAAACTGACCTGCATTTTCTAAGAAAAATGGGCGTTTCTCAGGAAAGAAAACACTGAAACGGTCCAGGTTGACTTGAATTTCATCCACCTCAACCTGCGCAAAATCCGTATTGTAAGTGGCATCCAGCGTCAAACTTGGCGTAATCGACCACTTTGCATCAATCCCAATCTCTTCTTCGTAGTGGGTGCCATCCAGCATTCCGCCTCGGCGCACAACGCCCAAGCCATAGGGCGTTACTTTGAGGTTGCGCTGCACTGGGGGTCTCAAACCGGAGAGTGAACCCGCCTCTGACACTCGATAAAGGTTGAACTGCCTTGACAGAGGCGCCCAATATACAACCTCATTGTTGCGCCTAATGTTACGTTGAAAATTAACACCCCAGGTCTGCACATCTTCAGCCGAGTAGCGCAGAGATTTGAAGGGAATCTCGAATTCAGCACTCCAGCCAAACTCACCGATATGCGAGGCGACCGACCATGAAGTATCCCAGTTTAGATTAAAACCGCCGCCGGAGGATCGAAAAGCCCCGGAACCCTCATTCACCACCTGACCATCATATTCTACAGCGGTTGGTGTCGTGCCAAATACCAGCCCATTCTGATCATCGTTAAAGACATCCATAATGATCTGAAAACTGTCCGTATTGTCCATCGTGCTGTCACGTCGACTGTCAGAAAACACGATCTCTCCGGGCGCATCGTCGTGGCAAATCACCCCGATGTAGAGAGCATCATCAGTGAAACCAACAAATACTTCCGTGCGCTGACTGGCGGGCTGTCCTTCAAATGGCCTGACCTGAGTAAAACCCGTGGCCGGGCTGAGCGCTTGCCAGACCACCTCATCGAGCACTTTGCCGTCGATGACCGGCTTAGCGGACAGCTCCCTTGCAGACATACTCGGCGTCTGCGCCAGCATAGGCGACGCGACGAAAATCAACAGCAGGATCACAAACAACCGCCTGCCGTATCCTTGAGATACGTCAAATTTCATGCAAGTCCTTAGAGGATGGAACTAGACAGCGGCGGGCACTATGCCGAGTTTAGGCCTCAAGCTCAAGATCAGAGCGTCATCAATCGCTCAAGAAAAGCGTCAATCGACCCTCCATCGTCCAGCAGTCCACATACTGCTTCCACAAAAGGCGCAACGATCGACTCATTGGCACACATCGATTTGAACATACGCGCAGCGCGCACGCCTTCACTCACCATCACCATCTCGCCTTCAGCTTCCTTAAGCGTTTGCCCTTTGCCAAGGCGTTCGCCCATTTCACGGTTGCGCCCGTGTGGCGAAGTGGCGGTCACAAAGAGATCGCCAACCCCCGCTGCGCTGAAGGCCGTCGCATTTGCAGCGCCAAGCTTAGGCAGCAATTCCACCGCTTCCCGATACCCTGTTGCGAATATTGCTGCCTTGAGATTATCCCCGGCACGCCCATCGTTTTTAAGCCCATCCACGACACCGCACGCCAAGGCTACGACGTTCTTATACGCACCCCAAAGCTCAGATCCGCGTGGATCGGCACCAGCTGACAGAGACAATGAGGGGGTCGACAGCGCTGCAGCAAGCATTTCAGCTACTTGACCATCCACACTGCTGATCAGGGCGCGAGTATAGACACCCCTGGCAAGTTCGTGCGCAATGGTTGGCCCCATCATCACCGACAACGTGTTCGTTCTGTGCGCGATGGCAAGCTTTTCAGCGATCACCTCAGAAATCAGACGATCGCCCGGAGCAAGACCCTTGGCCAGGTCGAGTAGATGCTGATCATCCGTCAAATAGGGCGTAATCTGCTCAACCACATCGAGCACAACACCGGATGGCAGCGCCAATACAACAATTTCAGCCCCATCAAGCGTCTCAGCAAGCTCCACCGATGCGGTCACGCCAGGCAACGCAATCCCTGGTAGATATTTTGTGTTCTGCCTTTCATCCCGGATGGATGCAAAGACTTCTTCTTCGATCGTCCAACCACTCACAGTCAATCCGGCCTCGGCCCAATTGCGTGCAAGCGCTGTACCGAAGTTACCAAGCCCCAGGACCGCCACCCTCGCCGTTGTCATCTTACCCACTCCTTGAAGCTTGCCGATTGAGATTCGTCAAACAGGACCACCATCTGCCGCTACTGCTGCGCCGCTGACATCCAACGCAATCTCGCAACATAAGCAAACTCACGGCAAAGTACGTTGAACATCCAGGAGACTGACGAACGCTATGATTAGAGCGCGTTCAGTCCACCATCGACCAGAAACTCGCTGCCCGTCGAGTAAGAGCTTTCATCACTCGCCAGAAACAACGCCATGTTAGCGACTTCTTCTGCTTGAGCAATCCGACCAAGTGGGGTGCGTTTGATCAGCTTTTCCTGACTGATACCCAGTTCATCAGCCATTGGCGTCTCAATCAGGCCGGGGTGAATCGAATTAACCCGTATGCCCTTACGCGCAAGTTCCACGGAAGCCGCCTTCGTCATTCCACGTACTGCCCATTTAGAAGCCCCATAAGCCATCGCTCCGGATGAAGCGCGCATGCCCGCTAACGAGGAGACGTTCACGATCGACCCACCACCGCTGGTCATCATAGCCGGGGCAGCGCTACGCATACCCAAAAACACACCCAAGCAATTTATGTCCATGACCAGTTGAAATTCTTCGGTGGGCATGTCGACCATCCGGTTCGATCTGAAAATGCCTGCATTATTGATGAGCACATGGAGCCCTTCATCGGTCCCGACAATTTCATCGACGAGCGCGCTCCAGGCTTGCTCATCCCGGACATCTAGATGCCGGTATTGACATCCAAGTTCTGCAGCGAGCGACTGACCTTCATCATCAAGTACATCTGCCATCCAGACTTTGCCGCCTTCTGAGCAAAAAAGCCGCGCTTCTGCTGCACCTTGTCCACGCGCAGCACCCGTCACTAAACACACTTTATCCTGCAACCTTGCCATCATCTTCTCCCTGTTCGAGGGTATGAGGATACTGGAAATCACCGCGTGACGTACTGTAGCGTTGAGACCAATGCGCAAAGGTCGGTGCTAAACGCCAGCCTCCATCACACTGACAAACCCCTGCATCAGGAATTGATTCTTCATTTAAATGCCGTAACGTTGTTTTTTTGACTCGGACACACCTTGGATGGCTAACTCGAACCAACGATTCTTAAGTGCTGTCGAAACCATCGGTAACCGCCTACCTGATCCGGCCATGCTGTTCCTTGGCGCACTCCTGGTGGTCTGGCTGATTTCGCTATTGCTTAGCGGTTACAGTTTTACCGTGCCGGGCGCCGATGGCGCGCGTGAACTCAGCATCGCCAACCAATTGTCCGGGGCAAACCTCGCACTTTTTTTGTCTTCAATGGTGAAGACATTTACGGGATTTGCGCCGTTAGGCGTCGTCCTGGTTGCCATGCTCGGCGTCGGTGTCGCAGAACACACAGGGTTCATCAACGCCGGCCTTAAAGGGCTTCTCTCCATCACACCGCGTAAGCTTCTGACGCCGATGTTGCTGCTGGTCGCTATCGTGAGCCATACCGCAGCAGACGCGGGATATATATTGGTCATCCCCCTGGGTGGCATCATTTTCTATACGGCCGGGCGGCATCCTCTTGCCGGGATAGCCTGCGCGTTTGCCGGTGTTTCTGGCGGCTTCAGTGCAAATTTCATCCCATCCGGCATTGATCCGTTGTTACAGGGCTTTACCCAACAAGCCGCTCAGATCCTGGATGCAGAAAGGCAGGTCAACCCGCTATCAAACTGGCTTTTCACCAGCCTCTCGAGTGTGTTGGTGATCGCCATCGGCTGGTTTCTGACTGACAAGGTGATCGAGCCGAGACTCACTGGCACACCCATCGACGATCAGAGTGAAACACCGAAAGACGCGATGGAGACGTTGTCTTCAGCTGAAAAAAAAGGCCTGACAGCCGGTTCTTTTGCCATGCTATTGGGCGTTATCCTCCTGATCGTGGCCATCTGGCCGGCAGATTCACCACTGCGTTCAGTCAACGGCGAATTGACAGCGTTCAGTGCCCCAATCATGCAGTCCATCGTGCCCCTGATCTTTCTACTCTTCATCATTCCAGGTGCGATATACGGTTACGTCGCAGGCACTGTGAAAAATCACCGGGACATCATCGAGGCGATGACTCAATCCATGGGAACCATGGCCTATTACCTGGTGATGATCTTCTTCTGCGCCCAGTTCACCTACGCCTTCGGTCAATCCAACCTCGGTGCGCTTTTAGCCGTGGAAGGTGCTGATCTCCTCAAATCTCTGGCTTTACCCGGTGCCGCAACTCTTTGCGGCATCATTTTCCTCACCGCATTTGTGAACCTTCTCGTTGGCTCTGCCTCAGGTAAATGGGCACTCCTCGCTCCGATCTTTGTGCCCGTCCTTATGCAGCTCGGTATGTCACCGGAACTCACACAAGCAGCCTACCGAGTGGGAGATTCTTCGACCAACATCATTACCCCCTTGATGCCCTACTTCCCGCTGGTTGTCGCCTATTGCCAGCGCTGGGTGAAAACCGCAGGCATCGGCACCATCACCGCGTTGATGTTGCCTTACGCCCTGACATTTCTCATCGCCTGGAGTCTTTTCCTCGTTGTTTACTGGGCGCTCGGCATACCCCTTGGACTTGCCGCCAGTTTCACTTATCCATAAAGATGCCATGCACCAATTTGATCTAGAAACCGCAGTCAAAGAAACAAGTGAGCGAACGTTTGTCGGTGAGCTTTCGCAATCCTGGAACATCGGTGACAACCCAAACGGTGGTTACATGGTCGCGTGTACTATGCGGGCTCTGGGCGCTGTGTTGCCGCATGCCGATCCAGTAAGCGTGACGACACACTTTCTCCGTCCCGGCATCGCGGCGAGTTCCTATGAGGTAAAAGTCGAGGTTGTGCGTACAGGGCGAATAGCGACAGTAGCACGGGCGACGTTTAGCCAGGAGGGCAAAGCAAGGGTTGAAGTGCTTTGTGCATACGGTGATCTTGACAGTTCCGTGGGCGTAGATACAGACATCACGTTATCCCCGCCAGTATTGCCCTCACCAGATCTCTGCCCCCAGCGATCCGGCAAAGCGCAGGGCATTGTCCTCCCCATACTGAGCCGTCTCGATGTTCGCATACACCCGGAGCAGGCCCATGCAGGGCAATATCCCAGTGCTGAGGTCTCCGGCTGGATCAGGTTTGCAGACGGACGCAACCCGGATACCCATGCCCTGCCGCTCTTCGCCGATGCATTTCCACCCTCACCCTTCGCACGGCTCGGTGTTGTCGGCTGGGTACCGACACTTGAGCTCACGGTGCACATTCGCCGTAAACCCGTCCCAGGCTGGATCAGGGCACAATTCATAACCCAGGATCTGAACGGCGGTCGCATGATCGAGACGGGGGCGCTGTGGGATGCGAATGGAGCATTAGTCGCACAATGTCGCCAACTCGGCCTGGTGTTGCAATCAGACGGCTGACCGGAGGACTTTAGTGCGCGCGATCAACTGCCAGAGGACCCCCTCACGATCATCCTTTAGCACCTTTGAGCATCTGTTTAGACTCTAAAGTGGATTGATCTCCCCTATCTGCCCTGAGAATGGAATCGTCTCCGTGGTTCGCCTGCATGGACATTCACTATGACGATCTCGCCGACAACCTGGGAAGTGGGATCGTGAGTTAAACCGGAGGATGTCGAAGTTAAAACATTCGGATCCACACCAAAAAATTCTACCAGCCATCCCCGTGACAACTGGATTTCGGTATAATGCAGGCCCTCTCTCCATGCACACAGGCCTGCTCATGCCGCACAAAGCGATTCTTGTTTTATGTCTACTGGTTATGCCCCTTGCTAGCCAAGCCGTATCCAAACTGGAATTGGATACCCGTTCCGTAGCAACCCTCAACGATCTATTCGAAAGAGAACCGGCAGCTAGAGAGCTGGCCGACAAAGCCACCGGCCTTTTAATATTTCCGCGCATCATCAAAGCAGGCGTAGGTGTGGGTGGAGAATTGGGAGAGGGGGTACTGCACATTGGAGAAGAGATTACAGGTTATTATCGCCTCACTTCTGTCTCTGTTGGATTCCAATTTGGCGGCCAGGCAAAATCGGAGGTCGTGATGTTCATGACCGCTGATGCACTCCGCCAGTTCAGGGAAAGTGATGGCTGGGAAGCCGGGGTTGATGGTTCTATTGCGCTCGTAGAATTCGGCGTTGGTAAAGAAATCGATACCCACTCGATTCAAGATCCGATCATCGGTTTTGTTTTTTCCAACAAAGGGCTGATGTACAACCTGTCTCTAGAAGGGTCGAAGTTCTGGAAAATCAAAAAGTAAGAGAACTCCCTTCTTCTCTACTGGTTGTCATCACCTTCGCACTCTTTGCTGCGAGCAGCATCGATGCACCACTGATCTCAAGCGGATGGCTCTGGGACCTTGGCAATGCCCTTGGATTGCTTACTTTCTCGGGGTTTTTGTACCTCTTCGGCTACATCGGCAGGGGCAGTTACGGGCGCAATCACAAAATCTTAAGTTACGCCATTTCGTTGCTCGCCTTTGCACACATTCTCGTGCTGTGGATACCAGACAAAATCGTATGGCATTATCTTGATGCCGATATGCCTCACTATATGTGGGCGGGAGTCGGTGCACTTGCCTGCCTCATTGTCACAATTATTCTTGCCTTCCCCAAAGCACGTGGCTACTGGCACGATCGGCATCATCACTTCAGCAGTTGGCACTACGGCCTGTCTTTGGCCATTCTGGTCTTGAGTTTCTGGCACATCGTAGGCTCGGGGTTTTATTTCTCGGCAGTCGAAGCATGGGTTCTCGCCGCCGGTTGTGTCTGCCTCCTGGCCCTGCATCGAGCCGGGATACGTACCCCACCCGACCTCAGCCCGGGCGTTTTCGTCGCCGTCATGTTGCCCCCCGGTTTCTGGCTGGCGCTGCGCTTGTTTTGAAACCTGTGTTACTCGCAGTCGCTGTCATAGGCGCATTTGCTCTGCTTGTGACCATCGCGCACTACCGGTCCCGCAACACCGACGCCGTACACATTGTCCCTTATCACGAAGGAACTATGCTGGCTGTGACATTTGCCCACGCTGATCATACAGAACAGTCATGCATAGCCTGTCACCATAACTTTGTAGACAATACCGGTGCTGGAATGTGTTTTGATTGCCACAAAACCGATCCGACAATCAAAGACCTCATCGAAGATCAATTCCACGATCTCTGTCGAGATTGCCATATCGATCAACAACGCGATGGCAAAGCCCACGGCCCCACCCGCCAGTGCATCGACTGTCATACGCCGGATGAGGACCCGTAGTGAATCCGCGATGTAAAACCTAGGAAACCGACTCGATGGGTCGGCTAATCAGACGACGCTGAGTTTTTATCCATCGCTGCAATGAGATTCGCGCGGTGCTGGTCAACTTCATCCAGGGGCTTGATACGCAGTGCTTTAACCTCGGAGGATGTGTAAGGCAAAAAAGACCGGGGTATTTCATTGGGTGAAACGGTATACAACATCCAATTCAACACTTCAGCCAGCGCCATATCATCCAGGGCAGCATTGGCCGAACCTGGAACCTGAACCAGAAACGCTCGTCCGCCCTCGACACCGAGATATTTGCCAACAAAATCCTTCATGATCGGGACCGCGCCATCTGCAGTGCCGCGCCCATCGGAGCCATGACAACCCTGACAGTTGAGCATGTAATTCACCCTAGCCCGTGCAGGGTTATCGACCCCTTGCATGATGACCCGTGATTCAATGGTTTGTGCACTTGCGGCACCGTTCCAGACCAGCAACCACCCTATGAGGGTGACACCCGGCTTGAGTGTAAGGCCACGCCAGAACACCCCACTTTCCCTATTCGACAGCCAGGCCAACCACGATGGCAGTGGAACAATGATAAATGGCGCTTTGGGTACCGAGGCACCAGTTGATGTCATTGCTTTTCGGCGGGGTATACATTGGTCGGTCGCCTTCATTGCGATTGCACAGGCAATTGCCACACCCGGACTTGCCACAGCAGTCGTTGTAGGAAATAACATAGCTCTTAGCATCTACCGGGTTCTTACACGTACCTATCCAGGTAATCGGAGACATTTCCGTGCCCGGTGGGCAGGCGGCTACAGAACCGCCGCAACAGGTACACAGAAAGCCATCAATGGCACAGTAACGCCAGTATTCACAGGCTGTATCGTCCCCGGCATCTGGAATGTCGCTTTTTTTCGGTTGATGATGATCCGCACGTGCAACCGGCAGCAGCGGTAGGCTGGCTGCACCAACAGCACTCGCGCCCAACCAGCCAAACAGCCCCCGTCGTGAAGTCTTGCGGGCAATACCCCGGCTGATTTTTTCAGCTACTTTATCCAGAAAATGGTCATTCATGATCTTTCACCACGTCTCTATCATATTTTTGTCCCAATAAAGGTCAGCTTGCTCTTTCAGGGTCAAACTGCACAACACCGTCACTGCCCGGGTTCAGATATTCCTGTATCGAGGCCACGCCAAGCGCTTTGGCTTCGAAAAGGCTTTCCAAATGTTCGCGCGAATTCACAATCCCCAAGGATGCAATAACCCCGCGATCATCGATGAGCACCCCGTAGGGGAGTTTACCTACCCCGTAACTTCGACCTACAACCTCAGAGATAACATAGTCAAACAATTCTAGGCTTTCTTCAGTCACGAAACTTTCGTGCTCGGCGATGTCTTCACCATCGCTCATCAGCACAATCTCCACAGCCTTCTCGGATTTGTGCATCGTTTTCAACACCGGTAAGAGCGTTTTACAGATCGGGCAATCCGGACTTAAGAAAAACAGCAGTTGCGCTGAACCTCTCACCTGGCCCGTGGTGAATTTTCGCCCGTTCAGCGCTTCCACACCAATTTCCGGCGCCGCGTCGCCGACCTTGAGTTGCTGATTAATCATCAATGCACCTGCAGGTGCAACCCGTTCGTAGAGCACACCAATCTGTCGCGCAAGGGCAAATACCACAACAGCGAGTACGAGGACAAGAATCCATAACGCCACAACCGCACCGAGCAGAATGTCCATCAAACTTCCTCTGACCACAAACGACGATGCAGACTGTAGTTCGTCACGAGTTGATCCAATGCCCCATAGAGCGTCATGGCAACAATTGCGAGGCCTATACCCGCCATCAGGATGAGCATGGAAAATTCGATCTCCGACAGCACGCCAAGCATCGCCAAAATAATAAGCACGCCATTACGCAGCAGTAACCAGCCTGAGAGACCCACAGGCGCATCGCCACATCCGCAATCGATGTAGGACCGGCCTCGCAGCATGTTAATCACGATGGCGGTTGTGTATACGCAAAGCAACCCACCCGCGACAATAAATCCTACAGTGTGCACCATTAGCAACCCAAATACGGTCATGACTTCAGCGAGCACGAGGAGCACCCCGGCAGGCTTAACACCTTTTTCGGGCACGAGTTGATAGGCTGCAAGACTTGCGCAAAAACGCGGCCATGCACCGATTTTGTGTTTAAGCGCACGCACAAAGATCCCTGCCAACAGCCAGGCCGCGATAATCGCAAGAAGTGACCCGGTCACTGTCAGTTCACCTCATAAACCATAAACGGTGTTTGCGCACCTGTGCTCAATGTCTGCACAAAATCTCCACCAGGAATTCGGTATACATCCAATCCCATCTCAGCATTCGTAACAATAAGCAGACGCATGTTCCCAGTACCCGTGGTTCCCAGAGAAATTCCTCGGGTATTCAGTTTTATCCGACCCGTACGTTTTGCCATTTCAAGGTCGTAAACCCATACCTCAGTACCACCGTCCTTGTGGGTACCCTCTCCGCCCTGCGGATTCATCAGCAAATACCCAGTCCCGGCACTGTCTACAGTGATGGGCATCATGCCGCTGGGTTGCCAGTTGCGCTCCGTCGAATCAGTCAGCCACCAGGCCTTGCCGACTTGCAGTTCATCGCCGGAGGTGTCGATCGGCAGCACGCGTCCCTGAAAGGTGGTGAAGTAAGCCGTGTGGCCAGCCAAACCCGGACTTTCGAATATCGGATCCTTATCAGGGTCAAAAACAACACTGGTTTTTACTGTACGGCTCAGCGTGCCATCGTCGTTGAGAGCCGATGTACGCAGCGTGCCATTGGCGCAGATAGAAGAAAAACTACGCTGCCCGTTGGGTAACAGAAAACCACACCCAGGCGTAGGAATCTCACCAACAAATTCTCGCGTCTTTAAGTTCACAATGCTGACTGATTGGGCAGGCGTGAAGTTGTAGATACCGAGGAATTTTTCACCCTCTATAAATCCGCTCATCAGTGTTTTCGGCATCCCGGATATTCGTTTGGGCGGTATCTGTATTTCTTCCTTAACCGTGAGGGTCTGTGCATCCCAGATCGTGACAACATCGGTGCGTTCGCCCCCGCGGCCACCACGCGAAAAAAAAGATTCGGCCACATAGAACTCGCCGCGATCCGCACTGGCTTTGAAGGTAGCTGTAAAGCTCGCAGTGAACATCCCTTTGAATTGATCCTGCAAATTCTCTGCCAGCGGATCTATGACGAGTATCTCGCCTTCGAGCATATGAAAGAAAGAAACGTCATGTACCAGCATCCAATGATCCGGGTAATCTCCCGGCAGCTTAAGTGTGGTACCGATCGATTCTGGCGTAAACTCAGCATTGGCACCGCCAACCAGGCCAACGAGGAATATACTTAGCAACAGTTTTATATTTTTCATCTTCTTGTTTCCATCCGTTCCCCCGGGCCATTGCCAGCAACAAGCGGCTTTAGCGTCTATTCCGTCGCCAGACCCAATATGACGGCTGTCGAACAGTTATATACGTTGGTGGTCGTGCCAATGCACCAGTCAATGTCGTTATTTGCAGAAGGGCGATAGACCGGCCGGTCATCGTCGTTGCGATTACACAGACATCGGCCACAACTGCTCTTCCCACAGCAATCGTTGTACGAAATCACGTAATTCAAACCATCAGCAGGGTTTCGGCAGGTGCCGACCCAGGTCAGTGGTGACATGTCTGTACCCGGTGGGCAGGCGTTTTGTGTTCCGCCACAACAACTGCATAAAAAGCCGTCTATGCCACAGTAACGCCAGTACTCACAAGTCGTTGGATCACCCGGGTCGAGTGGATTTCCCGTGGACTGCGGTTCCGCATCACCCCCGCCGCCTGCAGAGCTTGCGCGGGCAACCGGCAACAGCGGGACCACGGAACTGCCTACAATTGCTGCCCCAAGCGTACCGATAAAACCCCGCCGTGAGGTCCGACGTGCGATGCCACGCGTTGTTAATTCAGTCGCGCGTGCCAGACGATCAAACCAGCCCATATCTCCTCCTACTCTACCGCATGAACCATATAGGGTGTATCTCCTAGCGCGTGTATCGTGTGTCGATACTCACCGCTGAGTCCTGCATATATATCCAGACCACCCTCGATATTCACCACCAGAAGATCATTGGCCTCATTAACATCGATACTCAGCGCAGGGACCCTGAGCTTGATGCGATTAACGACCTTGGATTTGGATACGTCAAACAGCCACACCTCGGGCGCCGGGTCCTTGTGACTGCCATCGTAACCATCCGGCGTCATACCCACCCAGAGTCGGGCTGCATCACCCTCGCCATTTCCGGCTTTGCCGTGCCAGCCTGCAGGCCGCCAGTTAGCTAGGCGCTCTGCTTCTGTCGATAACCACCAACGTTCACCGATCACCGGTTGATCCTCTCGAACATTGATCGGTTGGACTTCACCTTTATACGTCACCAAATACCAGACACCATCTATGAATGCCGCTTTTTCAGACAAAGGATCCGCATCGATGTCATTGAAGACCGCACTCGATGACCTCGCTGCTTCGCGACCCGATTCATCAAGCCGCACATGCACCAATCCGCCATTGCCACAGAGGCTGAAGAAACCACGTGCTTTGTCACCATACATGAGCGAACAACCCGGCAATGGTATTTCGCCAACGACTGCTTCTTGGTCCAGATCAATGACGCTAACGGACGTGGCGGGATTCATGTTAAACACGAGGAGAAACTGATCGTCCGATGTGATGATGACCGACGATTCATTGATGACTACATTCATGCGTTTAGGTGGCAGATCGATTTCGTTTACCAAGGCAAGATTTTCAAAATCATAGACAGCGATGATGTCTTGACGCTTGCCACGCACACCTCGGGAGTGAATGGTCTCACCAACATAGTACTTCTGCCGGGCAGTGGAAAAATTGATGGTCGCGAACTGACCGGCACTCATCATGCCCTTGTAGTGACGCGTACGGGTATCGACCAAACCAAATTTAGAATCAATCAGACCGCTGAACGCAAAGTCGTGCACCAGGGCATATCCCGGTGGATAGGGCGTTTGCAGTTTCAACACGTTGGGTATCGGCTCAGCCGGCAGCTCGGCATGCGCCGTCAAGACCACAGACAGCAGCATCACCAGCCATAAAGGTCTCTTCAAGATAATTCCCCCTATCATATGCACAGGCCAAACATCAGTTTCAAAATAAACAGCTGGCCCTCAAGTGGATTCAAGAAATATAGTTTGCACCTAGCCCGTTTGCAATGGAGTCATCTTGAATAAGACAGCCCCAGCACCCTTTCACAACCGTATCCTACGCTAACGGCCGCTGCGCAGCCAACGCATTCCACAAGCCATGCCCTTTTGTCGTCTACATCGGCTTGTACACAAACTCGGTACCAAGGCGCCCGAGTATGGGCTTTGACTATCAATGGTCACGTGTTTCAGCCTGTCAGCTTCCACATCACGCACTATCGAGCAACGACTCTACCCGACCCACCATTTCGTCTTTGGGATAAAGATCGTAATAGATCGAAGCCATAATATTCTGGGGACCGAAAAAGAATCGTTCGTAGAGCACCTGACGGTTACCAAAACCGGATACCGCCACATCATGTGCAAGTCGAAATAAGGCCACACGGTCACGGCTACCCATGTTCGTAAGCTGAAAGTAACGCTCTACATCTTCGGCTATACCACTCGTAAAGTCGGCTTCGCAGGGCGTGGCCATGAGCGAGCTCGACCCGAGCATGTGAATCATTTCGATCAGCTTGGGGTAGAGTTTGGGGAATATATTGCGCGAAGTATCCAATGGTCGCCGCGCTGGCACGTACACGCCCCATTGATCCTGTTCTGCATGCGCTTCAGCACTGAACAGAAGGGCGCGAACCGTCTCCGCGACCCACATCGCTTCGGCTATCTGCTCCTTCACACGCATGTCTTGGTCTTTGCCGGAAGCATGTGCCATGGCACATTGCAGGCCGATGATGAATTCGACCTTTGCAAGCTTACCGCAGGCCACTTGATGCATCATATGTACGACAGCATTCGTCTCAGCAAACGCCCGATTGCACAACAGCGGGTCTTTGTACATAAACACTCTTTCCCAAGGGATAAAGACATTCTTAAAAATCACCACCGCATCCATCTCCTCAAAACGGGATGAAAGCGGCGCATCGAAACTGGATTTGCCTTCGTCATAAGTATCGCGACATATAAGCCGCAAGCCTTCGGTCGCAATCGGTATGGCAAAAGCAAACGCATAGGGAATATTTTCCTTAGAAGCGCGCAGCAATGTCGATGGGAACACCTCGATCTCATTCGCGCTGGGCCCGAGGGTCGCCAGTAACCTCGCACCGTTGACACGTATGCCCTGCTCATTTTCTTCCACCACCTGCAAGGCCACTTCCGGGGAGGACAATCCTTCTTTGGCCAGCTGTGCATTGAACTGGGGATTGATTAGCGTGTGCGTCAGCACATAATCGTTGCGTCGGGCTTCGTCATAATAGTTACGCATGTTCGCCGCAAAATCCGTGGCAGCGTCGCTCGTACGATTTTCATTCAGAAAGTCTGCCGCAGCGGTAAAAGCCATGACGGAGGCATTTTTGTAATCAGGTGTGCGCCCAAACATACCATTCGACCATTTCGCCCATTCGTAATAAGCCTTCCCCCTGCGCGCAACATCCTGCACGGAACCAGGCTTAAGGAATGACATCGAGTAGCGTTGTCCTTCTTCTTCATACGTGAGGGCTTCTATCTGCTCTGGAGATTGCGCTCGATCGAGAAATTCTGCCAATGTCTGTGCCCCACGACCAAGGCCGGGCTCGATCGTGACATCATTAACCTCCTGTCCCCGGTACCATACCGAGCGACCATCTCTTAGCGATGCCAAATACTCGGTGCCAGAACGTATACCCATATCATTGTCTCCCAGGTTTGGATTTGTTTGCTGTCGTCTTTGCTGTTTTCTTTGCCTCGCTGGCCGTCGCACTGGCAACCAACGCATTCAAGCTCGATAGCAACACGTGCCATTTGCGACTCCCCATACGTTTTATCAAACCCGCATAAGCCGCATCGACTGCTGGCGAGACGGCTTCTTCCAGCCTCGCACCTGCTGTGGTGAGCACGACATAGACGACCCGGCGATCGGCCTGACTACGTCGTCGCGTCACAAGACCATCGCGCTCCAGACGATCAACAATACCCACCAGGCTTGGCGATGGCAGCAGGGTCTTTTCCGCGACGACCATCAGCGGTTGTTCATCTTTTTCCCACAGTACCCGAAGGATTCGCCACTGTTGTTCTGTTAATCCATGCTCGGCAAAAATTTTGCGGAACTCCGGCATCACTGTGTCTAACGCCCGATAGAGCATAAGTGGTAGGGATTGTGAGAAATTATTCATTTATTAATTATGTATATATTAATTATTTAGGTCAACGATATGACGAACCCACTGGTTTCTGGGCAAAAGGTGAAATGCTACGCTGTCACAAAGGCCGAAAGGACCATACTGCATGACAACTTCAACCTCAGCGGATCAACCTTGAGCGCTCTGCCCGATCGGCAGCTAGTTCGGGCACTGACGCTCGTGCCCGCTGCTGCACTGATTCTTGCCAACGTCATCGGTACAGGTGTTTTCGTCAAAGCGCGCGTCATGACATGCAATGTCGGAAGTCCAGAGATGGTCCTGACTGTGTGGCTGGTGGCTGGCGTACTTTCTCTTGCGGGCGCGCTGGTCTACGCAGAACTCAGCACCATGATGCCAAGGCCCGGTGGAGAATTTCATTTCTTAGGCGCCGCATTCGGGCCTCGCTGGGCGTTCCTCTATGGCTGGACCAAGACGATCTCACTGGGCGCATCCGCTGCGGCGGTGGCCATCCTCTGTATCGTATTCCTCAACGATCTGACCGGGGGCGCCTTGCCAAAATTTGCAATCTACACGCTCCCGCTGGTTATCATCGCTGTAGCGACCTTTATTAATTTAGCCACCGTACGCGCCAACGGAATCGCGACCACTGTACTCACAGGCATCAAGATAGGTATCGTATTACTGGTCGGATTCGGCGGATTACTGATTGCCCAAGGCGACTGGGCTAATTTTGCGCTGAGCGGAGCGACAGGGACCTGTGAAGGCGTCCCGGAGAGTGCCAGGCTCGGGATCGGCGGTTTTGGTGCCGCGATGCTGGGCGCACTCTGGGGTTACAACGGCTGGGCGATCATTGCAGCGGTGGGTGGTGAAATTGCCCGTCCAGGCCGGAATATTCCGCGCGCACTCATCGGCGGCACGGCGACCATCATCGTCCTCTACCTCTTCATCAACACGGCTTATTTCTACGTGCTTACGCCGGCAGAGGTCGCCAGCGTCGGCGAGACTTCCTCTGTCGCATTTGAAGCTGCCTCCCGATTCTTAGGTCCTGCGGCAATGGCAATGATGTCTGCCGGCCTCGTCATCTCAGCTTATGGCACCCTGCACACGACCCTTTTGTCAGGCCCACGTGTACCTTTTACCATGGCCAGGGCAAATCTTCTGCCCGAGCGATTTGCTCGGTTGTCGAACCGAAGTGTGCCTGCGGTGGCCGTCATTGCCATCGGCATCTGGTCGGTTGTATTGGCAGCCACAGGCACCTTCGACCTGCTCACCGATATCTACGTATTCGTCTTGTGGATATTTTTTGGGATGAACGGCGCAGCCGTCATTATCTTAAGGAAGCGCTATCCCGATTATCAGCGACCTTACCGACTACCCGGATACCCTGTTGTACCTGGCATCTTCCTGCTGGTAACCGCGTATTTGCTCCTTAACACATTACTGGTCACCCCTGGACGCGCGCTTGCAGGGGTTGGATTGATCTTGGCCGGCCTGCCTATCTATCGGTACTTCGAGCAGCGTATGGATCGCGTGGGCCCAAACACGTGGCTGGGCGACGATACGAAGTGATAGCGCCTCACGTCCTGCGCTGGCAGTGCAGGTGAATCCATGACCAAGACACAGGACTTAAGTCGATTGTCAGCCGTAGGCAACCTGCAGAAGCTCTATCACACTCTTAACCTGTAGTGTCCAGAACCAGAGCGCGACGATCAGGATTGTTGCACCTGCGCCTATGGCAAGTTTTTCCAACATCGCTTTATTCATATCCCCTCCTTTAGACATCACCCATCTGAGACAGTCGTCCTCATCAGGAAAAGCCGATCCAACGCCCGCTGGCGGCGACGGTAAACCACACCACGATGGAACTCGATGCCACAAGTTTGAGTGCCAATGGGCTGATATTGGCCACACCCTCGCGAAAAAGAGGTCGGCGGATCAAATAAACAAAAGCGATACCCGCAAACAAACCCGTCATCTTGGCCCAGAACATCTCATTGTAATAGAGCTTCATGGCCACAGCGCTACTCATAAATACACCACTGACCAGTATGACGGTCAATGCATAGTCAAACCAACGGTTGGTATTCTCAAGAACCACATCGGCCGATATATCCTTTAGCAGCACATTTAAAAGGCGCAAATCACTCGCCAGGACCATACCACCCATGACAGCCATAGCTGCCAGATGGAACATCTGCACAACCGCAAAAACACCCCCATAAGCCTTCGATATCGATGCGAGGAAGGACGTATCGAGCCATTCGAAAAGAAACAGTAAGTCCATTACCTACCCCCTACTCCTGTGGCAACGCGGCAAGTTCATCCACGCAACCCGCAATCCAGTATATAAACTCGCTCTGCGGTTTATGACAGTCATACCAGTCATAAGCTATTGCACGACCGGCAAACACAACACCAAGCCACAACACCAGCGAGGTCGCCGCCCCCTGCCGAATGCGCGGTGGCGGTATTTCGTCTTTGCTCCACGTATCCCCCGATGCTTGCATCGCACGATGAAATAGCCATGCGTTGATGCCTGCCGCGATCAGGAGCACAACTTTAATGCGAAACCAGATGCTTTGGGTCGTGCGCACAGGAATCGCGTAATAAAGCAGGCTCCCGGATATCACCATCACCACAAAGCCAATGAACATGGGTCGATTGAGGCGCGCCGCCAGTTCATCTGCCGGGATATGCGTAAACGTCTTACCGATCATGCGCAAATCAATAATGACCAGCATGCCGAGAAAGAGCGCGATCGTCAGAACGTGGGTGGTCTCAATCCACGAATAAAGATAGATCGATTCGTGTATCTGTGTACTCCAGTCGTGCGTATCAACCCAACGAGCCAGAGACAGTAGTAATTCGTTCAATTTCCCTCCCCTACAGCCACAAGCGACCGCATAGTAACCGATGTATGCGGCGTAGTAACATCCTGGCTTTTTCGGATAGCTTTCTCATGACAGACCTATTAGACGAACTGACTTTCCCGCGCGGACCTTCCATGCCCAACCGTTTTATGCTCGCGCCACTCACCAATTCGCAGAGCCATGAAGACGGTGAACTGTCTGACGAAGAATTTCATTGGCTTACCTTACGAGCAGCGGGAGGCTTCGGTCTGACCATGACCTGTGCAGCACACGTACAGAAGATAGGCCAAGGCTTTCCCGGTCAATTGGGGGTCTGGTCCGATGCACACATTCCCGGCCTTGCCCGCCTTGCCAAGAAAATTAAATCCCATAACAGCGTCGCCATTGTGCAACTTCACCATGCTGGCATGCGCTCGCCCGCAGACCTTATTGGCCAAGCACCTGTATGCCCGTCGGCTGACACCCAAACCGGCGCGCGTGCGTTAACGGCCAAAGAGGTGGACCAGTTGGCCGAAGATTTTGTGCAGGCCGCTGTACGCGCCGACAAAGCCGGATTTGATGGTATCGAACTGCACGGTGCACATGGCTACATCCTCTGCGAATTTTTTAGCCCCCAGACCAATCGCCGCGACGATCAGTGGGGCGGCTCTCTGGCCAATCGTTATGCGATCCTCGACCGGATCATCGAAGGTGTTAGAGCACATTGCCGAGAAGATTTCATGTTAGGCGTGCGCCTGTCTCCCGAGCGCTTCGGCTTGGATCTGGCCGAGCAAGTCCAGATGGCGGAGCATTACATGACATCCGGTGATCTCGACTTCATGGACATGTCGCTCTGGGATATTTTCAAAGAACCAGAAGACCCCGCATACCAAGGGCGAACGCTGATGTCGTACTTTACCGAGCTTGAGCGCGGCACAACAAGGCTTGGGGTGGCGGGGAAAATTCGCACTCCCGAAGAAGCCGAGCAGACCCTGGCAGCGGGCGTGGACTGGATCATGCTCGGACGGGCCGCCATCCTTCATCACAATTTTCCACAACGCTATGCCCAAGACCGCCGCTTTGTGCCGGTCAAAAATCCGGTTTCACGGGCACATCTTGCTTCCGAAGGCCTATCGGAGACCTTTATCGACTACATGGACTCATGGCCCGGGTTTGTCGAACAGACATAAGGGCATAAAGTGGCGTCACAACAGAGAATTCAATCCGGTCTGCAGCAGCAGACCCAGGCCTATGCATGCTAGCCAGCATAGGCATCAAAGCCGTATAGCGCCGCCGCATTAGTACAAACGACCTTTCGCTTTACCGCCGCATCAACGCCTTTGAATTCCCGTTCGATAAACGTCTGCGAATCAGGCCAAACGCCATCCGGATGAGGGAAGTCGCTACCCCACATGACGTTTTCTTCGCCCAGGATATCGAGAAGTCGCAATCCGATCGGATCACTCTGATAGGTAGCAAAACACTGTCTTCGCCAGTAATCAGAGGGCTTCATCTTTAGAGTAAGATCCTGGAACTGATCCTCCCATTCGAGATCCATGTGCTCAAGCACGTACGGAATCCAGCCTATACCGCTCTCACCAATCACAACTTTCAGATTTGGATGTGCTTCAAGTACGCCACCATAAATAATCTCCATGACGATCTTAGCCATGGCCAGCTGAAAACTCGTGATGAACACGGCGAAGGCCTGACGCCCTGCCAAGCCCTTCATATTCTGAAAGTCATAGTCCGGGCGAGGACCAATGGTGTGATAATGAAGCGGCATGCCCGCCTCTTCCGCAACCGCCCACAACTTTTCCCACGAAGGATCGAACAGCGGTGCCATGTCGTAACTGTTAGCAACCTCAATACCACTGAGCCCGCCCCGGTGAGCGACTCTTTCGATCTCATCAACTGCCGCATCTACGTCGTGACTGGGAATGCTGGCAAGTCCTGCATATCGCTCAGGTTTTTTTGCGCAAAAGTCAGCCAGCCATTCATTGTATATACGCAGTAACTCAACCGCAGCTTCATCGTCGTTCAGACGACTCGACGTGCCTAACACGCCGTATAAAACCTCCCCCTGAATCCCGTCGAGATCCTGGTCCTTAACACGCAACTCCGGATCTGTAAGCCTCGGAATGCCTGCCTCGCCATCGCTATAGAGCCCCTGTTCAGCCATGCGATCAGAACGCGCTATCTGTCCGGGTTGATAACGTCGACCCGCCGAGCCCATGCCATTGCGCAGACCAAACTGACTACCCGCCTTGGTCACCCAAAATTGTCCCGAGTCTCTGATTTCGACATAGGGCATTCGGTCCTTTAGGGCAGCAGGCGCATTCTCCACAAAAAGTTCCGGTGGCAACCATGGCAAATCGACGTGACAGTCTGCCGATATTACTTTGTAGTCCATCATTCCCCCTCTTTTGTTCTTCACTCACCTTTTCTGAAATCTATCCAGGATTCTAGCGAATGGCTTGGTCTACATTTAACCATCGAGCCATAGCCATACCAAGCATTGCAAATCATCAACAAGTGCTATTGCGCCAACATGGCTCCCCAGGCCTCAATGGTGTGCACATCTACCACCTGATGCTGGCCCGACCCCAGCAGGTCGCGCAAGCTTCTCTGGGTCGCATTATCGAGATGCAACGCCCCAGCGCCAGCAAACGGAAAGAGCTTAACGGTGGCCGCAACCAGCTCGTGCGTGGACCAGCTTAAGGCCGCCTCCAGTCGCGCCATATCCTCTACAGCGAGTAGAGCATGCGTTTCTCGAGCCAGTGCTTCTGCACGATCAAGCTCATGCTTCATGTGCACGCGCGTTGCCCGACACATCATATCGGCTGAAGCCAATGCGTGCTGAAAAACACCACGATCAGCCACCGATGTTTCGTCCGCTGCCCGTTTTTTATTGCGCGCATACGTCCTCATCTCATCCAGATAACGCTGCGCCACGCCCAGCGAGAAGCCAAAATTCTCTCCTGCTACATAACCCTTGAATCCGAGTTGGCTGTACTGGGGTCCACCGCGCAACATTTGAGCAGGTTGTAGGGTCCGTGCTTCCGGGACGAAAACGTCATCGACGACAACATCGACGCTACCAGTACCCTGCAAAGCCGCGACATGCCAATCATCAACCAGTTCGACTTCTTCGGTGCGAACAACCACCATGCGCGGACCTGGTGGATCCGAACCGATCGTCGTCAGCGCAATCCACTCCGAGATATGGGCTCCACTGACATAACGCCAGCGCCCGTTGACCCGGTAACCACCAGACACCGCTTGACTTTGTCCTGTGGGCGCAACCACCCCCGAGAAGAGCGGTGAGTCCTCGGCAAAAACTTCGTGAATCCCTTCGTCTGGCAGACCAGCACCCACCACGCCAGCAGCACCGTTCTGAACGAACGCAAGCCATCCTGCCGTCGGGTTGAGATAGGCCAGCCGAGCGAAAAAATCAACCTGCTCAGCGGGGGATATCTCGTATCCACCCACCTCTTTGGGCACCTTTGCCATCGGGATCCGCGCCTTCTTTAACAGCGCGCCCATCGCATCTGGTGCTCGACGCAGAACTTCAGCTTCACGAGACAGCGCTTCTAGCTCCTCGGCAACAGCGTCAATCGCGTCGGTTAATTCCCTGGGTAGCCCCAACTGCGCCTCCTTCCTACTTCCTACTACTTACTACTTACTACTTACTACTTACAGAATCATGCCAGCTTGCAGTGACATGGGCGACCTTTCATTTTGACCAGAAACTGCAAGGACCTGCCACCTTCCGGTGACTCGCCCCGAGCAAACCAACACATTATGATGTCGAGCAAGTCGACGGAGAAACCAAATGGGGATAAAAGCAACAATTGCTGACATGGAACAGGAGCTGACCGCCTGGCGCAGAGACATACACGCACATCCTGAACTTGGTTTTAAAGAGCACCGC
Organism: Pseudomonadota bacterium; assembly: GCA_036338285.1. GTDB lineage: Bacteria > Pseudomonadota > Gammaproteobacteria > Pseudomonadales > Azotimanducaceae > UBA4421. The sequence goes on from JAYZCO010000058.1 coordinate 23,142, forward strand.
ACCGCGGATTTCGTGGCTCAAAAGTTGGAAGAGTTCGGCGTTCAGGTTTTTCGAGACATTGGCAAAACGGGTGTCGTCGGCGTCCTACGAGAAGGCAATGACACCCAATCCGTCGGCTTACGAGCGGATCTTGACGCATTGCCTATACAGGAAGAGAACGCGTTCGATCACAAATCGACTCAGGACGGAACGATGCATGCCTGCGGCCATGACGGTCACACCACCATGCTGCTGGGTGCTGCCAAATACCTCGCCGAAACAAGGAATTTCAAGGGACAGGTCAACTTTATTTTTCAACCGGCCGAAGAAGGGATCGGCGGTGCTAGAGCAATGATCGAAGATGGACTTTTCGAGCAGTTCCCGTGCGACCAGTTGTTTGCGATTCACAACGCACCCGGGATTCCGGTTGGCAAGTTCGGTGCCAGCCCGGGCATAGTGACCGCGGCAGGCGCATTTTTTGACGTCAATTTTACCGGCCGGGGTGCTCATGGCGCTTTCCCGCAGGATTCAGTCGATCCGGTGGTATTGGCGGCCGAAGTCATCAATACCCTGCAAACAATTGTGTCGCGAAACATCAAGCCTTCGGACACTGTTGTACTGTCGGTAACGCGTATACACGGTGGTGAGGCTTACAACGTGATTCCTGAAACCTGTTCCATCGGCGGCACTGTCAGAACCCTCTCGCTCAAGGCGCTCAATCGAGTCGAAGAGCGTCTGGCCGAAATCTGTCATGGGCTCGCCACAACCCATGGCGCAAGCGCAGACGTTGATTTCAGAACCATCTTTCACCCGGTGATCAATGATGCTGAGGTCACTCAGTTGGCAGGCGATGTCGCCGCCGAGATCGTCGGCGAAGGCAACGTCATGCGTAACCTTCCACCCGGCACCGGTTCTGAGGACTTTTCCTTCATGAGCGAGAAGGTGCCATCGTGCTATCTGCTGCTGGGCAATTCAGACGACGATCACCGTGCCCCGGTGCATAATCCAAACTATGACTTTAATGACCGAACAGCGGTGTACGGAGCCGCCTTCTTTGCTGAAGTCACCGAGCGTGCGCTCAAGGAATAAGCCAGCAATTACCCGAAACAAACCTAAATCGCCGGCCTTGCCTGCGTACCTAGGAGATTATTAATGATCCCCGACGAGTGATCTTTACCCCAAGAGCGGCCCGGCAATCGGCATATACGCGCCTTGGCTCAAGCCATCTTATCAACTGAAACCCGGAACCTAAATTTTTGCTGCCGCAGTACAACCCAGCCAATTCAATCCTCGTCAGACGTACGCCGTCGGCGCGCTCGCTTGTCGTACTGTGACGCGTTCACCTCGCCGGGATTCAGGGTAGTAATCCCAGACTGCATGATGATGCACGGCCCGGTTGTCCCACAAAACAACCATATTAGGCTGCCATTTGACGCGGCAGTGAAACCTCTTACTTGTCTCTATCTGTCGATAGAGCATGTCCAACAGCGCTTCAGATTCGTTCGCTGATAGCTCGTTGATATGACTTGTAAACGGCTCATTCACGAACAGCACAGGGTCGCCGGTATCCGGATGTTTAATCACCACAGGATGGCTCGCACAAGGATAAGTCTGGCCAGGCTTAGCTTCGAAGCCGTAGGCTCTGAGGTCTTTATAACCGTCATGGTAGGCCGTTAAACCTTCCAGGAGACCCTTCACTTCATCCGACAAGGCAGCATACGCCTCCAGCATGTTTGCAAACAGCGTATCACCACCCCCAGATGGCGGCACCTCAGTGATGTATAACGCGGATGCCATGGGTGGTATCGGCTCACAGGACAAATCCGTGTGCCAGGATTCTCCATTCGCTACTTCCGTCTTCGCAGTAATGTTGATGTCGAAAATCTCAGGATCACCGGGTAATCCGAGGTTGGTTTTTGCAGGATGTGTCTGCAACTCACCAAAAGCACGACCAAAAGCCTTGTGTGCCTCCCGGGTCAGAGATTGATCCCGAAATACCAGCACGAAATGCTCGCGAAACGCGCGCTTAATGTCGCCGATCAGCTCGTCCGTTAAATCAGCAAGGTCCGCGCCAATCACCTCCGCTCCGAGTTTGGGCGTGAGCGTTGATAACGATATTGTTTTGTACGTCATGTCTTTGCGTTATTTCGTTTTATTTCAAGCACGTTGAGGACACAACCACATCGGGCAGCACCAACCCTTCGTTCTCCGGTGTTTTGGTCGTACGTATTTGGGGAACCTTTATGCTCGGTTAGTTGTTCATCCGAGAACATTCCGATCCGGGCCATATGCACCCCCCCTACATTTCAAGTACTCTAAAGCCTATCGAAATCAGCTTTGGGGTGATAGGGCATGGTGCAAATCGATCTCTTCATGGGTGCCTTTGTGTCCGTGAAGAGTTGAATCCAATGGGCAAAGGGGTTACATGGTGCACGAGCAGCGTAAGTCTTTCCTCCATACCCCGTCACTGAGCTTCAACACTTAATCCAGACAACTTCAGGAGCCTTCGATGACCGAACATCCATTGATTGAGAAATATCGGGAATTCTCACCTTCCTCGGGCGAAATGTCGCTCAAAGCACGGGCTGTCTTTCCGGGTGGAGATACCCGGTCAAGTGCCCACTATGGGCCCTATCCACTCGTCATGGCTGAAGCCGTCGGTGCTCGCATGCGCGACATCGACGGCAACGAAGTCCTGGATTTCATGAACAATTTCACCTCGCTCATACATGGACACGCACAGCCTGATGTGGTCTCAGCCGTACAGGCGCAAGTCGCCAGAGGGTCTGCCTATGCTGCACCCAATGAAGACCAGATTGCGCTGGCAGAGATCATTGCCGAGCGCGTGCCTTCGATCGAGCAACTTCGATTCACCAGTTCTGGAACGGAAGGCACGCTGATGGCAATCCGCTGCGCACGCGCTGCGACGGGTCGCCAGAAGATCATGAAGATGGAGGGCGGTTATCACGGTAGCTACGAGCTGGCTGAAGTCAGTCTCGTGCCATTTCCCAGCCAGAGAGGCCCGCTCGAAGCACCCCTGTCGACCCCAGTGGACGGCAGTTTTCCCAACAGTGTACTGGCCGACACCATCATTTGCCCCTACAACCAACCCACCATCGCTGAAACCCTCATCAACGAACACAGTCAGGACCTTGCAGCCGTTATTGTGGAACCAGTACTGGGCTCCATGGGCATGCTGGCCGCAACGCCGGAGTTTTTGCAAACCCTGCGCGATGCGACTGAGCGGCACGGCATCGTACTTATATTTGATGAGGTGATTACACTGCGGCTCAGCGACGGTGGCGCACAGAAGAATTATGCCGTGACCCCCGATCTAACCTGCATGGGCAAAATCATCGGTGGCGGTCTGCCGGTTGGCGGCGTGGGTGGCAAAAAAGAACTCATGCAGTTATTCAGCCCCGAACAGCAACAGCCGGTCATGCATGCGAGCACATTCAGCGGTAACGCGCTCACCATGGCCGCGGGGCGTGCTGCCATGACCCACTACACCGCAACAGAAGCCGAACGCCTAAACAGCATGGGTGCCCGTCTGAGAGAAGGTTTCAATCAAGCATTCGCGCAAGCCGGTGTGCACATTCAGGCTCTGGGCTCTGGATCTCTCAGCAACCTTCACTTCGCCTCGGGCGACATAGAAGATGCCAGGGCTGCATTAGATGGGATGGCGGCAGGTGGAATGCTCAATAATCTCCTCCACCTGACGATGATCCGTCACGGTGTTATGTCCGCCACTCGCCTCATGTATTGCACAAGTACGGCCATGCAGGATACTGATATCGATGCCGCCATCACCGCAATGCACGAAACGCTGACAGAACTGCGACCTTATATCGAGGCAGACTGGCCCGAACTGCTGGCATCGTAGGCATCGACCTGGCTGAGGATAACGTGGATGCGCTGCGCCCAGGCAGCGCGACTGCGACCATCAAAATCTGCACCCAGAATTTTTTTTGCAACGCTCATCAGCGCTGCAAAAAAGTCAGTGTACATTTGTGTTGTAACACCGTAGGCATCAACATGGTTGTGAAGCTCCCAGTCGAGATAGCCTCCTGCACCGAAATGATCGTCTGTTAGCAACAACTCCAAGACCTGCTCAAACATGCGCCCCTGCATATGCAGGTCTGAATGACCCATCAGACTTCTGCCTGCCTTGCTGATGGCAAAGAACGTTTCGTATAACTCAGGCACTGGATCTCCATGTAAATCCACAATCTTCTCTAGGTCCCGGGTCAGTCGCTCTATGGCTGCTACAGAATCCACGCCATTCCTACTCAATATACGCTTTGAGTATACCCGCACCCCTCGCTAAGCACCCGGCGAATGGTATTTCTAAAGCTTCCGGCGCACTATAAGTTCTCGTATACATAGCGCCAGGAAAATTCAATGCAGTTTGGAATTAAAACACCACCTCAACAATGCACTTGGCAACACATGCTGGATATTTGGACTGCGACAGATCAGATAGACACCTTCACTTCTTGTTGGACCTTCGATCATTTCTACCCACTGGTGGGCGACAAAAACGGTCCCTGTATGGAAGCCTGGGTCACCCTTACCGCTCTGGCAGCGCATACACAGCGTGTACGGGTGGGCTGCATGGTCAATGGCACGCCTTACCGACACCCAACGTTGACTGCAAACATGGCAGCAACCCTGGACATCATCAGCGGCGGCCGTTTGAATCTCGGTCTGGGGGCAGGATGGCACGAGGACGAATGCGCCGCATACGGCATTGACCTTTTGCCGTTAGGCCAACGCATGGACCGTTTCGAAGAAAGCGTGGCCGTCATTCGCTCCCTGTTGATTAACGAGCACACCACATTTAGCGGCGAATACTTCCAGATCGCAGATGCCCGATGCGAACCGAAAGGACCTCAGGCAGATGGGCCACCGATCGTCATCGGTGGCGGCGGTGAAAAACGTACACTGCGCATCGCTGCTCAATTTGCCGATCACTGGAACTTAAGTTTCGCAAGTCCGGAGGCTTTTCGCGCCAAGCGAGAGATCCTGGCGGCTCACTGCGACGATGTTGGCCGGGACATCGCTGAAATCGAATGTTCGGTGCAAATCACGCTGCCCGCCGATCAGAACCCAGCGGAATCAGCAGCTGCAGCAGCAGCACTTGGCGAGGCTGGGGTCGACACCGTGATCTACACTTTGCGCAACCCCTACCAGGCCTCAATTCTCGAACCCCTCGCCAATGCCTTAGGCGAGCTCAAGTAAAGCGTGGTTATCACCCAGGTATTGAACATCCGCTCTACCGGTCACCTACATCTATCACACTTGTTGACCTGCTCAAAGCAGCGACCCGTTCATCTTGGTAACCTAGGTTGGTAACCTAGGCCGTCAGCAATGCCGCCAGCTCCGACAGATCGTTTGCATTGGCTTCAGAACAGGCAATACCCGCCTCCTTCAGGGCGATCAGGTTGTCAGACGTGGCATCGTCCATGTCGGTAGAAGCGTCCCCAAGGTCTGGATCAATGCGCAGATAGTGTGGCTTAAGTTCTATCGCATCGTAAATCTGTTTGAGCTGATGATGTACCGTGTCGGAATTGCCCGACATCAATATGTCAACCAGAGGGCGTACCCAGCCTGCCAAACCCCAGTCTTTCGCATCACTATATGAGTAAGCCTTCTTTTTAGTTCCAGTGCCAATCGAAAGCATCACCATGTCCCTGGCTGTCGGATTTTCAACACCGCCATCAAAACTCATGCTGCGCGCCTCTGCGTAGGCACACATGGCTGGATTGTTGGCGAATACACCGCCATCAATCAGGGGATAAAGCACATTGCTGCGCGACCTAATGCGCACAGTCTCAAAATAAGTCGGCGCAGCCGACGTGGCTCGCGCAACGTCTCTCACAAGAAAATCATGCGAGGCATTTTGGGCCCGATAGCGATTAAAGAAGTGGGGTTGGCGGTGGCCGATGTCATAGGCGGTGATCAGACAGGGTTTGAGGAGGTCTCTAAGCCACAGATCATCCAGGTAATCCTTGAGCACTTCTTCGAGTTTCTCCCCGTCTAATTTTTCGTCTGCAATACCCCCCAGGGAGATTATTTTTCTCGCCAGGGATGGTTCGAAAATTGCATCCCCCCGACCAAGGTACAAATCTGCAGCTTGCTGGGCGGTATACTTCGCACCTGCTGTCGGATCAGCTGGATCTGCTGGGGCTAAAAGCACACAGGTCAAAATACCACCTGTACTCGTGCCAGCGATCAGATCGAAAAGTTCATGTATCGCCTGACCCGTCAGCGCTTCAAGCTTGGCAAGCAACTGTCCGGGAAGAATTCCTCTAATACCCCCACCATCGATCGACAATATCCGCACGAGACCATTTGAATTTGGCATTGGTTTCTCATTTGCGATGGATTACTAAAGCCAAGCTAACACAGACACACAAACGAGTGTGTTACCTACTCGATGTTCACACACTAAGCGCATTGTTAAGATTGACCTGCTTAAGGCCAGCTAAGAAAACGAGATGACCGATATCAATCGCATGGATTCGCCTGTCTGTCCGGTTTCGCTGACGGACCTTACCCTGACGGATACTGAGGTACTCGAATGCCCCTATCCTGCCTATGCACTTCTACGTGAGAAGGCACCCGTCTATCAAGATCCAGTGACCGGTATTTACGTTGTGTCCCGTTATTCGGACCAACGCAAAATCGCCCTCGATTACGAGAATTTTTCCAATGCTCGCCCCTCCAATGATCATGCAAATTTAAAGGGTAATGCGCGTGCCGCCTACGAACGATTCCAGGAAAAAGGCTGGGTGCCCGGGACTTCTCTGGCTGCCCGCGACGACCCGGACCATAAGCATATGCGGTCTATATTCGATCAGGCATTTCGCCCAAAGCGAATCAAGGAAATCGACGCGGATGTTAAAGCCCTGGCTTATGAGCTGGTCGAGGATTTTATCGACGATGGCCACTGCGACTATGTGCGACAATTTGCTGTACCACTGCCTCTTTTCATTATCTGCAAACAGATGGGTGCAGACATGAACGATGTCTGGCAGATAAAAAAATGGACGGAAGCATGGATCAAAGGCCTGTCTATCGGCCTGACGAAGGAAGAAGTACTGCATTACACCGATCTGGAAATTGAAGCACAACACTACTTCCAACCCATCTTCGATAAACTTCGCCAAACACCCGACGACACGCTTTTATCAGACCTGGTCAATCTGGAAGTACCTGGCTGGGGACGCCCACTTTCCACAAACGAACTTCATGCCGAAATGATGCAGGACACATTTGTCGGTGGGTCAGAAACAACAACCAACGCCATGTCCGCCGGCATCATGCTGCTGGCAAGGGACAAAGACACCTGGCGTACGCTTCGTGCAGCCCCTGAACGGTATTTGAAGACTTTTTGCGATGAGGTCGTCCGACTGGAAACACCCACCCAAGGCATGATGCGCACGGCAAAAAATGATTATGAAATGCACGGGGTCACAATCCCTAAAGGTGCCCAGGTTGATCTTCGTTATGCTTCTGGCAATCGTGACCCCGAACAATTCGACGAACCAGACACGATCAATCTAAAGCGGAAGAACGCCGGCTCACACCTGGGCTTCAGTACAGGCACCCACTATTGTCTCGGTTCACCCCTTGCACGAAGGGAACTGTACTGGGGCTTTAAAGCATTTATTGATTACGTCGACGACTTCGACCTCGCAGCCGGCAAGAACGACCTTCGTCACCAGCCCAACTACAGTCTGAGAATTCTCAAGGCTTTGCATATACAGTTCGTCGCAAAGCCGCGCACCTGACGATTGAAAAAAGCGAACAGTCATCATCGATGGCGACAATTTCAGGCGCTGAAGAAACCTCACTGGTCCGGATTGTTGTCCAACGTCCAGGTATGTGCTATCAACCGTCATCTCTTCATGATGAGCGATTTAAACCACAACAACCGCTGTAACCCGGCGAGGCAACATTGAACTATACATTAGATAACGACATCGCCCTGTTAGCCTTTGACGACGGTAAAGCCAATGCCATTGGACATGAGTTCATGGACGCGATGGATGAGGCCTTGAGTAGAGCCGAGACCGAAGCCAAAGCCGTCATCATATCGGGACGAGAGGGCCTCTTTTCAGCCGGTTTCGACCTGAAAGAAATTCAAAAAGGCGGTGACGCTGCACGCGCTATTCTCTCTAAGGGTAGCGCGATGTTCTATCGGCTCTATGCCTACCCTCGCCCGCTCGTTGCTGCCTGTACGGGCCACGCAATCGCGGCTGGTGCGTTCATGCTGCTGGCTTGCGACAACCGCATAGGCGCAAAGGGTGCCTTTCAGATTGGTCTGAATGAAACCTCTATCAATGCGACTTTCCCTGTGTTCGCCATCGAACTCGCTCAGACTCGACTTGCGCCGGCTTATCTGACTCGCGCATTTATCCAATCAGAGCTTTTTACACCGGAAATGGCCGTTGGCGCGGGATTTCTGGATACCATCACTGACCCGAACTCGGTGCTGGCCGAAGCGAGGCGACTCGCAAGGCACTTAGCCACCTTGCCAGCAGACGCTTATGCGAAAAATAAGCAGGATATACGGGCTCAAGCGCTCCAGGCGATCAAGACCAGCCTGACCTGACGCGGACTTGCTGTTAGAATTCACGGTTTTTTCGGCGATCCAATATGGAACTGATCTGTAATCCCAAAGGGCATGCACCGCTCCGACGTCCCCGCTCCGTAAGGCGCACTGCTTCCCTCGATACCACCTGGCCTGACGGTCACAGTGGCAATCTCCTGATCGAAGGCCGTTGTCGCGATCTCATCACGGGTGCAGACCTCAATGAGACCCAACCTGCCCGTTATGACACGATGCAGGCAGAACTCAATTGGGAAAGATTTATTCAGGAAATTAACTGCGAGCGCGTGGACCTTTCGGCACTTATCGGTGCGCGCGGGGGCGGACACCTGCGCGCCGCTTTGGATGAACATATTCACCAAGAGCGGGTCAATGGCACACCCCTGTACCTGCTCCTTGACGACATTTCCGGCGTCAGCCTTGTCTCAGGCTGGGCCTGGTCGCGCTGGGGTTCTAATTGGGTCGGAGACGCCGACTTCGACAATTTCGAGTCTCGTCGCCTGATGATGACAAATATCTGTACTGGATTCGCCACCGATAGCAGCGCCCTCTCAGAAGCAACACCACCCGACAACAATCCTCAGGTCCTGCCTCTGCCAAACCCAAAGGATGAACAAAGTTGGCATGCGCTTCCCGAGGTCTCACACGTAGGATTCAGACGAGCACGTCGAATCGACGTATGGCGAGAAGACGATAAGATACAAATTGATGTCGGATTCCAGGACAGTGCCAGCGACCCCGATTTAGAGCGCGTCGCCATGCACGAATACCACGTCACCGCTGCTGCAAACGATGCGGGTGTGCTTACTGAAGTTGAGGCGATCCCCCACGTCCTACCTTTCCCCGAGTGTCCGGGAGCGATTGAAAACATCCAGCGCATGGTCGGTACCCCACTGACAGACATGCGTGCAGAGGTAATCGAACATCTGCCCGGGGTGCTCGGCTGTACTCATTTAAACGACTTGTTGCGTAGTCTCGCCGAGGTGCCGTCTCTCGTGAAGCTTCTCGACTGACCTTACGGAGTGGCACTGTCTGGGAAGTCCGTTGCCCTGTCCGTGCCTGCTTATTTGGGATGCGCGATCACTTTCATTTCGGCATAGCCGTTGACGAAATTTGACAGTACCCGCTGTGGCTTCTCGACCACCTCTATGCGATCCCAGCGATTCAGGATCTCTTCCCAGAGAACTCTGAGCTGCAATTCCGCCAGCCGCATACCCAGACATCGGTGGATACCGAAACCGAATGACAAGTGTGCTCGGACATTTGGCCTTTCTATGTCTAGGTGATCAGGGTCTGAAAACACACTCATGTCACGATTGCCTGAGTAGTACCACATCACTACTTTGTCACCTTTCCTGATCGTTTTGTCGCCAAGCTGATAATCCTTAACAGCGGTCCGGCGCATGTGGGACAGCGGTGTCTGCCAACGAATGATCTCCGACACAGCACTACCAAGCAGCTTGGGATTGGCTTTGAGCTTGGCAAGTTGATCAGGATATTGATGAAATGCATTAACACTGCCGCTCATGGAATTACGCGTCGTGTCATTGCCGCCGACGATCAGAAGCACCAGGTTGCCAAGAAACTCATGATCAGGCTGTTCCGCCGTGGCGGCATCATTTGCCAGCATCGTCAGGAGGTCGAAATTCGATCCGCCCCGGCGCTCTTTACGCAGCTCTTTAAAATACGCGAGACACTCCATCAGTTCGCGTACCCGCCCATCCTGGCCATCCACGATCGGCGATGTCTGCTCCGCGGTCGTCACATCCGACCACCTCGTCAGTTTACGCCGCTCTTCAAACGGAAAATCAAATAGTGTCGCCAGCATCTGCGTGGTGAGTTCTATCGCAACACGATCCACCCAATCGAATACTTCGCCTACTGGCAACTCATCCAGCGTCTCCTGCGCGCGCGCGCGAATCAGCCTCTCGAAGTTCATGAGGCTATCAGGCTTCACGATACTGGTGACAGATTTTCGCTGTGGGCTGTGATCGGGCGGATCCATGGAAATAAAGCTGGAGAGAAAAAAATCGCCGTCGGCAGCGCCGGTGATTTCATCGTCAATGACGATACCACCGAGGTGTGCATTGGAAGAGAACGCTTCGTGGTTTTTGTCTACTTCCTGGATGTCGTGATACCGAGTAATCGACCAGAAGGCACCGTAGGGGCTGTCTGCACAATAATGCACGGGGTCCTCGTCACGCAATTTTTCGAATAATGGAAGAATGTCTTCATCCGCAAAACGTTGCGCGTCCGCCGGATTTAGCGCGCTGAGCGCACTCATATTCACCGCTTCGCTCATCTTAACTCCTCATCCATAATGCAAACTTCACTCATCTCAACCCTGCGCCTGACCACGCCAAGCCCATACAGGCTAATCAACGTGCAATGCGGCCTTCACAATCAATTGCCTGCTGAGGGTCAAATGCTCCGTTAGGGAACACTTCACCCGCGTTCATATTCGGATATGTATACCACTCATTTTCCGCCAGCGCATCTGAATACTTAACGGCACAACGTAGCGAACGCTCTATGCCCAACGCGCCGGCACTCAACGCGCATGGCATGCAATTGCGCACTCGACAGTGCGAAGCAACTCAGACGACCGGTGACATGCCCCCATCAACGTTGACGGCCGTGCCTGTTACATAACTTGCACCCGCCGAGCAGAGAAAGGCAATCACATCCCCTGCCTCGGCCGCATCGCCCACCCGGCCCATGGGAATCATTCGGTCAAATTGCGCATAGTGTTCATCAAGTGTTACATCGGGGGTTTCCTCACGAGATTTTTCCCAGCGTAATTTATGCTGTCGACTCCGCAGAAAACCCACACAGACAGTGTTCACACGGACTCCATCGCTGGCAAATTCGGTTGCCCACGTCTTCGTCAAGGAAATGCCTGCCGCCCGGGACATCGCTGTTGGCTGGGACCCCCGTCCGGGGGCTTTGCCGCCCGGTGTCGTTGTATTACAAATCGCGCCCTGGCTTTCCTTAAGATGCGGCAACGCATATCGAGTACAGTAAATGGCACCTTTAACTTTAAGCGTAAAGTCCTCATCTAGTTGGTCGTTTGTCATTTTCTCAAACGACGCGGCGGAGGAAGTGCCCGCATTGTTGACCAATACGTCTAGCCTTCCCCAACGGGCGACCACCGCCTTAACAAGTGCTTCGCAAGCAGCTTCTTCTCGCACATCCGTTGCTATACCAATCACTTCGCTGCCTGTCGCTGCCATGATCTCGGCTGCGACCCGATCAAGATCAGCTTGCGTACGCGACGCAATCGCCACTCTGGCACCTTCAGCTGCCAGCCTTTCGGCCGCCGCGCGTCCTATCCCTTCGCTCCCCCCGGTAATAATCGCAACTTTATCTGCTAGGCCAAGATCCATACATTCACCCCCTGTTGTATTTGCGCAGAGTGTACCTGTCAGAGACGGCCAGCGATAACCCGACCCAGGGAGCCAAGCCCTTCCAGGCAGCTAAGGGCGAAGCGATCACCATTTGGAAACATCGATATCCCCAACTATGATGCCGCGTGCCTGTCTTGATGAAACCACAGATCCGGCTTACCGTGGGGTGAGCAAAATATCATAGGAGTCTCTATGGCCCTCCCGCCTTTTCGTGCGGACCACATCGGCAGCCTGCTCCGCCCCCTGGAGATCAAAACAGCGCGTCACGCGCATCACGCGACTCTTCTCACTAAAGATGGCTTCAGTTCAAACCCTGAATTGAGGCACATCGAAGACATTGCAATTCGCTCCGCTGTGGCCTTGCAGGAGGCAGCCGGCCTTGAGGCCGTCACGGACGGAGAGTATCGGCGTTCTTTCTGGCATTACGACTTCTTAGGCGCGCTCGACGGTCTCGACCTGGTTGAACGCAGCACCGACGGCGTCCAGTTTCACGGCAAAACACTACGACCTATATTTCCAACCATCACAGATCGGCTCAACTTTCCCGATGATCACCCGATGCTCGATCACTTCAAGTATCTGAAGTCGATAACCCGTGTCACACCTAAGATCTCAATTCCCGGACCCAGTACCTGCCACTTTCGCACAGACGCTGCAGATATCGCACCCGAAATATACCGTGACGTTGATGTTCTATTTAGCGACATAGCCGAAACCTACCGTCACGCAGTGCACGCATTTTACGATGCAGGTTGCCGTTATCTGCAGATGGACGATATCTTCTTTGCATACCTTTGCGATCCGGATCAGCGTACAGCGAAAAAAGCTGAAGGGTTTGATCCAGACTGGCTGATTGCACAGTATGCCCAGATGATAAATGCCGCGATTGCGGACCGGCCTGCGGATATGGTGATTGCCATGCATCTGTGCCGGGGTAATTTTCGTTCGACCTGGGTCGCTGAGGGTGCGTATGACCCGGCAGCCGACGCTGTCTTCAATCAAACCGATGTCGACATCTATTTCATGGAGTACGACTCACAGCGGGCGGGTGGGCTCGAACCTCTGAGATTACTCCCTAAAGGTAAAAAACGCGTCCTGCCAGGATTTATCACAACAAAAACGCCGGCGCTCGAATCCATCGACGAGATTCAACGCCGCTTCGATGAAGCCGAGAAATTTGTGGACATAGATCAACTTGGGATTGCCCCACAGTGCGGATTTGCTTCAACCGAAGAAGGCAATGAACTGACAGAAGACGACCAGGCCCGCAAGCTCGAACTTGTGGTGGCTGTCGCCGACGCCGTTTGGGGCGGTGTGACTGCCTGATATGAGGTTATTCGTGCTCACACTCATCGCGCTCGTGACCGTACTCATCCTGGGTATGATCGCCACATCGGCAATGTTAAAACCGAACACCATCGGACCTCCCATCGCCCCCGATCCACAACGCCATAAGCCAGCCATCATCCAGGTCTATGGTGCTGACGTCTGGGGCTTTCGTGGCAACTTTGCGATACATACATGGATTGCAACTAAGCCGCCAAACGCCCCAGCCTATACGATCTATCAGGTCATCGGTTGGCGTCTAAGAAGAAACGGAACAGCAGTCAGCATCACCACCGGGATGCCAAATAAGCCCTGGTTTCGCTCACCGCCTCTGCTCCTACACGAAGTGAGAGGAAGTCACGCAAACGCCCTCATCGCAGAGATCGATGCGGCTGCAAAGCGATACCCGTATGACAAAGAATACGTTATGTGGCCAGGCCCTAACAGCAACTCCTTCATCGAATGGATCGTGCTCGAAGTGCCGGGCCTCGGATTCAATTTACCCGCCAAAGCCATCGGCAAAAACTGGATGCAGGAAACCTACAGCGAATTGATCTCCCGCTAAAAACTCGGCTTAGTCGGATAGGGCGTCAGTTGCAGCTCGTGTGTCCAGCAGGAACGATCCTGGGTGTGCAAGTAGTAAAACGCATCCGCGATCGCTGCCGGGTTCATGATGATCTCCGGTCGTTTTTGAGCAAGCGGTAAGGCCCGTGTCCCGGGAGAATCGATCAACCCGTCTACAATAACATTCGCAACATGCACGCCAAGTTCGGAATATTCCTCCGTCAATACCTGCGCAAGCGTTCGCATCATGACACGCGGATAGTACAGAGATTGCCCCGTGAGACGCTTGCGACCGCGCAGCGAAGCTGCATTATTGGTGATGAGAAAGGACCCACTCCCCCGTTGCCGCATAGCAGGCATCACTTCTTTAGCGACTAAGAATGGTCCGCGACTCGCTATGTGTTGCGCCGTATCGAACATCTCTGTTGGAATATATTCGAGCAGTTCCTCCGACGCCGGTAAATCCCGGCCTTCAAGATAGCCTGCATTCAGCACCACCGCCTCGGGATTACCCACCTGTTCACCCACTTGTTGAAATGCAGCTTTTACGGATTCTTCGGAAACAAGATCTAGTTCCACCGTCGTGCATGCACCACCTTGTTCTTTGATCGCAGACTCCAGCGCAGCGGCATTGGCTGCACGACGGGTAGTCAACACCACAAAAAAACCTTCCGCAGCGAATTTTTGTGCGATTGCACCACCAATTCCCCAACGCGCTGACACGGGCAGGTCGCCATCCTCAATTGTTTGGCCATGTGCCAGCAACGTATTACGCCCATCGGATTGCCATTTCGACGTAGCACCAATCACAACTGCCACCGGCAGGTTCGCTTCGTTCATGATCCCCCCTGATTATAAATGTCTGGTCGGCCTGAACCGATCCCGATGATCAGTCCTGCCCGCGTGCCAAATCTGCGTCGACTAAAACGGCTATGTCGTCGTCGCTGCGACCAAGTGATTTCAACACTTCGACGGTGTGCTCTCCGTGCGCTGGGCTTGGCCCACCCGGCTCAATGCGTTCACCGCCAAATTGGGCCGGCAGTTTGACCCTGACCATGTTGCCCATGATCGGATGGTCGTACTGATCGACGCTGTTGTTTGCCGCGTACTGCACGTGCCCCAGGACTTCGTCATAATCAAAGCACTTGGCCGCCGGGACATCGTTCTCCTTCAACTTCGCAAGTAACTCATCCGTTTCCTGCTCCAGAAACACCCCTTTGAGGATCTCTCGAAAATCCTCGATATTGGCAATCAGTTTCTCCTGGCTGTTAAAACGCTCATCCGCAAAAAGGTGCAGTTGGTCGACCGCCATTAAAAGCCCTACCTGCTGTGCCTGGTTAGCAGCGGACATTGTAATGCCACCGTCTTTGGTCACCGTCAGGTCGTAGAGAATCTCACTTAACGGCGCAGCATGTTCCACGTCATCATCGAGTAGCGTGCGGTGCATGAAACCATCCGGAAACACGAAGAAAAGCCCGGCATCCATCATAGACAAATCTATATGCTGGCCTTCCCCGGTCTTTTCCCGTACATACAGCGCTGCGGTGACGGCCTGACAAGCCGTGTACCCGGTAACTTTGTCACAGATCAAGTTACGTACGAATTCCGGCCCTTCCTTGCCTGCCCCTTGGACTGCTGCAAATCCTGCCTGGGCCTGTATCACCGGATCATAGGCTGGGGTATTACGTTCAGGACCTTCAGTGCCAAAGCCAGAGACACCACAGTAGATCAGCCGGGGATTGAGCGATCGCAAGTGCTCACTGCCGATGCCAAGCTTATCCATGACACCGGGACGATAATTACATAAAAGGACATCCGCATCCGACGCCAGCTCTTCTACGATCTTCCTGCCCTCATCGGACTTGATATCCAAACGCACCGACTTCTTGCCCCGATTGAAATTAGAAAACAGGGCCGAGATCCCGCCTTTACTGCTGCCTAAAAAACGCATGGGGTCACCCACCTCGATCGGTTCGATCTTGATCACGCTGGCACCCTGCTCTCCCATCATCATTGCGGCCAACGATGCGGTAATCATGGTGGAAAACTCCAATACTTTGATACCTTCAAGTGGTTGCATTTATTCCTCTCCCGTTATTGATTTTTAAAGTAGTTTTTCAATCAAAGTGTCAATGTTCAATCGAAGCCTCTAAAAGTGGCAACTTCGCTCACTGTTCGCCTTTCTGAGACGACGGTATTCGCCTGAAAATCGTCCCTCGGATAACCCATTGCAACACAAATCATGATGATCTCGTCATCCGAAATTGCCGCATGCTCACGCACCACCGGTGACTGCATAATGCCTTGGCTATTTATCACACAGCCTAAACCTCTGGACCATGCTGCATTGACCAGGGCATTAACCACAGCACCACAGTCAAACTGAGCGATGTCACCGCCTTCAAGCTCTCTGTCATAAGTCACAATAACGGCAACCGGCGCATCAAACTGGCGAAAACCACGCAGGACCCAATCCTGGCGGCCCGCCCTGTCCGTCCATTCAATCCCCATCGCGTCAAAAAGCTGCACGGCAATCCGCTTCTGGCGCTCGCGATGCACCCCCGCATACGCCCCATGTGATCGAATTTCTCGCGAGGGAGGTACGCCTGCCAGATTTCTCTGTGTATTTTCCTCGCGGATGGCGTCTAATATCTCCCCCGTGATGACATACAGATGATACGGCTGAGTATTCATCGACGAAGGCGCTCGCAACGCCAGGCCAACCACTTCCTCAATCACTTCTTTTGCCACTGGTCGATCTTCGTATCCCCGGATGCTCCGCCTCCCGTTGACAACGTCATCAAATTCCACCGCATTACTCCTCTTTTGACGGTGGAAGAGTACCTAATTTTGCGCAAGACTGTCGCTCATCATATCTTCAGGAAAGTCAGTTGGTCGTAGAATTCGAAAAACAAGGGCGTATCGCCCTCATCACTCTGAATCGCCCACAAGCACGCAATGCCGTCAATGGCGAGGTGGCCAGTCGTATGGAAGAAATCCTGGACACCTACGAAGCTGACCCCGATATCTGGGTCGCTATCCTGACCGCCAACGGGTCGGCATTTTGTGCCGGTGCAGATTTAAAAGAAATCGCCGCCGGTCGGGGCAATACGCTGGCCACCAGAAAAGGTGGCTTCGCAGGCATCGTCCGCCGTGATCGCAGTAAACCTCTGATCGCAGCAATCACCGGCAGCGCGCTGGCTGGAGGAACTGAGATCGCACTTGCCTGCGATATGATCGTCTGCTCAACGGCAACCAATTTCGGCTTACCTGAGACCAAACGCTCCCTAGTGGCAGGGGCGGGTGGGCTTTTTCGGTTGCCACGGGCAATTGGCATGGCACCCGCACTCGAGGCCATCATGACGGGTGATCCGCTCCCAGCAGAAAGGGCTTATCAACTGGGCATGGTCAACAAGGTCGTCACTCCGGATAAGGTGATGGACGAAGCCATCCAACTCGCGGAGCGTGTTATGGCAGCAGCACCCCTGGCTGTGCAGGCCAGTCGGCGCGTCGCTGTACGCGCCTTTATGGATAGTGACGATGCATTGTGGCGTGCCAGCGGTAAAGCATTCGCGGCTATCGCGGAAAGCGAAGATTATCAAGAGGGACCGAAAGCGTTTATCGAAAAACGGTCACCTGAATGGACGGGGCGTTAGCGACCATCCCAACGGCAGGGTAAAGCCAGAGGGCCACGAAAAGCCCAACCTCCAAAAGGCACCTCCGCATCAATTTCAACCCGCGGGAAGTATTCGAAAAAGGTCGGCAGCGCCACGTCCGCAATCAACGTACGTGATGCCCAGGCACCAGCGCAATAGTGGGGCCCTGCCCCAAAACTCAGGGACTTGCTGGTATCCCGGGTAATGTCGAATCGGTCAGCATGATCAAAAACGTCCGTGTCCCGATTCGCAGACCCAAACATTAAAAACACCTTATCTTCCGGCTCAAAAGTCACACCCGCATATTCATACACTTGGGCTACCCGCCTCGGCGACATGGCGATAGGAGATATCCAGCGCGCATACTCCTCAAACACCTGCAGCCAGGTGGCAGTCCCGGACAGACACATCTTGAGCTGCTCGGGATGACGCAACAAAGCCCATATGGTGCCCGCTATTGCATCGCGAGGCTCATTTTGACCGCCCGAAATCGACAGTTTGATATTGGCGCGCATCTGTTCATCCGACAGTCCCGCGCGCACCTGCGTAGCCAGAAGAGATACATCATCATCACGGATACCCATGGACAGACGTGCATCGATGTGCGAATCAATACTCGCCGTACAGTCATGACAGTGTGCTTCAACCTGCACGTCACCACTATAGTTTGCACAGCCATCGATCATGCCCTGGCTGACACGGTTCATTTCTGTCGCATCCATGTTGGTCAGCCCAGTTATCGCCTTCAGTGCTCTGGCTGAGACCGGCATCGCATAGGTCCAGAAGAGATCTCCTCGCCCTTCATTAACGAGCCCCTGAGCGACCTCTTCGGCGTCCATTCGAAACTGTGTATCCCAGACATCCCGTACAGTCTGCGGAGACATGCTCGGGTAGATTGCACGCCTTTCCGCCATGTGCTCGCGACCATCTTTGCGCATGAGGTTTTCGCCCATGAGTACGGTCATCAGCCCCTGGGGTTGTACCGATGAAAAGACATCTGTCTTCTTTTCATTTAACGCAATATCCGCATGTCGAGTGAGAAGCGTTGCATCCAGCTGCGGTACGTACGCTATGGGCGCCTGATCACGCATACGCGCAAGATCAGGATAAGGGTCTGCCCAGAATTTTTCGGGATCAATCTCGTAGATCGGCGCATTGGACATCAGCTTGCTATCCTTTGACGGTTTCCTAGCCTTTAAAAAGGCCTGTCCCCTTTGAGGATGACGCGGTGCATGTGGCGACGTTCGCCTGCATAGTCATTAAGCGCATAATGAAACACGCGTCGGTTATCCCACATAGCAACAGAACCAGATTCCCATTTCAAACGAGTGACGAACTCTGGCTTCGTGGCGTATGCGTTCAGCCAATCCAGAATGACTTTACTTTCACTCCGCCGCATCCCCTTGATATGTGAACAGTGTCCGCTGCCTGCGTAGATAGATTTTCGACCAGTTTCCGGGTGGGTGCGGATGATGGGGTGTTCAACCCGGCGCTCGGCCACGCCCTTTTTGTCTCCATAATCCATAGGATGATCGGCACCGGCCTTGGCACTATAGGCCCCGGTTTTGCCATGCACCATGCCTGCCGTATAGACACCGGTCAGTCCCACTAATATTTCTTGCATGCCGGTAGAAATCGACTCAAACGCGGCCGCCATGTCAGCGAACAGCGTATCGCCCCCTCGACCCGGCACTTCAATGGCTTGGAGCATGGTGACACTCGGCGGTTCAGGTAAATAGGATGTATCCGTATGCCAGAGACCGCCAAAATTCATTTTCGTCTCTGGCTCTTTGATAACCGGGATCACTTTGTCGTGCTCAGCCACCGGGGTGACAAAGGGGTAGGTGCCCAGTTCACCGAAATTCTCCGCGAACGCAGCCTGTTGGGTTGGAGAAAGAACCTGACCAGGAAACCACACCAACCCATGTTCCAGTAACGCAGTCCAGATCTGATCAAGGGTGGCTTGGGTCAAATGGCCTGCGAGATCAGTGCCTGTAACGACGGCACCAACAGGACCGTTCATCCTTTCAATAAGAAGTCTATAGTTCCCCTCTTTGTGCTCATAGGGCTGTTTCGACATCCAACTTCTCAGCAAATCAAACGCGTTTGACATTATACATTTGAACCTTGTGCGGGCGAGATGATTCATGCGAGCATCGATACAACCTGTTAAGTGTGAAACCTGTCATGCCGACAACATTGCTTGATGATATTCGCGGACAACTACCCGAAAACGACGAACACCCCTACCGCACGGGGGCCTGGATGCCGAACACACGCGAGTATGAAGTCACCGAACCGACGATTCGCGGTGACCTCCCGGACGACCTGGCGGGCGTCTACATTCGTAACACCGAAAATCCACTGCACCAGGCACTGGGGCGTTATCACCCGTTCGACGGAGATGGCATGCTCCACAGCATTTACTTCGATGCAGGGCACGTCGAATACCGCAACCGTTATATCCGTACTGATGGATTCGAGGCGGAACTCGAAGCGGGAGAACCCTTATGGGCAGGTTTACGGGAAAACCCAAAACTTTCGAAACGCGACGGCTGGGGGGCGCGCCAGGGTTTAAAGGATGCTTCCAGTACGGACGTTGTCGTTCACAACGGCGTCGCAGCGACCAGTTTTTATCAGTGCGGCGATGTTTATGAACTCGACCCGATTACACTCAACCATCGAGGTAAGGCTAACTGGATGAAGGGCGTGACTCGAGGCTGGGGCGTTTCCGCCCATACCAAAGTAGATGAAGCCACAGGTGAAATGCTTTTTTTTAACTATTCGAAAGAAGCGCCCTACATGCACTACGGCGTCGTCGACTCCTCGTCACGCCTTGCGCACTACATTCCCATCGAATTACCCGGACCCAGATTGCCCCACGACATGGCATTCACCGACCACTACGCAATTTTGAATGACTTACCACTGTTCTGGGATCCCCAAGCACTTGCTCAAGGCGCTCACGCAGTACGCTTTTTCCATGAACTTCCCAGTCGCTTTGGCATCGTGCCTCGACGCGGCACCAGCGAAGAAGTGGTCTGGTTTGAAGCAGCTCCGACCTATGTATTGCATTGGATCAACGCCTATGAAGACGGTGACGAAGTCATCTTAGACGGCTACACCCAGGATCCTCGACGGGGTACGCGCACAAAGAATTTGCCGGCAAGCCTCGCCCCATTTTCCATGCTCGACATCAATGCCATCGGCGCACATGCCTATCGCTGGCGTTTCAACCTGAAGACAGGCGCGGTTAAAGAAGGTCCTCTAGAAGACGGCATCTCCGAGTTTGGCATGATCAACCCCAGCGTTGCCGGCAAACCTTATCAATACACATGGGCAATGACAGCCAAACCTGGATGGTTCCTCTTTGACGGCATGATGCGTTTGGATGTTCAGACGGGACAGGAACAACGGTATCAATTCCCGGAAGGCGTATTTGCCAGTGAAAGCCCTATGGCACCCCGTACCGGGTCAAAGTCCGAAGAGGACGGCTACGTGGTGACGTTTGTCACCGACATGAACAATAACAGTTCACAATGTCAGGTTTTCGCCGCACAGGACATCACCCAAGGACCCATTGCTGCCGTTTCTCTACCACAACGTATATGTGTCGGTACCCATTCGTACTGGGCCGACAAGACTCAACTTAAGCTTGCGTGAACTCATCATCTTCTGTTTCGTCAGGCATTAATAATGGCGAGCGTTTCCTTACCCACATCGCATACCAATCCTTGAATGGGGCAAACGTGTTTTGCGCAAAGGTGCGATACTCCGCCTGACTTTCCGGCCCCAGCCCCCAAGGCGTGTACTCGTCTTTTTCAGGGATATACAGCGTCCCGACCACGCGGTCGAAGATGCTGGTCACCGCGCCAAGGTTAGTATCCCAATGCTTGGTCAGGTAGGAGTGATGGGTGTGATGCATTGCCGGACTCTGCAGCCAGAAACACAACCAACGCGGATAGTGCAAAGCGATATGGTAATGACGAAAGTTCCCCGTCAGCCCAAATACAAAAGCGAACACCCCCACACCAAAAAGCGTCGCCTGATTGAGCGCCGCATTAAAAAGATAGGCAAATATCGCTCCCGGGATGGCGTAACCCAAAGCTGCACCCGTTGCCCAGACCGGACCGGCGATAAAGTGTTCACGCGTGCGCGTCAGCGGAGTGAGCACCTCTGCTGAGTGATGTACCTTATGAACGGCCCAAAATGCAGGTACTTTGTGCATACAATAGTGGATGGTGTAGAAAAAGAAATCGTAGAAAAGCAGGACCAGTAAACTGTACAGCAACATCCAACCGTAGTTCGGCGACAGACCCGGTGTTGCGCCAAAACCCGCCGTCAACGCAGCGATCAACCCCTTTTCAACCCAGGGTCCAACGCTTACTAATAAACCTACAAACCAAAACGGCCGCAAGCAGCGCTCGACGATCCAAAGCCAAATATCAACTCTTGCAGATAGATGAAAATATATGTCTTTAGGCAGAAAATATTTAACCAAGCCGGCCTGGCGAGCTCTTCCCTGAGCACTTTTCGAGCCATTGCCTCTACGCAATACATAGATCGTCAGGCCCAACGCAGCCGTGATAAGAAGCGTGCGCCAATGTAATGCAGCGGGGAGATTTTCCGACAAAATAGTTAAGGCGGTCTCAACGACCTCGGAAAGTGGCCCAGGTACGGTTTCAGAGGCAGAAATATTATTCCTTAACGGGCATATCGATTTATTTTATGCATCCGGGCATTAGACGTGTCCTGTCCTCACCACTACCTGCTCTGAAAATTTCCCGGACGCCTTTCTGCAACAGCCTTAACACCTTCCCGATAGTCTTCTGTTTTCTGCAGCTTGGCCTGCTCGACGCCTTCATGGTCGGTAGCAGCCTGTACGATATCTGACAACTCTCCTCGCATGCTGGCACGGACTGATAACAGAGCCAACGGTGCATTCTCGGCGATTTCCCGCGCATATTCGATGGCGGCCTTTCGAACCTCACTTTGCGGGACAAGGCGATCAATGATGCCAAGCCTTAGCGCTTCTTCGCCATCCACCCGACGCCCAGTGGCGAAGAGATCATTAGCCGCCTGTTGGCCAATCACTCTTGGCAGCACCTGTGTCAGGCCGAACCCTGGAGTAAAGCCGATCTTTACGAAATTGGCGGTGAAACGCGATTGCGCACAACCCACTCGAAAGTCTGCAAACATCGACAGTCCGAATCCACCGCCGACAGCGGCCCCCTGAACCGCCGCGACCACATATTTTTTGTTCTTAAACAACCGAACGGCTTCCTGGTACAAAGGATTGCCCTGTTGCCCAGGCCGACTCGTTCGTCTATCGCGGTTAGAACCGGCGCCAAAGTTCGCGCCGGCACAAAAGTGTTTGCCCTCAGCGGCAAGCACGACCGCGCGACAATTATCATCCTCGTCCAAGTCGAGAAAAACATCAGCGAGTGTGCGTATCAGATCCTCGTCAAAGAAGTTGTTCGGACCCCGCTGAATTTCAACCAGGCTGACAAAACCCCCTGCATCAGAGACCTCTACGTCTCCTATTTTCTTACCCATGTGCTGACCTCATTCTCATAGTTCTGAAATATTCCGTGGTACGTCCCGGAAAGGACCCTTGTCAAAACGCGGTTCCTTAGGGAGCCCAAGGACCCGTTCGGAAATAATGTTCTTCTGTATCTCATCTGTACCACCTGCGATAGAGATTGCCGGTACAGACACCAATATCTCAGCGATCAGACCTTCCATGGGGGAATTCTCTCCCTTCAGCATCGAATCGGTTCCCGATACCAGCGTATGCACGTGAGAAGCCTGCCGTGCAATCACGCTGGCTGCTAACTTACCGACAGACCCCTCGGGAATGACGTTGGTATTACCCGCTCGACGCTTGTGCGTTGCGCTCGCCGCAGCCAGATCAGCTGCCTTTTTCATCGCGATGAGTTTTGCCAGTTCCTGGCGCACATGCGGATCGTTAATTGCCCCGGTTTCTCTCGCCCTCGGCATGGCAAGATCCACACGCCCCGCCCGCTGGGGATACCATGTATAAGGTTCGAGGGCTATCGCAAGCTCATCGCGATACTCCTGATAGATCGGGCCCTTGAGATCCTTAGTCTTGCCGCCGCTGCGATCTCCACCAAAGCCCTGCCGTTCGGCAGACAGCGTCGTCGCTGCAATGGTCCAACCCTCCCCTTCTGCACCCAGCATATCCGCCGCCAGCACTTCGGCATCGGTCATAAACACTTCATTAAATGAAGCATGGCCGTTCATTTGTCTTAATGGGCGCACTTCAACACCGGGTTGACGCATGTTGATCAGGAAATAACTGATGCCCTGGTGTTTCGGTACGTCCCAATTAGTGCGTGCCAACAGCATGCCGAAATCGGCATGATGAGCACTGGTGTTCCAGACTTTCTGGCCATTGATCACCCACCGATCACCGTCCTTATCCGCCTTAGTTGTCAGCCCCGCAAGATCCGAACCACTACCCGGTTCACTGAAAAGCTGGCACCACGATGCCTCACCCGTGAGGATCGGCCGTAAATACTGTTTCTTTTGCGTATCGTTGCCGTGCACCAGAATTGTATGGGACGCCAGGCGCCCTGTTCCTGCCTGGGCCACACCCAGTGCTCCATGATCATCCAAAGCCTGCGCGACCGCCGAGGCCTGTTCATCTGAGAAGTTACGCCCGTAGTACTCGACAGGCCAGGAGGGCGCGGCCCAACCGCCTTCGACCAGACGCTCACGCCAGGCTTCGAGGCCAGACGAAGGGTCCCAGTTTCTCTGCAGCCAATCACTGACTTCAGCATATATCTCATCATAGGTTCCTGCAGGATGATCAGTCATAACTCGCCTCCATTCGCTTAATCATCCGTTCGCGATGCCAGTTGGGTGTACCTAAGAAAACCTCAGACGCCTTTGCACGCTTAAACCACAGGTGCGTATCTTCCTCCCAGGTGAAACCTATACCGCCTCGAAGCTGTATCGCCTGCTTGGCAATACTGAGATAGGCCTCGCTGGCGAGCGACTTCGCCATATTCGGCGCGTAATCATCGCCCTCACCGGATGCCAGATAGCGCGCCGCCTCGTGCGTCATGGCCTTCGCCAGTTCCAGCTCCAACAATAAATCAGCACACCGATGTTTCAATGCCTGAAAGGACCCAATCGCGCGACCGAACTGTACGCGCATCTTCATGTATTCAACCGTACCCGCAAACAGTTGTTCCGCTCCTCCCACCATCTCATGTGCAAGGACGGTAGACATCTGATCCCACAGCAGATCAAGATTTGCACCTCCCCGCTTACCAATCCGCTCTCCTGCAACTCCGTTAAGCGTCACCTTCGACAATTTGCGCGTGGGATCAAGACCTTCGAGGGCTTCAATGACCGCATCACCCGCATCCACAGCAAAAAGCGAAACGCCTTCATCTTCACCTGCCGCGACAATCAGGCGCTCTGCCACATGTGCATCTACCACTATCGGAGCAGTACCATGCAGAACGTCATCATTGGCTCGAATAGCTTTACCGACATTGTCCGAACCACTGAGATCATCCAGTACAAGGGTGGCAAGGCGTATCCCAGAGGCTATGTCGGGCAGGATTGTTTGCTTTTGCGCCTCGGTGCCCGAATTGAGAATCGCATAGCCTGCCATCACAGCCGAGGAAAAGTAGGGACCACAGAAAAGATGGCGTCCCATCTCCTGGGCAATGATGCCAGCTTCGATGGGACCGAAACCAAACCCGCCATACGCTTCCGGCAGATGCGTACCCGCAAGGCCAACTTCTTCGGCAAGTTGCTTCCATACGTTTTCATCGTACCCCTGTGCAGACGCCATTAACGTGCGCACCGAGGACGGTGGTGATTTGTCAGTCAGAAATCGAGACACGACATCTCGAAATTGAAGCTGGTCTTCGGTAAATCCGGTTTGCATGCTCATTCCCCAGGACAGTCCGTCGATTGTATACAGGGTGCCTCGCAACTTGAATCGACATCTATATTCCCCTAGCCTCGACGCAAACTGGTAGAAAAACGAGCGTACTGATATGAGCGAATTTGAAGGTAAGGTTGTTGTCATCACAGGGGCAGGTGGCGGTCTAGGAAAATCGCACGCCTTAGAGTTTGCCCGGCGAGGGGCCCATGTCGTTGTCAACGATCTGGGTGGTAGTGGCGATGGTCGTGGCAGCAGCGATATGGCCGACGTCGTGGTCGAAGAAATACGCGCCGAAGGCGGCATCGCGATTGCCAACAAAGCGAGTGTTTCCGATAAGTCCGGTGCGAAATCCATCATTGATGATGCGCTCGCCGAGTTTGGTACGGTGGATATCCTCATTAACAATGCCGGAATCCTGCGCGACAAAAGCTTTAAAAAAATGGATCTAGAAGACTGGGACATCGTCATGGACGTGCACTTAAACGGCACAGCCTATGTGACGCATGCAGCCTGGCCAATCATGTACGACAAGGGCTATGGACGTATTGTTATGACCAGCTCAACGTCGGGTATCTATGGAAATTTTGGCCAGGCAAATTACGGCGCTGCAAAAATGGGCATGCTCGGCTTCATCAATGTATTAGCCATCGAAGGCGCAACAAAAAATGTTCGCGTCAACGGCCTTGCGCCCGGTGCAGCTACGCGACTTATCGCCACGATACCAGGCCGTCAGGACCTCGACCCAGACAACCCAGCACCAGAAGCTCATCCGCAACTGGTTACCCCAGCAGTCCTCCTGATGGCGAGCGAAAACGCCCCCACTGGCAAAGTGATTCAAGCAAGCGGCGGCAATTTCTCCGTCTGTGCGGTGTATAACAACCAGAACATTGACCTGGGCCTGGACGTTACATACGAAGACCTGGAAACGAATGCTGAACGGCTGTTTGATATGTCCACCGCCCGGGAAGGCTGGAATATCCGCTAGAAGGGGCACTTCGCCAGAGGATTCAAACATGACCATCAAGGTCTTTGCAGCAAAAAAAATCCTCACCATGAATCCTGCCAATCCAGTCTGCACCCACGTGGCAGTCCAAGACGGTTTGATTCTCGGTGCCGGCACCCTGGATGAGGTCGCTGGGTGGGGGGACTATGAGCTCGATGAGACCTTTACTAACCTCGTCATTATCCCAGGTTTTGTCGAAGCCCATGCACACATCATGGCGGCAGGGATTCTACAACTCCCCTACGTCGGGTTCTTCGATAGGAAACTCGCAGATGGCAGCACGGCTCCAGGGATAAAAAGCTACCCAGCGCTCATCGAGAAGCTTAAAACGGAAGAGGCCAAACTCGAGGATCCCACTGCTCCGCTGGTGGCTGCTGGTTTTGATCCCATCTATTTTCCTGATGAGCCTCGTCTGACACGCGCCCATCTCGATCAGGTTTCTACGACGCGCGCGATCTATCTACATCATGCGAGCGGTCATCTGGCCACAGCCAATACAGCCATGCTTGAGCGCAATGGCGTGACGCGTGATTTGCAGATCGAGGGGCTCGGTCGCAGCGCTGATGGCGATCTCGATGGCGAACTGCGCGAGCCCCCGGCTATGGGGACCTGTCGAGATGCCATGCGAATCGTTCACTTTGCCAACTCAACAGAATCGGCCCTTCGTGACTTCGGTGCCATGGCACGCAACGTCGGCATCACAACCTGCACGGATCTCGCGGGACAGTCCATTTTAGTACCCAAGATGCTGTCCATGTGGAAGGAAGTGACCGCTGAAGAGGGCTATCCGCTGCGTATCGCACAATACAATATACCCGCTATCCCTGGCGCACAGGCTGATTTTGACGCCGTCGCCGAGCAGTTTCTCGAGCTGCAGAGAAAAGCTACCGAAAAGCTGCGTTTCCCTGGCGCAAAATTTGTCTTAGACGGATCCATTCAGGGGTTCAGCGCGCTCATCAAACCGCCGTCGTACTACCGAGGCGTAGATCACGGGCAATTGTTAACCGTGCCCGATCAATTTCTCGACTGGCTGCGTCCATTTCACAAAAGAGGCCTCAATGTACACATGCACTGCAATGGCAATCTGACCCAGGATTTGGCCATCGACACCGTGGAGAAAGTTCTGCGTGAAGATCCCTGGCTGGATCACCGCCACACCATTACACATGCTCAGCTCACCACCCAGGCACAACTAAGAAAGATGGCCAAGCTCGGACTGTGCGCGAACTTTTTCTCAAATCACCTGTGGTATTGGGGCGATCAGCACTACGCTGTGACAGTCGGCCCGGAAAGGGCAAATGCGCTTGAACCCTGCGCATCGGCAATTCGCGAGGGCGTTCCTTTTTCTGTGCATTCAGATGCAGGCGTCACGCCATTGGGCTCCCTGCACACCATGTGGTGCGCGGTCAATCGCCTGACACCGAGTGGCAGAGTATTGGGTGAGATCGAGAAAATCAGTCCTTATGAGGCCCTCAAAGCTGTCACGATCAACGCAGCCTATCAGATGCATCTCGACGATGAGATCGGTTCCATCGAGGCAGGCAAGAAGGCGGACTTTGCAATTCTTGAAGAAGACCCCCTCGCGGTTGATCCTCTTCACATCAAGGACATTGAGGTGTGGGGGAGCGTCTTAATTGGGCGCAAACACCCCGCCCCCTGGTCGAAATGATCAGATACACTGTCCTTGGGGGATACCTGGGCGCGGGAAAAACCACGCTTTTAAACTATATTCTGAAGCACAACGACGGCATCCGTTTTGCCCTTCTGATTAACGACTTTGGCGATATCAACATCGACTCAGCCCTCATTGAGTCCGAAGATGAACAGCAGATCAGTCTTGCTAATGGGTGCGTCTGCTGCAATCTATCCGACGGCTTTTTTGCAGCACTGGAAACTTTGCGCACCACTGTCCCACCTCCCCAGCACATCATTGTTGAGGCAAGCGGTGTTGCCAATGTCCATAACCTCGGACAATACGGCCTGACCCGCGATCTGGAACTTGCCGGCATCGTTGTACTGGCCGATGCAGAAACAATCCAGGCCAAAGCCGATGATAAGTACGTGGCACAAACCATACGCAGACAGCTTATTGCGGCTGATCTGATCGTGCTCAATAAAACCGACCTGGTTGGCGAAGATAAAGTCGCCGATCTGGCCAGCTGGATAGGCACTTTCAATACATGCCCTGTGATTGCAACGACAAAATCCAAGGTTCCTTTACCGATCCTTCTCGATATGACTGCCAAAGACCATAAGGAGCTCAGTGACCCATCGCACGCCCACTATGCCAGCTGGAAATATGAGAGTGAGGCCGCCTGCACAGATCAAGACATCCATCGGTTTATCGACTCGCTGGGAGAAGAAGTCATTCGTTGTAAAGGCCTGCTCAAGACAGAGACCGGAAGTACGGAGGTTCAGGTCGTCGGTACCCGCCACGAAACCACCAGGCGAGCAATCGAGATCGAGCGCAGCCAGCTGATCGCTATTGGCCTAGCCCACGATTTTTCGGCTGCTCGACTCGATGCACTGGCACAACAGCACCTCGCAAGGGCTCAAAACCTCTAACGCTGGGGCCCTTTCAAGGTCACTCCACCGTCTACCACCAGCGTCTGTCCGGTCACATAGCGAGCACTCTCAGAAAGCAGGAAGGTAACCGCATTGCCGACATCCCAGCCTGTCCCCTCGATGTTCAACAGAGAGGCTTGCACCCGGCTTTGCCTACGTGCTCGTGACATACCCTCGCGCTGAACCATCGGTGTAAACACCGGGCCGGGTGCAACGCAATTCACTCGGATACCATCACTCGCGTGATCGACCGCCATCGCCTTGGTCAGCGCAATCACGGCCCCTTTTGACGTGCTGTAAGCAGTCAACCCTCTAGGCCGTAGCGCTGAAATCGAAGAGACGTTAACAATGGCACCGCCACCATTTCGCGCCATGACCGGAATCACCGCGCGCGACATGCTGACCACTGAATCCACGTTAACATGCATGATCTGCTGCCAGCGTCCGGGGTCTTCATCGACCACGCTCCCAACGCTGCCAATGCCGACGTTGTTGTCGAGCAAATCAATTCGATCGTAGGCAGCAATGGTTGTCGCAACCACTTCTGAGCAATCAACCTCTGACGTCACATCGGCACTCATCGCAAGACCCGTTCCGCCTTCTGCCTGAATCATCTCAAGCGTCCGCTGAGCAAGGGTAAGGTCAAGGTCCACCACCACCACCCGGCAACCATATCGCGCAAGCAAAATCGCAGCTGCACGCCCATTGCCTATACCATCACCAACAGCTCCCCCACCACAAACAATCGCGACCTTGTCCGTGAGTCCTTCCATCTGGCTACCTCTCTATTAATCGCACCCAATGAGTTTCATCGATGCATGCATTAAATGGCCGACGACCGTACTTGGCGGCAGCGCTCCTGGTAAATGCCTCAAGCTTATGTGCATTGATTACCAGAGTCGCGCGAAACGTATGAATCCCACGACCGATTTTTGCGGACGTTTTGACCTACCTCAACATGTGCAACCCAATTTGACTTCAAACTGCCTGCAAATACATTCAAGCCTACACTCACATGCACAACCCATGGCCTAAAGTCGAATCTCAACGAAAAGCGTGCTTTATTCAGCCGAGCCAAGGCAAACCGTGGCCGGTCTGCCTGATGAATGTCAGACGCATTATCAGACTGACATTCATCACACATCGCGCACGTACCGAAAAAAGATTCTATAACAGTTAATCGCCAGATCTGGGTCTGGCTGTCCGCTTAGTTTAAGATAAACATTCCAATAGGGAGAATGGGGCATGTCCAGAGAACAACTCGTTGAATTGGCTCGCCAGGATCTGGCGCACGGACGCAATGGTACCCTGGATCAGGTCGATGAGATCTACAAGGTGCCGGTAGAGAATTACTACGATCAATCGCGTTTCGACGAAGAAGTTGAGAAGATCTTTCGACGTGTGCCGCTGGTCCTTGCAGCCACTGCAGAATTACCCAATCCGGGTAACTACAAAGCCATGCAGGCAGCCGGAGTCCAAGTGATCATCTCCCGTACCCGCGACGGCAGCGTAAAGGCTTTTGTCAATATGTGCAGCCATCGTGGTTCAAGACTGATAGCAGACGGTTCAGGCACCGCACACAAATTCACCTGCCCTTACCACGCCTGGACTTACAGTACCGAAGGCGATCTGATCGCCGTGTATTCTGAAGACGACTTTGGCGCAGTTGACAGGAGTTGCTTTGGTTTAACTGAACTCCCTTGTCTTGAAATCTCTGGGATTATCTGGGTGATACTGGACAAAGACTCTAAGCTCGACATTAAGAATTTCCTGTCGGGTTACGACAGCATGCTGGCAGAATTCGAACTCGATACCTGGCACCATCAACACACCCAAACTGTATTCGGCCCTAACTGGAAGGTCGCGTACGATGGCTATCTCGATTACTACCATCTACCGATACTGCACAGAGAATCCTTTGGCTCCGAAATGGGCAACCAGGCAAATTACTACAGTTGGGGGCCACACACCCACCTGGGTCGGCCTGACGCAAGTTTTGCAGAATTTGAACATCTACCCGACGAGGAGTGGCCAGTCGAACGTTTGGTCGCTGGGGTCTGGACGATCTTCCCTCATATCTCGATCGCAAGTTTCTACGGTGGCGGCCGCTCCATCATGTTGTCCCAGCTTTTCCCTGGTGACACGCCCGAGACGAGCTATACCAATCAAATTTTCCTCATGGAAAAAGTACCAGAGACCGAGGAACAAAAGGCAGAAGCCCAGCAGCAATTCGAGTTTCTAAAATATGTAGTACAAGACGAAGACTACGCCACGGGCAACGCACTACAGAAAAATCTGAACGTCGGTGCCAAAAGTCATGTGCTGTTTGGCAAGAATGAAGGCGGTGGTCAACAATTTCATCAATGGGTGGACAAGATCCTCGAAACCGATGATGAAGATCTGCCAGAGCTATTCAGTTCGGCGAGCAACTGATACACCACCCGTCATTGCAGCGCTTACCTACCGACTGGCCTGCTTGGCGCGTACATGGTCTTTTTCAAGTAATCGCGCACCACGCATGATATTGCCAAGGGCATAGTTGCCTTCATGACATGCGTATTCGTAGACTTTGTCCTTAACCTGCGGCCACGGATACTCACCGCGCCACGTGTCTGACCACACCGTCGGATCGTCTACACTAAATTCATACATGAGCGTCTGTTCATCTACCCGCCTAAAACGCTCGATCACATGTAGGTTTTCATCAGCTGCCATCAAACCCGATACCCCCAGGAAATTTCTCGTATCGACCACGAGCGTATCGCCTTGCCAATGACCGATAGAATCACCCATCCAAGTCCGCATGTGATCCGGGTTGTGTTCAGCGTCGAGGCGAATCACACGCGCATCGTGCACCATCTCAGCGAGAATCATCACATAATCATCCGTCTGCACAATCCGTTTCAGGTTGTTATAAGCCGAAGGATGGATCGGCGGACCCGCAGCGGGACCGAATCCCAGCAGACATCTCTCGCGTAGCGGACGCTGTTCCATGTTGTCATAAGGTCCTTTGCCACCTTCATCAAGCCAAAACGCCGTACCTGTGTTAAGCCGGAAGTCCTCAAGTTCGACCCCCATACGCTTCTTTCCGTTCTCCGTAAGCGGCGGCTGTCGCCCATTCGTCGGATAAGTGATGATCGAAGTGCGAAACCGGCCGTCAATCTGAAAACGATCGCTGCCATAATCCAGCCAGAAGTCATTGTAGCCTCCAACCCCCCCACCGGCGCCCGCGGTCCCATCACCACCGATCTCTGGAGCATCACGCCCTGGATCAGATTGAGCCAGTGCCGCCTCTCGCCTCGCTGCCACCTGTTCGGCAATTTTTCTGGCTTGTTGTGCGGTCATGTACGCCTCATCGCCCAGTTCCTCGGGCCTTGACAGCGGCGTTAACGTCGCTATGTCGTAAAATCCCGAAAGATCAGGCTTTCCGCTAGGCGTTCTTCTAATGTCGGCCTGTACTGTACTCAGTAGCAGCACCATGATTCCAACCACGAAGATACGTATCATTCCAATCCCCTTTAAGTTTTCCTCTTTTCACTTTGCATCGTTTCTCTACTCAGTAATAAATCGGGGTTTCAGGCAATATCACCCCTACCTCTTTCGCATAGACTTCCCAAGCGGCGATTAACTCCGTTCTGACTTCCGGGAATTCTTCTGACAGATCCTCCTGTTCCCCCAGATCCTGGCCAAGGTTATAAAGCTGCCAGTCTCCCGTACCCAGTGGAGGTTCCTGCAAAAGGATCTTCCAGTCGCCTTTTTGCGCCATTCGCCGACCATACGTTTCTGCCGCAACAACCTCATCTTTTGCATAGGGCTCCGGACCCCCAGTCCAGCGATGAAGCAATGAGCGGCCCATCATTGAGACAGGTTTTTCACCGCCCGCAATGTCAATAAATGTAGGTGCAATATCCATGACACGCATATAGGCACCATCGATGCCTTTCTCACTGCCAGGCATATCTACAAATGCGGGTACACGAATACCTCCTTCGGCCATACGCCCTTTGGAGTCCCGAAAAGGGGCCGCGGTCGCACGTGCCCATGAAGCGCCCACGACAACATAGGAATTGGCCGAGCCAATTGAATCCAGAGAATTGTCAAAATTCGCCGGTACCCAGACTGCGTTGTTAACCGCAACCTCCATGTCGTGCCCTTCAGCGCCGTTATCTGCCATAAAGAAAATCACTGTGTTGTCCAGTGCTTCCATCCCTTCCAATCGACTCAAAACTCGCCCTATATTCTCATCAACCCGATCAACCATGGCGGCATAAACCTGCATGCGTTTTGTCTGCAGCAATTGATCAGCTTCATTGAGGCTCCCCCAGGGAACCACACCACGTTCTTCCGACACGGCAGTCGCAGCGGCATCGACGACGCCCATACGTTTGGCACCGGCGAGACGTTGTTCACGCAGGACATCCCAGCCAGCGGCGTAATGCGATGTGTACTTGGCGATAGACACTTCAGGTGCCTGCAACGGCCAATGCGGGGCTGTGTAGCCGAGATACGCAAAAAAGGGCTGACCATGCGGCACGTCTTCGATGTACTCAAGCATTTTGTCCGTCATATAGTCCGAAGAATAGAAATGCTCAGGCAACTCGACCGGTATGCCGTCTTCGCGCCAATCAGCCTTTACATACCGCTCAAAAAGCGGTGTGTCGTCGAAGTGGCCACCGCCACCCTGCATGAGCACAAAGCTCTTTGCAAAACCCCGGTTACTCGGCAATGCATCCCCATCACCGAGGTGCCATTTAGCCGATGCCAACGTCTGATAACCGAGATCCCGCAGGGCCTCGGCAATCGTTGGCACATCAGGCAGAAGCCGGTTGTGATAAAGGACACTCTGCCTCTGTAGCGCCGTCTCAAGCCCTTGCTGGGACCCCATCCCCGCCAGGTGATTGTCCGTACCCGTCATCAGCATTGCGCGCGTCGGTGCGCAACTCGGCCCTGCATGGAAGTTTGTAAAGCGAATACCCCTAAAGGCCAGTTGATCCAGATTAGGTGTGGCGATCTCACCACCGAACGCACCAAGATCCGTATAGCCCAGGTCATCAAGGACAATCAACAGGATATTGGGTGGGGTGTTGGTGTCTGATGCCGCTGCATTGTCATCGCTGGCAGGATTATCTGCTGACTGTCCACAACCTACCGAAATCAGTAGCACCGCAGTGAATAGAGCTCTCAACTGAGATCTCCCCCGCCTTCAATCAGGCTTTGTCCTACACGTTTGTGTCCGTAAGTATCCTGTATGTAGTACTCAGACTGATGTGTCGCCGGCCGGGCCTGGCTGCCGATCTCTATCAACCATCCGCTGGGCGTTTCGAAATAAAATGAGATCATATGGTCGTTGGCATGTTTACCTAAGTTGAGTGCGATCGGATAGTCACTGGCCTCCACCAGGTCCTGGGTAACAAATACATCGTCTAAGTTGTCGAACTCAAGCATCAGATGATTGATGTGTTTCTTATTGGGACCTGCAAATGCCAGGGTATGGTCCCGGTCGTTGCAATGCATGAAGAGCACCTCAGCATCCTGTCCATTTGGGAGGGGAAATTTATACTCAATACCACCGCGCATCCCGAGCATCTTGTAGAACTCAAACATCTTTTCCGTCTCAACCTGTTTGAGAATCATGTGGCCGAGACCACCCGACCCCATGACGAAGCGACCATGAAGCCGTCGCGACGGCAGAAATGGCAGATGCGACTCTATGCGTGGGCCGTGGAATATCTCCAGCGGATTCCCTGCGGGATCATCGAGCACAATGAGTTCCAGTACTTTCCGATCCGCACACAGCGAATCACTGCCTATTTCATAATCGACTCCCGCCCGCTCCAACAACTGCGCTACGTCCTTGAGCTCATCTGTCCCGGCAACGCGCAATCCAGCGGCTAATAAATCATCTGAAGAATTCTGATCCAATATGATCCTGTGGTGCCAATAATCTGCTCGAAGGTATACCCGCCCTTCATCAGGGGAATCGCAAACCTCAAGGCCAAGGATCGTCTCTGCAAAGTCTCGCCATTCAGCCAAATCGGCCACGCCAAAACGTGCATATCCCAGTTCTGTAACGCCAGTCATGTCACCTCCCATTTGGCATGACGATACTCTAATCGTGGGCCCTAAGCATTATTAACGCGATGAAGGCAATCAGCGAACCTGCTGCCATCGTGAAAGCGACGACATCCAGGCCGAATCCATTTGAAAACATGAAACCTGCAAGTACAGGGCCTAAAGTAGCACCTCCACGCCCGACCCCAATGACAAAACCCGTGCCGCCAGCACGCAGTTCCGTTGGAAACTGTTGAGCAAATAGATAATAAAGCCCCACAATCGTGCCATTGGTAAAAAACCCTGCCGCGCCGGCCACCAGTGCGAGTTCCGCAAGATCACTTTGACCCTGACCAAAATAGGAAACCATGAGCACCGAGCCCAAGAGCACCAGGAGAATCAGCGTATGTACCTTAAACTTCTGCGACAGCAGGCCGAGGGTGAGTGATCCCATCAACCCACCCACATTTGCCCACACCAATACCCCGCCAGCCTCCGAAGGATGAAAACCCATGTCCACGACGAGCTTGGGTATCCACTTCAGGATGAAGTAGAACGTCATAATATGAGCGAAGTAAGCAATGGTGAGCAGGGTCGTCTTCCTGCGCAGGCCACCGACAAACAGTTCCCGGGTCGAGACCTTCAGACCTGTGACGATCTGGGGCAACCTACTCACTGCCCTATGACCCATCCGCGTGAGGCTCTGGTTGATCCGTAGCAGGGCATTTTCTGGCTGATTTTGTGCCAGGTAGAAAACCGATTCAGGCAAAAGAAACCAAACCAGCGGGAAAAAGGCTGCAGTGGCAAAGGCACCGAGGAAAAATACAGCTCGCCAGTCAAAGCTGATGAGCAGTTCACTGGCAATCGCACCACCGACAATCGCGCCAAAAGGATAGCCTGCTGCCATGACGATGACAGCCAATGGCCTGCGTTTGGCGTTTGAAAACTCGGCGGTGGCCGCGTTTGTCGCAGCAAGCATGCCACCAATACCGAAACCCGTGAATAAACGATAAACGGAGAGCTCTGCCACACCCGATGACATCCCGGCCGCCAGCATGCCCGAGGCCATGACACACAGACATCCAAGGATCGTTGGCCGACGACCATACTGGTCCGCAACTCGACCCAAAACCACAGAGCCGAACGCCATACCAATGAGTTCCATCGAAAGCACAATGCCCAACTGCGCGCGATCGATACCCCATTCCACGGCTATGCCGGGCGATGCAAAGCTGATCGACAGTACATCAAAACCATCCAGTGCATTCAGCAGCACACACATCGTGACGGCAATGACCTGCACCCGGCTCATGGGTGCCTCATCCAGTATCTGCTGAGGCGTACTGCTCATCGGCCTGATTTCTCCATGTCGCATCGGTCAAACATGCTAGCAAATCCTATCTACATCTGCGTCTCCCAGCGATCATCGGTTGATTCCTGCATAATGAGAACCTCGAATTTCCCGGAGGTGTAATGAGCCTTTACGACCCCTTGTTAGAGGTAGCCAAGCGACGCCGCTCAGTCCGTAAGTTTACATCCGGACCGGCGTTGTCTCGTGAAGCACTGCTGCGCATCGCCGAAATCGGCCGATGGGCACCCAGCGGCGCCAACGTTCAACCCTGGGATTTCATCATCATCGACGATGACGATATGCTCCGCGCCGTAACAGAAGTCTTCATCCGTCAGGCTAACCGACTCCGCGAATACGCAATGGGATTTCCTGCCGTCTACAAATCCTACCTCAAGCACACGATCGCCATCATCATCGTACTCGGTGACGACCGTTGGCGAATTTGTTTTCCACATGGATCAACAGCGGACAAAGAAGCAGAATATGACGCTAACAATGACAATATCTACTACGCCTCCCTCGGCGCGGCCATTCAAAACATACAACTTGCCGTGACCGCTGAAGGCCTGACCTCGGCCTGGTTGTCCGGAGGCGGGGAAGCTCAAACCAACGGAGAACTCGCCAATGTGCTTGGATACCCTAAGCACCTGTCTGCGATCGGCACCATACCCGTCGGCTACCCGGCCGACGACGTCTCGTTTAGATATCGACGTCCTTTGCAACAGATTGTCCACTGGAATGGCTATCAAGCCACCCAATACAGGACCGATGAACAAGTGACTTTCTATCAGGATGAGCTGAAACCTTTTGCCATGTATCGCGATGATGCCGAGATGACTAAATGGCAGGACCTTGACGAAAAGTTAGGCAAGTGGCAGGCAGCATTTACCACACAGACAACCAATCCCAGCGGCAGGTTGCCCGACTGACCCTGAGCAGAGAAATACAATGCCTGAACATACAATCGGATTTATCGGTTTCGGTGAAGCAGCCTCGGCGTTTGTCAGTGGCTGGCGGACAGACGGATTTTCTAGACCCATCAAAGCCTATGACATACAGATACATGACGAATCACAACGCCCACAGCTACTGAGTAGGTGTGCAAAGCTCGACGTCACACCGATATACACACCAAAGGCACTGAGAGATTCATCCAACTATATCATCAGCGCAGTTAGCCCTGAGCAAACACTGGCCGCCGCGTCAAGCATAGGCAACCTAGATCCAAAGCAACGCTATCTCGATATCAACAGCACTGCTCCGGATAAGAAAAAACAAGCTGCTCGTATAATTGGCACCGGCTATCTGGACCTTGCCGTGCTCTCACCTGTCCATCCCAAATGCCATAAATCCCCCATTCTGGTAAGCGGTACGACAGCTGATGAAGAGGGTCCTTTTTTTACTCACTTTTTTCCCAACGGAGAAATTTTCTCAGATGAAGTCGGCTCAGCCTCCCTGGTCAAAATGATCCGCAGCATTTTTGTTAAAGGCTTCGAAGCTGTGGCGATGGAATGCGCACTCGCCATACACAAAGCAGGGCTCGCTGAGCAAATCTATCCGTCTCTCGACATCGTCTTGCAGCACAACGAAGCCCGGGCGCTGAGCGACTACACCATGGAGCGTATGGCAGTACATGGCCTACGCCGGGCCTCTGAAATGGAAAGTGTTTGCGAGACGTTGGCTGAGCTCGGCTTACCTTCCTACATGAGTCAGGCCAGTGTTAGGACCCAGAAGCTGGTAGGTGAACTTAATCTCAGTGCTCAATACCCCGATGGTACACCAGCAGATGCCGAACACTTGGCAGCCGAGATACTGAAACGATTGGGAGTGACTCCGGCAAATCCCCTTTGAGTTTTCCGCCATCCAGGATGCTGCCCCTTTAGGGTTGCGTCTTTGTTAATGACGAGGCTATATCCTCAAGCTTATCAACGCAGACACACGCGCGCGCGCGATCGGTTCTGACTTTGACCCAACCGATGTAATTTGCATCCTCCATCGGATAGTACGTCGTCATCTCAACATCTCCCTTATCTTTTCGCTGCCATGCTTCGCTGATCGTGCGAGTGATCGGCACACGGCTTCCGTCCGCCGACTCTCTAACGGTGCGAATACGAAGGTCAAACATTCCCTGAGAAGCACCACAGTCTTTATTCGCAATCTTGGTATCTACCCGTATCTGATCATTCATCTGTACAAACGATAGGCCAATATCAGCAACACAATGATCATCTCCCGTTGCGCTGCGACCCGGTATTTTAAGGGTACGCTGCAACTGTATGGGCTTGAGTTTGAGCTTGCGTACTTGTTCTTGCTGATCTGGTGAATTAGCCGGTGCTCGACAGTCTTTTTTCAGTGCAGAGCCTGAACACAATACATTGACAGGCTCAGCGTGTGCCAGACTCGGCACAGACAACGCAAAGCCAATACAACTCATCAAGAGTAAGCGCATCGTATGACTCACTGAAGGATCGTGCTCATGCTAGATGAGTGTCGTCGTCTTCGCACGTGGTAACCGTTCACGAGATCTGTTAATAACGTTGCTTTGATAACGCGATTTGGATGAGATATGAGCGAAGTCCAGCCTTTCAAAAAACGACTCGATATGACGTTGGCGGATCGTATGACCGCCGAAGAAGGCTGGGTCTACATGACCGGCATGCAGGCCCTGGTAAGACTACCCGTACAACAAAGGATTCGGGACATGGCGCGGGGCCTGAAGACTGCGGGCTTTATCTCAGGCTACCGCGGCTCGCCTTTGGGTCGTTACGACATGGAACTGTGGAACGCAGCTGACAGCCTGGAACAATACAACATCGTATTCAAGCCTGGCGTCAACGAAGAGCTGGCCGCCACAGCCGCCTGGGGCTCCCAATATGTTGGGACATTCCCGGGCGCCACAGTCGATGGTGTTTTTTCCATATGGTATGGCAAAGCCCCCGGGATGGACCGTTCTATGGATGCGTTGCGTCACGCCAACATGGCCGGTACATCACCACTCGGCGGGAGTCTGCTTCTGGTAGGTGATGACCACGGTGTTAAATCTTCCACCGTAGCTGGTTACTCCGATTTCAACTTTGTCTCAGCAGGTATCCCACTCCTCGCCCCCTCCAACGCGCAAGAAGTCCTCGATTACGGTCTACATGGCATCGCCTTAAGCAGACACAGTGGCTTGCTCTGCGGCATGAAGCTGGTGACGGACGTCATCGAAGGCGGCGGTTCACTCTATGTCGGCCCGGACGCGCCCGCAATCACCATGCCCGATGAGAGTGAAGGCCTGAATATTCAGAAATTCGTCTTCTTTGGCCATCAGGAACGCGTACTCTACGAAAAACGCATCGACGAAGCGCTGGTTTATGCCCGTGCCAATCAGCTCAACCGAATTACACAGAACGCTGCAGGCGCTAAGCTGGGTATTGTGGCCGCAGGCAAAGCGTTCCAGGACCTCTCTCAGGCCCTGCGCGCGCTGGGCGTGAGTAAATCGGACCTGGGCAACCTCGGTCTGAAGGTCCTCAAGGTCGGTATGGTTTGGCCACTGGACGATGAGATTATTCGCACTTTCGCACAGGGGCTCGACACGATACTCGTCGTCGAAGAGAAGCGACCACTGCTGGAAGATCAGATCCGCTCCATTCTGTATGGACAACCCACCACGCCGAATATTGTCGGCAAATTTTTCGACGGCCAAACATACACCACCCATCGAGGTGAACCGGCTTTCCCAAATTTCGGCGAAATCGACCCTACCACCATTGTCAGGGTTTTAAGCAAGACCGCGATCAAGGTCGATCCTAACTGCGGAGTATCACAACCAAACTTTCCTGATCAGCCTATCGGCGGCACCCCTGCCCCCGTACGCGCGCCATCATTTTGTGCCGGTTGCCCCCATGGTCGCTCGACTCAGGTAATCGATGGAAGCCGCGCCCTCGCCGGCATTGGTTGCCATGGCATGGCCGTCATGCTCGACCCGATGAAGACCAACACCATTTCTCATATGGGTGGTGAGGGTGCCATGTGGATCGGCCAACAACCCTTCACCGACGAACCACACGTTTTCGCCAATATAGGTGATGGTACTTATTATCATTCAGGATTCTTAGCCATCCGGGCTGCTGTCGCAGTTGACCTGCCTATTACCTATAAGCTACTCGTCAACGGGTTCGTCTCCATGACCGGCGGACAACCCATCGAGGGCGCGCTTTCCATAGAGCAGATTGTTGATGAACTCCATGCTGAAGGCGTGCGCAGGATCGCACTCGTCAGTGATGAGCCAGAGAAATACGACGGCCACCACTTCCCCACCTCGGTAAGTGTCCATCCCCGTCAGAAAATGGAAGTTCTGCAGAAGGATCTTCGCAAGTACAACAACGTCTCTGTCCTTATCTACGAACAACCCTGTGCCACAGAACGTAGGCGCCTGCGCAAGCGTGGTAAGTGGCACGACCCGGACAAGCGCGTTTTCATACACCCCACAGTCTGCGAAGGTTGTGGCGATTGTGGCGCAGTCTCCAATTGCATGGCAATCGAGCCATTAGAGACGGAGTTCGGGCGCAAGCGGCTAATCAATCAATCGTCGTGCAACAAAGATTTTTCCTGTGTGGAGGGTTTTTGTCCAAGCCTCGTCACCATTGAAGGCGCGAAGTTAAAACAACACAAACCCGGTTCCGGGCTACCGATCCTGCCGGATATTCCCTTACCGGAACTACCTGCCCTAGACGATTCGTGGTCAGTACTTGTGGCAGGTATCGGCGGCACAGGCGTCGTCACGATCGGTCAGACACTGGCGGTCGCGGCCCATGCTGACGGTCTGTTCAGTTCAAATCTCGATGTCACGGGTCTGGCACAAAAATACGGTGCCGTTCTTTCTCACATCAAGATCGCCGCAGACACAGAACAACTGAACTCAACCCGCATCGCGACAGGCGAGGCGGATGCCTTGATCGGGGCTGACATCATCGTTGCTGCAGGCGATGAAGTACTGGCGACCCTCGTGCCCGGCAAAAGCATCGGCGTCGTCTCCACACATCTAACGCCAACCGCTGAATTTTCTCGCGATCCGGACTGGAATATTGACGAACGACTCCTCATCCAACGGCTGGATGGCGTCCTTGAGCGCAAGCTTGTCAAACTCGACTCCATATTGCTCTCTGAACGCGTACTGGGCGATGCTGTTTTCGCCAACACATTACTCCTCGGCGCTGCCTGGCAACTCGGCAGCATCCCGGTCAGTCACGAGGCGATCATGCGCGCATTGGAGCTGAACGGCGTTGCGGTGGAGATGAACCGAGGGGCATTCGAACTCGGCCGGTATGCCGGCCATGACCTCGGGGCAGCGCTCGAATTGATCAAGGGTAGCGCACTGGAAAGCGAAGAAGCCGCAAACCTCGATGCTCAGATTGAACGACGGGCAGCGTTTCTCACGGATTACCAGGATGCACATCTGGCAGATAAGTACACGTCGCTTATCGCCAAGGTCCATCGTAAAGAGTCTGCGTTCACAGAAGATAACTTGCTGACCCAGGAGGTCGTGCGCAACTATTTCAAGGTGCTGGCTCACAAGGACGAGTGGGAAGTGGCTCGCCTGTATGCCGATCCCGCCTTCGCAGAAGCGCTTAGGGAAACTTTTGACGGTAACCTCAAACTCAGTTTCCATCTCGGCGGCCCACCTTTCGGGAAAAAGATCCCAGGGTCAAATAAAGTCGCGAAGCGCGAGACCGGGGCCTGGGTCCTGAAGGTGTTTCGCGTGATGACCAGGCTTAAAGGGCTGCGTGGGTCCATCCTCGATCCCTTTAGGAACTCTTCTGAGACAAAGGCAGCGCGAGCACTGACAGAACAATATGAAGCAGATATCGGGATAATTCTTAAAGAAGTCAATGCGGCTAATCTCGACGCAGCTGTTCGCCTGGCCGCCATTCCCGATCAGATACGGGGTTACGGGCATGTAAGAGAAGAACATTCAGCGCGCGCCGCAAATGCGAGAACCCAAGCCCTTAGTGAGATGCTCGGCATGCCAGCAGAGGAAAATCTGATCGCTAAGGCGAGCTGATCATTCCACGGACTTACAATTAGTGAAGGCGGACTACGTCATTGTTGGCGCCGGGTCGGCGGGTTGCGTGCTGGCCAATCGCCTGACCGAAGACCCGAACACGACCGTCATTCTCGTGGAAGCAGGCGGGACGGATCATTCTCTCACGATCCGTATGCCCGCGGCGCTCGGCATAAACACCGCCAGGGGACGCTACAACTGGTGCTACGAAACCGTCCCTCAGCCACACCTTAATGATCGATCTATATTTACGCCTCGAGGCAAAGGACTTGGGGGGTCATCCTCTATCAATGGCCTGGTCTACGTGCGGGGACACCCACGAGACTTTGATCGCTGGGAACAAGAGGGCGCGCACGGCTGGTCTTACGGAAGCGTACTTCCTTATTTTAAAAAAATCGAACACTGGTCCGGCGAAAAAAGCCCTTTTCGTGGCGAAGGGGGCCCGGTCCCGGTTACAGCACGTACACCTGATAACCTGCTCGACATTGCTTTTTTAAGCGCAGGCATACAAGCCGGCTTCCCTGCCACTACCGACATCAATGGAGCACATCAAGAGGGTGTCGGGCGCTTCGACACGAATATCAACGCCGGCGAGCGCGCGCGGTCATCTCAAACCTATCTCGTACCTGCGATGTCACGCCCCAATCTTAAGGTCCTGACACAAACCCGGGTCATTCAGGTGCTGATGGATGGACTGACGGCGCAAGGGATTCGGTGTGTAAGTAAACACAAAGCCATTGATATCAGCGCCCTGCAGGAAGTGATTCTCTGCGCCGGCGCGACTAACACGCCTCAGTTACTGATGTTGTCAGGTATCGGTGAAGTAGAACACCTCGAGGCAAACGGTATCGAGGTCAAGCATGACCTGCCCGGCGTCGGCCAAAATCTACAGGACCACCTGGAAATCCATCTGCACTACCGAAGTCCTGCACGTGCCGCTTTGAATCGGCAGATGCGGCCGCACAATCTCTTTAAGAATCTCTCACAATGGCTCCTTTTCAAAACAGGACCTGCCACCTCCAACGGCTGCACCGTGGGCGCATTTTTGAAAACCGCACCTGAGGTGACACACCCGGACGTGCAGATTCACTTTTTTCCGGTATATCTAGAAGGCTGGTTACCCAAACCATCGCCACATGGTTTCCGCCTAGGTATAGGCACTTTGCGCGCCACAAGCAAAGGTTCTATACGACTCGCCTGCGCAGACCCCTTCGCTGCACC
The DNA here is from genome assembly GCA_036338285.1 of Pseudomonadota bacterium. Lineage (GTDB taxonomy): Bacteria > Pseudomonadota > Gammaproteobacteria > Pseudomonadales > Azotimanducaceae > UBA4421. The sequence goes on from JAYZCO010000058.1 coordinate 66,852, forward strand.
GTTAATCGATCCAAATTATCTTGCCACCGAAGAAGACAGAAAGGACATGCTGCGCTGCGTCGAGATCGCCCGGCAAATTGTCGCCCAGCCTGCTTTTGATGGTTTGCGCTTAGAGGAACTCGATCCGGGAACCAGCACCCGGACCGATACGGACGTTGCCGCCTATATCCGCGCGACAGCACAGACCGCTTATCATCTCTCCTGCACTTGTCGTATGGGAACAGATGCTATGGCGGTTACCGATCCATCTACCAAAGTGAGGGGCATAGAACATCTGCGCATTGTTGACGCATCCATCATGCCAAGCATCACCAGCGGCAACCTCAATGCGCCGGTCATGATGATGGCTGAACGGGCAGCCGATTTGATCAGACAATCGAGCTGACCTCGATCGCTTCACGACTAAAGGCTACCTCGATTTTCTTTGCATCTCATCGTCCTAAACCTGCACCCAAGCGAGAGTAAGGATCATGAGAACGATGCTCCCATCATCTGTTAATCGAGGGCCTTTCATCCTGAGAAACGCGCCGTCTAGCCTTGGCCAGACAGGACTCGGTCAGCAAGCTCAGCATTGACGGCCATGAAAAAACGTCTCCGTTCAGGGCAAACGATTAAGGCATCGAGAAGTCAACTATCACCGCAGCGACGGGTCAGAGACTTTGCGCGCATACCAAATTCGACTAGCCTTACTTCTTAACCAACAACCTAAGCATTGAATGCGTATTTCTGTCGTCTTTCCCAGTGTCGTGTATCGCGAGGGTCCACAAGGTGTTGCCAAGCTCATCAAAGCCATCGAAGACATCGGTTATGACGAGCTTGATATGTTTGATCACGTCGTGATGGGTTACCCGACAGAAAACCGACGTGCACCGTTTTACTCACCTACCATGCCGATCATGGAGGCCTTGGTCGTGCTTTCTTACGCAGCCGCGCTCACCCATCGCATTGGGCTCGGTGTTGGGGTCCTCGTTCTGCCCCAGCGCCAACCCACCCTGGTGGCTAAACAGATCAGTACCCTAGATACCTTATCAGGGGGAAGAATTCGACTGGGTGTAGGAATTGGCTGGCAACGATCGGAATACGAAGCCCTGGGCGAAGACTACAACACCCGAGGGCGAAGGATGGACGAGGCCATCGATCTCATGCGTGCCTTCTGGCGGGATGAACACATCGACTTTGCGGGGAAATTCTACCAGGTCAACGATATGGCCATGGAGCCGAAGCCCCCACAGGGCGCCGGCATTCCAATCTGGATCGGTGGGACCTGGCCAGGCTCCCTGCGTCGCGTGGTCACTCACGGAGATGGCTGGTTGGGCATGAACGCACCCGGGGACCCACCTCTAAAGGACAAACTCGACAGCATTTATCGTTTTGCAGAAGAACATGATCGCGATCCGGCTAGCATTCGGCTGCAGATGGGCCTATCACCCGATGCGTTGGACAGAGAAAAGCGTACTCGTTTCTATGCTGAACCCGCGCTACTGCTCGAACGCGCCATCGAGCTCAAAGCGCTCGGTTTCGAACAAACCTCCATCGACTGTGTACCGATCTTCCAACAAGGCTATCGATCCAGCGATGCGCTGATCGAATATCTGGCCAGGATCCACGAGACCTTGCGCTCCGGGCTCGCTACTTCCTAAAAGTCGCTGCACGGCAACAGACCTCCACAGCCTTAAATACCGCCCATACAAAGATATTTGATTTCGAGATATTCATCCATGCCGTACTTCGAACCCTCACGGCCGTTGCCGGATTCCTTCATGCCCCCAAAGGGCGCCATTTCATTCGAGATAATCCCTTCGTTGATGCCGACGATCCCATATTCAAGCCCTTCCGCAACGCGCCAGATGCGGCCCCCGTCCCGCGCATAGAAATAGGATGCCAGTCCGAACTCCGTCTGATTAGCCAGCCGTATGGCTTCATCTTCAGTCTCGAACTTGATAAGCGGCGCCACGGGTCCAAATATCTCTTCCTTGAAAACGCGCATCTTCTCAGTGACTTCGACCAGGACTGTCGGGGCGATAAAACGCTCACCCAAGGGTAGCCGTTGACCTCCAGTAAGCACCTTTGCACCGTTTTCCGTTGCTTCTTCGATCATGCCCATCACATCATTCGCGGCGTCATCGTCAATGAGCGGTCCGATCTCAACGCCAGGCGCCATACCATTGCCTACACTAAGCGCCCCTACGCTTGCCGCCAGCTTCTCAGCAAAGGCCTCATACACGCTGGCCTGCACGAGCATACGATTCGCGCAGACGCAGGTCTGGCCTGCATTACGGTATTTTGAAGCGATGGCACCGGTCACCGCCGCATCGAGATCTGCATCGTCAAAAACGATGAACGGCGCATTGCCACCGAGCTCCATAGACGTGCGTTTCACCGTCGCGGCACATGCTTCGATCAGTTGTTTTCCAACGTCCGTGCTGCCCGTAAAGGTAAGTTTGCGTATGACTGGATTCGAGGTGATCTCAGCACCGATGGCCGCCGTGTTTCCGGCCAGGATATTGATCACACCAGGCGGAATACCCGCCCGTTCGGCAAGCTCACCCATGGCCAGCGCTGATAAAGGTGTTGCGCTCGCCGGCTTGCAAACGACCGTGCAGCCAGTCGCCAGGGCAGGGCCTACCTTTCTCGTCAGCATTGCGTTGGGGAAGTTCCAAGGTGTTATACAACCCACCACGCCGACCGGTTCTTTGACCACCACGATTCGACGATCTGCTGCGGGACCAGGAATTGTATCCCCATAGACTCGTTTAGCTTCTTCGGCAAACCATTCAAGAAATGATGCGCCATAAGCAATCTCACCCTTGGCTTCTGCCAGCGGTTTACCTTGTTCAAGCGTCATAATCTGTGCCAGATCATCCTGGTTTGCCATCATCAGGTTAAACAAATTCCTGATCAGCCGGCTTTTTTCCTTCGCCGGTACCTGTCGCCATTCAACCTGCGCATGCTCAGCAGCTTCAATGGCTCGTCGGGTTTCAGCTGTTCCGCAATAGGCCACCTGGGCGATCACTTCACCTGTGGCCGGGTTCGTCACTTCACGAGTTGTTCCGTCATCTGCATCGATCCACGCACCTCCGATGTAGGCTTGGGTCCGATACAGGTTGGCATCCAATAGTTCCATCTTTGCTTCTACCCCAACTTCACGAGATCAAACGGAATACATCGAGATCGAGCGATGCAGTTGAATGTCGCGCCACCATCTGCGACATCCACGCAAACGCCCGTTCATTGTGCACATCGAGTGTGCCAGCAACCACACCGGTGTAGACCCAGTTGTAGAGCATGGCGAGTTCATAATCCGCCCGGGCTTCATCCTTTGAATAGTTCTTTACACCCGCAGCCTTTAGGCCTTCGGCGTATCGTTCTATAAGATCATCCTCATTCGCCCGGCGTACTTCGGTGAGGGTGCTCTGGCCCAGGAAAAGCGCCACATCAACCATGCCCTTACCAAGTATCGGGCCTTGCCAGTCTATGATGGCGACTGGCCGGTGGTGCGGCGCCTGGCCAAAGAACACGTTCTCTCCGCGAAAATCACCATGCAGGAGTGTCCTCGGGCTCGCAAATACTTTGTCCTGGAGCCCACGTATCTCTGCTGCGAATTGCTCCCCACGGGTCGCAATCTCAGGCGCGAGAAAGTCCTTGAAAATCTCGCACATGACAGGCCAGCCAATAACGACGAGGTTCGCCATATTGTCTGCATGATAACTCTCTGCGATGCCGGGTACCCATTCAAGGTCTTGCACGTCATTCCAGAACGTTGCATGAAGTTTTGCCAGTTCATTGACGGCCGCCTCCGTATCCAGAAGATCAGCGCCCCTCGCTTGGTCACCGACTCGATATTCGCCCATGTCTTCCATGACGATGAGAAATTTGTCGCCTGCAAGTTTGGTGAAGTAAGGCCGCGGCGAACAGGCCGTGGTTTTTGAATCAAGTTCAGCGAAATAGCGCACTTCACGCTCATAAAGCTTATAAGACATCGCGATCTCACGATTTGTCTCGTTCTGCGTGGGGTACTTGACCACAAACGTCGGGGAGAGATCCGTTTCGCCTGAATATTTAAGACGAACGCGGGAGACGTCACTCATCATACCAACGCCATCACCTACCTTCTCCATCGACACCTCGACAATACGAACATCGTCATGCAAAAGATCAATGTCACGAAAAAGGTCCGTTAGAAACTCTGCTGTCAATCCATCAGGCATGCTCGGGAGTATCACGATTTGTGCTCCTTGTTGAACTCGTCCGCTACCGCTTGAGCCTGCATACTGAGTTCTGCCGCTTTAAATATATGCGCCTGGGACATTGCCTGCTCCGTGCCATTAAGGCTGTCAAGGATCAGCTGTCCGAAGAAAGGATATCCAACCCGACCAAGACAATCTATCTCACGCAAACCATCCCCATCCGTGAGAAAAATCTTAGCCGCAGGCACTGCTCGATTCGGATCAACGTACTTGCGCACTTCCATCGAACCATCAGTGCCCGTCACAAACGTTCGTCCGTCTCCCCATACTTCCGATCCGTCAGGGGTAAACCAGTCAACCCGGCTATAAAAGGAAGCGCCATTGTCTCCGGTTAACGCAAATTCACCAAAATCCTCAAGCTCCGGATATTCCGGGTGGGCGTGGTTCGCCACTCGAGCAAAACTTACCTCCGCATCACCACATTCACAGTAGGTCAGAAACTGCTCCACCTGATGGGAGCCAATATCCGTAATGATGCCGCCGTAGCGGGCTTTTTCAAAAAACCAATCGGGACGGGTAAAGGGCGAAAGTCTGTGCGGTGCGATGGACAAAACATGCAATACGCGGCCTATGGCCCCCCGGCTGATGAGTTGGCCTGCGTACCATGCAGCTTCATTGTGCAGCCGCTCCGCGTAGTAGACGAAGTACCGTTGATGGGTCTCTTCGACAACCCGCTTAACGCGACTGAGCTGTTGTCGAGTCGTGAAGGGCGATTTGTCCGTGAAGTAATCTTTGCCATGGCGCATGACCTGAACGCCAAGATCGGCACGCTGATCGGGTACCGCCGCCGACGCGATGAGACTGAGGGAAGAATCTTCGAGTATCAGTGAGCGCGATTTCGCCGGCTTCGCTTGCGGAAAGGCCTTGAGAAAGGCAATCAGGCGTGCCTCATCGGGATCATACACGGACACAAGCGACCCGCCCGCATCAATTAAACCCTGGGTCTGTCCATAGATATGGCCATGATTGAGATGCGTAACACCAAATCGAAATTCTCCGGGAGAAACCACCGGGCTCGATTGAGATTCAGGTGCGTACGATGCGCCATCACCCAGGCTCATCTGAAGGAGTTGTCCATATCGATGTGGACGTCTACCTGCGCCGGATTACGTAAGGCAGAACGTTGAATGCGAGTTTGCAACATCGCTTCAAAATCGTTTTCAGCTATAGGCAACGTAATCGTCGCATCTTGCCAGGCAGAATAAAGAATGCCATTTGCCAACTGCAAAGACCCTATCCCTTCGGCAAAAGGCGTTAACAACGGCACGCCATTAAGAATCGCGTCTGCAAAATTGTTGAGCACCTGTACGTGCTGTTGTCCCATATCAGGCAGATTAACCCGCTCCTTTTCAAAGTCGGGGGTGCCAAACATATCTCTCGTCGTGGCACGATGCACGGACACGGGACTTTCGCTACGCCAAATATAAACGGCATCACCATCGAAGCGGATCATGCCCTGGTCACCAACAATATCCAGACTGTTGTAACCAGGGGCCTCCCCTGACGATGCGATCAGCGTTCCCGTCATGCCATTGTCGTGTTCAAAATAGACGCTGACCTCGTCCTCCACCTCGATATTGTGATACTTACCGAAAGCAACATGACTGCGAACACGCACCGGAAGACCCAGCCACCACTGCAGGACATCCAGATTGTGAATACATTGATTGATCAGTAAGCCACCACCTTCGCCCGGCCAGGTACCCCGCCAGGCGCTCGTCTGGTAGTAAACATCGGGACGATACCAGTGCGTCATCGTCCAGTGATAACGAACCACATGACCGATGGTGCCTTGTTCAAGTAGCCGCTTAATTTCTGCATACGCAGGATTAAACCGCTGATTCAGCATCACCGCACACTGTGTACCTTCCGATACAAGTGCAGCCACTTCATGGGCCTGAGCAACAGACATGGCCACCGGTTTCTCTACAAGCACGTGCAACCCAGCTGTCAATGCCTCTTTCGCCGCTGCCACATGATGCATCGTCGGTGTCGCAATAAGGACGGCATCTAAGCCTGACTGAAGAAATTCGTGAAATTCGTCGAAGACAGGGACATCAAATTCTTCAGGTATCGTACGCCCGCACAATGCAACGACATTCATCGCCGGCACACGATCGGTCTGTACAAGTCGTGCGTGCTCACAACCGATATTGCCAACGCCCACAATGCCGAGTTTGGCACTACGCATCGATAATCCGGGGGAGTACTACATCCCCACTCTCCATCGCCATACGCACACCCGTCACCTCTCCCGCAGACCACAGAAATTCGAGCTTTAAACCCCGCGGTGCAAAGAAGAAATGATCCTCACGCGTCTCCCGCATCGGTCCGTTGAATATTGCAGATGAAACGACCAGGCTTTCACCGTCATAGCTGAAACTCAGTCTGAATCCCGGCCTGCCGAAACTGCCGGCATAGCGCTTATAGTGCGTGTTCTTACGCACAGTTTTGAGCTCAGCATCCGTCCAGAGTCCCCGCTGGCCATCCTCATCTCGAATGGAACCCACCAGATCAGGCGCCACCGCGCGCGCACCGTGTCCCCAGCTTCGACGCACAAATGTCGCGACACCGCTCGCCACCTCATCATTGAATCGCATATTTGCGCCATGGCCCGGCATTTCTGTGTTCCATTGTTCATCACCTATTACAATTGGCCCCTTTAAACCATTCAGCATGATTCGTATCAGTATCTCAGCCGGCCCGGTCACGTAAGGCGAATCGATGAGCCGAGGCCCAATCCCAGCCATGCCCATTCCATCCGCACCATGGCAGGTTGCGCACCCCGACGCATAAAACCGAGCGCCTGTTTCTTTGCGCGCATGTTCTTCCGCATTCAGAGGTTTCGCCCCCACGGCCAGTTCATCACCGGGCCATGTAAAGGCGAGTCTGGCACCGGCCACCGCTTCCCAGATCTCGTCGTCATCGACTTTGAAAAGTGCATGTGGCCCATCCAGTTTGTATCGTACGAAGCCATTGGCACGCGTGACATCGTGCACACCGTTGAGCAACGCAGCAGCAAACCAACGCTGACCTACATGCACTTTCTCAAGCGCCAGGTCGAGAAGGTGGTGGGCCGCAGACGGCGAGACCCGTAGCGATTGTTGTGCCAGCTCGGCAAGGAACCGGGTCTTAGCTTCCTGATTGGCAGACCAGGCCATCGCCCGCATTAAGTCCTGCTCCCGTCCTCTGACACCCAGACGTATGGCTAACCGCTGGAATACATCCATGTCTGCACTGACGAGATTTGCAAGATGACTTAACACGTTTTGTTGCTGGTTGTGGTCCGCGAGGTACATCGTCAGATGGTGCCGTATTTCAGCGTGCGTTTCTTTTACCAGGACTCGGATGAGGTCTTCCGCCTTGACTTGGTCTCGACCGGCTTTTATCGCCGCCAATCGGACTCGAGCTGATTGATCATTGAGTGCCGACAAAGTTTGACTTCTACTTAAGGCACCCCGACCAGCCAATGTCCAAAGAACGTGCACTTTTTGCGTCTCAAACCCCGATTCAAGGGCAGTTTTAAGCGCGCGCTCCACCTTTCGAGGTGCTGCAAGCAAAAGGCGCTGTGCGGTACCCCGAACCCACCCATTCGGATGCGCCAAGGCATCTATTTTAGACGCCTCGTCAGTAAACAATGGCACCGACAGCGGCCGCCTATCTTTTGCACGAACGCGCCACACCCGACCCATGCCCCGCGTCTTGTCTAGTTTTCGGCGCAACGCCTGTGCCCGGAGCTCATCCGTCAGAAACACATGATCCTGAATGATGCCTCTATACATATCGACGATATACAACAACCCATCCGGGCCAACCTTGACATCCACCGGTCGAAAGCGCTCATCGGTCGAAGTTAGAAATTCCACGGATCCCCACTTCTCGTCCGGATATACAATGTGCTCAGCCTTAAGGTCTAGGCCACTGTGTTTAAGACGCAGCCGCACCACCGCATTCGCTGCGGGTTCTGCCACATATACATCCTCTTCAAATTCGGTGCCTTCATATTCCGTGCCAAATTGAGCACCCTGATAGACCACCAGGCCGCTGGCAGACGTGGGGCGCCGTAACCTGCCATCAGCACGCAACACACCCTCTACGTAGGCCCGATTAACCCCCGGGTTTACGCGTGAAGCGAAGACTTCGTCATTGATGCTGACAGGCGCATTCAAACCAGCCGCGCGCTTACCGCGTGCTTCGATCAACGGTTGCGCATCGAAACGATCACCAAGGAGCAGGCTTGAATTGGTGTTGTAGAAAAGACGTCCATCCCTGTCCTGGCTGATCCCCCACTGCCCTCTGAAAAGCGTGCGTTCGGTGACAAGGTCCCCATCGACAATGCGCATACGCCGATCCGATTTTGCGTTGTATAACCAATTATCGAGCGCTGGCAGTAAGCCATTCTCAGCATGTTCGACAGATCCGGGCTGATCGCCATAATTGCCGATGCGTCGTTTCGCCGTGCAATCAATGGTGCGGGCATCGCCATTACCGGGACATAACCACAGTGTCGGCGGTTCCCCGACCAGTAACCCTTCATTCACTATCGCGATCGCCCGAGGCAGTATCAATCCGTCCAGAAGTACTTCCCGCCGATCCATGTGACCATCACCGTTATCGTCGTGCAGACGAACAACCGAACCCACCGGCGCATCTTCACCTGTTCCATATGCATCAGGCATAAATCCGCGCATCTCAACAACATACATAGAGCCGTGTTCATCCCAGGTGATGGTCACCGGATCCTTGACCAACGGCTCAGAGGCCACCAGTCCAATCTCAAATCCTTCGGCGGCACGAAAGCTCTGTATGGCTTCGGCGGGAATGAGTTCAGGAGCCGGAGGCGTATCGAGCGTCAGATAAAAGGGCTCATCGTCAGCCCAGACATAAACGCTCAGCAGACACAGGCACGCAAAGATAGGCTTGCTCAAGAGACTTTAAGCCCCCGTAAATAGGCGTATGAGTTGCGCACCGAGAGCAAAGGTTTAGGCGGCCCATCCCGTTCCACAAAGAAGTACCGCGTGCCGTTGCGCCGGGCTCTGTTAATAAAGTCAGCAAAGTCGATTTCGCCGGCCCCGACATCGGCAAACTGACCTGTATCGTCGATGTCTTTCAAGTGGCATGTCGCAAAGCGTCCCGGATGCTCTGTGATGTATCTGGTTAAGTCACCGCCCCCTTTGACGATCCAGTAGGTATCGAGTTGAAATCCCACTTTTACCGGATCCGTGCGCGCCAGCATGAGATCGTACGGAATCACACCATTAACGGGTTGCAGCTCCCAGCTGTGATTGTGGTAGCCAAACTGAATCCCGGCTTTGGCACACAGATCCCCTGCCTGATTCAAAAGATCGATATTCTCTTCGACAAGACGCAAGGTCTGATATCGATCGGCCATCCATCCGGGCAGATTAAGGTGGCGCTGGCCCAGGGCAGTCGCTTCCTCGATACAGCGTTTGACGTTGTCCAAGAAGTACTCGACCCCTGCTCTGGAGCGAAAAACCTGCATAACTTCTTCGCGCGACAGACTTGCGAAATTTGCCGGCAGCTGGGGGGCCACACGCCCAACCGGTGCGGTTAAGTGATATTTTTTTAACAGGCTCGCTATTTTTTCCACCGGCCGTCCCAGAAACCCCATGGCTGAAAATTCCACCTGCCGGTAACCAACCTCAGCAACCTTTGCCAGTGTCCCCTCAAAATCAGCCAACATCAGAGGTGTCAGCGTAGAAAGCTGCACCCCAAACGTGAAGCGCTCTGCTGCACCGACCGATAGAACGGGCGCCATCGCCATCATGCCACCGACTCTTAGAACAACTCTTCGATTCATCACGTCTCCTAAATCATCTTGTCTATCGCCGCATCACCCCCACCAAGCTGTATCGCACCCATCGACATCGCGCCACGACCCACATTCAGAAAAGCATGATTAGTCGCAGCGTGAATATCGCGAAAATAACGTTGCATAGGATTATCGAGACGCATTGCTGAGCCACCAGCGGCCTTGAGAAGGTCAGTGACGATTGTCGCATTGTCCTGAGCAAGTCGCTGCGCCCGCCACTTCAGTTCAGCTCGTTGCTCAATGGTTAACGCATTACCTGCTTCGAGCGTGGCATCCATCTCTGCAAACGCACCCACAATTGCGCGGCGATTTAGGCCCAATGTGTGTTTGGCTTGGGACAGACACTGAAGTACAGCGGGATCTTCGCCTATACGGGAACGGTCATAGGCATGAATCTTCTCTCGCATGATCGCTTCTACCGCTTCGAGCGCACCTTCACCAATCCCTTGAGTAACGGATGCCAGGCAATACACGAACACGATGCCAAATGGATATCTATAACAGGGTGCCGTGAAGTGCTCGCGACCGGGATCTTGCATGAGAAATGACATCAACGAGTTGTGCAACCGATGCTCGGGCACATATGCCTTGTCTATCACAATGTCCTTGCTACCCGTACCCTTAAGGCCGGCCACGTACCAGGTGTCATCGATCTCGTAATCCGATCGAGGCACCAATAACGAACACGGCGGCAACGGATCGTCGGGATCGGCCGACCGCACACCCACATTGACCCACGTGCAGTGATCACAACCAGACGACCAGGGCCAACGTCCGGATAATTCATAGCCTCCTTGCACTTTGCGCGCTGATCCGAAAGGTGCATACGAAGAGGAGATCCGGGCGTCCGGATCTTCCCCCCAGATATCCTGCGCTATTCGAGGATCAAGAATACCCAGTTCCCAGTTGTGCACACCGATGAGGCACAGACACCAACCACTCGACGGGCACCCTTTGGCAAGTTCCATGGCCACTTCGAAAAGAACCAGTGGCGACAGCTCAAATCCGCCGAACTCAGCTGGTTGAGCGATTTTATAGAATCCAGCCTCGACGAAATCGGCAATCGTCTCACTCGGTACTTGTCGCAAATCTTCGCAGTCTTGTGCACGTGCAGCCAGAACCGGCACCAGTTTGCGTGCACGATCTAGCAATTGCTGTCGATTCATCATCCCGTTCCATCCTTGTGTGTCCGAAGTACTAAGACTAACTGCCGTGGCGTGTTAACTTAAGCGGAACCTGCCCTGTCTTTTCAGGCTGTTTGGCTCCCCAGGAAGCACGGGCGACACGACCCTGTAGATGGGAAACCTCACGAACGGATCTCAGCAAGTACCTCATGCGCTGACTGATCGCCGTTGACGGTTCGATCCGCATACTTTGCATACAATCGCACACGCTCATCGTACATCGCCCGCAATCCAAGGCTGAGATCGGCCGCAATGCCTCTATCAGAATAGTCCCCCAGTCTTGCAATCATGGTCGCAAAAGCAACCTCAAGGTAGACGATCTGCGAACTATCACACAGGTGCGCCATGGCTTGCTGGCTATGCACAACAGAGCCTCCTGTCGCAATGACCTTATTTGCAACGTCCAGACTTAGCACGCATCGACTTTCTGCTTCACGCAGCGCCTTGATGCCATGCTCGTCCAGATAGCACTGCAAACTGACACCCAGACTCGCCTGTAGCGTAATGTCCGTATCCACAAACGGCATGACCAGTGACTTTGCGAGTTGCACACCAATCGTAGATTTGCCACATCCGGGCAGTCCGATCAGTGTATAACCTCCAGGCGTGGGATGGTTGATTGGTTCAGGCATCCAGGAGACCCGGCATCAAAACCGCTAAACACGCTCCAGCTAGCCGTTTGTTTGTGCTGTAACCTTGAGGGAATGGCTTTAAGGTTAAGCTCATTGTACGTTCCTCAGGCACGATAAAAGCGAAAACTCTCCCCTGGAGTCCAGTTGGTCTATGCAACCAAGCAGTCGCTTATTGATGGTTGCTGAGGTCTGGGTACTGGCTACATTCAACATCATTTCAAATTCCCGGACCGATTCGTTTACAGCATCCAAACCAAAGGAGTTAGTCTGCAAGACGGAGACAGCACTGTCGAGAACTTGACGCAATCTACGGGATGTTGCGCACCTCGAAACCAAAGTAATATTCAGGGGACGATTTAGAGTTTAGCCGTCAATCCGGAGGTGCATCTTGGAGCTTCAGGACAACGCCAACATCACCATGGCCCAAAACAATCAGCGCGGTGGGTTAGATCTGCATTTCGATCTCCGTTACCCCATGCCCATCCAACAGTCCGAGGTATGGTCTACCGCGGGTTGGAATGTTCGGTTTGTGGCTTTGAAGGCAGATACCCAAATCAACCTGCCCAAGGGTAGCTATTTCGCTAAGGTCATCGTTGGCGAACTGATACATCCCTTGCGCCAATGTCTGGGCGAACCCTTTACGGTGCGTTCGACAAGACTCGATGATTCTCTACTGATTGCAGGCCAAGCCGGATGCCTGCTGGCGCTGATGGAACGCAGGCCAGAATGTCCCGACAACCTGCATGATGTAGTCGCTATGACATGGCATGGCGTCGCCGCACAATATCTCACCTGGCAGAGCTTTGCTGATAAGTTTGCAGGCATGACTGACGCCTTCGATGGACTTGATTGCTACATGGCTGCGGGTTTCCACCTGCTCGATTATGAGGGTAGTGAGATCGTCTACTTAAACCCTTGGTGCTGCGGCAAAGGGGTTGACCTCACAACCCACAATCACGGCCACCCACCTTCATCTCAATCTCCCGCCTTTGCAGAGATACACTGGGTCTTTAACAACGGCACAGGGGAGGGAGGTATGTTTGAAACGGCTGAACCCGGCGCGTCCGAGCGCGTTCGTCATCGGCTCATGGCAGGCGATGAGCATGGTCCCTATTTTGAGATGGATTTAGCGGGCAGGCCCGTACGGCGAGAAAACGGCGCCATCAAATATCCATGGCATGGGTGGCAGGGAGGTACGAACGACCTGGATCTACAAGCCTATGATTATGTCGCCGCTTTTGAGATCAACCCCGACTACATCTAGGCCAGAAGCTTACTGTCACAGCTGGCGCTTTAATCATTAACAGCGACCGGATCGATGCCTCCTGGTGTGCCATCGGCGGGCAAACAAACACCGTTGTTTAGCGAGAACCTATTCGAGCCGTACCGCCAAGACGTTGCCTAACGCGTCAGATCCCTGGGCCCGGGACCATCTTGCTGCCATCACTGAATCGGGAGAAACGAAATCGATGCAGATCATGAGAGACCGCCTTACCCATGACCATGTCTGCCATGGTCTTGCCCGCTGCAGGACCGATCCCAAAACCATGACCGCTAAAACCCGTTGCCACAAACAGTGCTGTATAGCCTGGAATCGCATCCATGACCGGCACCACATCTGGCGTGGTGTCAATCATCCCGGCCCAGGCCTGTTCAATGGGTACATCCGAGAGTTCGGGTAACCACCGCTTCAACCCCATCTCGATATTCGCAAGCGCCACCGGCGATGGCGGCGGGTTTAACACCCGGGTCGTTTCAAAAGGCGTGATTTCGTCAGCCGACCAGCGAGATTCCTGTGCCATACGGGACCATAAACCATCCCTAAACCGCAACTGGGTGGACATCGCACCACTCCTTAGCGTGGGGATGAACTGGCCTAAGAATCGAAAGCTGTCCCTATTCACAAAATGTTCGTGAGTGAGACCGGTGGCTATGGTATAGCCACCATCCTGACGCCGTCTAATTCCGAGGTGCCCGGCAAGCACTGCGCCAGAGATAATTTCCTTGGCAGGCGCCGTACGCACGACCGTACCTCTCACGGTCAACTGGGGAAGCCGGACGCCAAGATTACCAAGAAAGCGAGTCGTCCATGCACCGCCTGCACAAACGACACTCTGTGCGCGGACTTCTCCATCTTCGGTCACAACACCCGTTACTGCACCACCTTCTGTAATGAGACTGCGAACAGCGCAGTTTTCCCGAACGATACCACCGCGTCTTTTAAGTGCGCCTGTGAGCGCGGGTACGGCACGGAACGGTTCGGCTTTTGCATCGCTCGGTGTGTACAAACCACCGATCTGTCGGTTTGGAGGTCCTTTCAGGATATCGTCGACTTCAGCCCCGGTCAGCATCCGGGTATCCAGCTGATGCTGCTGTGCGACGTCAAGCCACGCTTCGAGCGTTGCCAGATGTTCAGGATCGGCGGCTGCAAAAAGCACTCCCGTACGAGCAAAGCCGATGTCTTCATCAACCTCCCCACTGATCTCTTCCCAAAGTCGGTTGGCCTCCATGGCCAACGATACTTCGGCGGGATCACGTCCCTGTTGTCGGATCCAACCCCAGTTACGGCCCGACTGCTCGCCCGCAACACGGCCCTTTTCACAAACGCATACCGACACACCGGCCTTGGCGAGGTAGTAGGCCGTCGAGATTCCGATCACACCTGCACCGATGACAAGTACATCAACCACCTTGGGTAATTCATCGCGAAACTGCACGGGGCGTGATTCATCAAATATCATAACTTTCAGTCCGGTTGGACAAGCTCGAAGACATTGCCTTCCGGATCTTCTAGAAAAGCAAGTTTCAGCCCCGCTTGTTCGGTAAGAGCACGGTCAGATATGAGTATCGCGCCGCATTGTTCTGCTTTTGCCATGGTCCCCTTAAGATCCGAGCAATACAACGTCATGTAGGCAATCCCGGTGTGTGTGCTGAGATAGCGCGGACGATCACGCCGCGTTGGAGGCGATGGGGGGCTTACCAGTTTTAATACTTCACCACCCGGAAATTTCAGCCAGACATTAGTATATCCATCATGCGCGACTGAGATTTTTTGTGTGAGTGTCGCCGGAATATCAGCCCGCCGCATTTCCTCACAACCCAGTACGTCGTGATAGAAAGCCACCATCCTGCCCAGGTCGATCACCGGAATCCCGATCTCAAGTGGCGCGACCTGTTGCATTTAACCGATCAATCTAGCTGTTTGACTGTGCAACATCATCGGCAAACAGCTCCTTTTGTACCTTACCCATGAAAAGGAGCCCGATGACCGCATTAAAAAGGATAAAGAAGTTATGTTGCACAAGCCCGAATGCAGACATCTCCGCGGGATGTTCTGGAAAGAGAATGACCCAGAGCGACACAGCCACGGCCCTGAAAGGTCCAGGCACTGAAGCACCAAAAAAAATGACGGGCAGGATGCCAAGCATCTGTAAATACCCGAATTCCACGCCAAACAGCGCCAGCGCTTCACTGTACATGACAACGGCCAACAGCAGCGCAGGGGAGCGCAGCAGAATGATAATAAGGTATTGCGAGAAAGTAGCTTCTTTGAATGCCTTCAGAAGCTGGCCGTCGCGAAACTTGTTATTTGGGAGAATGTGGCCCCGGAAGTACAGATAGAACAGTGCAAAAGCGATCATTACACCGACACCTACCCATGGGAGCGCTCTGAAGACCGGTGGCAGGTTATCCCATTGCAGGAACAATCCGATATTGGCCCAGGCGCACAGGTACAGCAATTCACACACCATGATGAATAACATACTTGAACCCACCTGCCAGGCCGGTACACCATCTCGACGATTGAGATAGAGCGCCATCGCCCCCTTGCCGACTTGTTCATTGAGTATAGAGATGATGTAGGCGCTCCCTCTGACCGGAAGGATCTCTTTATAGCTCACTTTAACGTTGAACCAATTGATGATTCTCCAGACGATCAGTGAATCGATCAGAAAGAACGCAACCGAATACGGGATCATTAAAGCCAGCCAATGCAGCCAGTTAACTTCTTGAAACACGCTGGCAAGATAGCCCAGCACCGACATGCCCTGGGCAGCTGCCGGCCCGGATATACGGGTGTATAAGAATACAAAGCAACCGAGCGTGACGAGCCAGGGTAAAGCTTTCTTCCAAAGCGGTGTAGGTGGTTTCTGACCACTGGGTTCAGCCGATGCGTCAATCACGTGCAGATCCTTCAGTTTCCTGACGGTGAGCCAGGTGTGTCATGGTGTCCGACAAGAGTAACAGCTAGCACCACTCGCCGACAAAGGCCTGGTAGGACGTCTCACCCACGTTGGTTAGGCCAAGTTTAATCGGCCCATCATGCCAGACCATATCTCCTGGCTGACGGGTCAGGGTCTGCTTTTTCGATCCTGCCATGTGCACAGCCAGACAGGCTGCGGTTAATGAGATGGTGATCCCACAGAACGGATATTCGATCTCACCCGTTGATTCTCCCGGTCCAAGCAGAAATCTGTAGGCGCGTAGCCGTTCACGCTGCCATAAAAGTTCATGCAAGGGCACATCCAGGGCGTCTTTGCGAACCATGGCCGGGGTGCCCTTCACCTCTGCGCCAATCATGCGCATGTCGCCTTCGCCACAGTTCGTCACCTGGTGAATAAGCGGTTCGCGTCGATGCGCTCGACAGATCGCGATGCCTGCTGGCACATCGGCAGGTGGCTGTGCCTCTTCTCCCAACACCTGTTCCTTAACTCGCGCATTCTCAATAGATACGTACAGCGTATCCTCGGTATGGCGGTGGTAGAGCGTCGAGCTTTGCATCGGAATCAGCGCATCGTAAGAACGCACATATTCGTTTTCGAAGCGACGGCGATGGTATGGCTCATCAAAAGTTTCCACCCAATCGGTCACTCCTACCTCCTAATATCGATACACGCAGTAAATTGACGACATCCCCACCCGAGTGTAGCGTTGTTCCGGTCTAACGCGAAACCGAGTAGTCATGGAACAAAAAGAGATCGACAACCTACGTTTGCTGATGGAATACGAGGCTGCCCGCACAGAGCCGCCCAAGACATTTCCCACACTTCCTGATCTACCTGCGGGTCGCTACATAGATCCCCGTTTCTACGCCCTTGAGCAAGAACACATCTGGCACAAGGCCTGGCTCTTTGCATCACACATTGACGAGATACCCGAACCCGGTTGCTTCTGCCTCTGGGAGCACACAGGTCAACCAACCGTCATCGTTCATGCTGAGGATGGCTCTATCAATGCTTTCTACAACACCTGCCAGCACCGAGGTGCACCTGTTGTGACTGAACAAGCCGGACGTAAATCCAGTCTCACATGTAAATATCACGGTTGGGCTTACAACTTTCAGGGAGAACTGATCTCGGTCCGCGATCCCGAAGATTTTCGCGACTTAAACTTTTCCTGTCGGGGTTTGCAGCCCGTACGTTGTGAGCGTTTCGGTAACCTCATCTTCCTTAACTATGATGACAATGCGCCCTCCCTCCTGGAATGGCTGGGACCGGTCGCTGATGAATGGCAGGAATTTCAATTCGACAAATGCCGCCTATTGGACAAATCCACATTCGATCTCGACTGCAACTGGAAGATCGCCATGGAAGCGAATACAGAGGTCTATCATGTAAAGGGCATACATGCGACTACCGTTGCGCCTTTTCTCGATGACCGCCGTAATGTCAACACGTTCTACCCGAACGGCCACGGTCGTATGGTGGCGCCACAAAAAGTAACGTATGACGACCGGCCGGACGGCGGTGGCCGCGGAGGGTTCCCCCACATAGATACAGTCAGCGAGATCGGTCAGACCTGCACTCAATCTTACGGAATTTTCCCTAATTGGGTATCGCCGCTGAATCACTTGACGCTTCCACCACTTCTATTCTGGCCAACAAGTATTCGCACGACACGATTCGAAGTGTGGACACTGTGCTTCGAGGATGAAAATGGAGAAATGCCAAACGATGTGCACAACATCTGGACCACCCCGGACGGATCGGAACTGAGTCAGGTGCTGTTGGAAGACACCCTGTTCGGTCCGTGGATACAGAAGTCTATGGAGTCGGACGGTTTCAAAGGTGTGCCTCTTTCCTATCAGGAAGCACGGATCTACCACTGGAATCAGTGGGCCGATCGTATGATCGGGATAGACAATGTGCCCCAGGAATTGCGTGTGGAGCAGGTGATCGGAGATGAATGGATGATGCCGAACGATCCACGGCTTGAGGAAATTGGCGCCAATCTCAGTGCAGGCTGAAGGGACAGTTGAGGAAATCCAAAGATGATTGAACAACGCATAGACATTCAAACCGCCGATGGTCTGATGCCAACCTTTGAATTCCACCCAGAGGAAGGCGGCCCTTATCCGGTGATTCTCTATCTCATGGATGCACCTAGCATCCGCCCTGCACTGATGGATATGGCATCCCGTCTCGCCTCTGCCGGTTACTATGTACTGATGCCTTTTCTCTATTATCGCGCATCCGAATTTCGTGAGTTTGGGACGAGCGATGAGGACATGCATTTGCGACGCGAACTCATGCAAAGCGTGACACGAGAAAGGGTCATACCGGACGCTGAAGCCTTGCTGGCCCATGCAGCAACAAACCAAGCTGCTCGAAGTAACGGCACGATCGGCGCCATCGGTTTCTGCATGAGCGGTCCCCTGGTCATGGCGCTCGCACAGACCATGCCGGAAAAAGTCGCAGCCATTGCATCCATACACGGTGCCTGGGTGGTGACTGATAAAGACGACTCACCACACACACAGATAGATCGAATCAAGGCTGAGGTCTATTTTGCCTGGGCAGAAAATGATCCCACGGCTACTGAGGAAGAACGGGAAATCATGCATCGGTCCATGTCAGATGCAGCGATCAACTACCGAATCGAATTGATGCAAGGCGCATTACATGGCTTTGCCCCACCCGGTGGGGAGCGCTATGACAGAGTAGCATCGGAGAGGCACTGGGAACGCGTGCACGCACTTTTGCAGCGCAACCTTTAGCCACATCAGTCATGCCCTGCCGTTAATTCGCGTTGGGGCCGTTGTGCAAATCACCTGCCTTTGCTTTTAGCCACCCTTGCCGACACTCAGGGCGTTGGGCATCTGACCCCGCTAGCTTAAAACGGCTGTGGCTTCGATCTCGATGAGTGCCCGCTCTTCTACAAGTTTGACGACCTGCACGACGCTCATGGCAGGAAAGTGTCGTCCGATGAGTTGTCGATAAATTTGCCCCATTTCTTTTTGCGAGTTGAGGTACGCGTCGCGGTCCGTGATGAACCAGGTAAGGCGGACGAGGTTTTCCGGCCCGCCACCGGCTGCCTTCAAAAGCACGACAATGTTGTGCAGGGTCTGGCGGAACTGGTCGATGAAGTCATCGCTTTCAAATACCTGTGCTTCATTCCAGCCAATCTGACCACCCAGAAAGACAACACGTCCTTCCGCTATGACGCCGTTGGCATAACCTTTGGCAGGTTTCCAGCCTTGCGGTTGTAAAAACTCCATGATTTAGTTCCTCAACTATCTGTGAGACGAACGGGTTGCCAATCGGGCGCTGTCAGCCTGCGTCTGCCATCGTGGCTCTTACGACAGGGTGTGCCGTCATCCAAACGATCCCACTGATTGCACGTCACCTGTTTGTGCTTCTGATCAAGCCCCTCGCAGTAATTATTGTAGACACACAATCTGACATCGTCACCGCGCCCGCTACGTACTTTTTCAAACCAATCAGGGTCGGCCAGGGCCTGACGGGCGAACCCGATAACATCCCCCTGCCCGGCTGCGAGGATGGCCTCCGCCTGTTCAAAGTTGTGTATTCCCCCTGCTGCCACAATGGGCACGTCGAAACCCGCTTTCCTCACCGATTGGCGAACCTTCTTAACCGATGGGAGATTTCGACCGAAAGGCCCCACCTCATCGGAGATGTACTGCGGCATGCATTCATATCCACTTGGACCCGTGTACGGGTAAACGGCCCAACCCACCTTAGGACGCTTTGCATCATCGAATTTGCCACCCCGTGACAGGGACAGAAAGTCCAGACCAGCCCGTGCAAAGGCTTCGCCGTAGTAACATGCATCTGCAACCTCGCTGCCGCCATCAATGCACTCATCCGTAAGATAACGGGCGCCCAGAACAAAATCTGCGCCCACTTCCGTGCGCACCGCATCGATGACTTCGAGTGCAAGCCGTGCTCTACCCACGCGGTCTCCGCCGTATCCATCGGTTCGATCATTTGTCGCTGACAAAAAAGACGCCATCGTGTAGGCATGGGCATAATGCAGCTCTACCCCGTCAAAACCGGCCTTTTTTGCCCGTATTGCGGCTTGAGCGAACAGTTCAGGCAACTGTAATGGCAGGTCTGCAATCTGTGGAAGATGCATATCCGTCACCTTTTCTCGATACCCCTTCGCCAATGCTTCATACTCTCGCGCCGTGAGAATCTCCCGAAGCTGGTCATCTGTCGCCTCAAATAAAGCATTCCGCACGACCTCGTCTTCGATGTCCGCAACCATTCCAAGGGCCGCTTTGTGTTCTGCCGTCACATTAAGAAAGTGTTCGAAGTACTTTTTTGGCTCGGGTCGCCTGCGTACATTTAGGAAGTCGATAAGTTGAATGAACAATCGGGTATAACCCCCACTCTCCATTCTCACTCTATCCACGACCTCACCTAACCCCGGTAGAAACCGATCATGACCGATGCGCAAGAGCGGGCCACTTGGCACATCCCGTATTCCTGTGGCTTCAACGACGATAGCGCCGGGACGTCCACGAGCAAAACGGCCATACCAGTCAACGTTGTCCTCAGTGACCTCGCCGGTCTCTTTTGCTCGCCAGGGTACCATCGCCGGGACCCAGGTCCGCTCATTCAACTCAAGCGCCTGGTATGAAACCGGCGAGAAAAGCCGTGATTTATCTACCTCATCTGCAGATGGCCAGCGACCTTCGCTGGCTTTATATTTGATGCGTTCGGGTGGCCTCCACATCGACGTCAGTCACCCTCAAACAGAGGCGTTTTCTTGTTCACAAAGGCATTGTAAGCCCGCTCAAAATCCAGGGTCTGCATACAAATTGCCTGCGCCTGTGCTTCCGACTCGATGGCCTGCTCAAGGCTCATGCACCACTCCTGATTCAACATGGTCTTAGTCATACCGTGTGCAAATGTCGGCCCGCTGATCAGCGTCCGTGCACGTTCCGCCGCCACTTCAGCCACATCTTCCTCTGTCAGTTCATTAAAAAATCCCCAGCGTTCCCCTTCTTGGGCAGTCATCACCCTGCCGCTGAAAAGAAGCTCTGATGCACGCCCCTGACCTATGATTCTTGGCAGGATGGCACACGCCCCCATGTCGCACCCGGCAAGGCCGACACGCACAAAGAGAAAAGCCGTTTTGGCGCGCGGGGTGCCATAACGCAAATCACTCGCCATCGCAATGATTGCACCTGCCCCCGCACAAATTCCATCCACCGCAGCAACGACGATTTGCGGGCAACCTCGAATCGCTTTGACCAGGTCTCCCGTCATGCGTGTAAAGCGCATGAGTTCAGTCATATCCATGGCCACGAGCGGGCCGATGATCTCGTGTACGTCACCGCCTGAAGAGAAGTTACCGCCCGCACCATTGACCACCACCGCGTGTACATCTTCCGCATAGGCCAAGCCTCGGAACAGATCCCGAAGTTCTGCATAAGAATCGAAAGTCAGTGGGTTTTTTTTGTCGGGCCGATTTAACGTGATGCAACCAACGCCTTCATCAAGCGACCATAGAAAGTGTTCGGGTTTAAAGTCTGCATATGACTCTGTGTGCATATCTAGGTCCTATCTGGCTTACATCACTTCGCCACCGCTGATAGAGATCGCCTGTCCAGTGACGGAGCGAGCGACATCGCTAATCAGCCACAAGGCTGCCTCGGCAACCTCGTCTGGGGCAATGAAACGTTTTTGTGGGTTGTTGCTCGCAAGTGTGGCGCGTGCATCGTCTGCACTGCGTCCGGTTTTGCTGACAATGTTTTCAACGGATTCGACTAACAGATCTGTTTCGGCGAAGCCTGGGCATATCGCATTAAACGTGATGTTCTTGGCCGCATACTCACTGGCAAGCGCTCGAGTTAATCCCAACAGTGCGTGCTTAGACGCACAATATGCCGCCACATAAGCGTAGCCTTTCTGCGCCGATGTACTGGCCACATTAATGACTCGACCTGAATTGCGTTCTACCATGCCACCGATCACCGCTTGAGTGCAGTAAAAGGCCCCATGCACGTTGACGTCGAAGGTGCCATGCCAGTCGTCGAGCGTCTGTCGATGGAAGGGACTGCTGGGGGCAATGCCTGCATTGTTGACAAGAATATCCACCGTATCGTTAAGCGCTGAAAATACTTCCTTGACCGCTTCGACATCTGTCACATCAAGTGCCCTGCAGTCCGCTTTCTGTAATCCTTTCGCCATCGCCTGGAGACGATCCATATCGCGACCCATGAGGGTCGTGTGTATCCCAGCCTCATCAAATGCTTTAGCAATCGCCGCGCCAATACCTCGGCCTCCGCCGGTTATCACTGCATGTCTTCCCATCGTGCCTACTCTCCTAAGAGCGCAAGGACCCGCAACGGACTGCCAGACCCTTTGCGAATTTTTAAAGGTGCTGCAAACAGCATCGCACCTGTCGGTGGCAAGAGATCAAGATTGGTCAGGCATTGAAGGCCATACTTACCGGCCCCATGCATGTAGTAATGACACGGGTAAGGTGGGTTCAGGTGCTGGGCCTGACCTGCATCCGTACCAATCGCCTCAGAACCGAATCCGAGTACGTTTCTCTCGATAAGGAAGCGAACGGCCTCTGCATCAGGTCCAGGTGTATGCTGGCCTTCTTCGTCATAGTTTTGATAATCGAATGCATCATTCCGCTTCGACCAGTCTGTGCGCATCAACACCCAGCATCCTTCAGGTATCAGCCCATACTCAACCTCCCACTGTTCGAGAAACTCCCGAGTGAGTAAGTAATCCGGATCCTGCTCTGATGCAGCGGCACAGTCGAGTACCACCGCCGGTGCAAGCATATGCTCTACAGGAATCGAATCTGTGGCATTGTTGGGCAGATTACGCCCTGATATCCAATGGATGGGCGCATCGAAATGCGTACCGGAGTGTTCACTGCAGGAAAAGTTGTTCCAGTACCAGCTCGGGCCGCGCTCGTCATAAGCTGACACCTCCTCAATGCGGAACGGTTGGCATTGTCCCATTTCCGGTGGCAGTGTCAGCTGAGGAAATTCCGGCGACAGAGTCTGGGTCAGATCGATCACCCTGACACCACCATCCACGACTGCCCCGGCTAGTTGAGATAACAATTCGCCACTCATTGCTGGCTCCTTACCAAATCAGGTAAAACTCATACTGCCAACTGAACTACCACCACAGACAAAAAGCGTCTGTCCGGTAATAAAATCGGCCTCATCATTTAAGAAAAATTCCACTGCCCGAGACACATCCGATGGTCTCCCGACCCTCCCGACCGGCACTCTCCCGCTGACCCGTTGCAACTGTTCACTGTTTTTTGGCACCACGTCGTGGAACATTTCGGTGTCTTCAATCGGTCCTGGAGCCACCATATTGACGGTGATTCCGTAGGGCGCAAGCTCCAGCGCCCAGGTACGTCCCATGCCAATCATGCCCGCCTTGGTCGCCGAATAGACCGTGCGTTTTTCAAGCCCGACAATGGCGCGTGTGCTCATCAGGATAACCCGACCGTGTCCAGCCGCCTTCATCGTTTCAAGGTTCGCTTGTAACATCGCAATACCGGTGCCCAGGTGAAGGTTGGTCAAGTCCTGGAGATCTGCTGCGTCCACCTCCTCTACGGGTTTTTCGCGTATCGCACCTGCATTGTGAATCATTCGAGTGGTTGGAAATTTGTGGCTTGCTTCAGCAAACGCAGCCCGGGTGGCCTGATCATCAGTGAGATCCACCGGCATAGAAGTGAGATTTGCGTGTTCTAACGGGGGAGGACGTCGGGCGAAGCTGATCACCCTGAAACCAAGATGCAAAAAATGCCGGCACATATCAGCGCCAATCCCCGAACTGCCGCCTGTTAGCCAGAGTGTCGCTTGGTCAGCCATCCGCCAGCTCCTTTTCCAGCACTTTGTGGTTTTCCCGGAATAAAGAGTAGTACTCTTTGGCCACATCCCCCGGATATAAATCCTCGATGCCGTCTTTGAGTGCAGCCACAATGTCGCGCGCCAGTCTCTGTGGCGCTATTTTTGGTGGCGGGATCATCTGGTTCCAGTCATCATCAACGGGACCCGGAAACACGTTCAAAACGCGCACCGAGTAGGGTTTAAACTCCGCTCGCAGACACTGACTGAGACTATAAGCTGCCGCTTGAGAGGCTGAAAACGTACCGTGGCTGGGAAAATTACTCAGGGCAAATACCGACAAGACATTCACCCACGCGACGGCGCTGTTCTGTCCATCAGCACCACGAGATTTCATCGCCGGGCCGAATTCCTGGGCGAGGCGCAGAAGCCCCAGATAGTTGATATCCATCTCCAGGCGTGCGACATCGGTGCCATAGCGATCACCAATACCATTGGTACGATGGACCTGCGCGGTGTTGATGAGAATGTCGACCCTGCCTCCCAGCGCGCCTCCCAGTTCCTGTATGTCACGCCCATTAGTCAAATCCATCGGAATCAGCTCGACCTCGGGTATCTGCGCAAGTTCTGCGAACCCCTGAGGTTGCTTCCATGGCTCACTATGGCCCACCCATATCAGGCTCGCTCCGGCCGCCGCAATTTCGCGCACCATGGCCTGGCCCAATTCGGTTTTGCCATCAGTAATAAGTACCTTGCGGAACTTCGGATCGCAGGTCATTTCCCGTAACTGTTTGTCATCTGCCATATGTGGCACCTCCTTTTCGGGTGTTGCGATAAGCACCCCCCTTCCGGCGCGGTCAAGACGCGCGCCCACTTGTACACGTGTTGGTGGTCCATCTATATCACCATGCAGATGCGTGACTACGCTCGGGCCACCATCCAGCTTAACCAGACCCAGCCGCCAGGGCATGCGTTCACGAAAATAAAGATCATGGCTGTGATGCAGGAGGGTTTCCGATATGAGCTCTCCTTCACCTGATTGTCTGGTCCATGTGAGTTCCGTACACAGGCAAGCACTGCACATCTCTCTCGGCGGATACTGCACAGATCCACAATCGTCGCACTTCTGCAGTTCAAATACGCCTTCGGCGGCTGCAGCAGTGAGACCGAGGCCTATGCGACTGCGCGTCCATGGCGGCAGAATCGGCTGTCGCGTGCGTAGAATCGGGTTCTTACGCTTGGGACGCTTGAGCGGCTCAGTCATGTTCACGCCCCAACAATGCCGCGGCCGTACAGAGGCCTCGGTCATAATTGATCATGCCAAAGCCACTGATGAGGCCCACATTGGCATTGGGAACCTGATGCCCAACAGGGCTGTCTGTGAGCTGGCGCACTGCTTCCACCAGGCCCAGATATCCTCCGGCTGCACCTGCCTGTCCAACAGACAGCTGCCCACCTGACGGGTTGAGGGGAAAGTCTCCATCCCAGGCAAATTCATGCGTACGGATAAATTCAGGGGCTCCACCTTTGTCACAAAAACCCAGGTCTTCAAACTGCATCACGTTGATGATCGGGTAGTCATCATACGTGCAGAGAAAGTCGACATCGTCCGGCTTAAGTCCCGGTACTGCATACAACGTATCAATATCCATCGCCCAGCCCCCGCGCATCTGGATCGGATCATCAGGGTAGGCGTTGTGGCGCTCGATGGTCGACAACACACGTGCATAGGGGACACCCAGCGCCTCAGCGTGCGCCTGGGTTGTGACGAGAAAGCCTTCACCACCTGCGCACGGCATCACACAGTCGAACAGGTGCAGAGGTTCGGCAATCACCCGAGCCTCCATGTATTCATCCAGCGTCAACGGTTTTTTGAACAATGCGTTAGGGTTTGCCAGGGCGTTTTTGCGCTGGGCCACGCAAAGCTTGCCGAAGTCCTCACGGCGCGCTCCGAAATTGCGCATATAGTAATCCGTGAGGAAAGCAAAACTGCCGTTTGGCCCCCCCGACCCATACGGATAGACCGCGTCCTGTGCATATTGACTGAAACTGCCTAACAGGTTGCGGAAGGTATCTACATGATTCATGTCGCCGCTGACACAGGCGACCATTTCTGCATCCCCACATTGTACGGCCCTGGCCGCTCGTCGCAGGCCGACCACGCCGCACGCGCCCCCCATGGGAATGTGGTCGAGCCATCGGGGTGAAAGTCCGAGATGTTGAGTCAGCCCTACCGCGGTGTCCGGTACCAGCTGAAAACTTGATACACACAGACCATCTACCTGGTCCTTCGTGACCCCGGCAGCGTCAACGACAGCTTTAAGCGCCCGAGCCAAAAACCAATGTGCGCTCCGATTCGTGTAGCGAACATAATCTACCGTCACCGGGCAGGTGATGACCACGTCTCCATAGTTAGCGGGCATGCGCTTATCAGCCACGTCGAACCTTCATTTCGCGGTTATCGACGCACTGACCTTGCGTGAGAAGCTCACAAGCCAACGCCTTGAGCCCCGCCCGTTGTATCTTCTCTGTCGCCGTCAACGGAAGCGCTTCAACCCGTGCAAGATAGGCCGGTGCCTTGTAATAGGCGAGTCGCTCAAGACAGTGCGCCGTAATACTTTTCGCAACTTCATCCCATGTATCGTCCGTCGAATTACTCAGGATGCAGGCAAAGACTTCATCCCCCCGTACTGCATCGGGGACTGCCGCCACGCCCACACCGTTGACCGCCGGGTGCTCGAGCACCACCTCTTCGACTTCGACCGCTGAGATATTCTCCCCACTGCGACGAATCACATTCTTCTTACGGTCGACAAAATGCATGAGCCCATCATCATCGAGATAGACCAAATCCCCGGTCCGAAAATAACCCCCTAACCAGGCCTCTTTGGTGGCATGTTCATCTTTGAGGTAACCCGAGTAAAACCCAGCCCGAGATTCATCACCCGCACGGCGCACTAACAACTCGCCCGGAGTACCGGGCCCCACCTCACACCCTTCATCGTCGACCAATCGGAAATCGAGATGTGCGGGTGGTCGACCAAAGCATGCGGTACCCACTTTGCGCGGCTCATGACTGGCGATCACGGCAATGGTGCCACCCGTCTCCGTCATGGCCCACGCTTCAATCAAAGATATCCCGAAGCGATCCTCAAACGCTGTATGCAATTCGCCCGATAACCCTGCACCGAAACCGAAGCGGATAGCGTGGGACCGATCGTGTTCTGTTTCCGGCAGGCTCATGAGCATGGCCGGCATCACGCCCAGATAGTGAATGATGGTGGCATCGCATTCAGCCACACTTTGCCACCATGTGGTCGGATGAAAGCGGTCAAGGGGTACAATGCAGCTACCGGTTAAAATCATCGCCATGGTTGAAGTCGCCATGGCATTCATGTGATACATAGGTAACGGCGTGACAAGCCGGTCTTTACCGGGATGCAGTTCACAGTAACCACCGACGTCTGCATACCAATGGCCAGTCGCCAAAAAATATTCGTTGGACAGCATGCAGCCTTTCGGCTTGCCTGTCGTGCCCGATGTGTACAGCAATGCACATTCGGCCTCGATCGATCGTTCGAATTCTGCCGAGGCATTAACACCCTTGATTTCGTTCGCTCGAAAAACAGTGCAGCCCCGGTTGACCTGATCCCGAGCGCTTATCACAGCCTGAGCATACTGTGGCAGCACAACCGCCGCATGCGCCTCACTGTGTTCAAGCACGTATTCAAGTTCTGCAGATTGCCACTGAGGATTTAAGGGTACAACCGACAGCCCGAGGGCATTCAATGCCAACCAGTGCGTAAAGCTCTCCGGTCGGTTGTCGAGTCCCAGCGCTACACGAGAACCCGTCGGCCAGCCTAGCGCCTGATACCCGCCCAGCAGGCGCGAAACCTCTCGGTCCGCATCGTGATAAGTCATCGCGCCACACTCAACGCCATAGCGTGCCGCGGTATCAGTAACCAGATAAAGGAATGGATGATCCCCGTAAGAGGCAACCGCCGCCGCAAAGGCGTCGTACACACTGTCATGAGGTGACAGGCTCATGCCGCCTCTTCCGCTCGCAAATGCTCAAGGGCTTTGTCGAGTTCCCTGCCAGACTCTTCAGCCAATGCGGCTTGTTTGAGCATGCGCACGATCGACGCAGCATCGCTGCGGCCAATCAATCTGCCGGCAACCGAGGCAATTCGTTTGTAGTTACGCAAGCCGTTGGCATGGGTATCGCCATATCCCTTGATGAGGGTCTGGCAGGCCGCAATTTCTAACGCCAGTGCCGCGTCTTCTTTAGCAAGCTCAAGCACCAGTTCAAGCCAGCCCAGCATCTCAACCTGCTCATCCTTGAAGCGCAGGGTTCGCCGCCGGTGCCGCTTCATTTGAGCGATAAATCTGAGCGCAAGATAGCCCCGTGCAGAAGAGGTGGGCAGGGTTAAACCCCGGACCAAGGGGCTAAGAAGGGCTTTCGCCACCTTTGACGACAGCACCCATTCACCTAACGTTGCCGGCATTGTCCCCGCAAGTTCTTGCAGACGCGGCTTCATGAAATCGGAAACTTTGACGAGCTTATCTGCATCGTCCTCCAGGAACTGACGCAAACGCGCCGGCTCGGTCTTCAATTCGGCCACTCTGATCGTGTCTTCAAACGTCATCCAGAGCGCCAGGCCACGTGCTACTTCGGCTGCAAGTTCCACATGACCCAAATTGACCACAGGTTGCAAAGCCGCCCTGTATTCATCCATATAGCTCGCATCCTGGTACGCCTCAAGACGCGGTAAAGCGTGTCTCACCACCTCTGCAACCTCTGGCGACAGTCCAGCAATCATCTTATCCGCAGACACCGCCACAGATTCGTGTAGAACAGGTGCCTCCGGATGCAAAGTGACACCCAAAGAGGCTCTGAAGGCGGCAAGGTTGGTCGCGACTGCCCGCCCAGCTGCGATAATTGCATTCTCATAAGCCTCAACAGTGAACGGTAGTACGCCCGCACCCGCTATGGCACCCAGGATAGCCGCACTGATCACGGCACCATGATTAGTGGCGATCGCTTGCATGTCGTAGCTTACAAAACGGTTCGAGGAAGCCTTGGCCAGAGCCAGCAGTTCCTCTGAATTGGCACGCCCATCCGCCAGATGAGATTTTTCGTCGATCGTGTAAGCCCGATGGGTCGAGGCGACTAGGGTTGTTATTTCATGGTCAACGAAACCACGCTGGATCATCCTGCCGGCTTCCAACAGCTCTGCAGCAACAACCAGGTCGCAATTCCCATCGACTGGCATGAGTGCCATGATCGGCGCAGGCATATCCGTGCCAGGGCGATGGAACTCCATGTAGTAGATCGTCGATCCTGTTCGCTGTGCCACACCTGGTACCGACGTTGCCTGCACTAGAAAGCCTGCTGATTGAGCGACTTGTATCATCCAATCTTGGACAACCCCTCCACCTTGACCACCGAGGGCTGCCAACGTGAGCGTGATGGGACGATCCATGCTCACGATGCCCTCGCCTCACGCCGGTTCAGGCACCACTTCACAAATCCGTGATTCAAGCGGCTGAAAAATCTTTCTGCGGCCTTGGGGTTGTAGACAACCGTCTTACGATAGAAGCTCGGACACAAGGTCGCCGCATGTGCAACCGAGCCGCATACCCCGCAACCTACGCAGGTTTCATCCACATGCGCCTTAGGGCTCGCCCGCAGCGGGTCATTGGACGGTTTGATCGTCAGCGAAGGACAACCGGACAGACGGATACACGAATGATCCCCCGTGCAGGTTTCATCATCGATACCGAACCGCTCCTCCACCACACGTTCTCCGGCTTCACGGGCTGCAGCTTGTTGCGGGCGCACGCGGCGCTGGCGATTCAGCTGACACTCACCTTCTGCGATGATGATTTTGGGTCCCTGCGTCTTGCTCTCGAGTCCTTCGCGTAAAGCCTGCATAGTCCGGCTCATATCATAGGTATGGACTTTTCTGACCCACTTGATGCCCACCCCTCGCACAGCCTTCTCTATCGATTGGCGTATATTGCGCGGACTCGTTGCACCTTTTGATGAAGGAATATCCTGCCCACCCGTGGCTGCGGCGTATCCGTTGTCGACGATGACGGTCAGCGTGTCGGTCTGGTTGAAGGCAGAATTGGAGATACCACTGGTTAAGCCGTTGTGCCAAAAACCACCGTCACCCATAATCGAGATGGCTCGATTCTGTCCTTGATCTACCAGCGCAGCGCTCGACGCACCCCCCAAACCATAGCCCATGATGCTCGCACCCATATGAAAAGGTGCAAGGCTTCCGAACGAATTGCAGCCAATGTCAGCGCTAACGTGTCGTGGCCCGAGCTCCCGTTCGAGCAGTTTCATGGAAGCAAAAAGCGGCCGTTCCGGACATCCGGTACACAGGCCTGATGGCCGACTGGGCAAAGGTTCGCTCAAAGGCAGCTGACGCAAGGGTACATATTGTTCGACCGGTGTAATCTGGCGCTGGGCGTTATCACCGAGCCACTGCTTGAGAAATGCAGCAATCCCATGCCGGATAACCCCGGCTGTGTATTCACCTGCCATGGGCAGGACATCCTTGCCACATATACGTGCATTCACATCGGCTTCACGCAGGATCTTGTTAACCGCCTGCTCGATGAACTCAGGCTGGCCTTCTTCTACGATGAGAATGGCGTCTTTGTCTCGCGCGAACTGCACGAATTCATCAGGAATCAGTGGATACGTTACATTAAGCACATAGACCGGCACATCGGATTTACCGAAATAGTCTCCATACCCAAGTGTGGCAAGCGCTCGACTGGCCGCATTAAACAGTCCGCCTTGTACCACAATCCCAATATTTGCATGTTTGCCAGGCAGAAATTCGTTGAGCTTATGCTCGGTGATGTAACGAACCGCTGCAGGCCATCTTTCTTGAATCTTTTTTTGCTCTTGTTCATAGGTCGACGGAGGCAACATGATTTTACCCGGATCACGTGCTGGATGACTGAGTGCATCCTTAGCCGTAAACCGCGCGGGAACGTTGTCTCTGGCAGAATATTCGCCATGCATATGACATGCACGTATACGCATCATGAGCATCACAGGTGTCGCACTGGCCTCGGATAGCTCGAATCCCTGGTGCACCATATTCACAATATGTGCCTGCTCCGGGCGCGGGTCGAGCAGCCAGATTTGAGATTTCATGGCAAACGCATGTGTGCGCTCCTGCATGATACTTGCACCTTCGCCATAGTCCTCGCCCAGGATGATGAGCGCACCACCCATGACGCCAGCCGAAGAAAGGTTGGAAAGCGCATCAGAGGCGACGTTTGTGCCGACAGTCGACTTCCACGTTACAGCCCCACGCATTGGATAGTTAACAGAAGCAGCAAGCATCGCCGCCGCGGTCGCCTCACTTGCCGACGCTTCAAAACGAATAGACAGTTCTTTAAGAAGGGGGGCAGCATCCGCAAACACATCCATCAGGTGTGATACTGGCGCACCCTGATAACCACCTATATAGGAAACCCCACACTCAAGCAGTGCTTTGGTCACGGCCAGGATGTTCTCGCCTCTAAAGGTGTCCCCTTCTCCTTGCCGCAGTAGAGCAACCTGCTCTACAAAGGAGCGTTCTGCCATACTCGACCCCCCCATCGTTGACACCGAATTAGATGATATTTCACGTTATATTTCAATTTATTATTCTGCTCTTCTTGCCAAAGTACCTACAGCAAACGCTGCGAGAAGCAAGGGTGCTGCAAACAATAGGTACAGGCTAGCAGGCGACCATTCTGCGGCCAACAGGTACCCTGTGACGGTGGGTCCGAGAATCGCACCAAAGCGTCCAAAGCCCAGGGCCAGTCCGGTCGCTGTCGAGCGTATATGGGTTGGAAACAACCCCGGCGCGATACTGTATAGGCCCATCATCGAACCAATGACGAAAAACCCCACAAACGAGCCACCAAAAAGCATTAGGGTGAGGTCGTTGATCATCGCGAACAGCACCATCGCGCAAATTGCGCCAAACAGATACATCGTCGTCAAGCGACGCACCCCAAACCGGCTCGACTGCCAACCAAGCAACAGGCCACCTGTCACACCAACGATATTGAGCAAAAGGCCCCCGGATATACCGCCGGACGTCGACAGACCAGCATCTGTAAGGAGTTTGGGCGTCCAACTGGCAATGAAGTAGAAAGCCGCCATCGTGCAGAAGAAGGCCACACACAGAAGCATCACATCCATCTGGTGTGGTGGACGGGTCAGGCTCGACCAGGATCGGTCCTCAGACATGACCTGGTCTTGGGGCAACGCCGTTATAGGTGCAAGCCCTAACCTGCCGGCGATCGAATTGAGACGATCTAGGGCACCTTTCGGACGACGCAGGAGAAGAAAATCTGGTGATTCAGGCAGCCCGCTCAACGCCAAGGGTATCATCGCACCCGACAAAATCGCCCCCACCCAGAATACCCCTCGCCAGCCGAAACTTTCGATTAAACCGAAGGCGACAAAACCACCCAATGTCGCACCCAACGGAAAGCCAGCCTGCATGACACTCACAGCAAATTCACGACGTTTCTGGGATGAAAACTCGCCAACCATCGTGTTGATCGAAGGCAGAAGCGTGCCAATGCCCAGACCTGTGACGAAGCGATAAACCGCCAGTTCAATGGCGCCTGTTGATACAGCAGACGCAGTCATTCCCAGCGTAATCGCAACGAGGCTGAATAAAATGGTACGCCGCCGCCCAATATAGTCGGCTATAGGTGAAATCAAAATCGACGCGAGGGTCATGCCAGCTACGCCAGAACTGAATAAGAGCCCAAGCTGCTCAGGGCCGAGTTGCCAATCCTCCGCTAACACCGATGCGGTAAATGAAATAGCCAGTACGTCAAAGCCATCGATCAGATTGATGGCAAGACATATAGCAACCGTCGAAATTTGCAGTCCGGACATTGGCCCGTGGGCAATTGCCTCCCGCATTTCATCTACCGATGCGTTCATGGCTAATTTCCCAGTTGGCAAGAGTCACTATTTATTTCACTATTCACCCGAACTGTCCACTATTAGCTTATGAGCAACCACGCAGCCAAAGACGCAGCCGACCCGGAAAACCGAGCATTTCTACTCGAACACTCACCATTTTACCGCCTGGCTCAAGTCGAAGGTCTTTATCAGGAACGGATGTCACAATCGTTGAAAGCGGTCGGCATGGATCTGCCACGCTGGCGCGTGCTGATGATCCTGCACGAGAAGAGTCCCAGTACAGTGTCCGAAATTGCCGAGCGGGCAGTGATGAAACTCTCCACCATGACCAAGGTTGCACAACGTCTCGCCAGAGAAGGCCTGGTAGAGCTGGCGCCCAATCAGCACGATGCGCGTAGTACTGATGTGCACCTAACATCCTCAGGTAATGACATACTTGAGGAGATTCGCATAGCCGCCAGTCGGATCTACCGCCAGGCCACAATCGATTTTGATGACGCGGACATCGTACGTTTGAACGCGCTGCTTGCGAAACTACACCTGGCTATGCGTTAGCTTTATCATCCTCAAGCAAAGGCGCTCCCAGCAAACTCCTGATCTGATTCGGGATGCGGATGGCCATCAGTTCACCATCTTCCTGAATCTTGGCATACACCCGAGTCGCTGTCCCTTCAGTGACCAGTGCGTCATTGGCTTTGTGGCTTGCGGTGCAATGCCACGTGAGCGTTGAGTTGCTGATTTCGGCGAGTTCAAGGCGGGTGACAATTTCTTCTCCGTAAGCTGCCGGCCCCACAAACTCAAAGTTGACCCGGCCCATGACAAAAGCAGTGCGGTCCTGCTCAACCATCTGTTTAACCGGATAACCGGCATGGGCGAAAAATTCATGTTCGGCATCGTTAAACCAGGCCAGCATGCGTGGAAAATACACCAGCCCAAACGGGTCCGATTCCCCCCATTCAACTGTCAATTCTCGGTAGTACACAAGCATAGAATATCCTTAAGTTTCAGTATTGAGATGCAGGCAATCTCACCGTGATCCCTTCCAATGCTTCGCGCATCGAAATCTGGCAGCTTAAGCGGCTGGTCGGGCCCGGCTCACCCACACACTCGAGCAAATCCTTCTCTGTTTCTCCGGGTGGAAAAAGCTTGTCATACCACGCCTCGTCCACATAGCAATGGCAGGTTGCGCACGAACAAGCGCCCCCACATTCGGCAACGATACCGTCAATTCCATTGGCCGTTGCGCCCTCCATAAGAGAGTTGCCACACGGCACATCAACAAGATGTTCCGTCCCATCAGATTCGATGTAGGTCACTTCAGGCATTGGTCTTATATATAGATAATGATCGAGTTATGCACGCCATCACAGTTGATCAGGTCCACCCGCTTATGGCTTATCATGTAACCGCCATCCACCGCGATGAGCTTATGGGTGTATGTCCCCGCGAACAGTGTCTGCTTATCGTTGTAGTACATGACGCACGGAAAGTTAGAGTTAACCGTGCATTCCCCCGCCGCCTCGTCTTCAGCGCTTACTCGGATGTTGGAGATGATATGTGAGCAGCGCACCACATACTCTTTTGAAGGGGCTCTCGGGTGCGTCATATTGCGACGGCGGATTTCCATGAGAACGCGGTCATCATAAAATAGCGAGATGTGATTCACAGGATCTTCCTGGTCAGGCATCACGGGCATCCAGTAGGTAGCATCTTCGGTATAAAGACCGATCCAACTGTCGAGATCCGCACGATCAAGACAATCCGCCTCTTCATACAAGAGGGCCTCTATCGCCTGTCTGCGCTCATCGGAGCGAACAATTGTCGTCACCCTGAAGGCTCCATCGTCATATAGTCCTTCCATGCCGAATACTGCGTTCTCATATCCAAATCGCTCGTGCCGCTATTGGTGAGACGATCGCCAAGCTCCTCATCCTGACCGAAATTTCTATGCATCTCGATCCAGTCGTTGCCATCCGACGCCAGGCCATTCTGCACCCGCATGTAGACAGACAGATCATCCGGTCCGACCATCGACCCGCTCGAATTAATCAGGCGCGAGTAGAGTAATGTTCTTCTCAAGAGTGACTCCGGGGCCCCCTTTAGACGAAACGACCAGGTTTCAATGATCGTCTTATCCACAGCAATAGGGCGCACCACTCGAATATTTTGAATCGCGGATTTTATCGTCAACGACGGATAGTAGAGCGTATTGTGCGTATTGAATGTCAGTATCTCTCGAGTCCGGTCGGGGCCATACGCATCAAGCATCGCGGCCTCATAATCCGGGTCAACGCTATAGTCCGCATGAATGCTGGATTTACCACCATCATAATGATGACCGTACTTAAAGCCCGTGATACCCGAGTTTTCGAAAACCTCGTAACTTGCGCCGAAGGGTGGAATGATCTCTGCCTCATCCCGGCTGGGTGAGTCTTTTGGCAAAGTCTTGATATAGTCTTTCGCCGCATCCACCACAGACTGGTGCACCACCATAGGGTGCATCGTGTCATTGAGGTTTTCGAGGAAGAGCTTCCAATTGCAGTCATGCTCGTAGCGCAGCACACCCCCCGCAGCTTCGATTTCGCCTTCTGGCGCGCGTTGGCAGAGGTTGTCTATGACATCACCCGCACCCCCCATCCACGTGGCAAGGTCTGGCGGGTCCGGATTGAGGGTGGCAAAGACAAAACCATGACGGCTCTCACTCGTGATCGATTGCATGCTGTAACGAGGGTCATTTTTGTCAAAGCCCGTACCGTCATACCCACCCAAATGTGGCACACCCACCAGTTTGCCATCGAGCTTGTAAGTCCAGCCGTGATAACAGCAGCGAAAAGCGCTGATTGAACCGCAGGGGGTGTCGACTAACTTAGCGCCTTTGTGTCCACATCGGTTGTGTAGTACATGCACCGAGTTGTCCCGATCACGCACCATGACCACCGGCATCTTGCCGTAATTGAGGGTGATGTAGTCTCCGGCATTCGGTACCTGGCTGTCGTGACCGATATAGATCCAGGCGTTAGCCCAGATGCGGGCCATCTCCAGATCGAACACATCGGGATCTGTATAGATGCTCCGGTGCAGGTGCTTGTCTTGCACAAGCATACTCAGATCTGTATTTGTATAAGTCATATTGTTCCTTCGCGACAGGCGATCATAGGTCAATCTTGTAGCAGTTCGCCACGTATCATCGCAATCGCCAGTGCCTCGCGCGGGTTGGGGGGCTTGGCTCTGACCCTCAAATCATACATTTCCTGGTTGTCCGCAGCAGCCAGGCTGGCCGCGGCAGGTTTGCCCGACAGGTACTGCTTTGGCCATACTTGCCCGGCGTGACCGTAATCGGCGGCCGCATTGAGTACGAAATGCGGTTCGTTCATGAGGGCCCGCCCCAAGGCCACGATGTCAGTGCGCCCCGCCGCGATCAGGGTGTTCGCCTGGTCAGCAGTGCTGATATTACCTGCAACTATCGTCGCAATCCCTACCTCGTTGCGTATCTGATCGGCAAAGGGTGTTTGGAACATCCGCCCATACACTGGCATTTCATCCGGCGTCAGCTGCCCTGTTGATACATTGAGGACATCGACCCCGGCTGTCTTCAGGAGCCGAGCAACTGTCAGCATCTCATCAGGAGTAAGACCCCCTTCTATCCAATCCGTCGCAGAGATTCGCACGGAAATCGGTCTGTCTTCGGGCCACACCCGCCTGACCCTCGCTAAAACTTGCAACGGGAAACGCATCCGCGCCTTTATGTCGCCACCATATTCATCTTTGCGGCAATTGGTTACAGGACTGATGAAACTGCTTAACAGATAGCCGTGGGCCATGTGCAGTTCGAGCATATCGAAACCGGCTTCTGCCGCATACGCGGCTGTGGAGACGAAGTCGTCGCCAATGCGTGCGATATCTTCAGTGGTCGCCTCTCTCGGTACCTGGCTGTGGGGGAGATAGGGTAGCGCAGAAGCTGACACGATCTCCCATGCCCCATCGACCAGCGGTTCATCCATGCCGCCATCCCACGGCAGCTCAGTCGCGCCTTTGCGACCGGCATGGCCGATTTGTGCACAGATCTTCGCTGCGCTGTTTGCGTGCACGAAATCGACGATCTGCGCCCATCGTTTTGCTTGTGCATCGGTCCATAGCCCCACGCACCCCGGGGTGATACGCGCATCGGCAGATACACAGATCATCTCGGTGTTGAGCAGGCCAGCACCTCCCACCGCTCGAGAACCATAATGGACAAGGTGCCAATCGTTCGTGTCGCCATTTTCGGCCGAGTATTGGCACATGGCTGACAACTGGAACCGGTTCTCAACCCGCATTGTGCCGATACAAAATGGTTGGAATGCAGGGGCCATAGGACGATGCACGTCGACGTCACTATAACCCGTGTAAGCCCTTGCTTCCCGTGCAAACCACTCATCGACATGACGAATGTACTCAGCATCGCGAAGTTTTAGATTTTCGTACGTGACGCGTTTGGATCTACACAACATGTTGAACGCAAATTGCTCAGCACTCTGAGTACCCGCATATCGGTCAACGTGCTCGAACCAACTGAGGCTGACGACCGCCGTTCGTTGCAGCCGATCCGCTTCTCCTTTGCGACGTTGCTGGTAAAGCACAAGGGCTTCGGCTACATCGGCGTTGCTAAAACAAGCGGCAAGCTCGATCGCATCTTCCATTGCAAGTTTGGTCCCCGAACCAATGCTGAAATGTGCAGAGCGCACCGCATCACCCACAAGGACCATATTCTTATAATACAAACGCTCGTTGCGGATCACAGGAAAGGTTCGCCAGACCGATTGATTGGCAATCAGCGGGTGACCGTCCAGGTCTTCAGAAAATACTGCCTCACAATAGGCGATCGTATCCTCTTCGCTGGCCTGATTAAGACCCGCCGCTCGCCAGGTCTCTTCGCTGCACTCAACGATCCAGGTCGTCATCCCCGCTTCATAACCGTACGCGTGAGCCCACCACCAACCGTGCTCGTTGTTGCGAAACGTGAACGTAAAGTTATCCAGGCGTTTGGTTGTCGCAAGCCAACAGAACTTGTTGGCCCTGTGATCTATGGTTGTGCCAAAGGCTTCTTCATGGGCTGTTCGGATGACCGAAGAGATACCATCTCCTGCAACCACCAGGTCATAGTTTTCAACCCCTAATTCAGTGACCGACAAGATGTCTGTGTTGAACCTGAGATTAACGCCCAGCTCATCACACCGGTCGTGAAAGATATTCAGGAGTTTTAACCGCGCCATACCACAGAAGCCATGCCCCCCGGAATACACGGTTTTACCGTGAATCCTGGTATCGATACCGCCCCAGTAGACAAACTGCTCAACAATGCGTTTATAGGTTGGCGCATCCGCCTCCATAAGCCCACGCAACGTCTCATCCGAAAACACCACGCCGAAACCCCAGGTAGAATCACGCCCACCGCGCTCAATCACCGTAATGTCATATTCCGGGTTGGCACTCTTCATGAGAATCGAGAAATAGAGTGACGCGGGGCCGCCCCCAAGGCAGAGTATTTTCATGCGCACGTGTCTTCGTGGGATGATTATACTTAAACAATAATTATTTTATATGTCAATTAATTAAATGACATATACATAAAGACAATGCATCATGGTTCAACGATAGGGTGTTTGGGGTTCACCGATGGCATCGGCAAGCGAAGAATCATCATTGCGTCTGTGGATACAGGTCGTACGTCTGGCGAACGGACTGCAGAAAAATGTCGATCAGCGTCTGCGCAAGGAATTCGGCCAGACCCTGGCTCGTTTCGATGTACTGTCCCAATTGAGCCGGGTTGCCGAGCACGAGCTACCCGTAGGGCAACTATCTGCCAGGCTCTTAACGCCCACCAACAACATCACCCGTCTATTGGATCGAATGGAGAGAGATGGCCTGGTCGTGCGCACCCTGAGTGAAACGGACCGCCGCAGTTTCAATGTCAAAGCGACACCTGAAGGACTTTCCATATTCGACGCCATGGCCACCGAAAATCGCCAATGGATCTCAGAAGTATTTGAACATCTGCCCACAAGCCAGATGGACGGTCTGGCAGACGTACTGCGTTCTATCAGCGAGCCTTAAACCGGATAACCCGCTCAGGTCCATAGATCGCGTGACTCGATCAGGGCCGCCTTGTCTCTGATCGTCCCAAAGCGTGGTTTTAACCTGCACTTTCTGACAAACAGGCCATTGCCACCCGGGTACACGACAAGCCCGAGCCACCTAACCTACAAGCGGTCGGCCACCTGTGCATGGAGGGAAAGCAGACCAGGAATCGACTCCGGATGCCGACGGCCCAGGCCACACTCTGTTGCAACACCAAAGTCCGCAAGAAAGTTTTGCCCAGCTTCAACACGCCTGAGTGCGCCAGATACACCATCGGTTGCATGTATGAGCCCAAGAAATATCTCCGTATCTGGCGACAATTGCAGATCCTTCAGTGGCGCATAATACGCCGCATCGTCTCTTTCTCGCGGTACCGGCATGTGTATCCAGTTTATCTCGCGTGACAGATCATCTGCGAGGCGATTCGCAACGGCCACAAGCAGGCCCATGTCGGCAGGCTCAACAAAGTGCTTGTGCCCCGAATCCCCGTAACAGAGGTGATATCCAAGCTCAACACCCGATGGAACACTCTCACCCAGCCTCACAAGTCGTCGAACGATGTCCTCGAACGGATTGTCCAGATAGCTTGGGAATACCCCTTCCAGCACACCGAATTCAACCGCCGTATCCCATTGCACGCAAAGCTCCCCGGCAGGGATTTCGGTGACAATGGCGGCAAGTTCCCGTAACAATGCAGCCTCATAAACAGGTTCAACTAACCTGCGGTGTCTGCTTTCGACATACAGCTGTATCGGTGCAAGCGGCGTTGGGAGACACACCTGAAAACGACAGGCCGAACCGACTATTCCCGCCACTTTTGCTCGTGTAAAGGCAGCATAGGAAGCCATTGCTGCATCGCGATAGCCCAGGTCGGCAATTTGTAATCGATCTTCGTGGCCCGCCACGAGACGCACGAGGCTTGGTGAGCCGTATGCCTTGTCTGCATCTTCATACAATTCGAGTCCCTCGCATGCAATGAGCTTAGGCAGTTGCCAGGAAATCCAATTTTTGCGTTCTCCCGTTTCCCCATCGGGTATTCGCAGCAGTCGCTCTGCAAGCAGGTCGGCAGATAGCTTGAGTACCTCATCAGCCGACTCCAACGGCATACTTCCGACTAAATGAACAGTTTGTTTTTGGTCCATGGCCTGCCCGTCACCCACTCAACAACTGATGAGCCCTTTCGATCAGGGGTGTCATCGACGTGCCAATATCTTCCCACATGGGATCTTCTCGTTTTCCGCGTCGATGCAGGCTGAGATTAAGGCCGGTAATAATCGAGAACTTATAAGCGGCAAGTGCGCGAAACCATTTCATATTGCCAAGGGTGGTGCCATACGCTTCATTGTAGAGCTCGATCAGCGTATCCGGGTCCAGGAACATATTGCGGCCACCAGGCCCGCCGCCTTCTCTAAGATCCCATGCCTGTGGGTCGCTGAAGGTCGCCGCCCACCCGACATCATTCTGCACAGCACCAATCCCACATAGCTCCCAGTCTATGACCGCCGTGAGTTTGCACGCGGACGTGTCACAAAAAAGGTTGCCTACGTGGTAATCGCCATGAAATATCCCAACCGGAGGATCTATGGGCATTTTTTTCAAAAGAAGCGCGCGAACTTCCGGCACCAGTGCCAGACGATCCGGCTCAGCCGCACGCGCAAAGAACTTATCCCAACGTTCTACATCATCTGCCAGACGCACCGGGGAGCCCAGATAGGCCGCCAGTGACGGATCGACTTTGTGTATACCGGCAAGGGCAGACATTGCTTGGCGACCCAGATCAAGCTTCTGTTTCTGAGTGAGGTCGGCTCCCCACTCTCTTTCTACATCCCGGCGTCCATCCCCTTGCCCGAATCGCATGACATCGCCTTCGAGCCAGGGGACGACGAAATAAGGACGGTCAAACCACTCGAGATCGTCACCCGCCCATTCAACCCTGCAATGGGGTACCTTCGTGCCGTCCATCGCGCGAAGCGCAGCGACCTGTCGAAGCACATCAGCCGTACCCACCCAATTAACATCGGGCGGCGGCAACCTGAGAAACCAGCTGTCTGTCCGCCCTTCGATATCCACCCTGAATCCATAGGCAAAGCCCGCATGACCCGGCATTTTCACGACTTCCCCAAGGCGTGGATTACCGTGTCCGTATTTTGCCTGACAAAAAGCAGGCAGACGGTTTTCTAGTTCAGCCAGTTGCATCGGTCTCCTCCAGCAACAATCAGTATAACGGGCCTTTTCAGTAGAACGGACCCTTTTAAGTTTGCTTGCGTGCTGGCCAATTCGGCCAAGGTCATCGTGGATCCGTGGTGCGCTCCTTAAGAGGAAAAGGCGCGCCAGCATTCATGTGCCTTCCGCGGCGTTTAAAAATTATGGCTGGCCTGTTGGTTTATTTTGTCACCCACGGCCCACCGATATTTTTC
The DNA here is from genome assembly GCA_036338285.1 of Pseudomonadota bacterium. Classification (GTDB taxonomy): domain Bacteria; phylum Pseudomonadota; class Gammaproteobacteria; order Pseudomonadales; family Azotimanducaceae; genus UBA4421. The sequence continues at coordinate 108,320 of JAYZCO010000058.1, forward strand.
CGCACCCTTCCAGTACAGGATACTGCCCACGACAACCGTGATCAGGCTAATAAACATGGCATAACGAACTGAATGTTCCGCATAGCGGTCCATCAGCAGATCGCTCAAAGCCCCCACAACAAGTGGTCCAAGGCCCATACCGATGAGATTCAATATCAACAAGAGCAATGCCGAGGCCTGGGATCGCATGTGGTTCGGAGTAAGCGTCTGAATCGCGGCATAAGTTGGGCCAATCCAAAACGAAGAAACCACACCGCCAAGAAAAAGAAACACCACCGCAACAGGAATACGGAACTCTCCCATCCGCCACTGCTGGTTTTCCGGCCAGAGGATGAACAGGCCCAGGAAAATTACCGAGAGCCCGGCACCGATCGACGGCACACGCAATTGCCAGCGAGCATCTTCAGCTGCCAACTTATCGCACAAAATTCCACCGGAGATCGCACCAATCAACGCACCCAGTGTGCCTACGACACCAAGGATCAATCCCGCTTCAGTCAGCGTGAGGCCATGCACCCTGATAAGAAAGCTTGGAAACCAAGTGCCCATGCCATAACCGGCAAGCGCCGTGAAGCCCGTTGCGAACGCAACGACAGTAAATGCGGGAATACGCCAGAGCCTGCCAAGATCACCAAGCATTGACGTCGTTTCCGTGACAAGTTCTCTTGCCGGCTCTTTAACTACAGCCGTCACCAACCCGCCAATCAGGATGCCTGGCAAACCAAAGATAAAGAAAGCCCAACGCCAACCCATCTGCTCTGCGATTACCGCACCGCCAAACATGCCAATAAGCACGCCAATCTGTGTGCCGCTACCGTAGATCCCCATGGCAGTTGAGCGTTGTTCTCGCGGGAAATAAGCCGCAATCAGAGAATGTGACGGGGGCGTGCCACCGGCTTCACCGATACCCACGCCGATTCTCAATAAAGCCATCTGCCAGAAATTAGCCGCCATCCCACAAAAGGCGGTCATCGCACTCCAGATGACCATTGATATGGCCAGCACGTTTTTGCGTGACCAGTTGTCTGCTAAGCGCGCGACAGGCACACCCAAAAATGCATAAAAAACGGCGAAGGCGAAACCGGTCAAAAAACCCATCGCCGTGTCCGATGCACCAAACTCTTCCTTGATGGGTTCAAGCAGAATTGTCATCAACTGTCTGTCAATGAAATTAAAGATGTAGGCAATGACCAGAACGAACAACACAAAACTACGGTACTGAGGGCTATAGTGACTCATGCCTTGCAAGACCATGGGTTGTATCTGTGAGACATGTCAAAACCCCTTGTCATACTGACTCGAAAATAGTGCCCTTCGTTCTCGGGCCATCTAACCCAGGTAGGCCTGGCCCCCGTCCACCGCAATGGTTTGCCCGTTAACGTATCTCGATGCCTCACTACACAACTGGGCAACAAAACGTCCGATATCTTCTTCACATTCGCCTATCCGTCGCTGGGGAATAGTTCGCTGAAAAGCCTCCGCTTCTTCCGGGTTGTTTTCGATCCACCACATAAGCCCCGGGGATTTCGCATGGGGCAGGATCACATTGGTGCGAATGCCGTCAGGCCCCCACTCACACGCTGCTGCGCGTGTGAGCGAACGGATACTCTCTTTAACCGCGGCATAGGCACCGTATCCCGTGATATCCCAGCGCTTAGCAGCAGTGCTGGCAAGATTCACGATACAACCATCGCCTTTGAGATGGGGATACGCGAACTTCATAAGACGCAGGCTTGCAAGAGGACCGGACTCGAACCCTGCGGTAAATGCCTCATCCGTGACCTCAAGTAATGCTCCGTTCGGCACTTCCTGGGCATTGTTGACCAGGATCTGTAAGCCACCAAGGTTTGCGACACAAAGTTCTATCGTATGCGCGAGTTCATGCGCATGCTTTACATCACACTGAATTGCCAGCGCACGTCCGCCTCTGCCTTCAATTTCACTCACTGTCGCCTCGAGTTTCTTAAGCGTCCGTCCAGCCACCGCAACCGCGGCACCCTCACTTGCGAGCGCGTAGGCGATCCCTTGACCGACACCCTGTCCACCTCCCGTGACCAGTGCCACCTTTCCTTTCAACTCGCCCATATCACCCTCTGATTTTTCGGCCTCGATCAAGGATAAAAACGGCTAACCGCATCGACCACGCAGGCAGGTCGGCCTTCACCTTCAATTTCAACCCTCACCCTTACAACCACCTGACTCCCACCGCCCACTTCATCAACGCTCATTAATTCGCCAACACCTCGAATTTTCGACCCTACCCTGACGGGATTTGGAAACCGGACTTTCTCGCACCCGTAATTCACACCCATTGACGTATTAGTCACTGTAATGAGGTCCGGCATGAATTTATTGACTAGTGCCAATGTTAAGTAGCCATGCGCAATCGTTGCTGCAAACGGACCACTGGCTGCCGCCTCAGGATCGACGTGTATCCATTGATGGTCTTCTGTTGCTTCGGCAAATAAGTCGATTCGCGCCTGATCGATCTTCATCCATTCGGTTGGGCCCAATGCCGATCCCACCTGCCCGGCTAGATCGTGATAATCGATTATCAAACTCATGCCTAAGCCCTCTGACTGGACACAGCAATGGTCTCGCCGGTCATGTAACTGGCGTATTCCGAAGCAAGGAAGACCATCACATTGGCCACCTCCCACACTTCTGCAGGTCGACCATAGGCTTCCTTTGCCGTCAGCTCAGCAAGCAGTTCTTCCGTGGTCACTTTGGCAAGGAACGGGTGCATGGCAAGACTGGGTGCGACTGCGTTCACACGAATCCCGTGCTCTGCACCTTCAAGACCCGCACATCGTGTTAGCGCCATCACGCCCGCTTTGGCGGCCGCATAGTGCGCCTGGCCAACCTGAGCACGCCAGCCGAGCACAGATGCATTGTTCACAATGACGCCGCCTTTGCCGGACATTGCCTGCATTGCAGCCCTTGTCATCCTGAACGTACCATTCAAAGTGACATCCATAACGACAGACCATTCATCATCCGTCATCTCCATGATGTTCGCTGTACCACCGAGGCCGGCGTTGTTTATCACCAGATCCGGCGCACCAAACGTTTGGGCTGCTTTTGCAAAAAGATTGTCCACATCGACCTGATCCGTGACGTTGCAAAGGGTCGTCGCCGGTCGTACGCCCGTCTCCGTCTCGATGCGAGATGCTGCATCTGCAAGCCGTCTTTCGTGGATATCGGAGATGAGAATAGCAGCACCCTCTTCCACGCAACGCTTAGCCGTTGCAAAACCAATCCCAGTACCTGCAGCAGCAGTAATAATTGCCTTACGGCCCTTGAGCAATTCATGCCCTTCCGGATAAGCCGGTGGTTGCGCTAGGTCCATGACTCAACTCCTGGGGTTATGACCCATATACAGGCTGCGGCGGTTTAGCTTCGGCAACAAGCTCATTCACTACATCGGTCAACTCTTCGGCGTCCCATCGGGCTTTTTTGTCCTTTATAGAGCCGGTACGCCATCCGTCCGCAACTGATAATTTACCGCCGAAAATTTCGAAACATTGGCCAGTCACATGGCTCGACGCCTGGCTCGCGAGCCATACAACCAGCGGGGCTGCATTGTCAGGATGATAGAGGTCAAAGCTGCCATCCTGGGGCACCTTCATCATGTCCGCAAAGACTTCCTCCGTCATACCTGTCCGGGCCTGGGGTGCGAGCGCGTTTGCCGTGACACCATAGCGCGCAAGCTCCGCCGCCTGCACCAACGTCAGGCTCAGAATGCCACCTTTTGCCGCTGAGTAGTTCGACTGACCCACAGATCCCAACAACCCCGCACCTGAACTCGTATTAATTATCCGACCCGAAACCGGCAGTGACTCCTTTGCCTGTTGGCGCCAGTGGCGGACAAGGTGATTGGCTATACAAAAGTGTCCTTTAAGGTGTACTGAAATCACCTGATCCCAGTCATCCGGGCTCATAGATGCAAACATTCGGTCGCGGCAGATACCCGCATTGTTGACCACAATCTGACAATCACCATAAGTGGTAATTGCCTGTTGGACGATACGACCAGCATCTTCGTGATCTGTTATATCGTTCGTGTTAACGGCAGCCTTCCCACCCCCCGCTTCGATCGCAGCAACAGTTGCTGCCGCCGTCGTTGGATTGATGTCATTAACCAGGACATTCGCCCCGGCCTCGGCAAGTGCCATCGCGTAGCTTCGGCCCAGGCCACCGCCCGCGCCCGTTACAATGGCCGTACGGCCCTCACACAAGCCGCCCACTGCTATAGCCTCTCAATGATTGTGACGTTGGCTTGACCACCACCTTCACACATCGTCTGCAGGCCATAGCGTCCATGCGTACGTTCAAGCTCATGCAATAAGGTCGTCATCAGCTTGGTACCCGTTGCCCCTAAGGGATGGCCCAATGCAATTGCGCCCCCATTGACGTTGGTTTTGGCGTGGTCATAGCCCGTATCCGCGAGCCATGCCATCACCACCGGGGCAAAAGCTTCATTGATTTCTACCACATCGATGTCACTCAGATTCATGCCTGTCTTCTCCATGGCACGCTTTGTTGCCGGCATCGGCGCGGTCAGCATCCAAATCGGATCATCTGCCAGCACACTGATGTGATGAATCCGTGCACGCGGGTTCAGGTCGTAGCGGTCAACGGCTTCTTCGGAACAAATCAGCATTGCCGAAGCTGCATCGCACGTCTGTGATGAAACCGCGGCCGTGATCTTGCCGCCTTCCTGCAATGGAGCAAGTTCGGCCATGGCTTCCAGCGTCGTCCCTCTTCGCGGTGTCTCATCCATCGACACACCATTGATGGGTACGATCTCCTTTTCAAATCGTCCTTCATCGATCGCGTGAAAGGCACGCTCGTTGGATTCCAGGGCATAGGCCTCCAGGTCCTCTCTGGAAAAACCCCATTTGTCCGCGATCATCTGTGCTGAATTGAACTGGGTGACCAACCCGTCACCGAACCTTTGTACCCAACCAGGCGAACCAGTAAAAGGATCACCAAAACCGTAGGCCTGTCCTGCAAGCATCGCAGCGGAAATCGGTATCTGCGTCATCGCTTGCACACCCCCCGCGACAACGACGTCCATCGTACCGCTGAGCACCGCTTGCGCAGCAAAGTGCACCGCTTGTTGAGACGAACCACACTGACGGTCGATTGTGACACCCGGAACATGCACTGGCAGCCCTGCTGCCAACCAACAGGTACGCGCGATATCACCCGCTAAAGGCCCTATGGTGTCTACACAACCGAAGACTACATCATCATAGTCCTCTCCTGGGACGTCATTGCGGTCAACTAATTGGCGCAAAACATGCCCCCCCAGATCTGCCGGGTGAAGTTCCGCAAGGCCGCCCTTACGTCTACCCGTCGGCGTTCTAAGCGCATCTACAATATAGGCTTGAGCCATATTTACATCTCCTCACTCTGGATTTGTTACAAACTCGATTGTTTGTTCTGACTTCCACCATCAGTCATCGAATTTTGCCGTATTGCCGGTTTCAACAAAGGCATCTCGCGCTGATTGACTGTCTTCGTGCATGTACATTTCGAAGGTAAAGCCTTGCTCCCAGCGATAGCTGCGGTCCACGTCAAACGCCTCAATACCGTTGAGTGCCTGTTTGGCTATGCGCAACGCATCCCGCGATTTAGAGGCGATAACCGCAGCAAACTCTCGTGCATGATCGAGATGCTTATCCGCCGCAACCACTTTTTCTATACCACCCAGCCGCTCAGCATCCTGCGCTTCTATGCGGCCACCTGTCAGGAAAGCGGCCCTGACCTTCGCGTGTGGAAACATCCTCTGCATGTGCGATGCACCACCCATCGCACCGCGATCGATTTCAGGCAATGCAAAGTAGGTATTATCTGCCGCGATTACGGCATCCGATGCGCCGCACACACCGATCCCACCACCAAGTACAAAGCCGTGCGGGGCACTGACTACTGGAATTTCACAATCATGGATCGCCTTAAAAGTCAGGAAGTTGCCTTTGTTGACCTCGACGATCGCAGCCGCATTATCAGCCAGTTCCTTGATATCAACCCCGGCACAAAATCCTTTGCCTTCCGCTCGGATAAGAACACAACGCACATCCGCACGCTGGCCAAGACCCGTAATGAGTTGCGGCAACTCCATCCACATCTTGCCGGGAAACGCATTCACGGGTGGGTGGGCAAAAACAAGTTCAGCAACATTATCTGATACGGATACCTCAAACGGCATGTTCTACTCCCAGCTTTTCTGACGCGTGAACAGACAATCGTTCAAGCGCCTCTTGCACAATTGAACCCACCAGGTCAGCACAACTTGGCAAATCATCAATCAGCCCAGCAACCTGACCACTCGGCAGAACCCCTTCATCAGGACGACCGGCAACCATCGCCTGCTGGATAATCATCGGTGCGTTGGCTGCCAATATCGTCTGCGCCAGGGAGGTATCTCCATCGCGCGACATTGCCCAGGCAGAACGAAGCATTTCGATATAGCCAGCATCGGTATGTTCTTTGAAATGCCAGCCGCTTTGGAGGGCGATCGCCAACATCCGTACCCAGGATGCACTTTCTAGAGCTTGCAGTCGTTGGTTCATGATCATGCGCTGCGGAAGTCCATCGAGCCGAGTCGATACATTGATGGCCGTCACTTCCGAATCCAGATAACGCGTCTTGGTTGCTTGGGGCGTCGGGCTTTCAGCAGTCAGCAGGAAACGGGTTCCCATCGCAACACCGTCGGCACCAAACGTTAACGCAGCCGCAAGACCACGCCCGTCTTTAAAACCGCCGCAGGCAACCACCGGCACACCCAGATCCATATCTAGTACCTGGCCCAGCAATAACCAGGTTGGGGTTTCACCCGTATGACCACCACCTTCCCCGCCTTGACATATGACCATGTCGGCACCGAGCGCGACCGCCTTCAGTGCGTGTTTAGCCGCGCCGATTGTAGGTACACATTTGATTCCCCGGGATTTGACCTTGTCTATCATCGCCGCAGAGGGTGCACGTCCGTAGGAAATGGCCGCAACCTCGTAGTCAATACACAGATCAATTATGCGATCGACACCCGGTTGGAAAGAATGCAGATTGACGCCAAAAGGCGCATCTGCTGCCTCTTTGATTTGTCTTAACGCAGTCTCGCATTGGTCCGGTGTCATTACGGCCGCTGCAAGAAAACCCATCGCGCCGGCCGATACCGAACCGATGACCAGCTCAGGTGTTGCAACCCAACCCATGGCCGTCTGAATAATCGGTACTTCACAGCCAAGGCTTTCAGTGAGTGCTGTTTTTAACATATCCCCTCGTTCACTGGCGCCTGCATTCACGCCGCCCTTTGCCCCGGAGGATTGTCGCGGAAAATCGTTGCCCGCATGTTGTGCGGATCCAGTCGGTCTAATACTTCGAGCTGTTCGTTGCTCGGCGCAGGTGTCTCAGGCAGATTGTCCAGTCGGGCAAGCTCGAAGCCCGTATTTTCCTGCACCTCCTCAAAAGTAACACCCGGATGCAGGCTGATGACACGGATCCCGTTGTTCGAACCATGGAAATCCATCACCGCGAGGTTCGAAACGATACGACGCAAGTCCAGAAATTCAGGCTTAACACCTCCGGGCCATCGGCTCCGGTTGTAGCCGATACCACCCACCATATCGACTTCACCTTCGACAAACGTGCGGACGTCGTGACTGGGAGTGAACATAGAATTCGAGTTGTTGATGGTATTGCCCGGATACCCGCGGACACCGAGAAGCGCCGTTTTCGGGGACTTGTAGTCGCCAACGATGGATATGTTCATCTGTCCATAGCAGTCAACCTGGACCGGCGTCACCATCGCATGTCTGAGCCCCCGGTTGACAATGTCAAATACCCGTTCGTAAGTCATGATGCCTTCAATCTTAGGCTTGTAATCTCCCCGTGGGCCGACCGGCACAGGTTCACTCACCAGATAAGCCTCGCCTTCCGTCATCATCAAGCCCGGCTCAAAAGTCGACTTAGCAAGGGAAGCGGCAAGTCGGGGTACTAGGCCGATACTCGTGATCATGTACTCACCATCCCCACGAAACGACTCCGCCGAGGCGCATATACACAATTCTGCTAGTGTAAAACTCATCACTTTCTCTCCTAAAAAATCGGCAGCGGCAGCCCCTGTATATGTTCCTCACCACCCACACTGGCCACGTACTCAGGAAGCGACTTCCCGTCCACATACTCATCATAATAGGTCTGCCATTCTCCCTTGGCCGCACCGTTGTATTGAGACAGATGTGCCACATCCATTCCGTACGACGGGCCACACGAGGTTGGATGCGCGCCATATCGGGCAGACGCAACGCCCTTTATCAGGTTGCGCTCAATGGGCATTTGCATGGCGATCAGCGGGTCATTAAACGCATCCGTCTCAACGATAGCCTCTGTCGTGAGATACGCCTTGCCTGCCGCTCTGCAGAACCACTCATCGAAGAACGGATCCGGCCCGCTTAGCCGGGAATTACCTAAAATATCTGCCTCATTGACATGACAGACAGCAATATCGACGGGTAACGCAGGCATCGCGACCAGTTCTTCATCTCCATAGGGAGACTTAATCATTTGAATTTGAGGATTTGTCGCGAGCACATCAGAACCAATACCGACGCGCGTCGGGTAAAAGGGGACCCGACTTGCCGCGGCTTTGAGACCCAGTTGGAACATGCCTTCGTCGAGTTCCATGACTTCAAACGCGCCCGCCTGCCGAGCAGCACGAAAATGGGCTTCCAGAGGGACCAGATCCATTGACACAAAACCGAATATGAGTTTTCTGATTTTTCCGGTCGCCGCCAACATCCCGACGTCCGGTCCGCCGTACGCGAGGAGTGTCAGGTCTGTGACATCACTTTGTATTAACTCGCGGATGAACGCCATGGGTTTGCGCCTGGCGCCCCAGCCACCAATGCCAATGGTCATGCCACTTTCTATCTCGGCAACGATGTCTTCGATCGTCATGGTTTTGTCTATCACGTCGTCGCCTCCGGAAAACTATAGGCATGGCCCCAAAGGTCACCTACGGTGCTGCGCGTCGGTACAAAATCATCCCAATCGAACTGCATGCCGTCGTAGCCAACCTCTACCGGGATACCCCCCGGCGCAAGAAAATAAAAAGAAACCATGCCGTCATTGGCATGTCTGCCCAGAGTCGCTGTAATCGGAAGCCCTGCTGCATTCACTCGATCAAGGCAGGTGCCCACTGCATCAAGACTCGCCAATTCCACCATCAGGTGCACGACACCGGAAGGTGCCGGGCCGTTGAAAAGCCCGAGGCTGTGGTGGCGAGGACTTTGAGCGTGTAGGAAGTTTACCGCCATCTCCGGCATACCTTCGCCAGGTGGCGGCAACTTAAGCTCATCACTCATACCAAATCCCAACAGGGCCTGATAAAACGAGCTGGTCTCTGAAAATTCAGCCGCCGGGAGTACGACATGTCCCATGCCCAGTTCACCCGTGATAAAGGACACACCTTCAATGTTCGCGTTGAACTCCGATTCCACCTCAGTGCGGCTGTGATAGAGCTCAAACAGGTTACCCGAAGGGTCTTCGCCACAAAGGTAGGCTGCAACTTCCCGTCGGGCAGCCTCATGGGCAGAGCCTGTCTGCAAAGCAATGTGGTTTAGTTCAAGTTTCTCACTCAATACGGAAAAAACCGCCGCCGAGCACTCCCAGCCGGCACAGATGAATCCATCTGCCGGCGCCTGTTCAATGACAAAACGAAACGGTGCAGCATCCATTCGCAAATGCACCGAACCATCTTTATTACGGCTGGCTGCGAATCCAAGAATGTCTTCTCCGACTGAAGCCCATGCCTCAGGATCCTGCATGCCGATACGCACATAGCCCAGTGAACTGACTGCGTTTGTCATTCTTAAACTTCCTTCTTCAACGTCTTCCATTGCCCGACAAAGCGCCGGTTCCCGAAGACCCCGGCTTAATCTGCTTTGCGAGTTCTCTCGCTCTAAAATTCCCCAGTTCTACCGCACTTCAATCGTTTGCCAGAAAATCCAGGCAAGCGGTATCGAAGAGCCGGGTGTGCTCAACCATAACCCAGTGACCGCAATCGGAAAGTTCGATGTGACGGCTCGGACGACAGGCACGCGTGATCTTCTGACCCCCACTGGCAGGCAAAAGCTCATCATCGACACCCCAGAAACTCAGCACCGGACACTGGATTTGATCGAGTTCAGTTTCCATATTGGGGATGGTCATTCTGCTCAGGACCTCAGGCGGTTGCTGCTGAAGGATGGCCCAGCGTTCGTCCACCAGGGCATCGGTTACATGGACCGGGTCGTATACCAGGTTTTCAAGCACACCGCGCAAGCCTTCGCGATCGAGTTGTCCACCGACAAAATTGTTGATCATCTTCGCCATGGCCGGCATCGCCATATAGGTCTCGATATCTTCGATACCACCCGGGGCCATCAGAATAAGCTTTGATACTCGATCCGGATGGTCCAGCGCCGTACGAATGCTGATCGCACCACCCAGCGAATTTCCAATGAGCGAAAATGTCCTGATCTCGAGCGAATCGAGTAGACCGATCAGATGTGTACTAAAAAATTCACTCGTATAGTCCGCATCAGTAGGCTTGCTCGAATAGCCGAAACCCGGGAGATCGGGGACAACAACCTTGTATCCCGCGCCAACAAATGTCTCTACGTTTTTCTTAAAGTTACTGTAACCGCTTGCACCCGGGCCACTGCCGTGCACGAATACAACCACCTGTTCGCCTTCACCATAAGTGTGGAAGTGAATATCGAGCTCACCCACTTGCCGGACTTCTCCTCGTGGTGGCCCCAGAAGTTCTTCTTTGTCTGATGTCACGGTCGTCCCCTAATCAGATAAATAAGTCGCCGTTATCACCACCTAAGGCCATACTGCCCATGTTTCGTGCAAAGGCTGTCGGGTTGTTTGCGACATGGGCGCGCGCGATATGTATATCCCGCCAGATGTTCTGAATTTCAGCGCCATTGAATACACTTCGGCCACCGGCCACAGCAAACAAGCGATCCACCGCAGTGCTCATCCGCTCGACGACAATACTCGCCTGATAGCGATAGCGCACTCTGTCTTCAAGCGACATCGCCTCACCCGCGCGCACCACCCTGACCATGTGATCGAAATTACGATACATGATCGTCTCGACTTCATCGATGTCATTCAATGTTTGCGCGACCCGCCTGTTAATATCCGCATCCCCCTGCAATTTTGTCGGGTCTGTACTGGATGCAGCGGCATTGCCTGTAAAAAGCGCAACTGCATGTTTGGCGGCTCCTATCGCAGGCGTGGAAACCACGCGAATAAACATCTGTGCCCAGGGAATGCTGTACAACGGATTTTCCTGATGGTGCAGACAATTAAACCCATCGACCTGCTTGTGCGTACGATGTTCCGGGACAAATACAGGGGTATCGATGACGATATCGTTAGAACCGGTGGCCTGAAGGCCATAAACATGCCACGTGTCTTCTATCTCATAATCAGATCGCGGCACGAGGAAAGTACGGTATCCTTCCTCTGCAATGATTCCGCCCAACAAGACCCAGGATGAGTGACCGGAACCGGAACTCCAACCCCAACGCCCGCTGAGCATGAATCCACCGTCACAGACCTCAACCTTGCCACCAACGGGATTGTATGAACTCGATATGCAGGTGTTGGGATCCTCTGCGTATACATCAGCCTGCGCCCGCTCGTCCATGATCGCGAGTTGATAGGCATGTATGGCGATGATACCTGCCACCCAGGCAGAACTCATATCCTGCTCCGCAATACGCATGTGCGCCGCAAAAAATTCCTGCGGTGTGACTTCCAAACCACCCCATCGTTGTGGCAGCACCGCCCTGATAAAACCCGCATCTTTCAATGCCTGGACAACTTCATCACACACTTCGCGTCGGGCACGACCCTCTGCCGCTTTATCACTGACCAGGGCCGCATGGTCCGCCACAATGTCGACAAGACGCGGTGTATCAGTCCGTTCAATCTCCTGCTGTACGGATGCCTCGGTCATGGTTTTGTCGCTTCTTCCCAGATAATGGGCTCAATATTCCATAGCTAAAGCAACCAGTCTACTCTTTTGCGCAGAATATTCTGTTAAATTAGCGAATTATGGAAATAATCCCTCTAATTTCTTGCTCAATACACGATTTACGGGAAAAATAACGTCATACATTGGGGGTGATATGTTCAGCGTCGAAAATCAGACCGTGTTGGTTACAGGGGGCACCCGGGGCATCGGCAAGGGCATCGCCCAAGCCTTTCTAAAAAGCGGAGCAGATGTCTTTATCTGTGCGCGCAACGAACCCGAAGCGGCAATACACGCCCCCGGAGATCCCAGCCGTGCGGCCACATTCATAGAAGGGGACGTCCGGGATCCCGACAGCGGCAAGGCAATCATCGACGAGGTCCTCACGCTCGCGGGTAAGCTCGACACGCTCATCAACAACGCCGGCGGCGGACCACCTGCCGATGCCGCCGTGGCATCACCGCGATTTACCGAGGCCATCATCCGGTTGAACCTGCTGGCGCCGTTGTCGATGAGTCAGCTGGCCTACGCCGCACTCAAAGATCACAACGGTTCGATCATTAATATCGCGAGCGTCTCCGGTATTCGCTCTTCTCCTGGAACGATGGCCTATGGTGCAGCGAAAGCGGGTTTGCTGAATGCAACGGTCTCCCTGGCCCAAGAATGGGGACACGATGTGCGGGTCAATGCCATTATCGCAGGCCTCATTAAAACCGAGGCTGCCGACCTTCACTACGGGGGATTGGATGGTATGGCCCGCCTTGAAGCACGCCTGCCAAACGGGCGCATGGGAACCCCCAAGGACATTGCCAACGCCTGTATTTACCTTGCCTCTGATGACGCCGCTTACATTTCTGGCGCTGCCCTTGAAGTATTTGGCGGAGGAGAACCGCCTAGTTTTCTAACGTTCATTGAAGAAGCCACACGCTAGCTTCTGCCATCTGGTATCAGGGCCGCTCCTCAACGATTCGTCCCCAGCGATAATCATACTTCAACCCCTTCACCGCCAAGGTCGTGTCTGCATGGCGGACCCCCGGCAAGGTCATAATCTCTTCATTGACCAGACGTATGAGTTCTCCCCCGTCCTTAACAAGCGTAATCACGAGAATATCGTATCGGCCCATCATGGTGGCAACGAATCGCACAAACTCCATCCCGGCGATGGTCTGCGCCGTTTCTGCAACATGCTTAAGGTCCGCGCGTACACCTATGTAGGCCAGGAGGGGCGGTTCGGGGCCGGTAAAACTCGTTAACGCCATGATCTTGATGATGCCGTTTTCCTGCATCCGTTTGATCCGTCCTCGTACGGTTCCTTCTCCCAGCCCCAGCTCATTCGCAATTTCGCGATTGCTGCGCCTGCCATCGACCGAGAGGTGTTCAACAATGCGACGATCAACGTCATCTATCTGGCTTTTACTCAAGTTGGGGCACCACTTCGGATTGATATTTGTAGACTTCAATCGTGAGACCCGGCGACAGACGGCCAATGCCGTCTATATGCGAAACCTCTTCATGTAGAAAAGTTGCCAATTCATCAAAGGAACGAGCCCCCACCAATATCTCAATATCGTGAGACCCGGTGGTCAGGTTCACCGAAAACACCTCAGGCAGGGCGGCCAGATCAAGCCCGACCGCTTCTGCACTCCGGCTTTCAACTTCAATGCCGATCGCCAGCAGCACGTCATAGCCCGCCGCCGCAAAATCTGTCACCGCGACAACACGCATCGTGCCGGTCTCTTCCAGGCGTCGTATACGCTTACGGATTGTTGATGAAGTAGAATCCAGTGCGCCCGCAATATCTTGAGTAGACATGCGCCCGTCCTCTTGAAGAAGCGCAATGATCTTCAAATCCAGTTCATCGGGAATGTACTCAGTGGACGGCTGCAATTCTTGTTCTGGACCCACAATTAGCATCCCTTCTATTTTTGCGTGAAACGACCAAAATTTCACTACTTCTTTTCATAACTCGCATTTCTCATGAGCAGAATCCACGCAATAAGACAATTTATGTAGAGACCATAAACGTAGAATATGATCCCTCTCAGACTGCATCAGCCACCTCGAATCCATTGAACACTCGCCATCCGTTTTCTAAATACGCCCTCACCTTCGCTAAGGGCAGTCCGAACACACGCACCGGCCTGTTCACCCAGGATAGGCAAATGAGCCACAACAAAGCTGATCGCGGTCCGTAAAATGCTATTCAGACGATGCACCACACCGGCAATTCGCTAAAACTTCATATCATACTGGCGGCCACACCATCGACTTCAGCCCCGCGCGCCAGACACAGGCCTCGCCGCGACTGGATTGCGCCGGAGGGCCATCGGGTACCCACCAGCCGCGCTCGGGTGATCAGCCTTGTGATCATCTACTTCCTATATTCGTAATTAACAGGTAGTCTAACTACGCAAAGTGCAAGTATATGAATGTTTTTCTATCGTATTGCACGGTTTTGTTAAATTTGCCGGATGATAACAGGTGAGTGCAGTCGAACAGCAATTTGCCATTGAGGAAGTCTCCAGGGGCACACGTACCGTACGAGTCTTCAAAGAGAACTTCTCCTGTTTGGGTGAGATTCTGAATTGTCTGGACCTTCACGCTCAACATGACCTGGTCGTCGCCGACGATACGCGACTCACCTTTGCAGAAACCAAGCGCCACTCCGCCCATCTGGCAGGGTATCTGAGCGCTAACCACAACATCATGCCCGGCGACCGGGTGGGTCTGGCTCTGCCCAACTCAACCGAATGGATCGTGGCTTTCATTGCAATCACATCGCTGGGTGCCGTTCCTGCGTTGATCAATGCACGCGCCGGCAGAGAGGAAATCGAGCACTGCCTGATCTCAACCGGCTGCACGCTGTGTTTACACGCGCGCGACGATATACCCGAAGACATACCTGAGCTCGCAATGGCTGATATTGCCAGGATTGCCAGTGCAGACCACGCCGAAGATCTTCCGCATACGCTTCGAGCCCGTGACGACGAAGCACTCCTCATGTTCACCAGCGGCACGACCGGCCTGCCTAAGGCAGCCTCGCTCTCCCACGAGAGTGTTCTCACCTCTTTGAAAACCATTCAATATTCAAGTGCGCTGATCGCCGAACAGATGGCCACAGCCTACGGCATTGACTATGAAACGCTCCTGCAGATGCGACCACCCACGGTAAACCTTTTGATCTTTCCGCTGTTCCATGTCAGTGGGTGTCATGCGGTCTTTCTGACCAGCCTGGTGCAGGGCGGCAAAATTGTGCTGCTGAACAAATGGGACACCCACACCGCACTGAGTCTCATAGAGCAAGAGAAAGTCACCGCTTTTCCGGCTGTACCGACAATGTATCGGGACATTCTGAACTTAACAGATCGAGAAACCTACGACCTTTCCAGCCTCACTAGCCTCTCCGTTGGCGGACAGGCAACGCCACCTGCGTTACTCGCTGATATTCATGCTGCTTTCCCAAATGCGATTCTAGGTACCGGTTATGGCATGACGGAATCCAACGGCACAGTTACGCTGATGGTGGGCGAGCCCTTCATCAACAATTCGAGCTCCGTCGGTCGCCTTGTTTCTACTCTGGATGCCCAGATTCGCGATGACGCAGGAGATGTTTTGGACATTGGCATGAGCGGCGAAATCTTCATACGCGGTGCGGCGCTGATGACTGGTTACGCCAATGCGGACGAAGACCCTTTCGACGATCAGGGGTGGTTTAGCACTGGAGACATTGGATATTTTGACGAAACAGGGCTGCTCTATATCGTCGATCGTAAAATCGACATGGTTATCTCCGGCGGGGAAAACATTTATTGTGCCGAAGTTGAGCGAGCCGTCGACCTCCACCCGGCAATTCGAGAAAGTGCCGCCTTCGGCTTGCCGGACGAGCGTCTCGGAGAAAAAGTGATCGCGATCGCCGTACCCGAACCGGGAAAACACATCACCGTTGAGATGCTCGCTGACCACTGCTTAGAACACCTGGCCCGACATAAGGCCCCGAAGGAAATATATCTGCAACAGGTCCCGCTGGCCCGCAACGCTTCAGGCAAACTCGTCAAAAGAGCCATCAAGGCAACGCATCTCGAGCGATCGCTGTGATTGAAATTATGCGGGCTGTACCGTGCTCGGGCCAAACAGCGATTTTAGAAATTTTTCCACCACTTCTATACCACCCAGGGTTATATCACCATTTCTATATATAGCTCCATATAGCCCCATATAGCCCCATATAGCCCCATATAGCCCCGCCAATAGAAGTATCATGACGGTATCGTACAGAGAGTAAAATATTAGTGGCGTTCGACTACATCATCGTAGGGGCAGGCTCTGCCGGGTGCGTACTCGCCAACCGACTGTCCGCCGATGAACGTACCCAGGTGCTCCTGCTTGAGGCCGGTGGTCAACACCGCAACCCTCTGATCAGCATTCCTCTTGGTTACGGGGTCACTGTCTATTCACCAAAGTTCGCCTATCAATTCAAATCAGAGCCTGATCCAGGCACACACAATCGCCGTCACACGCTACCCCGCGGTCGTGTTCTGGGTGGAAGTTCTTCGATCAATGGCATGATCTACATCCGCGGTCAACAGGCCGACTACGACCAATGGGCACAATCCGGCGCGATTGGCTGGGACTGGGAATCAGTCAAACCGTATTTTGTCAATTCAGTTAGTCAGGCAAGAGGTGCAGATACCTGGCATAGCGACACAGGTCCCATCAGCGTTGAAGACCAGGCCAACGCCTTTCCCGTCTGCGAAGCACTGGTCCAGGCAGGCGTCAATCTCGGTTATCGGCGTAACTACGATTTCAACGGCCCCGACCAGGAAGGCATCGGCTACTACCAGGTGACCATGAGAAATGGGCGGCGCCACTCTTCGGCAAACGCTTATCTGGACCCTGTACGAGACAGATCCAATCTGTCCATCCGCACCGGGTGTACAACCCAGCGCATCATCCTCGACGCCAACCGCGCAATCGGTCTCGCGACAGATAAAGGGGAGTTTATCGCACGAAAAGAAATTATTTTGGCTGCCGGCGCATACGGCTCGCCACAGCTTTTGCAGGTGTCAGGCATCGGTCGCGCGTCCGATCTACACGCAATCGATGTAGAGCCGCAGTGTTTACGGCCTGGTGTTGGCGCCAATCTGCAGGATCACGCCGGGCCACCCATGGCATGGCGTATGCACGAGGCAGCCAATAGTGCCAACGGTACAGTCGGCGGCATCGCGATGCTCGGCGGGCTCATTCGCTATGCGTTCAACAGATCTGGCCCCCTTGCGATGCCCGCTGCCTCCGTCGGTCTTTTTGTCAAGAGCCGGCCCGATCTGGATCGGCCAGATCTACAATTCCACTGCCTGCCAATCAGCGGTGCCGACTCGGACGAGGCATCCGAACAGAAGGTCGATCCATTTCCGGGATTTACGATGATGCCTTACCTCATGCACCCGCGATCCAGAGGAACTGTGCGCGCAACCAGCCAGGACATCACCCTCGCGCCCGAAATATGCGTTAACTACTTCGATGAGCCCAATGACTTAGACGCGGTAGTCTCAGGCATGAAAATCGCAGAGGAATTAACACACACGGCACCTTTTGCTGATCTGGTCGAGTCCCGTATCCGACCCCAGACGCCAGGCAATGACCCGGCCACACTGGCGGAGTACGCGCGCGCACATGCGCACACGGGCTATCACCCAGTAGGCACTTGTCGCATGGGCACTGACCCGGATGCTGTGGTGGATTCACAAGGCAAAGTATGGGGGCTTGAGGCGCTGCGCGTAGTCGATGCCTCCATCATGCCAACCCTCGTGTCAGGCAATACGCACGCAGCTACGGTGATGATTGCGGAAAAGATCGCCGCGCACATGCAGGCGCGCGCCTGAGAACCACCGAGGGATTTGATCCCTAGGGAATACCACCTATGGGGGAGGCTGTATCTCACTACCGGGGATTTTCGGCACATACCAGACAGGTGACGTCCACGCCCGTTCGTAAATCACAGGACGGTGCGCCGAGGCGCAGCACCCCTCAAATCCTTCACTCACACTTTCAGGATTTGAACAGTCGACTCCGTTTGCAACACACATCCTCTGACTCCACCGGCAACTCGGTCCTTCAAGTACCCGGCCGTAATAAAATGCCGGCTGCGTCGGGTCAAATTCCGAATCCTGCCATACGGCACAGAGCTCCGCTGCCCCTCGACCTGCAACTTCACAGGTCGCTGAATCAATTTTTTGCGGCTCACCGACCACGTCGATATCAATCACCTTTTCGTGGCGTTCACCCGCAGCGTCTATCCAGCCTTTAACTACCTGTAGACGCTCAAGATCATTGCTCTTTGCATCCTTAAGTGCCTGCATGGCGATGCGGATTGGGTTGCCTGCTCGCCCGTCTAGAGAACCTCCCATTGGCACCCCCAGGGCATATCCCCGCTCGGCAAAACCATCGTCCGCGCACAGGTCATGTGCAAGATTCTCCCCGGCAAACAGGCGCACGGTCATGCGCGGACCACTCGTGGCATAGGCTTCACGGCGCTGCATGGCAGTGAAGAGCGCCCGTCTGCTGTTTTCCTCAGCCCACAAAACAGCCAATCCACCAGGGTTGTATTCGAGCAGATCGGGGAGCCCAATCGGAATTTCTTCAGCTGCTGGAATACCCGCTCCGCCATGCCCCACAAACGTATCCTCAGCCACCTGTCCTGCAGCTCCAAGATGCGTGTCAGAGCTGCCAATAAACCCGAATTGAAACGGGTTGATCTTAAGTCCACGCGATCGTTCCAGGCCTTCTTTCAGCACCTCGCGCAAGAATCCGTCGTTCGGCTGCGGCGGAGTATTGTCGCTGAAACTACGCGTGGGTAACTGTTCAAAACCACAATACTCATCCGTGCTCGTCAAAGGATCGAAATAACATTCCGAACTGCCCTTGTGCTGCATGATTTCCGCAAGCACTTCATAGCGCGCGCGTAATCTCGCTTCTGGCACATCCAGGGGCGCTTCAAACATGATCCCGGCACTCAGGTTGGTGTTGTGTGGAATGACTAACGATTCACACTCACCCGCGTCTCGACATTCAGCATCCAAACCTTTGAACAAAGCGGTCGCCGAGCCTGCATCGAAGTAACTGATCGGCAGGTCCGGGACCCTGGCATTGCGGAATACGACATTTCGGTGGATGTTGCCGTGCTTTTCGCCAGAAGCCCCGCCGGTCCATTCGTAGCCCACAAAGGTAGTAAATGCACAGCGCGCACTGCGGTCATAGTGTGCCTCAGCCGCTCGTCGAATATCATGCCAGGGCCCAACGGCCGCTAACCGACAATCATCCGTACCGTCACAGAATCCGACACGTTCTCTATATTGTGCTGACCAGAAGTTAAACCAGTAAAAAGCCCCTCGAGGCCATTGTCGATAGAGCAAACATTGCCAAGCGCCAAAGTGTGCAGATTCCGCATCGGAGCACAACTGGGTTTCGCCCATCAGCTCTGCGTGATCAGAGACCATGGCAAAGTCGAGCGGGCGTGCTAATTTGAGGTGGCGACTGGGCATCCCGTCGATCCAGGGTTGAATCCCCAGCCTTTCACCCTTGGCAAACCGATAGACCTGATCTGGCGTGGTCAGGGTTCCTTGTGTCGATGCGTCAAGCGAGTAGCGCGTGTGCACGTGCAGGTCACCAAAAAACGGCTTTTTTAAAGGTTCGAAGTCCATGCACAGTTCACGCTCATCCATATCAGCACTCGCCGCCTCTGCGTGGCAAACTGCCGCGAGGATAAGGGTGCAAAGCAGTCCAAAGAGGCGGTGCCGCGTACCAGGCATCGAACAGACCGCACCCCGGTTTCTGAAGTATTCGATGCGCGATGCAACCAGGCGAGCGTACGGTTTCACATCATGCTCATTCGGATCATTGGTGGCCTCGTCCGCCACATGACGTGTGTCTGCCTCGGCCAGATGATCAACGGCCACCACAATGACATTCGCTTGGGTCGCTTCTGCAAGCGAGCGCATCAAATCAGTCACAACATTCACAGCCCCTGGCTTAATTTCACGTACATCATCCCGCCAGCTTTAGCCCCCACTCATCTGTGATCCATGTGCCTGGCGGTACCATATGGGTGAAGTCCACGCGCGTTCACGGATGATTGGCGAATAAAAAGGTTGGGCCTGCTCATCCAAACAGCACTTGCCATATACATCACCACTGGCGCCAGCGGCTTGCGCCCGCTGATTCGCCTCACTCGCCTGTACTTCACAATGATCAGAAAATGGGTTCACCCCGCTCGCCTGACACTGCAAAGTGCTCCAGCGACAGGTCGGATTTTCTAAGACCCTTGCATAATAAAATGCAGGTTGGACAGGATCGAAATCAGGGTCCTGCCAGACCGTACACAATCGACGCGAACCTTGCCCGACCCTCGCACAGGTCATGGGATCAACCGATGCATCATTGATCGCACCGGCGACTTCGATCACCCGCTCGTGTGTTTGCCCATCTTGACTCACCCAGCCTTTAACGATTTGTATGCGCTCCAAATCCGTTCCCGGGTTACCGGCAACGCCCGGGTCTTTTTGTGCACTGACAAAAAATTCCAATGGCCGATCCGACGCCTGAATCGCGCCTCCCATCGGCACACCCGCCGCATATGCCTTGGCAATGGCATCGGCATCACTACAGAGGTCATCCGGCAGATCCGGCGCTCCAAAAAAGCGCACGATAGGTCGTGTACCACTGGTCGCATACGTCTCTTTTCGCCTGAGTGCCGCGAAAATCGCATCACGGGAATTTTCTTCTGCCCATACCACCGCATGCCCACCCGCATTTGCATAGAAGTGATCCTGCACATTGCGGAATTCGCTGTCCCGGCGACCAAGGTGCCCTGTAAATGCATCCTCTTCGGTTGCCCCGGGCGTTGCAGAGTGCGTATCCGTGCTGCCAATGACACCCATCACAAACGGATTAGCGCCGTTCTTTTGTCCATAGGCCAGGCCGTCTTTGTAGACGTTGCGCACCATGTTGCGCCGGGCAAACTCTTCGATGGACTTTAGCTCTGCCCTGTCAGTCAACACGACTCCATTTACTGTACCTAACATACCTAAGTTATCACCCGGCACTTGTTCAAAAGCGCATAGTTCATCCTCGGTATCAAGCCCCATCCCCAGTATCCGATCGTACCGACACTCTGAAGCGCCTTTATGCTGCACCAGCTCTACCAGCGGCTCAAAAAACAAGCGATCTTTAAGTTCGGTTGGTGTCTGTGGGTCTCTAAACATGAGCCCACCGGCCAGATTTGAATTGTGCGGAATTGCCAATACATCACACCGCCCGAGGGCGTCCGTGCACTCACGCCTCAGACCGCGCCAAAGATCAGGAAAGTTGTAACGACCGGTTTCATACGTCGTAATAGGCAGGTCGATCACGTCTTCGTTTCTGAAAATGACGTTGCGATGCATGTTCTGTCGTTTCGGACTGTCCGTATATTCGTACCCCACAAACGTCGTAAACGCACAGGTCTCGCTACGATCGTAATGATCCTCAGCAGCCTGTTGGACACGACTCCAAGTATCGCGTCCCGCGCCTTCACAATCTGACAACGTGCACACAAACGAATGGGACTTCTCCCCTTCTTTCTGCCCGGCAAGGCCTGTCCACCAGTCGGCGGCTAAAAGCTGCACCCACTGACTGCTCGCGCGAGTCATCGCACAGTGTGGCCACCAATAACCGAGTCTGCCTGGATCGTTGCTGCAAATGTCTATAGGTGCAAGAAACTCTCCATGGTCGGTAACCGAGACGAAATCCAATGGTTTTGAAATCTGTATCGTCAACAAGCCTTCGCCATCCGCAGCTGGAATTTCAATGGCTTCGCCCTGGGCATAACGATACGCATCCCACGGTGTTGCGCGCACGCTCGATACATAAGCATCGAAGGAGTAGGCCGTGTGCACATGCAGATCGCCAAAGAGCGGTTGCCGGATTGCCGTGAAATTGGCACAGGGCACACGCTCCTCTGTACGCTGAAAACCATGAGTCTCAGCCAGTGTCAGCACGGCGAGCAGGGTTAGTGCAACACCGACCTTCACTACATGCCCACGTTAGGTACGTGCGCCGCCGTGAACCCGCCATCAACGGGTAGGTTCGTGCCCGTGATATACGCAGCATCGTCCGAAAGCAGAAAATTTATTGCCGCTGCGACCTCTTCCGATTTTCCTGGTCGCTTAAGCAGATGCATTGCGATGAACTGATCACGAAACGGGCCCGCGTTTTTAAGTATGTCTGTCATGGGCGTCTCGATATAACCCGGTGCCACCGCGTTCACCCTAATGCCATAGCCACCTAAATCAGCCGCCATGCAACGGGTCAGCTGCCACACACCAGATTTAGATACGTTATAGGAAACATTGCCTGATCCGCCGGTTAGACCATAGATGCTGGATACGTTAACAATCGATCCCTGGCGTCGGCTACTGAGCAGATGCTCTGTTACTTGTTTACAAACAAGCATTGTGCCCGTCAGATTGACGTCGAGGATTTTCTGCCAGGCTGCCGTGTCCAGTTGCACGATACCTCCAGGGATAGATATACCCGCAGCATTGACCAAGCCATCGATTTGTCCCAGCCCGGCCACAACCTCAGCGACCTGTTCAGCATCGGCCACATCCAATACCACATGTTCGTGGCCCTCCGCTAAGCCACTCGTATCCTTCGGATCGACACGGTCTGCAGCTATTACTATTGCCCCGGCTGCGGCACACCTTCGTGCGGTGGCCGCACCAATACCGGAGGCTGCACCCGTGACCAAAATTCTCCTACCCGTAAGATCGTTCATGTACTTTTATCCTCTTGGTTCCTTAGGTAATCCCAAGGCTCTTTCTGCAATGAGATTGCGTTGTATCTGATTCGTGCCTGCATAGATGGTATCTGCTCGCGAAAAGAGGAACATTCTTGGCAAGTCAGGGAAGGTGTAGTCATCGGATGCCACCTCACCGCTTTGTCCAAGCACATCCATTGCAAGTTCACCTAACGTGCGGTGCCAGGTCGCCCAATAGATTTTATAAGTGAACTGCGGGCCACTGAGCGCACCTTCGTCCGCGCCGGACAGCATACGCAATGCACTCGCGCGCATAGCCTGCAAACCGCGCCAGGCTTGCGCGATGCGCCGGCGAATGAGTACGTCGTCGGAGGCGCCGTTAAGCTTTGCCTGATTAATAATTTCGTTGAGCTCGTTACGAAAGTGCATCTGCTGAGCCAACGTGGAGACTCCACGCTCAAACGCAAGCGTGCCCATCGCTACCTGCCAGCCTTGACCCGGTTCACCGACGATGTTTTCCACTGCCGTGACCGCGCCGTCAAAAAACACCTCGTTGAAATCTGCTTCACCGGTCATCTGCCGGATGGGACGAATTTCGATACCCTTCTGGTGCATCGGCACGAGCAGGTAGGAAAGACCCTCTCTGCCTTGCGAGCCTTCTTGCGTCCGGCAAATGACGAAGCACCAATCCGCAAACTGGGCAAGAGACGTCCAGATCTTCTGTCCATCAAGTACCCATTGTTCACCCTGAGGCCCATCTTCCAACCGGGCCTTTGTTCTCACATTAGACAGATCGGAACCGGCACCAGGTTCAGAATATCCCTGACACCACATCTCTTCACCGGCGGACATCTTGGGTAAGAATCTTTTCTTCTGCGCATCCGTCCCAAAATTAAGAATTGTCGGTCCCGCCAGTTCAACGCCCATATGGCCCAGACGGCCTGGTGCCCTGGCTCGCGCATATTCCTCCGCAAATATAACCTGTTGCGACAGATCCGCTGCTCGACCACCGTACTGCCGGGGCCAACCGATGGCGCTCCAACCCGCAGCACCGAGGGCTTGCTCCCATTCGAGTCGTCGCTGTGCTGCCTCCGTCTGCGAGGTAATACCGCGGATATCAGCAAAATCTCCGGACAATTTGTCTTCAAGCCATCCCGCCACCTCAGCACGAAATTGTTCCTGTTCATCCGTGAAAGTCAGTTTCATGCCGCATCTCCTATAATTGAAGCCGCGATGGCTTCATCTAGGCTCGCGTTTGAACCGAAGAGCGTGGCTGTACCTCGAGCGCGTTTGAAGTACAGATGCGCATCATGTTCCCAGGTAAATCCGATCCCCCCGTGCAGTTGTATCATGCGACTCGCGGCATGGGTGAGCGCCTCACTCGCCTGTACCCTTGCTAACGCTGCCATCTGATCAAGTGCATCCGGTGACTCTGCCGCCGTACAGGCTGCAAAATAGACAGCGGAGATGGCCGCCTCAGTATTAACCATCACATCGGCAAGTTCGTGTTTTACCGCCTGGAAGCTGCCAATTTTGCGCCCGAACTGTTCTCGTTCTTGTGCATATTTGACGGTGCGCATCAGGCAGGTCTGAGCCGCACCTACCGCTTCCGCGGCGGTTGCGAGTCGCCCCATGGCAAGCCCGTCTTGATAGGCCTGCGTCACCTCAGGGCCTTGGCTCAGCTTTTGTGCATCCTGGGTCAGCTCGACCATATTGAGGTGCGACAGAACCCGAGTCTGATCCAGCATGGTCAATCGCTCAACGGTGATTCCTGGCAATTTGCCTGCTTCATGTGCATAGACGATATATGCCGCATCATCGATACATGCCAACAGACAATCTGCATGATGCGCATCAAGCACAAACAAAGACTGACCGTCGACGAACCGCGCAAGCGCCACACGCAACTCCCCCGACGCGATTGACTGCACGAGCGTATGCTCCTGGCTTTTAAGCCCTGCTAAAAAGGTCGCTGCAATCACGCCACTGGCAAGCATTGGACCCGAGATCAGATACCGTCCAAGCGCTTCATGCACCAGCGCCATCTCAACCGGACCCAACCCCTGTCCGCCCTGGTTTGTGTCAATGAGCAAGCCCGCCAGCCCCAATTCACCCAGGCCCTGCCATGTCTCGGTGTCATACCCCAGTGGACTGGCCATCGCTGCACGTATACGTTCGCTGCCACCATGATCGCGAGCGAATTCGTCCGCCATAGCGCGGATCATCTTCTGTTCTTCGGTAAATTCAAATTGCACGCATGTCCCCCAACACATTATGATTACCGTGGCGTCGACGGTAAACCATTTGCGCATTATTTCTTTAATATTTAGCGCATAATGGTATCTTTGAAACATAAAACTACCAGTAATCGCAAATTAATGCCTTCCGATACGCTTGCTAATCCGCTCTGGTCCACGGACGTACTCATCGTAGGCTCCGGTGCCGGTGCTCTAACTGCGGCCATCACCGCCAGTGACCTTGGCGTGGACACACTCGTGATTGAAAAGAGTCACCTTTGGGGAGGCACTTCGGCGACGTCGGGTGGCACCCTCTGGGTACCCTGTACCCGCCATATGGCACAAGCAGGGGTCGAGGATGACCCCGACGAAGCATTCAGCTATCTGCATAGCTTAATTGGCGACGAGGTGCCCGAGAGTAAGCTTCGAGCCTACATCGCTAATGCGCCAAAAATGCTGCACTTTCTCGAGGACAATTGCGGCGCCAGATTTCGTGCGGTGAAGTACGCCGACTATCATATGGACCTGCCCGGCGCGAAAGAAAATCGCTCACACGAACCACTACCCCTCACCGCGGGTAAGCTCGGTCGCGACTATGCCACTCTGCAGCCCATGCACCAGGCGGCGCAAGCCTTTGGCCGAGTCAATTGGACCATCGGCGAGGCCCGTCCCATGATCACCCGTCGCCCCGGCTGGGCGTGGACGATGTTCAAGGTGTCAGCCCGATATTTTCTTGACTTGCCACAGCGCTATAAAACTCCCAAGGATCGCCGTCTCACTGCCGGCAACTCTCTACTGGGGCAACTTCGGCGAGCAATTAACAAACGCAAAGTACCTGTACAGCTCGGCGTCGCATTGCAGGAACTCATCTTTGTGGAAGGCAAGGTCGTCGGTGCGACCGTAAACTACATTGGCGAGACACGAATTATTCGAGTGAACCGCGGTGTCATTCTCGCGGCAGGCGGCTTTGAGAGAAACCAGAACATGCGCGAAGCCAATCTTTCTACAAACGGCAATACTTCCGAGGCGTGGAGTGGCTCGCAAGCCAACAATACCGGCGATGCTATTCGCGCTGCCGAACAGATTGGCGCCAAACTCGAGTTTATGGACAGCGCCTGGTGGGCACCGGCAATCAGGCTGGGCGATGAAGATCGAGCACGGCCTATGTTTGTTGAACGTGCGCTTCCAGGTTGCATGATCGTGAATCAGCAGGGGCAGCGTTACATGAACGAGTCTGCTTCCTACCACATCGCCGGTGGTGAAATGATGCGTCTGCATTCACAGACGTGCACAACCATTCCATCATGGTTTGTGTTTGATGCGCGTTACCGCGGGGAGTACACGGTTGGGCCTATGCTGCCTGGATCTCCTGCTACTGACAAAATGATCAAACGCAGCATGCGCGAGATCCTTAAACGCGGCGATACCGTGGCTGAGCTTGCCGACCAGATCGACGTGTCTGTCGAGGTGCTGGAGCAGACCTTTGCCAGATTTAACGAGCACGCCGCCAACGGCGAGGATCCGGACTTCGGACGCGGTGTCAACGGTTACGACCGTTATTATGGGGATCCACGTAACAAACCTAATCCCTGTCTGGCACCGCTCACCAAAGGCCCTTTCTATGCCATCAAGATCGTGCCAGGTGATATCGGCACCAAGGGCGGAGTTCTCACTAACGAGAACGGTTGTGCGCTGGATCAAAACAATCAACCCATCCGGGGCCTGTATGCTATCGGCAATACAAGCGCTTCCGTGATGGGTCGTACCTACCCAGGTGCAGGTTCAACGCTGGGGCCCGCAATGACGTTTGGCTACCTGGCGGCCCACCACATCTCTCAACAGTAGCGAAACGCAAATGAGCATTGCCACATCACCCTATTCACTGACTGGAAAAATAGCCGTCGTCACAGGCGCAGCACGCGGTATCGGCCAGGCGATCGCAGAGGCTTTCGTTGCCGCTGACATCGCTCATGTGGTCTGTGCAGATGTCTTAGAAGAGGTGCTCGACGAAGTCGAAACCACCGATAGATTGAGCACCGCCAAACTCGACGTTACACAGCAAGATCAATGGCAGGATATGATCTCAGGCACAGTGGAAGCATACGGCTGCATCGACATTCTGGTTAACAATGCAGGGATCTTGACCTTTGGCACCATCGCCGACACGGACCCTGTTGAGTTTCGACGTTTACTCGACGTCAACGTAACCGGCGTCTTTCTAGGCATGCAGGCCGTAATTGGACACATGAAAAGCCAAAAAAGTGGTGCCATTGTCAACACTTCATCCGCATCCGGCATGTTGCCCAGCAACTTTGTTGGTGCCTATGCCGCGAGCAAATATGCAGTTCGAGGCCTAACTCGAGCCGCGGCTTTGGAACTCGGTTTGCACGGAATTCGAGTGAACTCGGTACATCCCGGCGGCGTAAACACGCCGATGACCAACCCCTTCGGACAGCCCCAGGAAGATTTGGACAAAGGCTTCCAGTTCGTACCCATGCAAAGAGGCAGTGAGCCTAAAGAAATCGCTCACGGCGTGACCTATCTGGCCTCGGATGCGGCGGCTTATTGCAATGGCACGGAATTAGTGATCGACGGTGGCATGACGGCCGGCATCTATTTCCCTGGCCTGCCAGGGTCACCCGAGCTGCCTTAATCACGCCTTTAAGCTTTCAAACTGCGCCTTGGCCCACGCATAATCAGGTTTGCCAACGACACTGCGTGAAACCTCCGGCACGAGGGCAATAAGCCGAGGCACCTTGTATCCGGCAAGCGTCTTTCTAACAAAGTCCTGTAGTGCTTCCTCACTTTCATCTGCGCCGCTGTGCAGACTCACCACTGCCGCAACCTGCTGTCCCCACCGCTCATGAGAAATGCCAACCACCAGCACATCGCGTACCGACACATGCGTCTTGAGACACACCTCCACCTCTTCCGGATAGACTTTTTCACCGCCCGTATTGATGCACATCGAGCCGCGACCCAGAACCGTGATACTGCCATCAGGTTCCACTCGCGCAGCGTCACCACCGAGCACGTAAGCCTGACCATCAACCTCGATGAAGGTTTCCCGGGTTTTCTCTTCGTCCCCAAAATAGCCGGTTGGCAGATAGCCGGTGCGGGCAATGATCCCTTCCTCACCAGCAACAGCTAGCCGACCATCAACGACAACCGCAATATCATCCCGCGCCTGGTATCGCATGATGCCATCATGGGTTTCGAGTTCGCCCTGCCCCATGTTCCCGGTTTCTGTCGCGCCAAGAGAACTGACCACCTGAGCAGTAGGCAATATCTCACGAAAACGCGCTTGCAGATGGTCCGAAAAAACCGCGCCCCCCGAACCGATATGCACAAGTGTCCCAAGTGCCCACCGGTCAGGATTCGTATTCAGTGCATCAAGCATGGGCAGAGCCATGGCATCCCCGACGATGGAAATGATGTTGACCGCCTCCGCCTGAACCGCATCAAACACCGCTTCACCGCTGAATGGAACATCAAGAAGTACCACTTTTTGGCCTGCAAACAGTGCCACCAGCGTCGTCCACAGGGCGGCACCATGCATCAAAGGCGCAACCGGCATGGTAACGAGTTGCATCCCTTCAAGCACTCGACTCGCTAGCGCTTCCGGGGTCTTGACCGGGCCAGTCGCATGAAAAAAACCGCCACCACCAAGTGCACCAAAAAAAAGATGCTTGTGTGGCCACATGACCCCTTTGGGATAACCGGTTGTACCACCCGTGTAGATGATAATGAGATCTTCATCGCTTCGATTGACTTCGCCTAGCACATTGTCCTGGGCAACAATTTCCCGGTAGTTCAATCCCAGCGTGCTCCCACCCACCTCCAGGAGGACAACATCGCTAACCTCTGCCTCGGCCAACCCTTGAGTTACCGCATCAGCACCCTGCGTGTTAAACAGCAGTGCCTTCATCCCGGCATTGTCGTACAGATAGGCAAGCTCGCCAGCGCCATATCTGTAATTGACGTTGAAGGGCACAGCACCCAAAGCACAGGCGCCAAAAAAACCTTCTATATACTCAAGCCCATTGATCAGCTGCAGCCCGATACGATCACCCGGGCAAACCCCCCGCGTGTTGAGCGCTGCCGCTATACGATCCACTCGATCTTTGAGCTCACCATAAGTAACCATTTCACGGCCACAAACCATCGCCGTGCGCTCTGGCACTGCCGCAGCCACAATGTCCAGCAAGTCTGCAAAGTTGAAGCTCGTCATGCGCCTGATTCCTGATTCGCCATGTGACCGGCTGCACGCAAGCCTGAAAACACGCAATCCGCAATCGACAAGCCACTCATATAAAGATGGGAAGGAAGACCGACAGCGCTACGCCCGGCAGCGTACAGACCTGCCACGGGCACATTTTCTTGGCCTACCACTTCACCCGTGGCCTCATTCACCCGCAAACCTCCCATGGTCAACACAGTGCAGGGCAGCAGACGCGCAGCGAGAGAAACATCAATGGCGTGCAGAGGGAATTCGAGCTTGCGCAGATCACCGACTGGCTTACCGAAGCGATCCTGAACCCCCATTTCAGCACATTTTGCGACCTCGTTCAGCGTCTCTTCTAACACGACGGGATCGAAACCAAGACCCTCACAAAGATGCGCTTGATCACGGTACTTCTGTTTTCCAAACAACATATTGAGCGCACCTAATTGCCACTGAAACGGCAGCACTTTCGTCGGCCAGATCTGTTTCCATGCCGACTTAACCAAACCGTTGTCGATAAGAAGCCAACCACGCCCGTCGGCCTGATTTACCATTGCATCCCCTATCGTCGCCCCGTAACAAGACTCATTGACGAACCGGCGGCCTCGGCGATCAACAATGATTCCCTGGGACCAGGCCAGGGGTGGGTTGATAAACCGCCAAGCAGTGGCTCGATCCATATGCGCCACGGATCCACCCACGCTCTGGCCTAAACGAATGCCTGCACCATCATCCGTTGGTGTCCCCAGAGGCATACCACCCGCAAAGGCAGGACAGTAGTGTTCAACCATGGCCTTATTAAAAATGAAGCCCCCAGCAGACAGGCAGACGCCACGCCTTGCCCTGATTCTGATACGTAAACGTTGCGTCTGTTCGATCTCTCGCGCTCGTTCAAAATAGCGACGTGCGCGCGCATGCACCGAGCGGGCACCTGGCAGGAAGAACGGATAGAGTGTGGTCAACCGGTTACCCTTGCGCAGACATTCACGGTGCTCTGTGAACGCGCTGCTATCAGGCATTAACTGCAGCGCCTCAACGCCCACCACGCGCCCCCTTTCATCCAGCACAAGGCGGTCCACATCCGTTTTGACCTTGAGTACTACGCCCATTTCGAGACAGCGCGCCTTCAAAGGCAGATAAATACTACCGCCTAATTCGACGGCGCTGCGACCTTTGCGCATCACGCCACGGTGTCCCCTGGCTGCGGGCGTGGCATGTTTCTTATACTCAGGCAATAAGGAGTTGTCTGAGTGATACAGAAAGTAATCAACATTTGGATACGATGTCTTTTCTTTCCAAACGGGACCCGAAAATCGTACACCCCGGTTCATTAGCCAATCCAGATTCGCCGCACTCTCACGACAGAAACGCATGAGCGTCTCATCGCTGACGACCCCGCCCGTTTCAAGTTTCAGGTAGGCATACATATTTTCCGGCGTATCCTCTTCCCCCACCTCCTGTTGTACCCGCGTTCCACCACCTGCATAAACCACACCACCACTGGCCTCGGTAGCACCGCCGCCCTCGGCTTTATCCAACGCCACAACAGACAACCCGGCTTCTGCCGATTTCAGTGCAGTCGTCGCACCAGCGCCGCCAAAACCGACCACGACAACATCAACATCATCGTCCCATGTCTCAGCATCGGCATCGACGACTATCCGAGGCGCTTGAACGAGAGAGTTCCAGGCAGGATCATTTGGCTTCACACAAAATTCTTAACTATCACAATTCGCAATTATTCTACTCTTTAATGCGTTTATGGGAAGTTTTATACGCCTGGAGTTGCATTATCCGTCATATTTCACTAGCTTAGACTTCCAAGTAAATTCCCGGGGACATCATGTCTGCATCCGTTGCGTTGGTGACTGGCGCCACTCGTGGCGCGGGGAAAGGCATCGCCATAGGCCTGGCAAGCCAGGGCATGACGGTCTACGTGACAGGCCGCTCCAGCCACGAAGCGACAACCACACTCAAAGGCGAAATCCTGCACGGTACTTTGGATGAGACGGTGGCAGCCATTGACGCGGCCGGGGGTAAAGGCGTTGGCATCACCTGCGATCACGCTGAAGACACAGAAACCAAAGCCGTCGTCGAGCAAATCGAAGCAGAACAGGGTCGTCTCGATATTCTGGTTAACAATGCCGCAGCCATTCATGACAACCTGATCGATCCGGGCGGATTCTGGGAAAAACCCCTGGCACTTGTCGACATCCTGGATGTCGGCCTGCGCTCCGCGTACGTGGCGAGCTACTACGCAGCGCCGCTCATGGTGCGACAAGGGTCAGGGTTGATCACCTTCACTTCATCCTTTGGCTCTGCCTGTTACATGCATGGTCCGGCATACGGTGCACAGAAGGTTGGTTATGACAAGCTTGCAGCAGATATGGGTGTCGATCTCGAAAACACAGGTGTCGCCGCGATTTCTCTGTGGCTTGGGCCACAGTTAACCGAGCGTACCGAGGTGGTGCTGCGCTATCGCGGCGAACAGTACGACGACTTCATGGCGGTGGCAGAGACCCCCCAGTTCAACGGTCGCATCATCTTTGCACTGGCCAATGATCCGGCCACCATGGAAAAATCCGGACAGACTCTGGTAACAGCTGAACTTGCCGACGAGTACAACATGACCGACGAAGGCGGCAAACAGCCCCCTTCCTATCGCGACCAACTGGGTGAACCGCGGATCCCACATCCGGCACGAGTTATATAGCATAAGACGGCCGATCGACGGTCCATCGAACGAGTGAGATAGATATGAGTGCATCGAACGCCTCTTCCATAGACCCATTTGCCCCATGGACCTTACGCGGTTTGGAGATGAAGAACCGTTTCATCAAAGCCGCAACTTTCGAAGGTCATTGTCCTGGGGGGCGTCCCGACCGACAGGGGCTCGCGATGTTTCACGAGACGTTTGCCAAAGGGGGGATCGGTCTGTGTACCGTATCTTACGGTTCTGTCGAGCCTGGTGGGCGCACCTTCGACGACCAGATGTGTCTGCAGGACGACATTCTCGACGACCTCAAGTACATCACCGATAGGATTCATGCGCATGGCGCCAAAACAGCGATACAGCTTGCGCATTGTGGCGGCGGTTCTAAGTGGAAAGGCTGGATTGGTCGACGTGCACGTGGTCCCAGCGCAGGTTTGAATGGACTGGGGCTCTTTGTAGGCACACCGCTATCCCGTGCGCTGAGAAAATCCGAATTGCCCGAAATCGTAGAACACTACAAAACCGCCGCCCAACGAGCCGTTACGGCAGGATTCGATGCGGTCGAGTTGCATATGGGGCACGGTTATCTTTTGAGCCAGTTTCTCTGTCCCGCCATCAACAAAAGAACAGACGAATACGGGGGCAGTCAGGAAAACCGTGCCCGTTTTCCATTAGAAATCTTGCGTGCAGTACGTTCAGGCGTCGGTCATTCCGTACCCATCATTGTCAAGATGAATTTGCGCGACGGTTTTCGCGGTGGCGTTGAACTGAAAGACAGCATACCGTTTGCCAAACAATTACAAGCCAACGACGCCGACGCACTGGTTCTCAGTGGCGGCTTTTCCTCCCGCAATGCCATGTACCTCTTCCGCGGTCCGACTTTCGTTGAAGAGCTGATCAAAGTACAGCGACGTTGGGTGGATCGAATGGGCTATCGCATGGCACGGTCTTCTTTGCGTTCGCAGCCCTTTGAAGAGCTCTACTTTCTCAAACACGCCACGCAAGTCCGCAGAGAAGTGGAACTTCCGCTTATCTGTGTCGGTGGTGTGCAGAGCCTTGACTCCGTACACCGGGCATTGGCAGAGGTATACGATGCTGTACAACTCGGCCGTGCCCTTATCCATGATCCGGCACTCGTCAGACACTACCAGGACGGTGACAAAACCGAGTCAGGCTGCACAGCCTGCAATCTTTGTGTCGCAGAAATGGACCGGGATGGAGTCAAATGTGTTTTGAACGATGCGCTCCCTGCACGCGTCACAGCAGTCTCCTGAACAGACTCTCCCACCCGGGCCCGAGGATTTCTAGCTAGCCAGTAGGTTGTCTATCTGGCCCGCCATCATCCGATATGCCCCCGACAGCATCTCTACCACCTTTTCAAGTGGCTCCTCGTCGAGTTCAAAAGTCGCATGGAAGGTGACGCTGCAACCTGCCGGTAATGCCTCTACGTTAACCGTCGCCTCGTATCCATCCACCGGCACAAACGGGTTTTTTAAGACCCCATAGCGCAGTTCTTTTCCCTCTTCGTCTGCGGCCAGGAGATATTCAACAACCGGTGTTTGCATGGTCAGGATACGGGCGGGATGACCATCATGTTCGCCCACGGTGTAGTTTCCTGGCCCGACAAGCCAATCTATCTCAAAAAACGCACCCAGTATTCGCCAGAATTCTTCGGCATCGTGAAGACTTGTATGAACGTAAGTGACCGTTTCCATGCGGACTCCTCATTGGCTGACTATCCAGTCGAGTTCACATACTCGACAGTATGCTATTACTAACCCGCGGTCGAGGCAGGCTTAAGTGCCACAGATGCCCACTCGACTCGCCACAGTCCATAGACTTTCCTGACGCACCAAGACCTCAAACCCGCATCCGCTATAGTGAGCCATACAAAATGGCAGCGCGTCACCATAAATTATCGTGACGCTCACCTCTGGCCTGTTGTTAATCCACGGAATTTTCGCTCAGAAAACGCACAGCATATTGATACACAAAAATAAAATATTTCGTTTATTTTGAATCACTAATTTGGGCTTAGAAAATAGAAAAATTATAACATATTGTTTTTAAACAATTTTAAAAAAAGTTCATCGACCAGACATGATTTCTATATCCTGAATAAATCGCCTCTTCTGGTTACAAAAAGTAGTATGCCTTGACATTTTGTTGGATCATTGCGAACCCCCATTAAAGAGCAACATCGCCATCAATAACCCAGCGCAGAAACCCACCAAACTATCCAGACCACTGGTGGAGAATTTCCAGGCCCGCCGACCATTACGCACAGGGTCTCTCATTGTGACTATTTTCGGTGACGTGATCGCCCCCCGCGGCGGGGTTGTGTGGCTGGGCAGCCTCATCCGCACGCTGGCGCCCCTGGGGATCTCGAGCCGACTGACACGCACCGCTGTATTCCGTCTGGTAAAGGAAGATATTCTGCAAACCGAGCACGTCGGTCGTCGCAGCTTTTACTCACTCACACCCAGCGGACGTCAACAGTTCGATGAAGCTACCCGGCGCATATACGCAGACCCACATCCGGATTGGGACAACCAGTGGTGCCTTGTTTTTACTCATTTGTTGACAAGCGAACAGAAAGAAACCATACGCAAACAACTCAGACGCCTTGGTTTTGGAAACTTCGGAACTGACTTTGACGCACACCCGGTACCAGATCGCAAGCTCATGCACAGCCACTTACAACAGCTCGACGGGTATAGCGACATTGTTTTCATGGATGGGTCCCTACCCACGACGGAAACCGATACCAAGGTCCAGCAACTGGTGATCGACCTCTGGGCACTCGACACCCTCGAGGCGGCCTATCGTGAGTTCATTGAGCACTTTCATCCCTTTTTGCAAACCCTCGACACGGGCAATGCCGTCAATCCGGCAGATGCTTTTTACCTGCGTACTTTTCTGGTCCATGAATATCGCAAGGTCCTGCTGCGAGATCCTGGCTTACCACGCACCCTACTTTCCTCAACCTGGAAAGGGCATACGGCCTACCAACTGGCACGACAGCTGTATCAAGCGCTAACCCCGGCCAGTGAAGATTATGTGGATATGTGTTTCGAAAACCAGATTGGCACCCTGCCGCCGCCAACAGCTTCCTTCTATGAACGTTTCGGTGATTACCAGGCGCCGCCTTCTTAGAGGGGCTCGTGGCCGATCCAAAGCGAGCCGCGGCTAATCCAGCCTGTTGATCACTCACTCGCCACGCTGGCGCGCAACCCATCGTATTCTGACTCGAGTATCCGTGCCCCTCTTAGAATGTTGCCCATCGCATAGTTTCCTTCATGGCAGGCATATTCATAAACTTTGTCTTGGGTCGTCTTCCATATGAACTCCCCACTCCAGGGCGCCGTCCAAATAGTCGGATCAGAGACCGTGAAATTGTAGAGCAGATTGCCATCATCCAAGCGCGTAAAGCGCTCGATTAAATACAGGTTCTCGTCCCCACCATAAAGCCCGGTACGCTGTTTGAAGTTCTTTGTCTCAACCACCAGGGTATCTCCCTCCCACCGACCAACTGAATCGCCCAGCCACTTGCGGTTAGCGTCCTTTGAATGCTCGGCATCGAGGCGAATGACTCGCGCGTCATGCACCATTTCCAGCAAAATCATAACGTGGGTTTCTGTCTGGATGATCCTCTTAAAATTGTTATACAACCCAGGCAGGCTGGGTGGTCCCGCACTGAAACCCAGTAGACAGCGCTCTGCCAGTGCCAATGTTTCCGGGCCGTCAAAAGGCCCCGGGCCTGTTTTCGCCAACCAACTCGCCGTGCCATCGTTTTCATAGGCAAAAGAAGCGAAGTTCTGCGCAATCAACCGTTGTCCTTTGGCAGTCATCGGCGGACGACGCCCATTGGGCGGATCGTATACGATCGATGTGCGGTACTTGCCGTCGACTTCCGAAACAAAGCTGCCAGGGTCTACCCAGAACGCATTGTATCCACCGACGCCACCGGCTCCTGATCCGTTGTTGCCGTCACCTCCTTTCACGGGGGCTTCCCGGTTGGGGTCGCTTTCTCGATTTGCCGCGGCAAGTCCTGATCGGGTTCGTTGCACAATTGCTCTGGCTTCTTTCTGCGTCATGAACTGCTTATCACCAAAAGCTTCAGGCCGATCCACAGGGGTCAGAGTGCCACTGTCGTAAAATCCTGACAGATCAGGCGCGCCACCAGCCGTCCGCTTAATGTCTGCAGATACGTTAACAGCCCATATTGTCGCCATCGACAAGGTGATAAAACGTAGAAGCATCATTATTCCTATCGACACAAAACCCAAGCATAACCCGTTACCCACCCTGTGCGTTCATTTGAATTACAATTACTGGAGTTTACAGAGGAATAACAGAGGGAAAAGGTATGGGTAAACCAGCCGCATATATTCTTGGCCAAGCACAACAAAGTTATCACAATAACGGTGCAGTCGATCATCCACTTGTACTGATGCAGGATATTGCCAAGATCGCGCTTGAGGACGCCGGTGTGCAGCCAGGTCAGGTTGATGCCATCGCCTGCGTCGATCCATTTTCCTGGACATACGCTGATCTGGCAACAAAGGTCGCGGCAGGTATTGACTGTAAGAACGGTTTACGGGAATTCTGGGTACCCGCAGGAGGCACGACACCGCAGGATCTCCTTCATCAAATCACCCAGGCGATGGCCGAGGGTGACGTGGAAATCGCCGTTTTGGTCGGCGCAGAAGCGATGCGTACCCGTCGCAAGGCGACCCGGGCAGGGCAGGAACTCCCCTGGCCACCTCGTGACAAAGGGGTCAATCCCACACGCGGTCAGAAACCTTTCAGCTCGGAATGGGAGGCGCGACACGGCCTTCGCCTGCCTATCCAATCATTCCCCATCCACGAAAATGCGATCCGTCAAGCGCACGGCCGAACTCCGCAGGCACAGATCGAGCTGGCTGCAGAGCTGCTGCATAAAAATGCAAAGGTCGCGGCCGACAACCCAAATGCGTGGTTTCAGGATGCCCCCAGCGCCGACCTGATCGGCACTGTCAGCGCCGACAATCGAATGATCTCCTACCCCTACACCAAACGCATGAACGCGATCATGGATGTCGATCAGGCCTCAGCGCTAATCGTCGTATCTGAGAGAGTTTTCGAGCAAATGGGCTCACCCGGGCACGCCGTCGCAATCTTAGGTGGAGCAGGCTCAGAGGAGGTCTGGAATCCAATCGAGCGTACGTCTTTATCTGAAAGTAAGGCCATGCAAGTTGCTTTCTCCGCGGCGCTCACTGAATCAGGCCTAAGCGCAGACGAGGTGTCCGCTTTCGATTTCTACAGTTGCTTCCCGAGTCCTATCCAGATGGCTATCGATGCTTTGGCAATGGACATCAGCGACGAGCGTCCGTTTTCTATAACAGGCGGACTCGCGTATGCAGGCGGTCCAGGTAATAACTATGTCATGCATTCGCTCGCCACCGCGGTGACCCGCCTTCGCGCGTCTCCCCAGGAACGCATCATGGTCACCGGCATCGGCATGGCCAACACCAAACACACGGCAACACTACTTGCCAATGCTACAGAGATCCCCACCAACGCCACCGGTGTGACCCACTATCGCATCGCGAACGGTGAGGAGGCGTTAGCTGTGGCAGAGCAGGCTGAAGGCAATGCGACAATCGTCAGCTATACCATCGAATACGACCGCGAAGGCCAAGCACACAATGTGATTTACATCCTGGATCTAGCGCGTGGTGTCCGCGCCATTGCAAACGCCCAGGATCCACATGCCGGCGCAGCACAACTTCTCACTGACGAGCCCATCGGACGCAGCGGTCGGCTCCGTTGGGATGCAGATGCCGAACGTCAGTTTTTTGAATTAGCCTGAGTCACACCTAAAACATCACTTCGGCTGCATGCGAATACCACCGTCCATGCGGATGATTTCGCCATTCATATAGTCGTTTTCGATTAGCATTTGCGCGACATGCGCAATCTCCCGGGCTTCACCCAAACGTTTAGGAAAGAGCACTGTCGCTGCCAGAGACTCCCGGGCAGGTTCAGGTAGACCCTGCAAC
This sequence comes from Pseudomonadota bacterium, assembly GCA_036338285.1. Taxonomy (GTDB): domain Bacteria; phylum Pseudomonadota; class Gammaproteobacteria; order Pseudomonadales; family Azotimanducaceae; genus UBA4421. The sequence goes on from JAYZCO010000058.1 coordinate 146,371, forward strand.
ATCGGCGTATTGATAAGGCCGGGTGCGATTGTGTTCACACGGATACCCATGCTGGCAAAATCGCGGGCGATTGGCAGTGTCATGCCGACGACACCGGCTTTGGAGGCGCTGTAAGCTGCCTGCCCAATCTGTCCATCAAATGCCGCAACCGATGCCGTATTTATAATCACGCCGCGGCAGCCGTCTTCAGTGACCGGATCGTGCTGTAGCATCGCTTCCGCGACCAGGCGAATGATGTTGAAAGTACCGATCAAATTGATGTCGACAACGCGTTTAAAAAAATCAAGCGGTAACGGACCGTCTCGACCCACGGTGCGACCCGGCGTACCCACACCGGCATAGTTGCAGGCGATATGCACTGTGCCAAATTGCTCAACCACACCCGCCAGGGCATCCGTGACCGAAGCTTGGTCGGCAACATCAACATTAAAATAGGCTGCGCCGTCGCCCAGTCCACTGGCGACTTCCTGACCCAATTCGTCATTGAGATCGAAGATCGCGATCTTTGCACCCTGACCGTGCAGCAACTCGCTCGTTGCACGCCCCAATCCGGATGCACCACCGGTCACAACGGCTACTTTTCCTGCAATGTCCATAGGTACCTCTCTGTCTTTCTTGAACAAATTAAATTTCGTTTGCTGTCCCTTTACGGGGATGGCGAGTATAGAGGATCGGCCACATCGAGCAACGCTTAAGCCTTCTGCCTGCAGTGCGCCGGTCGGTCAGAATACCTTGCCAACCCGGCCATTTGTACAACCGCATGGCAAACAACATGTTCACTCGCCTGCGCTACTTGCTGATCATCGACACCTAATCTGATCAGGTATGCATGCCCTGCCCGTATACAACGACATCGGCGAGCCGTAGAGTATCGGAGAAGTCAAAAAAACCACCTGGCCTGGTTTTCTTCCAGGGAAAAAAAGCCCTTAAAATAACCCGCAATGACAGACACCTTCTCTCCGTACAATACCGATCTGTCTGGATTCGAAGCCAGGTACCAGGCCCAATGTCACTGTGGTGCCATTCAATATGCGGTCGCTTGCGAACCACTAGACGCTAAACTCTGCCATTGCACCGACTGCCAGACCCTGCATGGTGCGCCGATGCAATGGGCTGCTATTTTTCACAAAACGGACATTCGTTTTCTCAGGGGAGTGGATCAACTTCGTCACTACCATAGCAACGTTGAAGCGCATCCCCACTCATTGCCGCAAAAAGTGAGCTGCGCACAATGCGGCACCCTGATCGCTGATGAAGGTCGACATATGTGGCTTGCATTTCCTACATTGTTCAATTTTGGAAATTCTGTCCCTGGCGCTTTTAAGCCCACCTGTCATATTTTCTATGACTCACGTGTGATCGATTGTCATGACGGGCTCCCAAAGTGGTCGGGCCACAAAGAGAAATCAACGCGCTTAGAAAACGATTGACGAATCCCTACAGTCGCATCGACGCCGTCCTGACATGGTTTTGGTCTCCTGATGTATCCGTCCAGGTAAAGAGCAGCTTATCCCGCCAACGGACCATGCGGGGAAACCCAGCGCCGCGATGAGAGGCGGTCTGGAACACCGCGCGGACTTCACTCATTTTTTCGCGTCCAACAATGCGCACGACATAACGCCCCGTCCCCTTTTCAAGCCACCCGATCGCCGCTTTTCCGGTTTCGAGCAACTCAACATCCACGCGCCCCAAAGTCGAACCAGCGACAACCTCGATCGGCTGTGTAAACCGCTGGCCACTGTCTGTCGAAAACGCCAATCTGACCACACTGTGCGGGTGCGCCGAAAACCAAGCCACCACGACGTCGGCTCCAAGCGCGGAAATTGCCGGCCCGTTCACCGGACAGCCCGATATGCGCCATCCATCTTCAGCCACTCTGACGGGTACCCCCCACTGCCCATCCACCCGGCGCACTGCGTAGATGTCCCTCACCTCAGCGTCGCTGCGGTCTCTATAGACGACGATAGGCCCTTCAGCTGTGATCGCAGCATCTGTCTGGCAGCAATCGCACACCCGGGTATCCAATATGTGCTCAGGCCCGATGAGCCCGGCACTCGAAATCGTCCGCGTAAACAATTGCATTTCAGCCTTCGTATTTCCGAAAGCAAACCCACGGCCGTCCAACCATACCGCGCCTACATCATTATCCTGTTTAAAAAGACTGACAAATCCGTGTTCTGTCGCAGAGCGATCATCGTGCAGGCGATTGGCGGGTGCCCAACTTTGTCCACCATCCCCGGACAACGAGACCCAGGCATCGTAGGCAAAATGATCCTCAGCGGCACGTACGAGCCAATGGGCAACCCACAAGTCGGGACCAAAGGGAACCACCGATGGAAAATCAGCCCAATTGACCATTAAATCTGGCGCCGCGGCGACAATGGTTGGCTGTGACCACTTCGCGCCATTGAGCTTGCGGGTTTCAAGCCTTGCGTCGGTATCGCTTTGTACCAGGTAGCTCAGAACGACGGTTTCCCCGGCAACCGCCAGTCGAGGAACCGAACTTCCAGCAGGCGCATCGAGTTCGAGCAGTTCGACTCGGGCTGAACTACATCCTGCCAGTCCGATCAGGACCAGCAAATATAGCCAGCTGGATCGAAGCCGTATCAACCGGGCATTTTCTCAAACGCCGGCATACCCTCGGGTACGTTGTGGAAACTTTGTTTGTCGCAGGTAAAAATTGCAACGCCCGGCTCATACATCCCCGGATCGTCCATGGTCCCTACTTTGATAATCATTGCCGGAAAGCCAGGTGCCCGCGTACCCAATGCGGTACCACAATTGGAGCAGAACTCCCGCGTGACCGGGTTTTCCAGATCACTGCGTTTGAAAGAATCAGGCGTACCCTGGGAGTATTCAAACCCTTCCAGAGGCATCGCTATAAAATGATTTGGACCACCGCCGGTAATGTACTGGCACTCCCGGCAATGGCATTGCGCAACCATGCTGGGCTCGCCTTCTGCTGTATAACGAATGTCTCCGCAATAGCATCCACCGCTTATTTTCATCTCATCACTCCTTTCTTATTTCCATGTGTGCTCATTATCCCGTTTTGCCGGCTCTGTTTTCACCGTGCTCCGCTATCTTCGCCCTAAATAAGCAGCGACACCTGTCTCGCTGGCGGGGAAGGCAGCTCCAGACATGATCGTCATCTCCATGGGCAAACTATCGCCGGGCTTGGTTCGTTCCACTACGTGGGTAGACGACCCTCGACGTAATCGTCGATCAGCTCATGATAGCGGCGGATTCGAGTCTCTTGTCGGGACAGATAAACACCGTTAAATCCGCGTGAGCGGAAACCGCGTTGTTGCGTAACAAAGACTCGCACATCATCTTCAATACCCGGGCCGATCGAAATGTCCTCGTCGTATTTGAGCATTGTATGTGCCACTTCTTGATCCGGGCCATGGTTACGCTCTACACCTGCATCCAGGGCTGCCGGACTGGCGTACCACCAATTGTCGAACAGACACTGCTCCGGATCACTGGGGTGTGGCCTCGCGCGAAGGAAATGGAAGCCATCAGACCACAACGAAACGGCAAAGTTTGGAAACAACGTGTAGTGGAAGGCATCCGTAAACTGTTCGTCAGGGATCTTTTCGTAATGAGCAAACCCACGCGCCGGCCCCAGTTTTCGTTTAGCTTGCTGCAGAGCCTGGCGAGTTGCTTCCGGCCGATTTTTAAAGTCTTCCGGATCCAGATCCCAAAATCGTAACTGGCCTGCCAGCGGTTCTAGGATATTCCCCTCTTTATCAACCGAACCTACCCCATACCCTCCTTCCATGATCATCCGGTTATGACCTTCGTTGGACAGATCAAAACGAGTTTCTTTAAAGTAGGTGTTGATATGGCCGCGAATTTCTTTGCGATTGGTGTCTGTCGTCGCACCCATATGCACCGTGGGTACGTGATAAGACTCATTAAAGTTGTCTAACACGACTTTCCAGTTACACGGCAGCCACATGCTATTCGCCATGGTCCGCTTCCACGAATGAATATCGCGCACTTCCCATTCATCCCATATCGGACCGAGATAGTCTTTGAGTGGCATGCACTTCGGGTCCATATTGACCCAAACGAACCCGGCGAAACACTCACAGGCGAGTTCTTCCAGTCGCACTTTTCCACATGGATTACCTTCCGGAAAGTCTTCCTGGTCGGGCGCGAAATTGAGTTCACCATCCGGCATAAACGCCCAGGAGTGATACTTGCAGACAAAACGCTTCACTGTGCCCTTAGGTCCTTCTACCAACGGATTGCCCCGATGCTGGCATACGTTGTAGAAGGCCTTCACCGAATCATCGGCCTGACGAACCATAAGAATTTCTTCGCGTCCCACTGCCTCCATCTGCCAGTCCCCGGGATTGGGCAGTTCGGATTCACGTCCAACCAGCAGCCAGACCTTAGTCCACATCCCCTCCCACTCCTCTTCAAAAAAATCACGGGAGGTATACCTTTTTCCCTCCAGCAAAGAACCTCGTGTCGATTGCGGAGGGTAGCTTTCAATAGCAACAATGTTGTCAGACATTTCCTACGGCTCAATCAAATCCAATTTAGAAGTATGCCGCGAATTCATCGAGACACAAGTCTGCTAAATTAGGCCATCCAATCTGTCGGGTCGCCCATGGTGAAACCTGAAATCGCAAGGCCACACATACTCGTGCTGGACGAATTTGCCGATGACTATCGCCCATACCTGGCGCATTTGGAAGATTCTGTTTCGTACGCAAGCGCGCCGCATGCTCAGGCAGCGGGCGCAGACGTACTCCTTGCACAGCCAGACCTCGCCGCGGATTACATTCATGCACACCCACCTGTAAAGTGGATACAGTCGACCTGGGCAGGAATCAAACCCCTGGTGGCTCCGCTGGCCCATACATCGATTCCGGTGACCGGCATAAGAGACATCTTTGGTGCGCAGATCAGTGAATATATCTTTGCCTACCTGTTAGAAGATGCACGCAAACTGGCGCACACTTACGATGCACAGCAAAATGCTCAATGGCGACCGTTTTTACCGGGCACATTGTCAGGCAAGCATCTGTTGATCCTCGGAACAGGCAGTATCGGTACCCATGTCGCCCAGGTGGCGCGAACATTTGCCATGCACATTACAGGCATTTCTCGTAGTGGTCGTCCGCTCGAAGCATTCGACTCAGTGACAGATATCCGCGCGCTTAACCGCGAAGTAAGCGAGGCCGATTATGTCGTTTTGACAATCCCTGAGACCACAGAAACCCACCACATCATCAACAGGACCGTTTTAGCGGCCATAAATCCGGACGCGATGCTCATCAATGTAAGTAGAGGTAACACCATCGACGAGGCCGCCCTGCTCCACGCCATCCAAAACAAAAGCCTCCGCAAAGCCGTGCTGGACGTCTTTGCGCACGAACCATTACCTTCTTTAAGTCCACTGTGGAGTACTCCCGGCATCGTGGTCACACCGCACATTGCCGCAGTCAGTATTCCTCGCGACGTCTCAAAAATATTCCTCAACAATTTACAGAAATTCAAACAAGGCACCCCTCTAGACCACAAAATCGACCTGGCAAGAGGCTACTGATGCGGCAATCCTGCCCCAAAACAAGGCTTTAGGCGTATTGATAATCGTCTCACCTGAGATAGGATCTGACCGGACAATAAGGCGGAAGTATGAAGGGGGCAGGATGCAACTGTGGACACATTCGGTTGCTGCTCCACGCAGCATAGGGCGCACCGCGGCAGCTGCTGAAACAGCAGGCTGGGACGGTTTATGCGTGGTCGACTCACAAAACGTGAGCGGGGATTGCTTTGTGACCCTCGCAGTGGCGGCGCAAACCACCCAGTCTCTAGGTCTTGGTACTGCCGTGGGTAACTCAGTCACCCGAACCGCGGCTGTTAACGCCACTGCTGCCCTCAGCGTACATACTGTCTCAAACGGTCGCATGGTATTGGGGATGGGTCGGGGTGACTCCGCATTGGCGCACCTCGGACGTGCCCCTGCGCGTCTCAAACAGTTCGAAACCCATCTGCAGCATCTACAGCGCTATCTGAGAGGACAAGATGTCCCATTCGATGAAATTGCGATCGGCGACGATGCAGCCCCCGCTGTTGCAGAGCTGGAACTGGTCTCGGGGCCAGACGCGAGCCGCATTGCCTGGCACCTGAGGGGCCCGTCTGTACTGCCCAAGGTATTGGTCGAGGTCGCAGCCACCGGGCCCAGGGTTATTCAGATTGCTGCTTTACACGCAGATCGGATCATGTTCGCCCTCGGCGCAGAGCCCGAGCGTATTGCCTGGGGCATTGAAACCGCCCGAAATGCCAGAAAAGCTGCCGGCTTGGACCCTGATGCACTTTCCTACGGTGCATACGTCAACTGCGTCTGCCATCCGGACATTGACCAAGCCCGCACCCTCATTCGTGGCGCGGTGTCCATTTTTGCCAGGTTTTCAGTTCTGCACGGACAACCGATCGGACCGGCGTCCGACCAGACCAGGCAGTCACTCAATGCACTTCATGATGCATACGATATGCGCACGCACGCTCGCAACGAGTCACCTCAGGCTGCAACGCTCACAACCGAATTCATCGACCAGTTCGGCGTCGTCGGCCCACCCGAGCGTTGTATTGAAAGGCTCAAACACCTCGAGATGCTGGGTTTGGATAAAGTCCTTATCGCGGCATCATTTCAATTAGCTGAGAGCGAACAAGGCAGGCAATCAAGCACACTATTTGAGCGTGAGGTCTTGCCTGAGTTTAACGGCTAGCCCAAGCATAGGCCATCGCCCACCTTACACCTCGTCTTTGCAATCGCATGACACCTTTGCCGACACCCTTATTCGCTGGTTTGGAACCGACTCGTGGTTTCAGATTGCCAGCGGCCAAACCCAAGGGAAAAATCCATCACTTGACACTTCCATGCCGTGCACGTTTCTATGGTCAAATCACATCGCAAACAGGTTGGCGCCATGCGCATTTTTCATCGCGACAGATTTTTTCTTCGTATTTCCTTAATCATCGTCTTATCTAGCTGCGTGTTTGCCTGCCAGAAACCAGCACCGACTGCTGCACCAACAGCGCCCCTGGTCAACACCAAACACGGACCCGTGCAAGGCTTCGTGTCCAATGGCGTGAAGGTTTTTAAAGGTGTGCGCTATGGGGCCGATACGGCCACGACCAGATTTGCCGCACCGGTAGCGCCAGAGCCTTGGACTAATCCCCAGGAGGCTCATGCCTACGGCCCATCCTGCCCACAACCTGATATGGGTCGCTTGAGTCTGTTCGCATCGTGGACCCCGGATACGGATCCCGGGCGTGGGGAGGATTGTTTGTTCTTGAATATCTGGACGCCGGATACCGACGGGAATAAGCGACCTGTTCTTGTCTGGTTCCACGGTGGCGGCTTCTCCTCGGGGTCCGGCTCTTCCAGCGCATACGACGGCCTGCGTCTGGCTAATCGCGGCGACGTCGTGATTGTCACGGTCAACCATCGTCTGAATATTTTCGGTTACCTTTATCTCGACCCCTACGGTGATGCCTTCAAGGGGTCTGCCAACGCCGGCATGCTCGACCTCGTTGCGTCCCTAGAGTGGGTACGCGACAACATCACTCAATTCGGTGGCGACCCTGACAATGTGTTGATATTTGGTGAATCAGGTGGCGGCTGGAAAGTCAGCACCATGATGGCAATGCAGGCGGCAAGCGGTTTGTTTCATAAAGCCGTCATTCAAAGTGGACCAGGGCTCACGCTCATGGAAGCACAACCCGCAGCCCAAGCGAGCGCGGCACTGATCGCAGAACTTGGGCTCAATGAGGACAACATCGACGGGATCCTTGAGCGCTCTGTCGACGAGATCAGCGAAGCAGCAGAGCGTGTATACGCCCAGGGCCTACGACCGGGTGCAAGCCCAGTCATCGACGGCCTGCACAATCTGCGCCATCCATTTACGCCCAACGCCCCGTCCCAAGCAAAACAAATTCCCTTGCTCATTGGCAGCACGCAGACAGAAATGTCACTGCTCGCCGGCGCTCGGAGCCCTGAGCTTTTTGATCTAACCTGGGAGACGCTGCCGGCGATCCTGACGACAGCGATACCAGGCATCGATGCGGAAAAGGTCGTGGCCGGTTATCGCGCGCTCCATCCTCAAATCGACGCCCCCAATCTCTTCTTTGAGGCAACCACCGATCATGGCAGTTTTGGCAGAGGCAGTTTTACCCTGGCCGATCGCAAATCAGAACAAGAAGGTGCGCCTGTTTATATGTACTACTTTGCCTGGCGTTCGCCTGTAGACAATGGCAAATGGGGGGCCATGCATGCACTGGATATCGGCTTCGTCTTTGACAACGTGGCCAAATCCGAATCCATGAGCGGCATCGGTGAAGCGCAGCAAGCCCTGGCAGACGCCATGTCCGAAGCCTGGCTCGCCTTTGCAAAAACGGGAAATCCGAACCACAACGGTTTGCCGGATTGGCCAGAGTACGATTCAAGTGTTCGAGCAACCATGGTCTTTGACGACATATCACAAATCGTCAATGACCCGCGAGGCCATCATCGCGAGATATTAGATAACGCTATGTAGCAGAGGTGGAATGCGGGGATAGTTTCACCCTTGTCCTCCCTAAATCAGCCCTGCCAGATAGGCTAAGAAGCCAAGTCCCTCTATATGTGACATGATGCCCTTAACCCAGTAGTGACCCGTTCCCATGCCGACATACGCCCCAGAAGAATTAACACAACGTGACCGCAATCATCATCTCCATCCTTTTACTGATTTTGCCGAGTACAAAAAGACAGGTGGTCGCGTGTTTGCCAGGGCAGAAGGGATCTTCCTGCAAGATACCGAAGGCCATACCTTGTTGGACGGTTTTTCGGGCTTGTGGTGCACTAACCTTGGCTACAGCCAACCAACGATCGTACGCGCCGTCACTGAGCAGCTTGAGCGACTACCCTACTACAACAGTTTTTTCAATTGCACGAACGAACCGGCAGCGGTTATGGCTCAGCGACTGACGGACCGAGCACCAGACCAGTTCAACCATGTATTCTTCACCAGTTCCGGTTCTGAAGCGAATGACACAAATATTCGACTCGTACACCGGTACTTCGATCTCATTGGCAAGCCGGAAAAAAAGATCATCCTGAGCCGAGAGAATGCCTATCACGGCAGTACCATCGCCGCGGCGAGCCTGAGCGGCATGTCGTATACGCACAAACAATTCGAGCCCCTGCCTTACGTGCAACATGTTCCGCAGCCCTACTGGTACGAGTTGGGTGGCGCGCTGTCAGCAGAGGCATTTGGGCTACAGGCGGCTCAGGCATTGGCCGATAAAATTGATGTTTTAGGCGCCGATCGAGTGGCCGCATTCATCGGCGAACCAGTCCAGGGCGCAGGCGGTGTCATCATACCTCCCGATAGCTATTGGCCCGCTGTCCAGAAGATACTGGAGGAGCGAGATGTACTATTGATCAGCGATGAGGTGATCTGTGGTTTCGGTCGTACCGGCCAGTGGTTCGGTTGTGAGCATTTTGGTACGCGTCCGGATCTCATCACATTTGCCAAGGGCGTGACCAATGGCTATCAACCGCTTGGGGGGGTTCTGGTGGGTGATCGTATCGCAGACGTTATCACCAGCACGGGCGGCGAATTCGCTCATGGTTACACCTACTCAGGTCACCCGGCTGCTTGTGCCGCAGGCCTTGCGACGCTGGATCTCTATGACGAGCTGGACACGCCGGGTTACGTTCGCAACCAGATTGCACCCCATTGGGCGAAACGGTGGCAGGAACTGGCCGATCATCCCATCGTTGGAGAAGTCCGCACGCTGGGCATGTTGGCCGCTATCGAGCTTGTGCGTGATAAGCCCAGCCGAGCACGCTTACAAGCCGATGGCAAAGCAGCAGTCTATTGTCGCGATTCAGCCGTCAACGCGGGGCTGATGGTGCGTGCGGTAAAAGACAGCATCATCAGTGCAGCACCATTAGTCTGTACCAAAGAAGACATCGACACCCTTATCCAACGCCTGCGCATCGCCCTCGACGCCACGGCGATGAACTACGGGATCAACGCAAAATCATGAGCGCACAGACTCTGCCGGCATGGGTTTATCAGAACGAAGAGTTCTTACAGCTGGAACGTGCTCACTTTCTGGAAAACGCGTGGACATTGGTGTGCCATGTCAGCGATATCCCTAATCCCGGCGATTATCAGACCATCACCCTCTACGATGAACCGCTGTTCGTGATACGCACCGACAGCGGCGGTATTCAGGGTTTCTACAATGTGTGTCGACACAGGGCAGCGAAATTATTGGATGGTGCCGGCAATTGCGGCAGCCGCATCCTCTGTCCATACCATGCCTGGGGATACGACCGCTCGGGTGAACTCTCCTGGGTGCCCTTCGAAGATCAGTACGCCGATCTCGACAAGTCCCAACACGCCCTGGTGACCGTCGAGACCGAAGTGCATTTCGGATTTGTTTTTGTACGTACACAAAGCGACGGTGACAGCGTTGCCAAATCCCTAGAACCTATCGCCGACACGCTCGCACTTTATCGTCTAGAAGAAGTACAACCGCTCGACGGATTATCCGAGCGTCTTACGCGGTGCAACTGGAAAAACGGCACCGACAATTATGTGGATGCGTTGCATGTGAAATTGGCACATCCAGGTCTGAACAGCCTGCTCAATGCAACCTATACGCTCGAGGATCTAGGCCATGGTTACAGCTGCCTGCAGGGTCAGGTGGAAAATATCGTGGGCCGCTCAGAAATTGCCAGGCGTTATCACGAGGTGCTGCCGGAAGTGGATTTCTTGCCGGACCACTACAAACGTCGTTGGCTGTATTTTATGGTCTGGCCAAATCTTGCTTTCAATCTCTATCCGGATCAGGTTGAGTTCATGCAGTTTCTGCCCATCGATGCCACGCACACGCTGATTCGATTCGGCAACTATGCACTGCCCGATGCCCGACCCGAGATGGCTGAGGCACGCCAGCTTAACCTCGACCTGAACGCCCAGGTCGGTGAGGAAGATACCGACCTCATAGAGCGCGTACAGGTCGGCATGGCAAGCGGCAGCTATCACGCCGGTCCACTCGGTGAGAATGAGGTTTGCCTGCGTGCTTTCGCTGATCGCCTGCGGGCACTGCTTCCTGTTGCACAACGGGCACGAGTGCCAGAAGCCGGCACCATCGACACGCTCAACCGCAATGCCTTAAAAGACGGCCATAGCTAAAGTCTGTGTCGACCCCCCTGATCGTTCTGCTCGGTTTCGTTGCGGCATTATTTTGTGTGGCACTGTGGAGCAGGCGCGAAACACAGACCATGGAAGGCTACTTTCTCGCCGGTAAACGGCTGCCGTTCTGGGTCGTGGCCTTTAGCACCAATGCGACGGGTGAAAGCGGGTGGTTGCTGTTGGGTCTGACAGGCATGGGTTATGCCGTAGGCGCCCAGGCTCTGTGGGTTGTGGTTGGCGAGGTCATGGGTGTGACGTTAGCTTGGACGTTGATTGCCAGGCGCTTCAAACGCATGAGCGATGAGGCCGGTGCACTGACAGTACCCGACGTACTCGTCGCTCATTTCGGCGATCGGTCGCATGTGCTTCGCATCACATCGGTACTGATCATTCTCACCATGGTCGGCGCCTATGTAACCGCACAGATGGCCGCTGCCGGTAAAGCCCTGGTTGGCTTTACGGATATCGACTACACCAGCGCGGTACTCTTCGGCGGCTCGGCAATCATCCTCTACACGATCATCGGCGGGTTCAAAGCTGTCTCGTATACCGACGTCTTACAAGGTGTGTTGATGCTATGCGGGTTGATCTTAGTGCCAATCATGGCAATCCAACATGCCGGTGGTATCGCCGCTGTGCTGCAAGCGCTAAGTACGATCGACACAGATCTGCTGAGCATGACATCAGCGCTCGACAATGAGCTCTCGGGGTGGATTCTTCTCATCAGTTTCCTTGCAATCGGCCTACCGTTTTTAGGTGTTCCACAACTCATGACCCGTTTCATGGCCGCAGCAAACGACGAGGAGCTAAAAAAGGCGCGTGGGGTGTCCATTATCGTGATTCTTTTGTTCGACCTAGGCGCGGTCGCCACAGGTATGGTTGGACGCGTTCTGTTTCCGGAGCTTGCGGATCAGGAGACGGTCTTTCCAATGTTGGCTCGAACGCTTTTTACACCGGTCATTACGGGCCTGCTGCTGGTCGTCGTCATTTCCGCAATCATGTCAACTGTAGATTCGCTGTTACTGCTGGCATCATCGGCAGTGGTCCGTGACACCATGCAACAAATTTTCGCGAGTAAAAAAACAGATCAATCCCTCGCCCGCATCGGTAAAGGGGTCACCCTAGCCATCGGTGTGCTCGGTATCACTTTTGCCATTGAGGAAGTGCGATTTCTTTTCTGGTTCATTCTGTTTGCATGGTCCGGACTGGGCGCCGCCTTCGGGCCGGTCGTTTTATGCATGCTGTACGACAAACGCACAACCCACGCAGGCGCCGTGAGTGGCATGCTGTTTGGGTTCCTACTCACCGTCGTCTGGGTGTTGGAGTTCAAAGCCAGGACCTACGAGCTCTACGAGATGATCCCGGGATTCTTCGGCGGTCTGCTCCTGACCTGGTTGGTAAGTCGACTAACACAACATAAACACGGTTAGTTCGCCGCCGTTACAAAGATTCGCCAAGGCGCCCAGTAGCTGAACAAGCTCGAGCGTTAGTTGCCTACGACCGGCAGTATCTGAGGTCTGGATTTGGCAATCAGCAGGACGCCCAGGCCGATAATACCCAAAGACAAAAAAGGCTCGAAAGGCCAGAATGGCAGCCATAACTCAAGATTTGCAGACCAGTCTGGGCCAGTCAGAAATGTAGTCACCGGCGCCTGCCATTGCCGCCCTGAGCCAGCAATCAAAAGGCCCAATGCAATCGTGACTGCACCCAACGTCGTGCAGGCCTTAGACAGACCAGTCACAGCTACATTCTTTAACGCCTCTTGCTGACACTTTTTCCCCCAGGCGGCAATTCTCAATCCGAATGCAAGAAATCCGGCCCAATAGAAGACATAGTCAATCGCTTGGGGATGCTCATAATAGTGAAGGCTCCACCAATAGACACTGAACGGATAGGCCCACAAGAAATACATACCGCTCAAATGCACCAGCCGCCATTGTGCCGGGCTCATTTGATTGCGAGTAAATTGAAAAGTCGTCAACACCATCGCCACCAAAAAAATATAGCCCGTGCTGCCTTCCAGTTCGTCGCGAAAGAAATAGATTTCTTCAAAATAGTAATCGCGATAGAAGTTCGACATCATGAAAATGAACAATCCCTGCCAGGCCATCGCGACCGCAAAACACAAGCCGATATATTTCCGGTTACGTCTTAGCCACAACGACATCGGTCCGGGGTACAACTTCTGAATCGCCGAAGCAGCAACCACCAGGTATATGAATGGCACGGCCCAACGCACGGAAAAACTGATCATCTGCGAGACCCCGGGGGCCGAGGAAAGGTCGGTACTCATCATCTCGAGGAACATAACCATGGACATGGGAATCGAGATAAACCAAAACAATCGCCATTCGTTAACGGCCCTAGTTTTCAGTGCTTTGTGAAGGTCTATCACCATCTTTCTTAATTAACTCGGTCGAGAAACGATGCACAGTCGCTATCTTTTCATACCCGTGTAGGACAATCACCCTCCCCAATAGGTAAAGAAAGTCTTCTTCCTGCACATGCTAGAATTCTTGGCATGCGAAATTCGTTAACAGCCAAAATGCAGTATGTGCTTACAGTTGCCATTACGTTGATGCCGTGGCTGTTGTCTATGTACGTATTTTACTGGCTCGACGCTAGCGCAACGTGGACCAGCGACACCCCCCACCGTGGCAAGCTGTCTGTTGTGCTTCTTATGACTGGGATGGGGCTGTCTTTTCTCATCCACTCCTATTTCGCGCGGCACAAGCCCGAGTAGCACTTGGCTGATATTGGCACATTAAAACGAAAGCTTTTGAATCTATCGGTCACCGCAATGACCTGCGCTTTCCAATACAGGTTATCGGCGTCGCACTAAAGCCCATGACACTTACCGGCTCGCGATTCGTATAAACCGACCTTGGCGGTTTGATATTCAACTTTGTCTATTGCGCGAACCTTCCCATCTACTCACAATCAGTAGTGGTATCCTCTCTGCCTAGGTTCTGGCCGTGCACGGATGCGCAGGCCAAAAAGATAATTCGGGTGAATCAGACCCAATCCGGAAAACCAGAAGCGAACGCTGAAATGAATTCAATCACTGTTATTGCCAGTCACGGTCCCATCACAGGCGAACATTCGCATAGCCTCTGCATGGTCTCTATCGCTCAGCCGTTCTATATAACCTCTGGCCACTCGATGATGGCGGTCGAGGGCCTTGATGCAAGTGAACGGGATACCTGGGGCCACGCAATCTCCGAATTGCAGCCTTGAGATGAAAAAACACCCGAGAAGCGACCTGCTTGGCCATCGACAAACCGGCATGACTTTTGCCGGAGAACTGTCTTTCTTAAGAAGGCGCTATACCCAGGACATCGAGGGTGCCGACCTGGTGGTGACTGGCGTCCCCTTCGACATGGCCACCACCTTCCGGCCCGGTGCGCGCCTGGGGCCCCAGGCCATTCGAGCCGCAAGCGTGCAGTTGGCAGAATTGGCGAAGCACACTTTCCCCTACAACACGGACCCGTTTGAGACCCTGGCAGTTGCGGATTTCGGCGACTGCGAGATCGATTCCGGCCACCCGGAGAGTGCATTAGAGGCCATCGAATCTCATGCGGGAAAAGTCCTCGAAACGAACGCTCAAATGCTCACCTTCGGTGGCGATCATTTTATCACCTACCCGCTGCTACGCGCTCATGCGGAGAAGTATGGCCCGTTGTCGCTTCTTCATTTCGATGCCCATGTAGATACCTGGGAAGACGACGACAACCGCCTCGATCATGGCTCGATGTTTCTACGCGCATTACAGGAAGGACTCATCGTCCCGGAACGATCCGTACAGGTCGGCATCCGCAGTTTCTCGGCCTCGGATTACGGCTTTGCTGTCTGTGATGCGCCCTGGGTCCATGAACACGGACCACAGGCAGTGCTGGAACGTATCCGAAGCGTCATTGGTGAGCAGCACACCTATCTGACCTTCGATATTGACTGCATTGATCCGGCATTCGCCCCCGGCACCGGCACGCCCGTCAGCGGCGGTTTATCAACCGCACAAGCGCTCGCCATCGTGCGGGGATTACTGCCCGTCAATATCGTCGGGATGGACATCGTGGAAGTCGCGCCAGCCTATGATCACGCGGAAATTACTGCGATTGCGGCAGCAACGATCGCGCATGATCTGATCTGCCAGGCGGCCTTGCGCAAAGACTCGGCCTAGATTCCTCAGAACTCCCCTGGCGGTGTGGTATGGCGTCGTTTAGGGTCGAAAAACGAATTTTCCGTTATTGCACATTGGGCCATCACCCGCTCCCACTTCAGCTCTGACAGATAATAGATCTCAGCGACCATCTCATCTCCGGCTTTGCCCCAGGGTGCATTTAAAGAAGCGAGCGCTAAATTCGATTTCGTTGTGGGCGACCAACACGCCGAGGTTACCGTCCCAATGTGCCGGCCTTTCGCATCGAATACAAATGAGTTGTTGGCCGGTTTGTTACCCTCGATGAGCAGCTTAACCAGGTTGAAACGGGAACCCTGATCGCATTCGGCCATCAATGCACGACGACCGTTGAAGGCATGTTTCTTTAAATCCACCAACCATCCGAGTCCTACCTCATAGGGAGAACGTGTACGATCGGTACGGATTGCATCCTGCGCGGGGACAAAATCGACGCCGGCTTGAATGAACCCTGCCTCGATACGTGCCACTTCTAAAGCCTCGGTACCGAAAGCCCGGATGCCGTAATGCTGTCCGGCACCAAACAGTGCATCCCACAATGGAAGAGCCTGCTCGGGCGCGATCCATAGTTCATAACCAAGATCACCCGTGAAGCCTGTACGCGACACCATCATCGTTTGCCCCATGAACTGGAAGTCAGCAAAACGATACGGTTTTAAAGCCTCCACTCCGACAAGCCCAAGCCTTTTCAACACAGCGAAGGAAGTAGGTCCCTGCACAGCCAGCGCCGCTGTGCCTTCCGTCTCATCGTTAATCTCGACATCGAAGCCCATCGCCGACCACTTTAACCAATCTAAGTGTCGCTCTTGCGAGCACAACCGATACTCATTTTCGTCAAGTCGAAACAAGGTGCCGTCGTCGAGAAGTTGCCCTGCATCGTCGCACCAACAAACGTACATGACCTGCCCGATCCGCAGTTTGGACAGGTTGCGAGTCAAGAGTCGATCTAAGTAGTCGCCTGCATCGGATCCACGGATCCTGTACTTAGTCATCGGCGTTAAATCAAATACACCGCAACTGTTGCGAACCGCAAAGTACTCACGCTCTACACTCTCATACGCAGTGGGCGTGGTATAACCTTTCCACTCATCCCATCGATTGAGTTCGCATGCCTGGGCTACACGCGGGTGAAACGGTGTATGTAACATGCGGTGATGATCATGCGCGCGCATCGGCTACCCTTTTGTCTTTTTTATAATCACGCGGGCGGCGTTACGCCCGGCCAATCCCATCACACCACCCCCAGGATGCGTCCCCGCACCACACAGATATAAATCGTCGATGGGTGTCGCGTACTGAGCCGCTCCTGGAAAAGGTCGCATCATCATGAACTGATCGAGACTCAACTCACCATGATGCCAATGGCCGCCCGCTACATGATGATCTCTTTCTAGGTCAGCCGGGGTAATAAGCTCTCGATGTGTGATGAGATCACGTATACCCGGTGCGTAGACCTCCAACAGGTCGATTAATAATTGCGTAAAGGTCTCTTTCTGGGATGTCCAATCACCATTCTTGAGCGAATAGGGTGCATATTGCACGATTGCGCTCAAGACATGGTGGCCGCTGGGCGCTAACTGTGCATCGTGTAGCGTTGGCAACGTAATCTCCATGACGGGCAGCGTCGAAAACTCAGCATACTTAGCATGGTCAAACGCACGTTCAACGTAGCCCATATCCGGAGCCACAACCAGGCGTGCGCCATGCTGAGCGTCCGCAACGCCGGTAAACTGAGGCCTCCCGCTCAATGCAAGATGCAGTTTGGCAGCATTGCCGCGCGCGCGGAAATTGTGCACCCGTCGGGCGAAGCCGGTGTTGACGTGTCGAAAACCCACAAGCCTTTCGAAGGTGGTCTTCGGGTCGACATTGGATACGACAACGTCTGCGTTGAGGCGTTCGCCATCACGCATTTCAACACCCACGACCCTGTCACTTGCGGTAAGGATACGCGCGACTTCGGCACCGGTCTGCACCTTCACACCGCGCGCACTGACGGATTGCGCGAGCGCTTGTGTAACCGAGCCCATGCCGCCCAGCGGTAGCCCCGGGCCTCCGGCGCCCACGGCTTCACCCATGCGACGCGCGAGATAGTTGAGCACCGTGTTCGGTGAGCGCGGTCCCATATGGCAGCCGAGCACACCATCTAGGCTGAGTGCGCCTTTAAGCGCACTGTCATTGAGGCGTTCGTTGAGCACATCAAAAAGATTCATCGAACCCACTCTCAGCAGTTCACGCATGTCTTTGCGACCGAGCCGGCGGAGCCGCCACCCCAGTTTAAGGAGCGCCTGCAAATCCTCGCTTTGACCATTGACGAGGGTGGGCGGACGTTGCCGAGCGGCTGTTGCAAGCACACGCGCATGACGCAGCATCTGCGCGTGTAACGCATTATGACTGCGCATATCCTCAGCTGATAAGCCTTCACCGGAAACTTGCGCCCCGTTGATCTCTCGGATGCGCCCCTGGGCGTGCAATGCCACAGTGGATAAATTTCGTGCAGCAAATTGAAGACCGTTTGCCTCTAACTCATACGCCCGGGCAATTTCGGGCGCCAGTTGTACCAACAGATGCGCGGCAGATGACACCTGATAGCCCGGTGCAAACTCCCGTGTGTTGCACAATCCACCGGGCTGCTCAGCCGCTTCGAGCACCCGTACCTCAAGGCCTGCTTTGGCAAGTTCTCCGGCGCATATCAAACCGTTATGACCGGCACCTATGACAATGACATCAGTCATCCGGGTACGCCTCCGGAACCAGGTTGGGTCGGCGCAGGTCACGGAAAATCTCACGCGCCGCATTGGCGCCTGGTGCGGCCATGACGCCTCCGCCGGGGTGACTCCCCGAGCCGCAGATATACATGCCACGTACCGGTCCGCGGTATTGCGCGTAGCCAGGGAAAGGCCGGTTAAAAAACAACTGATCAAAGGTCAACTCGCCGTGAAAGATGTTGCCTTCGGTGAGTCCCACTTCGTCCTCAAGTTCGCGCGGGGTACGTACTTCGGTATGCAAGATCAAGTCCTTGAAATCCGGGCTGTGTTGAGAGATCTGCTCGATCACCGTCTTACCAAAGGCATCGCGATCCGCATCGGTCCACTCGCCCGTATTCAACGTGGGTGGCACATATTGTACAAAAACACTCATCATGTGCTTGCCCGGTGGGGCCATGGTCGGATCGACCTGCGTTGGTATTAACATGTCAACGAACGGATCACGCGACCAGGTACCATTTTTCCAGTCGTCATAGGCGCGCTCTAAACGCTCCATAGAATCAATAAAATGCATGTCGCTGATCATCAGAGGGCTATTCGGGTCGAGACCGGTAAAGGTTGGTAACCCATCCAGGGCGATGTTGACTTTGCCGGAGGATCCTCGGATTTTGAAATCCTCGGCACGTTTAACTAAATCCGCTGGCAAATCGGATGAATCCATGATGTGGGTAAACGTCCGCCGGGGATCCAGGTTGGACACAACAATGTCCGAATTTATCTCTTCGCCGTCTTCAAGCGCTACGCCAGTGACCTTGCCTGCGCGTACCATGATCTTAGCCACCGGTGCACTTGTACGAATCTCACCACCATACGCCCGCACTGCATCGGCGAGTGCCTGCGAGACCGCGCCCATACCTCCTCGCGCGAAACCCCAGGCACCCATGGTGCCATCAACGTCACCCATGTAGTGGTGCAGGAGTACATAGGCGGTACCTGGGGAGTACACGCCTAAGGCAGTGCCAATAATGCCACTGCCCGCCAGGTGCGCCTTGAACACATCGGTTTCGAAGTACTCGTCGAGAAAGTCGCCAATGGACATGGTCCAGAAACGAAAGGAATCCAACAACGTTTCCTCACCCAAATCGGCAAAAGCTCTGGCAAAGAAAGCCAGTTCACGCAGGTCTCGCGGTTTGAATGAAGTCGGATCGGGCGGCGTGCGCAGAAGAAAAGGTCGAATGAGACGCGTTTGTTTCATCACGTCCGTAGCGAACCGCTCGTATGCGCTCGCGTCGCGACGTGAATGACGAGCGATCTCACGGTGTTGCCGTTCGTGATCACCATAATTTCCGTAGTAATCACCGTCACGCGTAAACGTCACCCCACCTTCATACGGAATGACCTGCAGACCATGTCGAGGAAGCTCCAGGTCCCTGGCAATCTCCGGTCGCAACAGACTACAAACATAAGAACAGTTCGAATACATCCAACCGTCATGCAGTTCACGGCTCACCGTCGCACCACCAATGTAGGGATTGCGTTCGACGACCAACACATCGAGTCCCGATTTCGCAAGGTAGGCCGCATTGGTCAAGCCATTGTGTCCGGCACCGACGACGATCGCATCGTAGCGCTTAGCCATTTAGTTCCTCGTCTCGAGTGATTAGGTTCACTATCCGGTGATCCAATGCCAGGCACGGGCGGGTTGACCTGTACGTGCTTCGGCAGCGTCGGCACGATAACTCATCCAACGCAGCGACTTCGAGCCGAGCCAACGCAGTGGCTCTGGCTCCCAGCGTCGAGGTATATCATCAACCCATGGTAAGCGGGTGCGCAACGTATCGCGACCAAGCACCAGATCCACCAGTGTGCGCGCGGCAAGATTTGCCGCCGCAACACCTTCACCGACATAGCCACCGGCCCAGCCCATGCCCGAGTTTCGATCATATTGCACACTCGGCCGCCAATGTCTGGGCACACCCATCAAGCCCCCCCAACCGTGAGTTATTTGATAGTTGCTCAATTGCGGAAAGATATCCAGCAGGATCTGCTTTACCGCTTGCACGTGGTGATCGTCTGGGCCTATGGATCGCCTGATGCCCGATGCAAACTCGTAACTGGCCCGCCCGCCAAGCACCATGCGATTATCGAGTGTGCGCTGACCATAGATTACGAGCCGGCGAGGGTCATCGAAGACTTCTCGTTCTTTCAGCCCAATCTCCTGCCAAACGGTGTCAGGCAACGGCTCGGTCGCCACAATCATCGAATACAAGGGCAGCAGGGTTCGTTTGTGCCTTTTCAGTGTGCTCGTATAACCTTCGGTGGCACGTAGCACATCTCGACATCGTAGCGTGCCTTTAGTTGTGACTATCTTTCGACTCTGCAGCTCGACGGCGGGCGTATTTTCGATGACGCGCACGCCTAATTTACGCACGGTATCTGCCAATCCTCGAACCAAGCGTGCTGGCTGCACAACCGCGCAATTACGGCCATACACGGCACCCAAGCCACCCGCGTAGCTCAGACGCGTCCCTGCTGCACGCGGCTCAAGCCAACGGTAGTCTTCTGCAGAGCAGCCTTGACGGTATTTCTCGGCCACCCACGACCGCAACGACTCAACCTGAAAAGGGTAGCGCGCGACTTGTAGCCAACCCCCCTTGGCATAGTGGCAGTCAACATTCTCAGCCTGACAGACGCGACCGATCTCATTCACCGTGTCGAACATCTGCTGCTGCAATACTCGACCGCCTTCGCGCGTAAGCGGATTGGATAGATAAGCATCAATCCCTGCGGCTTCACCCATGCACCATCCGCCGTTGCGCCCACTGGCGCCGTAGCCGGGCGTATGCGCCTCGATGACCGTGATATCGCGCGTCGGGTCGAGCCGTTTTAAATAGTACGCCGTCCACAACCCGGTGAAGCCTGCACCAATAATTGCAACGTCTGTATCCGTCGGCAGTTCATCCGGTATCCGGTCGGGCAACTCGCCCAATGAATCAAACCACAAGCTAAGGTCGCCGAATTCGTTGTTCATAAATCCCAATCGTATTCGCGGGTGGAGAAAGTGCCGAGCAGCGGTCCATGGGTTTGATAACCCATCAACTCCCTGATCCGTTTTGGGTAGCTCTCGGCAATCTCGCGTGGGATGCTAAGAATATGATTCTCCTCCTGCCTGAGCCAGCCAAGGGCATAGGTATTGACGAGTCCCATACGAGCTTGCGTGGAATGATTAGCGCCGCCACCGTGTAGCATCGAACCCAGATAGAGTAACGCCGAGCCTGGATCCATGGGTGCCTGGACCGTCGCCTCAGGTTGATCGGTTAGGTCGCGCGGCGGCCCACGATGCGAACCGGGAATAAGATGGGTCGCACCGTTGTTAACAGTAAACTCCGTAAGCGCCCACATGACACTCACCTGCAGTTCCATGCCTTGAATGGCCACTGGATAGATCCCGTCGTCGCGGTGCAACGGCTGTTGTATTTCGCCAGGTAAAATCTCAATACCGGTACAGCTACCAATACGATAGTTAATACAGGACCCTAACAAAATCTCGTCCACGACCCTTAATGCGAGTGGCTCGCCAATCAACTCAGCGGACGTACGTGAACGTGCGAGGATCTCACCTAAACGCCGAGTTTTGTAGCCTTCAAAGTCGGCAAAGTGCTCATCCCCGTAACGGTCGAAGTGCGGTCGCAGCTCACTGGCAACAGCGGCGCAGACTTCGGCGGGCATGCAATCTTCGATGATCACCGCACCTCTGCTTCGCAACGCGTCCGCTATCTCGTCGGGAGGGGTGGTTCGATTAAACCGTCGTACCGGGTTGATCACGCCATTTTCTGTAAGCAACTCCGTCAGTTGCATGGCGAGATTTCGACTACCACGAATCTCCGCCAGACCTTCATAGTAAGCGACCGCAAAATCAATTCGACCGCTCATGATTTCTCCGAGCACTGCCAACGTCGTGCAGACTGTTGTTTTCGCCGGCTCGTCGGCGCACGTGACCTGGGTGCCGTCGATATGCAAACAACCTGCATCGCCCAGGTCAATTTTGAGTGCCTGCTTCAAACCTTTCGGCGCCACACCTCTTGAGACTTGTTCGACGATGTCATCCAGTTCCACAGCTATGTTTCTCCCCTGACCGGCTCACCCACGCACCCGTTCGCTCTTTGGATCATACATCGGCCTTAATGACGCGGACGCAGAAAAGCGTTCTCCGGCCACCTCGATCTGATAATCGCCTTCCCGAACAAACACCGGGTCTACGCCGTTGGCGTGTTCGACATAACCCAGCCCCACAGCACCGCCCAAGGTATGTCCGTACATACCGGATGCTATGTAGCCCACGATTTCTCCATGCCGCCAGATCGGCTCGTTATGGTAAAGCAGTGGTTCTGGGTCGTTGAGGAGAAACTGTACGAGCCGCCTACTTACCCCTGCTTCCTTCTGCCGCAGCAATGCGTCTTTGCCGATGAAACCGCCCGGTTTATCGTACGCTACAGCAAAGTTTAAACCCGCTTCTACCGGTGTGTCTTCGTCGGTAATGTCGTGGCCCCAATGCCGATAGGCTTTTTCAATGCGCAGTGAGTTCATCGCGTGCATACCTACCGGTTTCAATTCAAAACCCTCACCTGCCTGCTTCAGGGTATCGTACACGTGCAGGGAAAATTCTGTAGGAATGTGCAATTCCCAACCCAGCTCTCCCACGTAAGTCACGCGCATCGCCCTAACGGTTGCATGGCCTAATTCGATATCCTGAAAATGCCCGAACGGAAATGCATCGTTGCCAAGGTCGGCATTAGTTACCCGATTGAGGAGCGCGCGACTATTCGGACCCATCACCCCCAGCACCGCGTAAGCAGAGGACACATCCGTTACACAGGCCGCATAAGCGCGTGCGTGGCGACGCAGCCAATGGAAGTCCCGTGTCTGGGAGGCGGCTGGGGTGACGACCAGGAATTCGTTTTCCCCAAGACGGCACACTGTAACGTCGGCTTCTATACCTCCCTGCTCGTTCAGCCATTGGGTGTAGACCAGCCGTCCAACTGGCACATCCACCTCGTTGGCGCAAATCTGACCCATCAATACAGCCGCATCGCTACCCTGTACCAGCAACTCGGCAAAGGAGGATTGGTCCAGCAAACCCACGTTCTCGCGGACGGCTCGATGCTCTTCGCCTGAAAATTCAAACCAGTTCTGTCGGAACCATGAATACTCATATTCAGGCTTCGTACCCGAGGGTGCAAACCAGTTGGCGCGCTCCCAACCCGCCACTTCACCAAAGCATGCATTGGCTTCGACCAGCCGATCATGAAACGGCGATCGTCGCACCCCCCGGGAAGTGGCAAATTGCCGGAAAGGCCAGTGCATGGCGTACAACAATCCCAGACCTTCAGTGACACGGTCGCGTAAGTACGCCCGGTTGTTCTGAAAGGGTATATTACGCCGCACGTCAACTTCCCAGAGGTCCACGGGAGGTCGACCGTCGCGCATCCAATCAGCGATGACCTTGCCTACGCCACCGGCAGATTGGATACCTATGGAGTTGAAACCCGCCGCGATATATAAATTGTCGAGTTCAGCCGATTGGCCGATGTGGTAGCGATCATCTGGCGTGAAGCTCTCCGGCCCACAGAAAAACTTCTGTATTCCAGCCTGCTCTAATGCGGGCATGCGGTATATGGCCTTCTCGAGCACGGGTTGGAAGTGCTCAAAATCACCTGGTAGTTCATCGAAGCAGAAGTCTTCCGGAATCCCGTCTCCCCCCCAGGGTTTGGCCACAGGTTCGAACGCACCGAGCAGGATTTTACCCGCGTCTTCTTTGTAATAGGCGCAGGCATCGTAGTCGCGAAAGACCGGCAGATCCGGTGTCACTGCGTCAAATGGTTCAGTTATAAGATAAAAATGTTCACAAGCATGCAGCGGCACATGAACCCCCACTGCGGCACCCAGATCTCTGCTCCACATGCCTGCACACAACACGACCTGATGGGCTTTGATCTCGCCCTGCTCCGTGGCAACACCGGTTACCCGATCACCATCGTGGAGAATTCGGGTGACTTTGGTGTCTTCGAAAATTCGCACACCGGCGGTGCGAGCACCTTTCGCCAACGCCTGAGTCACATCGATGGGGTTGGCCTGACCATCTGACGCAATCCACGTTCCACCAAGGACATCATCGGTGTTGATCAGTGGGTAGCGTCGCGCCACCTCGGCTCGATCGATGACATCGACCGCCAAGCCAAATACTTTTGCCATCGATGCATTGCGCTTGAGTTCTTCGAGCCGTTCGTGGTTGGTGGCGATGGTCACGGAGCCGTTTTGTTTGAACCCCGTCGCCTGACCAGTTTCTTTCTCCAGGCCGGTATACAGCTCAGCTGTGTATTTGGCGAGCTTCGTCATGTTCTGGCTCGGGCGCAGTTGGCCTATGAGCCCTGCTGCATGCCAGGTCGTACCGCTGGTCAATTTCTGGCGCTCCAGCACGATCACCTCCTGCCAACCGATACGCGCGAGGTGATAGGCGACAGAGCAAGCAACGATACCGCCGCCAACGATGACAACTCTGGCCTGATCGGGTAGGTTCGCTGTCGCCATATTTATACTCCTTATTGCTCACACGCTGTGGGTTCACCGGGTCATTATGGTCCCAGGGCTTTACAGTCACTGTATCGCCGAGTTGCACAGTCCATCAAACTCAACTACGGCAATCAAACACCCAAACCCATGCCCGCGCGGCAAAGGAGGTCCTGGCCAGGGTATGGCATCTACAGTTCGCTGCAGTTTAACAATGAGTTTCGCACCCGATGAGAACGTCAACAAGGTCCCTGATAGGCGATGGCGAAAACCGGGAACGACTTAGACATCAAATACGGCAACATTGCCGCTGGGTAATTTCACATCGGCCTACTATCTAACCCGCGCGTTGAGCCTGCCATTGAACGTCGCCGCATCCACCTGCCCTATAGGGGGCGTCGAGAACAAAAATCCCACTTTGCAATGCTGCACGATCCAACTCAGGTAAATATCAATGTCGCGCGACGCCCGGTACGACATCCTCTTTGAGCCTCTACAGATTGGTCCGGTGAAGACTAAGAATCGTTTCTATCAGGTGCCGCACTGCAACGGTATGGGCATGTTGAGACCACGCATGCTGGCAGAAATGCGTGGTGTCAAGGCAGAAGGCGGCTGGGGCGTCGTATGCACCGAATATTGCTCGATTCATCCGAGTTCTGATGATCTGCCCCATCCCTATGGCGCCTTGTGGAGTAGCGCGGACATCAAAGCCCATGCGCTGATGACAGACAAAGTACACGAACACGGCGCCCTGGCCGGGGTTGAACTGTGGGTCGGCGGCGCCGGGGCGCCCAATCTACTGACCCGCGAAGTGGCCATGAGTGTAGGCAGTTTGCCCAACAGCGGTGGGCATCCGTACCAAACACGCAAAATGGACAAGCAGGACATAAAAAATGTTCGGCGTTGGCATCGAGACGCGGCGCTACGCGCGCGCGACGCCGGATTCGACATCGTCTATGTCTATGCCACCCACAGCTACCTACTGAGCCAGTTTCTATCTCCGGTACACAACCAGCGCACCGATGAATACGGCGGAAATCTGGAAAACCGGGTTCGTTTGGTACGTGAGCTGATTGAAGAAACCCGGGAGGCGGTGGGCGATACCTGTGCCGTTGCTGTCCGCATGGCCGCAGATGACGGCACGAAAACTTTAACCAATTCCGTCGCCGGCGAGCGCCGAGAGATGTTCGAGATGTTGGCAGAATTGCCGGATCTGTGGGACATCAATGTACAGGACTACACACAGGAAATGGGAGTCTCTCGCTTTGTGCCCGAAGGGTCCCTCGAAGCCGCCATGGCATTTGTCAAATCAGTGACAAGCAAGCCAGTCGTAACCGTCGGCCGTTTCACATCCCCTGACACCATGGCTGCGCAACTGCGGCGTGGTGTCGTGGATTTGATCGGTGCCGCACGTCCGTCGATAGCCGATCCGTTTCTACCACGCAAAATCCAGGAAGGTCGTGTGGATGAAATTCGGGAATGTATCGGCTGCAATGTCTGTTACACCGGAGACAGCCTCGGCGTGCCCATCCGCTGTACTCAAAATCCAACCATGGGGGAGGAGTGGCGAAGAGGCTGGCACCCCGAGCGCGTACCCGGCAAGACCGAACAAGCAACGGTGTTGATCGTCGGAGCCGGACCAGCCGGACTCGAAGCTACCCGCGTACTGGGGCAACGGGGTTATCACGTCATCCTCGCAGAATCTCGCACAGAGCTTGGTGGTCGCGTCACTGATGAAAGCAATTTGCCCGGCCTTCAAGAATGGAGTCGCGTGCGCGACTACCGAGTGCAACAGATACAGGTCATGCCGAATGTCGACATCTACTTGAACAGCGAGATGAGCGCAGCGGAAGCGATGTCGGTGGATGCCCAGCATATTGCCGTGGCGACAGGGGCGCGATGGCGCAGGGATGGGTTTGGCCGTTATCACCAGCGTCCTTGTGAAGCGTTCCACCCTGACGCGGCGATCTTCACACCCGACGATATATTTGCAGGACACCTACCATCGGGACGCGTGCTCCTTTTCGACGACGACTTTTATTACCTCGGCGGCGTCATTGCCGAACACCTAGTGACGCAAGGTTGTACGGTCTGTTACGTAACCACAGAAAATATGGTCTGTGCGTGGGGGGTCCAAACTGACGAGCAGTATCAGGCACAACAGCGGCTGATAGAACTCGGCGTGGAAATCGTGACTGGGCATGGGTTGGATGGTTACGACGGCAAGACAGCCCAGCTGAGCTGTTTCTATACCCAGCGTGAGCGCGAGGCTGCAGCCGATGCATTGCTGTTGATCACCGCACGACTTCCCAATGATGACCTTTACTATGACCTACTCGACCCAACGCAAGGGCACAAGGCTCGACCAAGTCTCACCAAGATCGGTGATTGCGACGCGCCCGCTATCATTGCCGCATCGGTTTACGAGGGTCACCGCTACGCGCGCGAACTTGGTACGCAACGTCACACCACAACTCGACACGATCGTCTTTTCGACTGACCCGGTGGCTATGACAGTTCCGCTACCGCTCGATAGGCCTCATCGATCGCGACATGCGTATAGGCCGAAGCGCCCGCATCGGAGTTTGCGAAGGTGATATGCCCGTGGGGGGTGCTGGCGATGTTGTGTGGCGCGCGACCCTCAGGAAAATCCTCATCCCACAGGTCCATATACTCATATGAGTATCCATGCGGCCATCGATTTACTGTGATCGCCAGGATGTCTTTTTGTACATCAAAACCCGCCGGACCTAGTAGCCCATCGAGGACGGTTCGAACCTCGCGCTCGTAATCCTCGAGCGTGAGTTCGAGCATTTTCTGCCGTGAAGCACGCAGCTGCGCCTTCAAATCCGTCACCTCAGGCGGTGGTGAGACAGAACCCCAAAACACCAGCGGTACAGGGCCATCATCGGCCATCGGGTGAGCGTAGCCCCCGGTGTTGATGCCTTTGAACATAAACAATACACCATGCATCCGGCCAGGACAGACCACGCTGTCAATGCCCAACTTGTCCATCGCTTTGCTGGAGCGTAACAGGACATTAGTGAGCAGCATCGGAATCTTTACCTGATAACTTTGCGCTTCTTTTTGTTCGGCCGGAAGGTCGGGACACACGTAAGGGAGCACGGAATGATAACAGGCCATGACGCAATGCCTGGCTTGCACGCGCACGCCTTGTCCCGCCTCCACGTAGGTGACGGCTACACCATTGGGAGTGTTAACCGCGTTCACGACTGTTGCGTTGAGCCGTAACCGTGTAGACGTCCCAGGCTTATCCAAGTAGCTGTAGTCAAAACGCGCCAACGCCACATTATCTGCGTGCGTGCCTGGAGCGATGTCTGGAATCAATTTGTGCACGAGCAACCGTGCAACACTGGCGTTGCCATCCGGAAACATAGCGACGGGATATGTCCAGCCCTTCATCTCGTCGACGAGGCCCAGCAAGTTCAGTCCCGGCAGGCCGCTATACAATCCCTCGCTGGCGGACAGAGCCCGCAACTCCACACCCCAGGCACCATGCTGGCTGTTGCTGAACAGCTGTATAGCTTCGTCACCAAGCCCTGCATGTCGTCGCAGAAATTCAGGATAACTGATGGCCGCCAGATAGGACTCAACCGCCTCCTCAGACCACCCCTTAAAGAGATTGGTTTTTGTATTGTAGAGCCTTTTAAGTTGGGATTTGGCCGCATCGCTGATTGGAAACCTGTCGATACAATCAACCGAGACACCAGGGTGCCACCATTCCAGAGTGTAGGGGGTGACGAGTTTGTCTTCGCCGTAGGTTTGTTTGTCGAACCAAATCGCCGGGCCATTTTTTGAGAATTCACCATATTGGAACTCACTGTCAGCAAGAAGCTTTTTGACATCGATCCCCAGTTCTTTCATGAGCGTTCGTGTTGTCTTGCTAAACTGCCAGTGTTCGAGATTGTGCGTACCCCCCAAAGAGAGACGCATTGAACCGCTCTGGTGAAACTCGTTGCGCCGGGCGTGTCCTCCGAAATCATCATGGTTTTCGAGTATCAGGATACGGGCCTGGGGCCCAAATTTCTGACGATAATAATAAGCGGCAGTCAGGCCCGAAATGCCAGCCCCTACAACAACCAGGTCATAAGCCTCATCCTCAGTCGATGTGGCTGTATAAACGCCACCATCCCGTAGCGCATGCGCTGCTTCGTACGAACCCGGGTGCGAGCCTCGCATGCCCGTTTGCACCGGCGGGTAATCGGCCCGTTGTGCTTCGGCATTGGCATGAACGGAAGTGCCAAAAAGTGCACCCAGGCCTGCCACGCTCGCATCGTTCAGAAAATCACGGCGGCTGATCGGACGATGCAACCCTAATTCTCGATCCTCTTTCTTCACTGCCGTCTCCTGTCAAGCAACGATCCAGGCCCAGTTAATATCTTTAAGCAAAGCATGCGAAAAATCGCGATACCGCTTCGTCCACGACGAACACACAGCCAAGCTTAGCGGCGTTGTTACGTTAACGCACATCAACCCTGTGCGTCCCCTATCCCTTATCGCCCTGGCGAGGCCAATGCAAAAACGGCTACAACATCTGAAACAAGTCATGGTTCATCGTCAATCAAGTCCGCATCGCCATGCCGGGGTTGGGTGAGCGTGTTCGCAAATTGTCGGACAATGGGCGCAACATCGAGTGCTTTGTGGGTCGAGGCGACGGCTGCATTGGTTTGCTCTCCAGTCAGGACTTCATCCCGCGTAAATTCAAACAGCGCCCGAGAAAATTCGGCACAGAATTCCGGGTGCGATTGCACCGAGCAAGCGGGAATCGACCGGTAAATGAAACCCGCATATTGGCACTCAGGGTGGGTCAGCCAAACCTCTGTATCCGGCGCCGGTTCGCACACCTGGTCCTGATGGTATGCGACTGAACATACGCTCTCTGTCAGATCCGCAGCTGTGTACTCCTTGGCACCAACTACCCAGTCGCGCCGCTGGACCTCGCCACCCAGGGCCTGGGCCATCAGCTGATGTCCAAAGCAGATCCCCACCATCGGCACCGACGAGGTGGC
The DNA here is from genome assembly GCA_036338285.1 of Pseudomonadota bacterium. Taxonomy (GTDB): domain Bacteria; phylum Pseudomonadota; class Gammaproteobacteria; order Pseudomonadales; family Azotimanducaceae; genus UBA4421. The sequence continues at coordinate 176,087 of JAYZCO010000058.1, forward strand.
GGCTTGACGAATCCAATACTTAAGCGCCGTCACCCAATCCAGGTCATCCAGAACACTGTGTTCAGAACCCAGGAAAATAAGACCCGCGTAGTCCTCTGGCTCTCCCAATGCCTCCCCCAATACCGGACTGACTGTTATGAATTCTGCAGTGGGCATATAGGGGTTTAGCATGTCCGTCGCCATTTCTGGCATGGTCCCGTACTCGCTCTGCAGCAAGGAGGGTGTCAGCCCTGTTTCAACGATGCAATAACGCGCCAACTTAGGCCCAAGCCTTGCGGTCAGAGAGAATTTTTCGCGCCGCATTCTTGCCCGGGAGCCCCGTGACACCGCCACCGGGATGGGCGCCAGAACCACACAGATAAAGTCGTTCCAGTGGCATTTGGTAACCCGCCCAGCCGGGTATGGGACGAAGCGAGTAAATTTGATCCAAATGCAGGGTCCCGTGAAAAATATCACCTCCCACCATGCCGAGATCGCGTTCGATATCGAGCGGCGACTTGATTTGGCGAGCTAAGACAGAGGCTTTGAAATTAGGGGCGTAAGCATCAACCGTTGCAATGACATGATCGGCGACAGATTCCTTAACGTCATCCCAGCTTTGCCCATCGGGCAGATGCCGTTGAAAATGCTGGCAGAACAGACTTGCAACGTGTGCACCGGCAGGTGCAAGGGTATTGTCCTGGGTACTCGGCACCTGCATGGAAATCACTGGTTGTCGCGACCAGCCCGTATCTTTCGCATCCAAGAACGCTTTACGAAGATATTCAAGTGACGGGCTGATCTCAATCGCACCGAGAAAATGCTCGGTTGCTGTACGTGGCAAGCTCTCAAACTTTGGCAGCTCTGCTAAAGCAACGTTCATTCGAAAGGTGGCTGAGTGGCTGCGATAACCTTCGATCCGCCGCCGATCCGCATCGTTTAAGAACTCTGCCGCCCCCATATGGAGTAACAGTGTCTGAGGGTGCACGCCGCCCACGACCGCCGAAGCTTGCAGCTTGCGACCATCTGCCAATAACACGCCCCTCACTCTATGCCCTCCTTTACATTCGTCGACCAGCAGTTCCTGCACAGCACATGCGGTTTCGATCGTTCCTCGAGCGCTCGTGAGTGCATCAGCCATCGCTTGGGTAATCGCACCCATACCCCCTTTGGCGATTCCCCATGCGCCCGTTCGACCATTGACCTCACCGAATGCATGATGCAGGAGCACATACGCCGTTCCCTGTTGGTACGGATCGGCGAAATTACCGATGACGCCTTCCAAACCTAGGACACCTTTAAGGCTTGCACCTTCGAACCAGCGATCGAGATAATCGCCAAGGGACTTGGTCATAAGTTCGGCGAGCACGGTCCTTTGGGTGCCGGAAAGCTGCCGCAAACCCCACCCGGTAGCACCAAGGCGAAAGAGATCCGCCCACCCACCGTTAAGCTCCGGTGGAGCCGAAGCAGCAATCCGGCGCATGGCCAGCGCCACGGCGCTGATCTCCTCCTCAAATGCATCGATACGCTTCGCGTCATGCTTGGAAAAGCGCGCGATTTCCTGTCGTGCCTGTTGCGCATCACGGCTGAGCAGCAGGTGATCACCATTGAGCAGACTGAGCGTACCTGCTGGTCGTTCGAGAATTTCCAAACCATGCTGTTCAAGGCGGAGATCTCGAATTACCTGGGGATGCAGCAAGCTGACGGAGTAACTGTAGACTGAATTGCGAAAACCCGGATGAAACTCTTCGGTGATTGCAGCACCACCGACAACACCCCGTTTCTCCAACACGGCGACTTTCAAACCCGCCTGAGCCAGGTAGGCACCACAAGTTAGCCCGTTGTGACCACCGCCGATGACGATGACATCATAATCTGTCATACCGAAAACCCTGCCCTACCTAACCCGCCATTGTAGTGCGCGGTTGTGAAGAAATCCGAACGCCACAATCAGATGAGCTCGCCACAGCAGGAAAAACAGGTCACCTGAAAGCTGCTCAGCCAGACCCCAGTTGCTGAGCAACCCGAACATATGAGCGACGAAGCGCACGCTCGAATATGGACATCTGCCTTAGCGAATCATCATAATTGGACTGTAGTGAACCGAATTCAGGATCAGCGTCCGTGCCTGCAGGGCTGGACGCCTCTGCGCATGACAGGGTCAGTATGTTCTCATGAATCTCGCAAAAGTCAGTCAGCAATGGGACCTTCACAAAGCACAGCAAATCCTCAAGTGGGTAGTGTATGCACTGCTTTTCATTAATTTCCTGTTTTATATATATGAAGACACCACGCGAGCCGCATATACGCTGACCGACCAGTCAACCTGGACCAAATGGCTCGCAGCGTTTGCGACCACCATTGATGAAGCAGCCTGGTTTGTCCTGCTCGCCATGTTCGAGCTCGACACCTACATCCTGGACGACGAGGAAGAAAAAGCCTGGAAAGTATGGCTGGTCCGAGGCGTTCGTTTGCTCTGTTACAGCATGATCCTGCATACGTTATACGCCGCGGTGAACGGAGTGATCGACCTGCAGCCAACGGTGCCGGTGGAGAACGTATCAAGCTTATGTGAGCTGAATGAGCGCGACGTATCGTTCGTGGCCAATCTCTATTACACCGACGTAACGCCCGAGACGTGTGCAAACTTGTCAGACGCTTCTGAATTTTTCTGGGTGAGAAGCGATCCCGTGGTGACGGACGCGCAATACTTGGCGCTCGAGCGCTCTATGGCTTTTGTTGACCTGCTGGAGGTTCTTTCATGGCTGATCGTCATCGGGGCGATTGAAGTGATGGTTTTCCTCCAGGAACGCGACGTGACTAAAGGCTTCGCCCTGTCGCTCGCCACATACAGCAAGAACTTGTTATTTGCCCTATTGCTCGGCATCGGTGTCTACTGGGCGTCATGGTCACACTGGGTGTATTTGTGGGATGAATTTTTGTGGATCTGCGGTTTTGCCGCGATCGGTGCCAACTTAAGTGCCTGGCGGGAGGAAATCGACAATCCAATCATCGAGACAACCACCTGACGCCGGCCCATAAGTCCAACGCACCGCAGCCACGCCTGGCCCTACAAACTGTCCCGGAACCGGTAATACAGCATCCCCAGAGCAATGATCTGATTGCCGAACCATTGGCCAAGAGGCAGCCGATGATGGCGGATCTTCTCATACGCTTCGAGAATTTCTGTATCGCCCTCCATGGCGCGCACCACCAGTTCTGCAGCGATGTGGGTGGGTGCGACGCCATGGCCTGAATAGCCCATGGAATAGTACACATTGTCCGATAAACGACCTAAAAGCGGCACGCGCTTTATCACGATGCCTATATTGCCGCCCCACTGGAAGTCAATGCGTTTACCAGCCAGTTCCGGATAAATGCGCAGCATCCGTGGCCGCATGCTTGCCTCAATGCTACGCGGCTCGCGGCCCGAGTAATTACACCGCCCGCCGAAGAGCATGCGTTTATCGGCAGACAAGCGAAAATAGTCAAGCACGCTATTAAGGTCGCAAACCGCCAGATCTTGCGGATTGATGCACGCAACCTCGTCATCTTCAAGTGGCTCGGTGGCGATAATGAAGCTGCCTGCGGGAAACACCAGGCCTGAGAGACGACGGCGCTCGAGCCGATGGTAAGCATTGCCCGCAATGAGCACTTTGTTTGCCACCACGCAACCTTGTGCCGTACGTACTCGAACTGTCTGCCCATGTTCTATATCGAGGGCTTCGCTTTGTTCGAATAAAAGCGCACCCTGCTCAACCGCCGCACGCGCCTCCCCCAGGCAGAGGTTAAGCGGATGCAGATGCCCGTTGAGGTCGTTGGTCATGCCACCGACATAGGCTTCGGTACCGATCAGCGCGGACACTTCGGTCTCATCCAGAAGGCGCAAATGATCGCCTAACCCCCGCGCTTGATGCGCTTCATAATCCGCCTCTAAACCGGCCATTTGTCTTTGTTTAATGGCAACTTCGATATACCCGGCCTTCAGATCGCAGTCGATGCCATAGCGCGTGACACGTGAGTGGATGATGTCGTTGCCACGATAGTGCAGTGCCCATAATTGCGCATCATTTAAGAATTCGCTGAGCCGACTGCTGCCGCCCAGCCCATGAATCAACTGGCCGCCGTTGCGACCAGAGGCGCCCCAGCTGATCCGGTTTTGCTCGAGCACCACCACACGATGACCACGTTCAACGAGGGTCAACGCGGTGGCAATACCCGTGAAACCACCGCCGATGATGCAAACTTCAGTTTCCACCTCGCCATTGAGTTCGGCGTAAGTGGTCAGATCATTGCGGGTGGCGGCATAGTAGGAGCCTGTGTGCTCTTCTTGGGGCAAAACATGAGGTCCGTTGGGTCATTATGATCTAACCATACCGCACCTTCAGACACAGTGCCGCCTATAGGCAGATACGGACAACAGTTTCGATGAGACTTTGGTTTGTGGTAGCGTCAACGAATGTGGCAAATACGTCTCTTAATTAGTTTCTGCCTAAGCTGTCTCCCGCTATCTGTTATGGCCCAGGATCTGGCTGGTGGAAAACTCAATGTCTACAACTGGGCCGACTATATTGGCCCTTCCACACTCAGGGATTTCACCCAGGAGTTCGGCGTCACCGTCAATTACGACGTATACGAAACCGGACAAATGGTTGACGCCAAGCTCATGACAGGAAATTCAGGTTATGACGTTGTCGTACATGCGTCGGCCAACGCGGCGCGCTTGATGCCCATCGATGTATTCCTGCCGTTGGATAAATCGCGCCTGCCTAACTGGACACACTTTGACCGTGAGCTTTTGACCAAATTCGCTGATTTCGATCCCGGCATGCGCTATGGCGTGCCTTATATGTGGGGTACGACGGGCTTTTCCTATAACCAAGAGATGATCCTCGAACGTATGCCTGATGCGCCCGTGGACAGCGCATCTCTCGTTTTCGACCCGGATGTTGTATCACGCTTTGCCGACTGCGGTGTCAGCCTTTTGGATTCCGCCCCCATCGTTATCGGCATGGCGATGCTTTATCTCGGTCATGATGCAAATTCAGTCCAGGCAGAGCACCTTGCCGAGGTAGGTGAGCTCCTTAGTCGTATTCGCCCCTACATTAAGTACTTCAGTTCCACTCGCTTGCTTAACGACTTACCCAGCAAGGAGCTTTGTATCGGCATGAGTTGGTCAGGCGACTATGCGGTGGCGAATCGACGTGCTACAGATGCAGGTATTGACATGACATTGGACTACAGCGTGCCTAAGGAAGGTGCGCTGATCTGGTTTGACGTCGCCTACATACCCTCAGATGCGCCTAACGTCGACAACGCTTATCGGTTTCTCAACTACATCAGCCGCCCCGGTGTGATCGCACAGATTACCAACTTCACGGGTTACGCCAATGCGAACAAAAGTGCCTATGCATTGATAGATGCTGAAATCGCCAACGACCCGGCCATCTATCCCACTGCAGACGTGCTAAGCATCCTGTACCCCAGTCAGTCGTTAGCACCGAAAGTTGAGCGCCTGCGATCGCGACTGTGGACGCGGGTCAAAGCAGGTCTTGTCTCACAATAGGTTAGCTGACATGTCACAGCCCGAAGATGCATTCATCCAGATCGAACATGTCACCAAGCGCTTCGATGGACCGGCGGTCGTGGACGATCTGTCACTTAAGATAGGCCGTGGCGAGATGTTTGCCATCCTGGGAGGGTCCGGCTGCGGCAAGACCACTTTGCTTCGGATACTGGCCGGTTTCGAGATCCCAAACAGCGGACAGATACTTATAGACGGAATTGATGTGACGCATATACCGCCCTATGAGCGCCCAGTAAATATGATGTTCCAGTCCTATGCGGTGTTCCCCCATATGACCGTGGATCGCAACATTGCTTACGGCTTGATCAAGGAAGGCAGGAGCAAAGCTGAGATCAAAACGCGTGTCGCCGAGATGCTTGAGTTAGTGCGCCTTACCGGATTCGAAAAGCGTAAACCAGACCAGCTGTCGGGCGGACAGATGCAGCGGGTCGCACTTGCCCGGGCATTGGTGAAAAACCCAAAGGTTTTGCTGCTAGATGAGCCTATGGCCGCGCTGGATAAGCAACTGCGCGAGCAGATGCAGTTCGAACTCATGAATATCCAGGACAAACTCGGTATCACCTGTGTGGTGGTCACGCATGATCAGGAAGAAGCCATGAGCCTGGCCTCTCGCATCGCCGTTATGAACGAGGGCCGGCTTCTGCAGATTGGCCACCCAAGTCAAGTCTACGAATCCCCGCAGGATCGTTTCGTGGCGAGTTTTTTTGGCACGATCAATAGTTTTGAAGGCGTGGTTGTGGAAGTGAACGGCGATGGCGCACTGGTGGACACCCCCGCGCTCGGCCTGCTGCGTACCCGGGCAGATGCTCAGATACACATCTCACAGTCGGTGCACGTCGCCATCCGACCAGAAAAAATCAGCATTGGCCCTACGCCACCAAACGGGGATCAGATGAACACGGTGCAATGCAAGGTCTGGGACCTCGGTTATTACGGCAACCATTCAACGTACCGCGTGCGCACCGAATCCGACGTACAGATACAAGTGAGCACCCTCAACCACGAACGATCAGCAAGCGACCGTTTAGAATGGGAGGATGAGGCATATGTCTGGTGGAACCGGGAAAGCAGTATTGTGCTGAAGGATTGAGACAATGAGCGGCTTTCTCGGCAGCACATGGCGGAGATTCGTGATCAGCGTCCCCTATGTATGGCTATTCCTGCTTTTCCTGGTGCCGTTCCTGATTGTTTTGAAGATCAGTTTCGCCGACCCGGCTACCGCGCAGCCGCCATTCACGCCTTTGTTCGACCCGGGACAAACCGGCTTCGGTGGGCTTTTCATCACCGTCGACAACTACCGCTATCTCGTGCAGGACAACCTGTATTGGCTGGGCTATCTGAAATCACTCAAGATCGCGTTGATCTCAACAGGCCTGTGTTTATTGATTGGTTATCCAATGGCCTACGTCATCGCCAGATCTGACAGCAACATACGGTATCTTCTTTTACTGCTCGTTGTGGTGCCCTTCTGGACTTCCTTTTTGCTCCGTGTGTATGCATGGATTGGCTTGTTACAGACAGGCGGCCTCGTCAACGATTCATTGATGGCAATGGGCATCATCGAACAGCCGCTGAAACTGCTGTACACCGACTTTGCCGTCTACCTCGGCATCATATACAGCTATTTGCCGTTCATGATCTTGCCCCTCTATGCGTCACTGGAACGCCTCGACATTCGTCTTGAAGAAGCAGCAGCGGACCTGGGCGCATCGCCTCTGCGCATCTTTACAGATGTTACGTTGCCGTTATCGGTCCCTGGTATCGTCGCAGGTTGCCTGTTGGTCTTTATCCCCGCGTTGGGTGAGTTTGTCATTCCATCACTCCTGGGTGGCCTGGATTCTCTGATGATCGGTCGCCAGTTGTACGAAGAATTCTTCGGTAACCGGGATTGGCCAGTGGCAAGCGCAGTGGCCGTGATATTGCTGTTGATCCTGGTACTACCCATCGTGCTCTTCCAGCGCACCCGCGTACAGGAGGGAGGATGATCCAGCGCGTTCCCCGATGGATGATTGCAGTGCTGGGCCTTGGTTATTTGTTCCTGTATCTCCCGATCTCGATACTCATGGCGTATTCGTTTAACGATTCGAGCCTCGCGTCGGTGTGGACAGGATTCTCTCTTCGCTGGTACACAGCACTTCTTGAGAACGAGCAGATTATCGATGCAGCGTTGCTCAGCCTGCAAATAGCCGCGATCAGCGCAACAGCAGCGACAATTCTAGGCACGCTCGCGGCAATGGCGATCACTCATATGGGTACGTTCAGAGGCCGAGCGCTCTTTACCGGCATGCTGGCAGCGCCACTGGTGATGCCTGAGGTGATCACTGGCTTATCCCTGCTGCTTTTCTTCGTCAGCACCGATCAGTTATTCGGCTGGCCGGCCGGCCGCGGCGTTGTGACCATCACGTTGGCCCACATCACCTTCTCCATGGCTTTTGTCGCGGTGGTTGTGCAATCACGTCTTGCAACCGTGGACCGTTCTTTAGAAGAAGCCGCCATGGACCTTGGGGCCCGGCCTCGCACGGTCGCAATCGATGTAACTTTGCCCATGATCGCACCGGCCATGGCGGCAGGGTGGTTACTCGCATTCACCCTATCGTTAGATGACCTTGTGATCGCGAGTTTCGTCTCCGGGCCGGGCGCGAGCACCTTACCGATGGTTATATTCTCCAAAGTACGTCTCGGCGTATCGCCGGACATCAACGCCTTGGCAACCATAATTATCGCCATCGTCGCCCTGGGTGTGGCCGCGGCAGCTTATATCACGCGTCGGCGCGGGCGCGATCCATATTCGCCACCACCTGCGCAGGAAGATAATCGAATATCAGCGTAATCCGGTCTTGTGAACCTTTGTTCATGACGCTGTGGTTTTTCTGGTTGTTGAGTTCGTAAGCACGACCGACCACGAGGCGATAGGGCCGTCCATCGATCATAAATCGCACACGCGAATTCGTCGTTAACGGCACGTGGATCCGATGGCTCGAATGAAAGGACGGGTGGCGGTCCACATGGGGTTTGATGATGTTGTCAGCTGGCAACCGTGCGGCCATCGCACGGATGATGGTCCCGCCTGGCTCGTAGTGTTCTGCAAGTACGTTGTGGATTAACGGCATGGCCAGCTCCGCGAGCAAATCCCATCCCGCTTCCTTCTTGACCTCGATGTTCGGCCACCCTTGTCCGTCTGTGAAGACCAATACAATGGATTGGGTTTGACGATGTACTTCATATTCGTCCTGGCGAATACTCTGGGCGCGCCAATCGTCCTCTGTGAGCGCGAGCACCGCTTTGGTAAGCGGCTCTACAGCCACCGGGCCCAGATCTCTTAGTGGCACATCAATGTCCATGCCCGCATCGTAACCTAGACGCGATACCACCGGGTAGCCCGGTGCCTGAGCGGCCTCAGGCCAACAAGCATAGAGAGAAAGATGCGCCACGGGCACAAATGTTCTATAACGACAGGCAACTTTGATGGGTACTTAATACGTATGGATGCACCGATTTCCCCCCAAGCGAGATTGAACGAGGCAATTGACCTCGTCAGTGCGGGCCAGATCGGTCGCGCTATGCGTGTGTGTCGAGACACCCTCAACGAACTTCCAAATGACATCAACATGACCGCATTGCTGGGGGCATTGCTACTTAAGTCCAAAGAACTGGACCTGGCGGAAAAATACTTGCGGCGCGCCATAGATCTGGCACCTGATTTTGCTAAACCACATGAAGATCTGGGATATTTGTTGCAGCAATCCGGCCGCCTTGAGGACGCCGCGGCTTCCTTACGCGAAGCCATTCGTCTGGATCCAAAGGCCGAGCATGCACATTTAACCCTGGGCCGAGTGCTGGCCCAGCTTGGTCAGGGAGAACAGGCAGATGCTTCTTTCGACCAGGCCTTTGAGCTCAATCCGCAACGAAAGCTGCTGGCAATCGCTGCCGAGCATCATAAGGCCGGTCGGCTCGAAGAGGCAGAAACCGCGTATCGAAACCTGCTTGCCGAGGTACCCAACCAGGTCGACGCCTTGCGGCTGCTGGCGGGCATTCTCATGGAGCGCGGCAGAGTGGAAGAAGCAGAGGCAAAACTCCAGCAGGTGATCTCGCTTGCACCGGACTTTTGTCTTGCTTACGTAGACCTGGGTAACTTATTGCATGAACAATATCGGTACGACGAGGCGATAAGATGTTTCGAACGCACGACCCAGCTCGAACCGACCCGTGCCAAAATGCATTATCTGCTGGCCTCCGCATTAGCGTCGGCGGGACGGACGTTCGATGCGCTCGCTACCTATGAGAAAGTCTTGGAACTCCGGCCCAGTCATGCCGGCGCATGGCTCGGTCTAGGCCATACGTTGAAGACCGTTGGGCGGCAAAGTGAAGCCGTAGACGCCTATCGAAAGTGCATCAGCATGAGTCCAAACAATGGCGAAAGCTACTGGAGCCTTGCCAATCTGAAAACCTATCATCTGAACGATCAGGACATTATAGAGATGGAAAATGCGCTGGCACACGCAGAACTCTCCGAGCTCTCTCGCGTGAATTTCCACTTCGCCCTGGCCAAAGCCCATGAGGACTCTGGCGCGTTCGAGCAGGCCTGGCATCACTACAGTCAAGGCAATGAAGAGCAGCGTATGCTTGAGCACTATGATCCGGTGCAGACTGAGATCACGAACGATGAGCTCATCGAGGTATTCAACGCTAACTTTCTGGACAGCCGCAAAGGACAAGGCCATTCGGAGACCGCGCCGATTTTTATCGTCGGCCTGCCGCGCTCGGGTTCAACCCTTGTAGAGCAGGTGCTCGCCAGTCACAGCCAGGTTGAGGGTACCTCGGAGTTACCCTATGTGGGGCGTGTCGCAACTTCGCTCAACCGCAACCGCGCGGACGGCATCAACTATCCCTATTCGGTCAGGGAACTGAAACCGCAAAACTGGCATCAACTCGCCGAGGACTATTTGCGTCAGGCTCAGGGTCATCGATTTACCAGCAAGCCACGTTTCATTGACAAAATGCCCAATAATTTTCCGTCCATCGGCCTCATTCACCTCATGTTGCCCGACGCGAAGATCATCGACGCCCGACGCTATCCGCTGGACACAACGCTTAGCTGCTACCGACAACTTTTCGCTAAAGGGCAGACGTTTGTGTACGACCTGATGGAAATAGGCGAATACTACCTGCAGTACGAGCGCATGATGGACCATTGGCACGAGGCTCTGCCGGAACGGGTACTCACCGTGCAGTATGAAGAAATGGTCATCGATCTGGAAAATCAAGTGCGCCGGTTGTTAGATTACTGCGAACTCCCGTGGGAGGATGGGTGTCTGCGTTTCCATGAAACTGAACGAGCGGTGCGGACCGCTTCTTCGGAACAGGTGCGTCAGCCGATCTACACAGGATCAGTGAATTTCTGGCGTCACTACGATGCCCACCTCGATGAGCTTAAAGAGGTGCTTGCTCCTTCGCTGCCCCGCTACCAGCAATACGAAACGATTAATCTATAAGGCATCAGCCGTATGCCTAATCGCCCAAAGGAAAGGGCCAGACCTCAAGGCCATGAATTGCATTGCGTACATCTAAGGTCAGGTTGATGGATTGGATCGTTTGCATGCTGTCCAGATCACTTAAAGTCACCGTCGATGGCGATGAACCAGCCGCGATCAGCCCATCCTGCACGACGCAAAGCCCTCGAGCAAAAGCCTGGCG
>JAYZCO010000059.1:0-49518 GCA_036338285.1 Pseudomonadota bacterium
GCAAGCCAGCTCCATGGCAGGCCTGTCATACAGACGACGACCCTGAAGCCCGATCCATCTTTGTCTGCCGTCTTAACGAGGGACGATTCTCCCTTTAAACCAGTTGTTGGAATCGTGGAAGTCTGCAACCGCATTACCCGGGGGTACAAGCGTGTCAAAGATTGCGCGGTCTTCGTCGGTGAGCGACATATCCATCACCCCAATGGCATCTTCGATATGTGCAAGGGTGCGGGGACCATAGATAGGCGAGGTGACGGCAGGCTGGTCCTTAACCCAGAGCAATGCAAGTTGCGAGGTTGTCATGTTTCGTTCATTTGCCATATTTGCAACTTCCGCCGCAACAGCAAGTCCCTGATCCGTGACACGGGTAGCAAATCGCGCACCCCAATTCGCTGCTCGAGACCCCTCAGGCGCTTTATTGTCGGCTTGATATCTGCCGGTCAGGATGCCGCCTGCAACCGGTGACCATGGAATTAACGCGAGGTCGTGGGCCTGGCAAAGAGGAATGAGTTCATTTTCGATGCGCCTGTCCAACAAGTTATAGGGCGGCTGCTCGCTGACATAACGATGCAGACTGAACTTTTCGGACAACGCGAGGGCTTCCATAACCTTCCACGCCGGATGGGTGCTTGCTCCGATGTAGCGCACCTTGCCTGAACGCACCAGGTCATCAAGAGCCCGCAAGGTTTCGTCATGGGCCACATTTAGAGCTGGACGGTGCAGCTGGTATAGATCGATATGCTCCACCCCGAGTCGGCTGAGAGAGTCTTCACAGGCTTTGATAATGTGGTAGCGAGAACCACCCCGATCATTCAATCCTGCACCGACCGGACTGAAGACTTTCGTCGCAAGTACAATCTGGTCGCGTTGACCACTTTGCATGATCCCCTTGCCCGTTATCCGTTCGCTTTCACCTCCCGTATAGACGTTGGCCGTGTCGATGAAATTGATGCCCGCATCCAGAGATCGGGCGACAATCTCAAGGGCGTCTTTTTCTTCAGTCGGGCCGCCAAAATTCATCGTGCCCAGGCATAAGGGAGATACTTGCACACCCGTGCGTCCGAGTTGTCGGTATTGCATCGTTAATTCTTCTCCAACTTGTAGACAGACCACTATACACATCAAGGCGATAAGGCAACGACTGAAGCTGAGCCACTTTAGCGGCAGATCAAGCCGGTCATATGATTTTGCCCGATGCGTTTACTCAGGCAGAGCAAATGCTATGACGTGATCGCTCGCCGGCGTCCCCAGAGCCCAGTGGCCACCCGCAGCGATGACAACGTACTGACGGTCAGCCGGCCCAGCACGATAAGTCATCGGTGTCGCTTGCCCACCTGTTGGCAGACGCCCCTTCCAGAGTTCCACCCCTGTTTCGCTGTCAAAGGCGCGCAAGAAGTAGTCTGAGGTGGCGGCGATAAAGGTGAGCCCAGAGGCTGTCGTGATCGGTCCGCCCATATTAGGCACGCCGTCGATGAACCAGAACGGAAAAGGTGCCAGATCTCGTGTTGTACCCAGCGGCACCTGCCAGGCCACCTCGCCTTTTTGCAAATCGATACCCGCGATCGTGCCCCATGGCGGTGGCGTGCAGGGGACTTCCAGTGGCGAGAAAAAACCCATCCAACGCACATCGCAATACGGTGTACCGGCACTGTCTTCAACCATGGCATACTTTGATCCCAATGGATCAGCAAGGCGCTTTGCCTCAGCCGCATCGCACTCTGCTCGCGGTACCAGCTGAATGATGCTGGCCATGTGCAGGGAGTTCACAATCAGCAATCCACGCTCAGAATCCACCGCCGGGCCACCCCAATTCTGCCCACCAACCGCACTCGGATAGTGAATGGACCCTTGCAGCGTGGGGGGCGTGAAGAGGCCCTCGGAACGGATGCTCTCCATCATGTCACGGCATGCACCACGGTCCCAGGGCGTAAATCCCCATACATCGTCAGCCGTAAAATCAGTGTTGACCAGATTACGTGGCCGGATGGGAAAAGGCTGGGTAGGCACGGTGAAATCGCCCTCGACGGCGCCCTGAGGCACAGGTCTTTCCTCGACCCCGTAGATCGGCTCGCCATTTGTGCGATCCAGGACGAACACATGCCCCATTTTAGTTGTTTGTGCCAGCGCCTTGACAACCTTACCGTCGATCCTGAGATCAAAAAGTGTAGGTTGCGCCGGCAAATCGTAGTCCCAAATATCATGATGCACTGTCTGAAAGTGCCAGCGCACCTCACCCGTCTGGGCGTCAAGCGCGACGATCGAGCTCGAATAGTAATCAAGACCGTCTCGATGGCCACCGTAGTAATCGGGGGATGAGTTTCCCGTAGGTGCATAGACCAGGCCGAGCTCTTCGTCTGTGGAAATGTAGGACCAGACGTTGCTCGTACCACGTTGATATTTTTGTTTGTCTCCTTCCAGCACCGGGTCTTTTCCGGGAGGGATCGGGTCCCAATACCATACGAGCGTCCCGGTGTTCAGGTCGTAGGCGCGTACCACGCCACCAGGGACCGTTGTCTTGAGATTGTCAGAGATCGCACCGCCAATCACGATCAGATCGCCGATGATCCCACCCGGGGTCGTCAGCTTATATTCACCGAGGGGATGTTCACCTAACCCCTCCAGGGCATTGACCGTCCCACCGTCACCAAAGTCATCACAAGGCCGACCGGAATCCGCATCAAGTGCGATTAATCGGCCGTCTACCGTGCCAGTGAGGATACGCCTGTGGCATGCAGCGCCTGCTGAAACCTGGCTGCTGGTCCAAGTAGCCACTCCACGACAGGGCCCACTGCGATTTTCTTCCGCAACTTCCGGATCATAGGACCATTGCTCAACACCGGTGTTCGGGTCGAGGGCGAAGACCCGGTTATAGGGGGTGCAGTAATACAGTGTGCCTTCGAACAGGACCGGGGTAACCTGAAAGGAGGTCTGAAAAGGCTCGCCCTCGACAACGCCGTCTATGGTGTTGCCGCCCGTTCGGTAGTCTCCTGAGCGATGGGTCCATGCAATCTCGAGATCAGCCACATTGTCTTTCGTAATTTGGGTGACATCTGAGTAATGGCCTCCTCCCCGGGCACCACCCGCTTGCGGCCAGTCATCGATTGGACCGGAATAGTCGATGGGTGCATTGGAGACACATCCATAAATGCCCAGGCCCAGGCCTAACGCACTTATGATTTTTATTATTTTCCGCATTACTCCCCCATTGTCAGCCGCCCACCCAATTATTGTGTCACTGTCGAGTATTCTCAAGCATCAGTGGGTGCGAACTGGCCATGCTCGCACTTAGCAAATCCCCCGATCAATACCAGAAGCTACGCAACAATCCCGACCTCGTTTCTGACATGGTGGCTGAAACCGCTCGCTGGCAAACGCCTGTGATCCATATGCGACGCACCTTATCTGGCAACCACGACCAAGCTGTGTTCGATGATCCTGACAAGCTAACCCTCGGTCACCCTCATGCCAGAGCAGACGCTGCATTCGGGTTGGGTGTGCAACGTTGTAGCGGCAACCGCTTGGCGGAACGCCAGCTGCGCATCCTTATGGGCAGAGATTATGGAGCGCTTGCATAGGGCTGACGTCGAGCGCCCGTCGGACAATCTTATCTGGGGCATAAGGGACGTGCCGGCCGGGTTTATCCGATATAGCGTTTGACCCTCAAAAGATCACATGCGAACGCATTGCGGATGCCATGCCTGACATCCGAGTTTTGTTTCCAAGGCCCTGATGGAAAACCGCGCCTAGCGCCCGGCCCTCACGACACGGCCATCCAGTGCCCCCGCGTGCTCTCCGTTCTCCATGAACACCGCACCATTCACGATGGTGTAGTCGTAGCCGCTCGCCCCTTGAATGTAGCGACCAGCACCGCCTGGCAGGTCGTTAACATACTCCGGCTGGGGCAATGACAAGCCTTCGAAGTCGATGACATTGATGTCGGCATAGGCGCCCACTGCAATTCGACCGCGATCGACGAAACCGAACAGATCCGCTGTATCAGAGGTCAGGCGTCGAATTGCCTGGGGCAGCGACCACCGACTTCGCTCACGCACCCAGTAAGTGAGCAAAAAGGTTGGCTGACTGGTGTCCATGATCTGACCGACGTGGGCACCGGCATCTGCAAGTCCAAGGGTAACCAGGTCCGTATCGAGCATCTCCTCGACGGCACTCAGCTGGTGGTTGAGAATCGGGTAGTTGAGATTGAGCGCACCATTGCGTTCTAAGACCAGGTCGATAAACGCCTCTGCTGGCGAAACATTGAGGCGTTGAGCATGCGCAGCAAGCGAATCTTCTGGCAAGCAATCATAACGCGCATCGCCGTCAGGCAGCACAAACATCTTCTCCGCCCGCGGCACACGTTCCGCACTCGCAGCATCTGCAATCAGGCGTGCCCGTTGCGCAGTATCACGCAGCGCGGACAATATGCCTTCGCGATCCAGTTTGCGCAAAGCTTGCCAGGATTCGGTTCGGTCCCAAGGGGTGCGGTTGAATATGTTATAGATCATACCGATACCCCGAGCAGTCGTCTGCGGGCGTATCTGTGCACCCCGCGCGTTCTCCTCGCGATTGAAATCGATGACCCGAGAGTAAAGGTCAGGTCGTCGGTCGGACTGCACCAGACCATAACTCAAAGGCCGTCCAGAGCGGCGGCTGATCTCACCCATGAGGGCAACCTCTTCTTTGGTTTTGGTCAATTCATCGTCATCTCGTTCGCCCAGCCGCATAGCCCCTTCAAAAAGGCCATAACCGACCTTACCGAGCACATCACCGAAGGCCAGCAGTTCATCTGCTTCGGCAAACGTACCGGGCACCGGGCGACCATCGGGTACGCGGTGACCAAGCGTACGGCTGGTCGAAATGCCCAGCGCGCCAGCCTCCATGGCTTCGGTTGCAAGTTCCGCCATCCGCGCGATATCTTCCGCCGTGCCGGAACCTTCGGTCATCGCGCGCTCACCCATCGCCGCGACGCGCAGAGCACAATGGCCGACCAGACCGCCGACGTTGATGCCCTTGTCCGTTCGGTCAAGCCAACCCAAGTAGTCACCGTACGACTTCCAATCCCACGGGAGGCCATTGAGTATGGCGTCTCGAGGAATGTCCTCTACAGACTCCATCATCTCCGCCAGAAATTCCTTCTGACCAGGCTCCACGGGTGCAAAGGTGACGCCGCAGTTTCCAATCACGGCAGATGTTATGCCGTGCCAGCAGGATGAGGTAGGCAATGGATCCCAGGCCAGCTGCGCATCTAAGTGGGTATGAACGTCGACAAAACCAGGCGTGACCAATTTCCCCTCAGCATCTATCTCGCGTGTAGCAGATACGTCCAGGTTCTCACCTACAGCGACGATGCGGTCGCCAGATACGGCGACGTCGGCCTCTTGGCCCTGAGCACCGGTGCCATCGTGCACGGTGCCGTTACGAATAATCAGGTCGGCGGCATTATTGGTCATGGGTATATCTCCGAGGACAAGTTTTTGTTCTGTTTCGTTGACTTGACGTTACAAAGGTTACTACTCGATGTTTAAATTAAATAACATGGTTAGGGTCTGGTTTCAATTGCAATGACCAGGCCCAGCTCGATAAAACAAGCAAGGTGCCGTCGCACAAATCACTCAACCAGGAGAGCACAATGGAATCATGGAAAGTCGGGGATGTTCAGATACACCGCGTCGTGGATTTGCTGATGGACATGCCTTTTACGTATTTGTTTCCCGAGGCGAAGCCCGAACAGTTGTTGCCACTTCACAGTTGGTTAATGCCGCACTTCATGCAACCGGACGGAAAAACCATGACCGTGTCAGTGCACACCTTTGTGATCCAATCCGGTGATGCAACCATCGTCGTAGATACCTGCATCGGCAACGACAAAGAGCGCGATGCGCCTAACTGGAACTTAAGAACCTCAGACTTTCTCGATAGGCTCGCTGAACGAGGTGCAGCCAGGGAAGCCGTCGACATGGTCTTGTGCACCCATCTGCATGTGGATCATGTCGGCTGGAACACCATGCTCGAAAACGATCGTTGGGTACCGACCTTCCCCAAGGCACGCTATCTCATCGGGCGTGAGGAATGGGCCTTCTGGGAACACGAGGAAGATCCTTTCGGCAAGCAGGCCAAAGAAGATTCAATTTTACCTATCATCGAATCAGACCTCGTGCAGATGGTAGAAACAGACCACCAAATTACGGATGAAGTCAGCCTGGTACCTACACCAGGGCACACCCCGGGACACGTGAGCGTGCTGATCAGATCACGCGGTGAGCGCGCCATCATTACCGGCGATCTGTTTCATCATCCACTTCAATTCGCTCACCCAGCCATGAAAGACATTGCGGATGTGGATAGCGAAATGGCCGAACGTACTCGCCTTACATTCATGCAGGAATATGGCGATACCACACTGGTTCTTGGCACTCATTTCGCTTCGCCTACCGCCGGGCATATTGTAAAAGATGGCGCTTTCTGGCGATTCGATGTCTAAAGCCAGGCTTGAGAACAATTTCTATCTGGCCGCTAATCAATCCCCACAACTTCGTAGCCATTGAGAAATCCCGAAGGTTCAGCGTACTTCAGGAAGTTATCTGGACCCAGTTTTCCCATATGAGCGCGGGCAGCATCGGCATCGGCATAATAGACTTCCGCCAAGCCTGCGTACTCAGGATCAGGCCCATCCAGCATCGCGTGCGAAACCACGTAACGCAGACCACCTGGCGTCGACTTAAGCGTAGCCGAAACGTTGGGTGCGTGATCGACAAGCCAGCTTTTATAAAAAGTATCGGCATCAATCCCAGCCTTGCGCCGCACCAGGCCGGTCACTTTAACCGCATCGGCCGGCCGTGGTCCGTCGATGATCACGTGTTCCTCGCAGACCAAAACCACAGGTTTTTGATCCGTCAACTCAGCAAAGCCATCGTCAAACGCGGCGGCCATATCTTGTGAGGCATACCAGCGCCGAGCCCTTTGCGGGTCCTCAAACCACAGCACCGCCATGCCATCGTAGTGGGTATTGTCTTGCGCATCGAAGAATGTCACCCGATAGTGATCCGGTTGCACATGCCTGATCACAGCTGGCATGTGCGCGTCTTGCCATCTTGCAACCAATTCATCATGGCTAACATCTATACGACGCCGGACAAGCACGACTAGTTTATGCATCTAAGGTCATCACCCACACTCGATTCCATCCAAGGTAGCAGAGGCTCGCCAAGATAGAAAAGCATTTCGCGTCTTCGGCCCCCACTTAAAAAACCTACCCTCACCCGTTCCAATAACGGCACGAAAGCATCAAAATGATCCTATGAGAGAACCTCCTACCAGAACAAATAGTTAGGGAATAAATAATGTTCATAAAGATGAAAGCAAATTCAATATTTTGCTCGAAAGTTTCCACTGTTCTGTTGTCACTCACTTTTTTAGCTGCTTGTGGCGAAAGCTCTGTAAGCACCGGGGCAAACTCCGATGCCGACTCTGATCGCGCCGTCCGCTTGTATGTTTTTGATTGCGGAAATCTCCGCTTTCAATCGATGGCCATGTTTAACGTCAGCGATGACGAAACAGATGTACGAGAACTTATCGTACCTTGTTACATAATTGATCATCCTAAGGGAACCGTTCTTTGGGACGGCGGGTTACCTTCAGCGACCGCGGCCATACCGGATTGGCAGCCGGATCCAGAAAATGAGGGCATAGACTCAAAGCTGGATAAAACCCTAGCGGATCAATTAAAGGATATGGATCTGGGTTTTAACCTATCCCAATTGAACTATGCGGTTTTTTCTCATATCCATTTTGATCATGTTGGCGTTGCCAATGAAATCAAAGGCGCGACTTGGCTGGTACAACGTGGTGACTACGATCTGGTCATGGCAGATGGCGCGCAGTTAATGGCTTTTGACCCAACGTTGGTATCGGGACTTCGCGCGCTTCCCGTGAAGGTGCTGGACGATGATTTCGACATCTTCGGCGACGGTAAAGTCCAGATCATTAACGCACCAGGCCACACGCCCGGTCATCAAGTCCTTTATCTTGAATTGGAAAATTTTGGCCCCCTCATTCTGTCAGGCGATCTTTATCACTTGCGGATCAATCGGTCCGAAAAAAGGGTTCCAACTTTCAATGTCGATGCGGACCAGACCCTCCAATCTATGGACAAGGTCGAGAAGCTGATTGCGGAAACTGGCGCTGTCCTTTGGATTGAGCACGACTTAGCGCTTTTCAAAACCCTCAAAACAGCACCGGCTTACTACGACTAGGTTGATCTGCTTAAAGTCACCGTTAACCGTGACGCTGGCTATATCTCAAAACTTTCGGGAGGTGAATCATGGAGCGCTGGCTTGAGCTTTCAAATGGCCATAAGGTCTGGACAAAAACCGTCGGTGACGGACCGGGGCTTCCTCTATTGCTGCTCCACGGCGGCCCTGGCGGCGGCCACGATTATCTGGAACCGCTCGAAGCACTGAGCTCTGAGCGCCCCGTAATTTTCTATGACCAACTCGGCTGTGGTAAATCCGACATACCCGAAAATCGCGCTTTATGGACCATCGAGCGCTTTGCTGATGAGGTGCAGGAAGTTCGAGATGCGCTTGGCCTTGATCGTTGCCATATGCTTGGCCAGAGTTGGGGTGGATGGCTGGGTATCGAATACATGCTTCGGCAACCGGCCGGACTGCAAAGCTTTGTGCTTGCCTCGACCTCAGCATCCATTCCGCAATTTTCCGCCGAATGCGACCGGTTGATTTCCGAACTACCACCCCAGCACAGCAAAGCGCTGGCATACCACGGAGCCCGAGCTGAGTTTGAGCATGAAGCCTATGCCGCGGCAGAGGAGGTTTTTTATAGCCGTCATTTATGCCGGCTGGAAGAATGGCCGGATTGCATTTTGCGCACGGTACAAAACCTGCATCACAATACGGTCTATGAAACCATCAACGGACCGAATGAATTTACGACAATTGGAAATCTGCGTTACTGGAACCGCACACCAGACCTTGGGCAGATCAAGATACCCGTCCTGATCACCTGTGGCCGTTATGACGAGCTGGGGCCTGCCTGCGCCAATACCTTGCAGACAGGCATTCCCAATGCAGAAATGGTGGTCTTTGAGAAATCAGCCCACGTCTCCCATATTGAAGAGCCGGAAGCGTACAGAGCGCTAATTTCGCAGTTTTTAGCACAAAATGATGCTTAGGGTCCCTCAAGTAAGTCTAGGGTCCGATCACACATCCCGGCTCCTCACTTAAAGTGGCAGTGTACATACAAAAAATAGGGGACCAGACGCCATCGCATACCACAGATATAACTTCACACCTACACGTACGTATTGTAAAAACGCTATGACCAGATTGCTTAATTCTTGTGGGAGGAAAAGGATGGGTCCGAACCGATTCAAAACGATCATTAGTTTGATGATCTTGATTTCGGCGCTACCCACTCTGGCGCTTTTTCGAGTGCCAGATACTGCGTTCGATCCTAGCCTAAACAATGCTGTGAGCTATGAGACGAAATCTCTTCTGATGAAATTCAATTATAAAACCAACAAACTAGCGATCGGACCCTATACAGGCACATGGAAAAATCGAAAATCCAGCCGTCGCGGCGGGTTGTTGATGCGTAATGACCGCAAGACCTCAACTGAAATAACCCTGCAAAGCGAAGCACACGGTCGATGGAATATGTTTTGCTCCGGTTCGCTTAAAGGATTTGAGTTTGCCGGTGTTTCATTCGACCGCGACAATAAGTTCGACTACCAATGCGTTATGGAACAGGACGCAACCCGCGTTGTACTGCGGGTTCATCCCTATGCGAAACCAAAATTTTCTATCGGCGAACCTCAAGAAAATCGTCGCGTTGATATCACTTCATCTGACGGCAAAAAAATGCTGGGGACCTCGATTCACAGCCTGGTTGGGACAAACCGAACAACAAAAAAACCAGCAGGCTATCACATTAGTGAGGAGGGTCAGGTGATAGGCGGACTCGGACGTCGTGACAAAAGCCAGGCCATCCTAGTTGCTGATAATACAGGCGCGAGCGCAAACATTGTGTTTATGTCGGCGCTCGGCCTGCAGTTTTTTATCAATAACGACCTGACGCGAAAAAACTGAGTTGACGCACCACGCTTAGTTGAAAAAATAGGCTTTGAGATACCCAACAGCTCAAGGTTTACTCTGAAGGCTATCGAGACCGCAATTTACCGATTCAAGGTGACTGACTCGGCCCTAAAACACGGTCAATTTCAGCAGCAAATTCAGGCCGTAAAGAAATCCCCATTTCCAAAAATGCTTTGCCCGTTCTATGAATCGCATTCACGCCAACCGTGTTCCAGAAGCTCTCAGGGACGAGACCTATTTCTGATTGAAAATGAGTGTTTTCAACGACCACTTTTCGAGCGCTTAGGAGGTAAAAAAGCGTGTCTCTCTCTTCTTTGCTGAAATTTTCCTCATCGAACCCTGTCACCTCTAATCGGGCCAATAACTCAGCAAACTCAGGGTTCGAAGCGATTAAAGTATTTATCGCAAAGGCGCTGTCCGTTCTAGCCTGAAAGGCTTGAGCCTCCATGAACAGCAGTTGTTTCTCCAAATTTTCCTGATTTTGATTTAGTTCGACGATAACGAACACAAGTGAAATGGCGATCAGGACGTTTGAAAAATTAGATCTGATAAGCGTACTGAAGCGAGTTTCGTTCACCTTTTGGCCCTCCTATAACAACGGTCAAAATCTCTGTTTTCACACCTCATCTTTCGGCTTTAACGGTACAACAGGATCGTTCAGCCCATCACTCGGTTAGAAAACCCCCATGAAATCTCTCTAAATTCACACTCAATTTTGTCACCTGCGTTGCTATGCGGCAGCAACAGCATCAGCGTTACGGCGTCTTCAGATGTATATACAGAACGCCTCAAGCTTTGTACGTTGATCGGTTTTACAGGCCACCCGCAAGCCAACTGCGCGGATCACTTCGTCTCCCTTACCCGGCAACTGATGGATCAATCCACTACGTCAGGGCTTTGCTGCCTGCAACTGCGTTCTAGCCGATCGTTGCCTCGGCAAAGGCACGAACCTCACGCAGGGGGTCACTGCCTGCTGGCACGAAAAATACTTCGCTGACACCCTCAGCAGCCTGTTGTTCGGCGCGCCTCTTAATTTCAGCCGCCTCACCCACCCAACCCCGCCATTGCGGTTTGCCTCCAACTGCATCAATCAAGATGCGATCACGTTCAGTCAGGTGCGTGCAATGGCCTTCATGAATGGCCAGGTGCCGTTGGTCTTCGAGACGATCGGCGGCAACCCGCTCAAGGTACGCCTCACCACCCGGCCACTGGCCCAGTGCCTCTGCCCCCTGTATCTCGAGTGTCGCGTGTGCACCCATCACCCACCAGGGTCCAGCGGCGTCGATCGCCCGCGCTGAGTGAGGTGATTCGCCTGGATCGAGCACTGTGCCATCCACCATCCGAATGAACTGATCCCAGGTGCCATCGTTGGCGCCTTCGGAGTAACACATGATCCCATCGGCAAGTTCCCTCGCGATCGCCTGGCCCTTGGGACCAAAGGCGGAGAGTATGATCGGGGTCTGGATCGGACGGGCCTTGGCCATCTCCGGATGGTGAATCATCTGGCATGGTTTCCCGTCGATCTCCACTACCTCACCCGCGAGCAGCGCCTTGAGTTGTCGAATATAACGTTCGGTAAAAGCCCAGGTCAGCGCCTTCTGACCCAGCACACAGCGGCCGGTGAAGCCTGTGCCGAAACCCACCACCAGCCGCCCCGGCGACATCCGCTCGATGGTCGCAATCGCCGATGCAGTGGTCATCACGTGGCGTAGATTAGGGATGAGAACGGCCGTGCCGAGGCCAATGCGGGTGGTTCGTTCGGCCACCAGGCCCATGACCACCCAGACGTCTTCCCAGATTGACGCCGAGTCATACAACCATAGCCTGTGGTAACCCAGCTCCTCAGCCAGGACAGCCGCCTCTACAGCCAGAGGGCCTGGAGGAAACCCGAGAGAGATCTTCGGCATCGTCATGTTCATTCTCCTATGATTTCGAACCTCACCTGACGCCGGTAGCGACCGAACAGCAGCATCACGAGTAAGCATCGCAGTATAGATGGCCGACTTCTAAACGCCAAAAGAACAAGATGGGGCTCGCTTCGATTAAGAAGATCACTCCGTGGACCAGGCGTTTGGACGACTGCACGAAGTCCCTTACAAAGGGCGGCATGTCCTTGTGGCACGTGCATCAGATATTCACCCGATGGCCCGGCGTTGTTTCACGCACGTTCCTCAATTGGATAGTATGGCGGTCTCACAGGGGAGGTCACGATGAGCCGCGATCAATACACGCTTTACGGATCCTATGCATCCTACGCAACCGCAAAGACCCGCAGCTACCTGCGCAAGAAGAACATTCCATTCGTCGAGCGCGTCCCTGGCGTGACGCGCTTCCGTCAATATGTGCGTCAACAAAGTCTGAATCACCGCATCCCACAAATTGAAGCACCCGACGGCACCGTCATTCAGGACACGCCTGCCATCTTCGACTATCTGGAGGCGCGCTTTCCAGAACCGCCAGGCTATCCGCCGGGGCCTCGCCAGCAGGCCGTCGCGCGATTGTTAGAGGTGCTGTGGGATGCAGAACTCGGACGTCCTGCCTGGCACTACCGCTGGAATTACATGGACGAGAACTACGGCTTCGTCGGGCGCGAGTTTGGTCGTTCGTTTCGGCCATGGGGCTCGGACCATGAGCTCGACCACTACGGGAACATAATTCGCGAACGCATGGAGGGTAAGCGCGGTGCTTTGGGTGACGATGCCTCGTCGCGCCCGGTATTCGAAGCACTTTATACGGATATGCTCGCGGGCCTGGAGGCGCATTTCACCGTCCAGCCTTATCTCTTCGGTGGTCTGCCCAGTATCGCCGACCATGTGCTGATGGGACCATTATTCGGCCACCTGGCACGTGACCCGGTGCCCGCCACGATCATGAAACAACGTGCTTCGCGGGTGTTCCGTTGGACTGAACACATGAATACGCCAGAAATCATATCGCCCGAATTGGCCGATGCACCGGTAGAATATCTTGCCGACGACGAAATCCCCATCACCCTGCTTGCGCTGTTGCGCCAATGCCTAACGGATGTCGGCGAGACCATCACCACCACTGCAAGCCACTACAATGAGTGGGTTGCTGACCAAGGCGACTTGCCGCCGGCATCTGTGATCGAAGAAGGCGTCGATGAGCCTTCGCTGGGATCATTCGAAGCCACCATCCGAGGCGTCGCTGTCAGCCAAACTGTCAATGTTCACATGCTGTGGGTCCTGCAGCGGGCCCTCGATTGGTTCGCCACATTAAACGCCGCGGATCAGAATGCTTGTCATGCGCTGCTCAATGAACTGGGCGGGCCGGACCTTCTCGACATTGGGCTTGAACGCCGTCTCACCCGCGTCGACAACTGCATGGCGCTGGATTAGTACCGCACACTTAACGCGCGGAGGCATCAAGGCCTTGCCATCGCCAAATCCCTTTCGCCAGTCCGCGCACGATTCATGGGGCACCTGCAGGGCCAGTTCCCTGCCGAGACGTGCTACTTGTCAAAATGTCAGCAAAAGACGAAGTTCGATACTGCGCCGACCGGGACATTCCACCCATCCATCATGAAACTTGTCGTGAAAGGAATTGTGCCAGCAAGCGCGTGCTCGGACCCCCTGGCGACAGTCATACTGCTTAAAGAGCATTGCCTCCTGCGGGCTCATATCAGGCTTGAAGTACCAACGGTGGTTGGGCGAATAGATTGGCCCGATGGCTGGAGCGTCCCCGGCGGCCATCGGTATTTGTTGTTCTAATGGCCGTTTTGATGCCCTTGGCTCTTGATACTGATAAACATACCGGACCATCTCCTTTTCCAGGTTCACTGACGTGCAATCGAGCAAACACAACGGGTCTTTGTACGCAGGCCGATCAATAGGCGCCCAATATCCGGCAAAACAGATTCCGCAGGAATCCGCCTCTTGTTTGGTAAAACCATATCGAGCAGCGAGTAGACGTCGGAACAAAGGCTCGTACTCAGGCCCATAGTCCGAGTGGGCAAAGCGTGCGTAGGACGAACTGCCAACGGTACGTCCGGTTTTCTCATTTCGTACTTGCTGTCCAATAATAAAGACGCGATTCGCACCTGTTGATTCCTTCACGATCTCAAATACACGAGGGGCATATTCATCGCGTACATTTGCATGCGTAGAAAAATCCTTTATAGGCGCTGCGGCCGGAATTAACCTGAAGCCATTAACCTCAAAATCCCATGGTTTGTCACCTGTGTCGTGCACGGTCACAGCATGTTGACTGACGACGCGCGCCCGCCTTTTCTTGTAATCCTTCTTTGCGCCACTCGGTGTTTCGCCTAAGGTCAAAATATCTGTGTAATCAATACCCAGGGCGGTCACGGTTTCATTACGGGGGACCTTCGCGTTGAAATATCGCAGCAGTGTGTCTGGTTGATCTCGGATGTTTTGCATACTCGCTTCGCGTCAACTTGCCAGCGTTCTCCTGGATGCGCTGCTTTTCTTATCAGAAATGTGCAACGATTAATTAGGCGAAAGCGGGCTTTCGTGGTGGTGTGCTTCAGACCACTTGCCTTGTTCTCGAATCCAAACAGCGCTTACGCGATTGACCACATTTTTCTGATGATTATTTTTTGTGTGCGTCCCCGACAGATAAAACGTCACAATTGCCCAGTTGTCGTAAACCTGGGCTTTGAAGTTACTCATCAAAAGATTCATCTGGTCCGGAAAATTTGGGATTGCTTTCATCCGTCCGGCAACGGCTTCGTAATCCGGTTCCCATAGAGGACCGCCATCCGGAAAATACATGGTGAAATCCTGCCGGTGATGAATCCCCGCACCGTTATAATCCGCGGTGTTTATCAGGGCGTAATGCGCTTCAATTGTTTTCCGTATCTCGTCGGCCGGATCCGCGAATGTAGATCCTGACAGTGCCAGAAATACAAAAGTCAGCATAATTCTCATGATCGGGTGTCCTTGTTAATTGGTTACTCAGAATTCAGTTAAGTGTGCATCCCCGGAGGGTTCTCTCTACGTGCCGGTCTGCGTATTTGTCAGGGTAATCCAGACAGTAAAAGATCATTCGCCGATGTGCGACCCATCGTTTGGATAGCGCCTCGACAGCGCTTAATTCAGCGCGTAATGGGTGACGGATATCTCGTTGCCTGACGCGTCATAGCTAAACGTAATCAGACTGACATCGCCGTTCGATACCTGATCTATGCCATAGACGGTGATCTCGTTGCCTTCGCGCAGCCATCGTCCTGAAAAAGTACCTACCACATAAGTGCCATCTTCCAGTGTGCCTCGGCCACCGCCGTGCGCTTTACCCGACTTCTGATCGTTATCTGAATCGATATTAATGGTAAAACGTACTTTGCCGTAACGCCCCATGTCAGATAATGCACTCACCGTAATGCCATCTTCTCGAACTTCCGTCGAGGTGACCTGCGCAATGGTGGTTTCCTGCCGTTCTTTAAGTTCCATTATTTCTCCTGTTGATGAAATTTTCTGAACAAATAATCTATTTATGTTGTGCAATGCCTAGATAAGGTAAAACACCATCGACATCCGCTCAGAACTCAAATCGATCATGTCGGCACAATAGTTTACCCGTCCGTGACACGCTGCCGGAATTTATGGATCACTGATAGAGCCCGTCGTACCCCCTGCCCTAACCATCGATGGGGTAATGACAAATCTTTTGTGTGTGAGTTTCAATTCCGTCAATGAACGTAAATATCATTTCTTCACCACTCAACCTGCGAGTCACCGTGTCAAACAGATCGAAAAGCCGAAAGACCATCACACCCTCATCATCAAAGTGAATCGCGGTCGCGAAGTTATTGCACAGGGCACCAATATCTCTCGCGCCGTTTGTTAGTGTTCCATCTACGCGAAAATCATGAATGACGCCGTACGCCGTCACCACCACCCGATTGCCACATTGTTCTAGACGCTCCAAATGACCCACGCGCCCCGAGATACCCTGCCAAAGTCCCCTCATATCGACGACTCCCTCAGCCAACGGCTCGGTGCAATCGGCTAGAATGGGCATGGGCGTCTGCGAAAAACCACAGCCCGGGGTATATGCCTTGGGAATCTCATCTGCCGACTTGCCAGACCCGTCAAGCTCAGGCAAATCGCAATAATTGACCGTATTTCCGTCTTCAAGAAAAATCGCCGGATCAGTTGTATCCAAAGGTCTTGGCACGGCAAAGGCATACACCACAAGACCAGCAACCAAAACAACCAACAGCCCGCCAAGGGACAGCACTACACGTAATATCATGTTTAATTCTGACCGCTACTTTTTATAACCCTAGTTAACACATCAACCCACCTATCGGTCAATAAGATGCCCTTTTTCCAACCGGTCAAGCGGTGCTGATAAACCATCGATGACCAACTCTCGCCTGCCAGGGCACGATGGCGGCAATCTTGATTAAATTTCCGAAGACCTGGCACCGTTACAAATCATTAACGGATAGGCTACGCTTCAAACTCGAAGGAACTCGAAGATGCAATAGGGGTTAGGTTTGCAAGGGACAATCACGTTAAGAATAACGGCAGCGCTCATAGGTTTGCTTGGGTTGACCATGCTTTGGCAAGGGCTCGAACTGGCACTTGTCGGCGGGACGCCTTACTACGCTGTTGCAGCTCTTTTGATGAGTGCCAGCGCTGTGCAACTGCTTCGCCTGAAACGAAGTGGCTTTTATCTATTTGCAACGACCCTGCTGATCACACTGGGCTGGGCGACTTACGAGGCAGGCACCGAGTTTTGGCTGGTCGGTTCACGAATCTGGATTGTGGGCCTCATCTCGTTGTGGCTGTGTCTGCCGATCAACCGACGTCCGTTGTGGCAGGGCGAGACCACGCCCCTGCTCAAAGACAGATTGGTTCAGGTTTGCGCAATAGCCAGCGCCGCGGTGCTCATCGCCATGACCATCAACCTGTTTAATGATCCGATCCTCGACTTACCCGACCAGACATACGGCGCGCCGCAGAACGAAGATACCTGGTCCGCTTACGGCGGCAACGCTGCCGGTACGCGTTATGCACCGCATGACCAAATCAATTTAAGCAACGTCAATCAGCTCGAAAAAGCGTGGCAAGCGGACACGCGGCGAATCGGCCAATTCAGTGCTACGCCAATCCAAATTGACGATGCCCTGTACCTGTGCACATCGCAAAACGTCATTCTCTCCTTAGATGGCGACACAGGAGAAGAACGTTGGCGCTTTGACCCAGAGAACAGGACACCCCCGTGGGGGATTCTGGGCAACTGCCGCGGCGTGACCTACTACCACATCCCCGAGCGGGCAAAAGGTGAAATGTGCGCTGAGCGTATATTTACCGCGACAACCGATGCCCGACTGATCGCGGTCGACAAAACAACCGGCCAAGCCTGCTCCGAATTCGGTAGCGACGGTCAGATTTCATTGCTGGCCGGTATGGGCGAAGTGAAAGAGTTCTATTATATGGTGACGTCGCCACCCACGATGGCAAGCGGTGCCCTGGTCGTCGGCGGTTTCGTTCTCGACAATCAAGAGACAGAAGAACCTTCTGGCGTGGTCCGTGGCTATGACCCACGCACCGGCTCCCTGCTCTGGGCATGGGACATTGGCCGCGAAGGCCAAACGGACATTCCAGCAGAGGGAGGGTATTACACCCGTGGCACGCCAAACGTCTGGAGTCTGATGTCTGCCGATGACGACCTTGGTTTGGTTTACGTGCCGACCGGCAACGCCACACCGGATTATTTCGGTGGTCACCGCACTGAAATCATGGACAAATTCGCCAGTTCAATCGTCGCAATTGATGCGAGGACGGGCCTGACAAGATGGCACTTCCAGACTGCTCACCACGACATCTGGGATTACGACGTGCCTTCGCAACCTACGCTCGTCGATTTAACGATAGACGGCGCTCGTCGCAAAGCGGTCATCATGCCGACTAAACGAGCAGAGATTTTCGTCCTGGACCGAGAAACCGGCGAAGTCATTTTCGACGTGACAGAACGCACCGTACCCCAATCGGATCTGCTTAACGAACGATCCAGCCCCACCCAACCCTTCTCAACCGGGATGCCTTCATTCGCTTATCCGACGATCGATGAACGGGATATGTTTGGTATCACGCCATTCGACCAAATGGCTTGCCGGATTACCTTCAAGGGATTGCGCTGGGAAGGCACGATGACCCCGCCGGCAGTTGAAGGCGCACTTCTCTATCCTGGACCGGCAGGCGGCATGAACTGGGGCGGCGTCGCGGTCGATGAGCAACGCCAGCTCATGGTCGTTAACAACATGCAGCTACCATTTACCATTCATATGATCCCAAGAGAAGAAGATCGTCCAACCTCCGAGGAAGGCGGCTTTGCCAGCGGTTACGGCGTCGGTGGTCCACAACGCGGGACACCCTATGCTGCTCGGGTGGACCTATTCGCCTCTCCTCTCAGCCTGCCTTGTTTGCGACCACCCTATGGCGAGATAGCGGTCGTCGATCTCACCACCCAGCAAATCGTCTGGCGCCGAGGGACCGGTTTGTTGAACCTGGGATTTCCCTCCAGAGGTGGTTCCGTGATCACCAAGGGGGGTCTCATATTCAATGCCGGCTTCTCAGATGGTGCTTTCCGCGCCATTGATGCCTCAACGGGACAAGTGGTTTGGAATGAAACAATCCAAACACCTTCGCAAGCGACACCTATGACCTATACCAGCCCAACCACAGGGCGCCAGTATGTGCTTATGACTACGCCTAGTGCCGAAGGACCTTCGGAAGAAATAACCGATTTCCGCGACCTTGCCACTTCAGGCAAAACAGACGGACCAGGCGGCGCCGTCATTGCCTATGCGCTACCTGAGTGATATCAAACTCAATATCGCCACAAGACAGCTCGTCAGTTAGCAGGCACTTCTTTGGGTACGCTGGCAGGTGCGGCACATCGCATCACACCGCAAACAACAATCCGATGCCTATGTTGAAGTAAAACAGGTCGTCAATAGTCGCCAGATAATCGGCCATTCGACCGGGCACCACCTTTAGCGGGACACCACACCGGGCGATGCAACGATTTCCGAACGTGGAGGTATTGCAATCATTTCTGTACGCTTGAAACCTTCAGCCCATGGAATAAGCGTCATATTCTCTTTGTATAACCACATCGGACAAATCACATGCCCATTCCCACTTTTCAAAAAACCGACTCAGCCGACGACATCGCGGCGGAACTTTTGCAACACGGCGTCGCCATCGTCGAACAAGTGTTTCCGGACACGTTGGTCGATGCCCTTCTGAGCGAGGCGAGGCCGCAATTAGATGTGGCGGAAGTGATGCCTTCAGATTTTACCTGCAACACCGCAAAAAGCATTTTTCACGCTGTGCAATCTCTTCCTTCTTTCCAGCAGATGGTCACCGACCCGCTCTTCCTGGCAATCGGAGACCGCATCCTGGGGCCGGCCTGCGAGATTCCACAAGCCTGGACCTATTCAGCAATGGCCCTACTTTGCGTAGAGAGCGGAGCCGAGGACGCGCAACCCCTCCACCGCGACGAAGACATTTATCCTGCAATGGTGAGGCGACCAGGAGACCCACCAATCGTCATGGGCACCATGTTCAATTTGAACGACTTCTCGGCCGAAAACGGAGCCACGCGTTTCGTCCCGGACAGTCATACTCGAGCTTCTGATGAGACGCCCGCCGAAGACAAAACTGAATCGGCCGTCATGCCTCGGGGTTCCATGGCTTTCTGGCTGGGTTCGACGTTTCACGGCTTTGGAATCAACAAGTCTGGAAAACCCCGCCTTGGGATTCCCATGGTCAGCTGTGCAGGCTGGTTGCGCCAGGAGGAAAACCTGATCGTCTCTGTACCGGCGGAAAACAAGGACGATTACCCTCAGACCATCATGGCAAAACTCGGATACGCCCAACAGGGTTCGGTACTTGGATGGGTGCCCGGGAGAAACCCTATGAACCTTTTCGAGCCCGATGGCGAGAGCGGATTTCTGGATCTTCTCGATCAGAGCACAGGGCAGTAAACCACCTGATCTGCACGATCTCGAAGGTAAGTCTCTACTCGTACTGGCGACCCATACGCTTTGCGTCGCCAAACCCATGCCACGAGATCCACATTTAAGGGGATCCACTCGCAACGTGGCTCAGACGATCTTTGTGAAGGGTTAATCCTCTCCTTGCGGACCACGGCCCCTAACCGGAATGTGGTTAAAGTCTTTAACCCCGCTGTCCTCTATAATGTTCCGGCATGAATGCGGGGAGGTGTTGTATGGAAATTGTCCATCTGTCAGCAGAGGCTTCTGCTGAAGAAGTTCATGAAGTATTGCTTCGTGATGGCTGCGCGATCATCGATCATTTGATCTCGACGAAAACCGTCGATGCGATAAAAAGCGAAATGGCACCTTTCATCGAAAAAACGCCATTTGGTAAAGATTCATTTGACGGCTTTAAGACTCGCCGCACGGGTTCGCTGATCGCGCGTTCTCGGACATCCCACGGGCTCATCATGGACCCGCTGGTACTTGGTGTGGCTGACAAGGCATTGGCACACGCGAGCAATTATCAGTTGCACGTCACCCAGACAGCAGAAGTAGGTCCGGGGGCAGACGCTCAAGTCATTCATCGGGATCAGTGGGCGTTTGATTACTTCCCATTTCCTGCAGGCTTTGATTCAACCTTTGCAACAATGTGGGCCCTCAATGACTTCACCGAAGAAAATGGTGCGACGCGCGTTATCCCGGGTTCACACAAGTTTGAAGATAAGCTGAGATTTCACCTGGAAGACACCCTACCGGCCGAGATGACCGCAGGATCGGTCTTGCTGTATGCAGGCTCGACGTACCATGGCGCGGGCCCGAATACGACCGATCAGGCGCGTACCGGTTTGATCGTGCATTACAGCTTGGCGTGGCTTCGTCAGGAAGAAAATCAATATTTAAGCGTACCCCAGGCGGTGTTAGATCAGTTGCCGGAGGCAATGTTGCGATTAATGGGATACCAGAATGCCGCCTTCAGTCTGGGTTTTATTGATGGCGGCATTGACTCGATGGCTGCCGTAAGGCCGGATCTTTCGAAAGACAGCGCTCGATTCAAATTTAAGTTAGATATTTAATAAAAAGATCTCTCAAGTTTTTGTTTTATATAAAGTTATATCTCGATAAATGTTAAACCAACAAGCCCGATTCAATGTTGCAAGGTAAATCATCATGAAGACATTGGTGGTCGGCGCAAATGGAAAGATCGGGAAAATTCTCTGTCGTCTGGCCGCCGAGCGTAATATGCCGGTACGCGCACTCTTGCGCGATCCCGAACAGCAGCCTTATTTCGATTCGATTGGCGTGGAGACGGCACTCGGCGATCTGGAGGGGGATTTCGAGGCAAGCCTGGAAAGCTGTGACCGCGTGGTTTTTACCGCCGGGTCCGGCGGGAAAACAGGCGGGGATAAGACACTGCTCATCGATCTTTATGGCGCGATCCGAGTGATCGAAGCATGTGAAGCAAGAGACATCGAGCATCTCGTCATGGTGAGTGCTATAGGCGTGGAACAGCCACTTGCAGGTAACGCCGCAATGCGGCATTACCTAGTAGCGAAGAAGCTCGCCGATGAGCGTCTTCGTTCAAGTTCAGTCGCGCACACGATCTTGCGTCCGGGTCTTCTGAGTGATGAACCGGCAAGCGGGAGTGTCCGCACCGACTTAGCAGCCGGGAAGGGCTATA
The DNA here is from genome assembly GCA_036338285.1 of Pseudomonadota bacterium. Classification (GTDB taxonomy): domain Bacteria; phylum Pseudomonadota; class Gammaproteobacteria; order Pseudomonadales; family Azotimanducaceae; genus UBA4421. Next base: position 21,788 of record JAYZCO010000059.1, read on the forward strand.
AGATATCCAGAGAGAATGTTGCCCTGTGCATACTCGCCAGCCTCGATCATCCCGAGTCGCGAGGCCAGACCATAGACCTTCTCGATGGCAACGATCAGATCGCAACGCTCTTTGCATAGACAAGACCACATTAACCGTACTGATGTGCCAGGCATAACAGGCAGGATGATTTTTTTAGAGCCCAAGCGTTACCAGCCCATTCAGCGGGGTGGAAAGAAAAAACGCTTGTCGGCAACTATACGCGCGAGCTGACCTGCGGGCGCTGGCTGGCAAAGCGCAGCATTTCCAATGGATCAAACCGACATCGCGTAGTCGTACCTTTCCCCTGCCAGGTCAACACATAGTTCAACGTCCTCGGCCAAAAGATAGCGTTGTTCCACAAGCTTTTCAGCAGCTTCGCGGACGAGCACGAGGTAAGCCTCGCGACCGTCGTAGCGTCGTTCGATCTCGTCCGCACCGAAAAGACGCGTCGACCCCACGTATTCAACCAACTGACCGGCGCCGCCCGAATCAGGATGGCGCGGGTTGAACCCGGTGTGCGTGCCCACCGGCACACTCACATCCGGCATAGCCACACCGGCCACCTCGTTACCGTCTTCGTTGACAGACGAAACGATGGACTCGTAAGGCTCGCCAATCTGGTTCACCGGGAGCCGTCCAATGCCGGCCTGTGGCTCAGGTCCGAGGTCCAGCGGACGGATCCGATTCAATCCAGCCGAGGTAGGCAGCGCCAGACCTGCAATCCCCTCGAGCCGTTCCAGCAGCGCAGGGCGCGTCACGGCAGTTCCATCGGAGATACGCGGGTAGGCGCCAGGTGGCGGTTCCTGCGTTTCTTTGACCCAAGCAAGTAAATTACTCAACGCCGCCCGAATGAGTGGTCGATAGTCGATGACGTTCAAACCATTGCCCGCAGGACCGTACATACTCTCGCTCAGCTGCGGCAACATACCCGAGCTGTGTTGGGTCGAAGCGAAGAGATAACGTCTAACGTTGTCTGGCAACGACACATCCGCGCCGGTTTTGAGATCGATGTGGGTGAGCCCTGCATCCCCACGCCAGTATTCGGCCGAGGTGTCCGTGTAGAAAATCTTGGGCATGCCGCCACGCGCGCGTTGCGTGTCTAGAAGACCGGCGGTGGTGCCGGTCGCATCAGTCTGTGGATCATCTGCGTGCGGAAATAAGTGGCCGAAGCTCGGTGTCGGCTGCACGGACGGTTGTGCATAGCGATGATTAAACTCTCCGCGCCGTCCACCGGCCACGTGCACCAACAATCCATCGAACGCCAAACGGCCTTCCTCATCGAGGTTGAGTCCGTTGTACAAAAACGTGCGCAAGAAACGTCCGCACTGCGACACGCCTTCGCCAATGACATGCTCTACCGGGCTGACAGGGCTTGAGGATTGTTTCAAGAAAACGGCAAAATCACGCATCGCCATCAAACCGGCTCCAACCACCGGGCACTCGCGCGGCACGTAAAGGAGATCGTATATCCTGCCCGCTTTAAACCCATCAGCAAACCGCACGCGGTCTTCCTCCAGCGTCCAGCGTTCACGCGGGATTAGTGCGGCTGTACCGTACGGCATATCGCGCACAAGGAGTTCCGCCTTGGGATCGTTCAGCGTAGCCGGTGGAATCGTTGCATGGTTTGGCCCCACACCGACGTGTTGATCCGTTAATAAAAGCTCACCCTGATCCCATCCGACCTGGAAACGCAACTGCATGCGTCCTCCATCCGGCTCAGCAACAAGTGGTGGTGTTAAGCCCATCCGGCCAGATTCGCGCGGCACATCCCATTGCCAGCCACAAAAAGCGACGGTCCAGCCGTGCCGCAGCAAATGCCCATCGCCCGCCTCGATTAAATGTGGATCTTCCTGCAGTGGCGCAAAATTGAACATCCGCGGTGCCACCCGACCACCACGGTTTGGCACGTCAAGTAATGCCGCGCCGTTGCCACCTTCCAGGGGCGTGAGGATCGTGAAATCGCCACTGAAGCGAACCAGGCCGTCGCTGTCCCGCTTCGCGTTGCCGAGATCGGTGATGCGGGCATTGGCAGGGTCCTTAGGATCGACCGCGTACTTCACAATCCCATCGATGCGCTCGTACGCCGGTCCGTTACCAAAGCGCTCGCCGTTGCAATACAAATCGCGTTTGAGGATATCGATATCGGTGACAGTCATGGGTTAGACTCGCTCATTACTTTAGGAACAGAGTATCACTCATAGGTTAGCAGGTTGATAAATATGCAGATGGTGATTCCTGGACAAAGAACATTCATCGTCTGCCACCCTGCAGATGTCGCGCATGGAAAGATCGAAATACGCTTAAGGTATCGGCGTTGCCCTTCCCATAAGATGCTTCACGACAAAACTAAATAGGTGGTATAACACCATTAATTTACTGATACACAAACACCTATCGCGGCAATAGGAGGAGCTCATGCCACAGTGCGCCAGACACATTGTTACAGGTCTGAATGCCGACGGCAGACCCTGGAGGTAGCCAATGGAGGCATCAAAAAATAGATTCTTAACGACCCACGCAGGCAGTTTGCCGCGCAGTGATGAACTGGTCTCCCTGCAAACCTCTCATTTCCGCGGTGAATCAATTGCAACGGATGCACTTGAAAGGGCCGTAGAAGCGTCAACTCGATCCGCGATCGCGCAACAAGCGGCAAGTGGCATTGATATAGGCAACAATGGCGAGCAGGCGCGTGAGAGCTTTTTTACTTACGTACAACATCGGATGAGCGGCTTTGCGGGAGAAAGTGAACGTCCACCCATGCAGGATATGGTGCGCTATCCCAGCTGGATCAAGCTGAAGCTTTCAAAATACCTGTTGGGGGTGGACCTGACGAAGGCACCCCAGGCTCAGGGCGAGGTTACCTACATCAACCGGGCGCCACTGGAAAAAGAGTTATCGGATTTTGCTGCCAGTCTGGATGAACAAGGCAATCCCTTTGTAGAAACATTTGTTACCGCACCTTCACCCGGCATTATTGCTGCTGCCATGGAGGACAAACATTACGGCGACCTAGATGCGTATGTCGATGCGATCGCTGCCGCGCTGAAGGTTGAATATGAAGCGATTCACCAGGCGGGGCATGTGCTTCAACTGGATTGTCCTGACCTTGCCATGGAACGACACACCTATTTTGCAGACGCGGACGATGCAACCTTTATTCGTTTTATCGACAAAGTCATCAGCGCGATGGATACGGCGCTCAGCGACGTGCCGAAAGACCGTGTGCGTATGCATGTCTGCTGGGGCAATTACAATGGACCCCATGACGTCGATGTGCCATTAAGCACGATTCTGCCTTCTCTGCTTCAGGCCAATGTCGGTGCTTTGATGCTCAGCATGGCCAATCCACGCCATGCCCATGAGTACAAATTGCTAACGCCGGAAAATCTCCCGGATGATCTGCTGGTGATCGCCGGACTCATCGATACAACCTCAAATTATGTCGAACATCCTGAAGTCGTTGCCGATCGTATCAGCGCCGTGGTCGATACGATCGGTGATCCTGAGCGCGTCCTGGCAGGGACCGATTGTGGCTTCGATACAGCAGCAGGGCTGCGAGATGTGGCGGACGAGGTGTGTTGGGCTAAATTACAGGCGTTGGCAGATGGCGCAGAACTGGCGTCTGAAAGGTATTTCTAAGGCAAGTGAACAGTGCTTAATTGACTTCTACTTGCGCAAGAATTTATACATACCATTGTCGGTCGACTTGTAGCACCCGGCGCGACAGAGACTGCCAGCAGATATTGTTGACCGACTATGGTTGTGTTGAAATCAGTGCATGGCTTCTACAAAACCCTGCAATATGCAAATCAACTATCGACCCATGACGAAGGCGGACATCGGCGTTGTTCCCATGGACTGCCATGGTAGCCCCAGCGACGTAGAAACTCGCATCGCAGACCTCGGGGCATGCGCGATCCTGGCCTTTGAAGCGGACCGCCACGTCGGTCAACTGCAATTCCGCCGACATTCTCCTGATTTGCGGTCTCGAAACGGTATATGGCACCCGGATTACTGGGGCGACTTCGGGGATGACCAACCAGACCTGCCACCCGACACGGTGGGCATGTTCTGCTACCACGTCGGCCAGCTTGAACCAGGTGAGGCACGAGATAGTCGCTACTTCGGTCGCGGCATCGGGGTGGGCCTTGTGGATTATTTTCTTTCCTGGGCGCAAGAACAGGGGTTTGCCGCCATCGTCGCCAAACACACCCCTGTGCAGCGTGCCGTGATGTCCTTCATGGGCGGCCAACCCGCGAGTGTGTATGAGCAAAAAGGGTTTGACGTGATCTCTTCCTGGATCGACGCACAACTTCTCGAGACTGTCAGAGAACGGGGACTTGTCGAGGAAGAAATCCCTGACCAGGATGCCGCTCAGGTCGGCCTTTGTGTCAGGCATCTCATATGAAGCCTCAAACCCGAGCAAGTTCGCAACCCAGTCACAGTTGCAAGAAAGCCTCAGCCAAAGCACTGCCCCGGGCTCAAACGCCTCTTTCAAGCGATACGGAATTTTCCTGACTTGCTGGTGTCAGAATATGTTCCCAAAAACTGAATAAGCAGATGTCGCGTTATTTCTTTTTACTTGCACTTTGTCTGCTCATGTCCATCGCCTCCGCAGCCGGGGCCAAGCCTTCGGAAACCATCGAAGAAGTTGTCGCCACCGGGGTGCAACCCGGGCCTAAGATGTGGCGCCTAAGCAAAGGCGAGCATGAACTTTGGATCTTTGGCACGTTATCGCCCCTACCGAAAGACATCGAATGGGATTCTGAAAGTGTCGAGGCTGTTCTCGCCGATACCCAGGAAGTCATCTCTCCTCCGTGGGTCAGGGTCAACGCGAATCCATTCAAAGGCATATTGGCGCTGCCGTTGCTCTGGGGTGTATTGAACAACCCCGATAAACAGAAGTTGCAAGACATACTCTCACCCGAGCTTTATCAACGATGGTCAACTTTGAAGTCGCTCTACATAGGTTCCAACCGTAAAATCGAAAAACGGCGACCGATATTTGCTGGCAGCGAACTGTTCATGAAGGCGATCGATGCAACCGGACTTGAATTTAATAGAAAAGTGCAAAAAAAAATTAACAAGCTCGTGAAAAAGCACAAAATCCCAACGACGCCGATAACCATTACACGAACGATCGAAAAGCCACGCGCTCTGATAAAGAATTTTAAGCGATCCCGCATTGACGACGTTGTATGCTTTGAGAAGACCATCCACCGTCTGGAAGTGGATTTAGGTACGATGCGTACACGCGCCATTGCATGGTCATCTGGAGACCTAGCCACCCTGAAAGCACTTCCCTATGAAAACCAAGTTCTCTCATGCATTGACGCAGTACTTAATTCCTCTTTCGGTTCGGATCTCGCCACAGAATCCGACTTGACCAATGTAGATAAGCGACTCGAACAAAAATGGATCGATGCGGCAAAAAAAGCACTCGACACAAACACCGTCAGTTTTGCAACGTTACCCATTAGCGAACTGTTGGACCCTAACGGTTACCTCACCCACTTCCGCAACAGCGATTATCAGATAAGGGGCGGTTAGAGCGATGGGTCAGTACTGCTGCGCGCCCGCAAGGTAGTTAGAGACTAAATAATGTTCTATTAGCCTACAAAATTCGGGATCGAGAAAGGCCTCCATATGGTCTTTATCCGGCAACAGCTTGCACGATATATCCGGCACCACACCAATCATTTTCTCCAAATTTGGTTTTTCATCATCAAGATCCCCACTGATCGCAAGTACAGGAATGTGGATATGACTTATGTCTTGCTCTGAGAGATTAATGATCTCTTTCATGCTTTGCGCTACCGCCGCTAATGCATCAATATTTTGGCCCTTGAGCATGCCATCCGCGATACCGATATTAAAATTATCAGTATCTAAAAGGTCTAAATCGACAGCGCTATTTTGCATAAAGGGCCCAAAACTACGATGTTCTTTTAATGACTTTCCAATTTCAGCATAGACCTTCGACTCATTTCCCCCAGACCAACCAGAACCACCCAAGACAAGCCCACTCACAAGCTCCGGATATTCCACTGAGCATCTCAGGGCGATTTCTGCCCCCATCGAATAACCGACAAGACATGCCTTTTCGATCCCCAGATGTCTAAGCACTGCCCGAACATCACCCACCATTTTTCGTCCGTAAGATGCGGGTTCTTCTGGTTTGCCACTCCCACCATGTCCTCGACAATCAATAGCAATTAAGCGAAATCTGTCCTGCAAAAGTTGAATGACATGATTCCAGTCCAGGGCATCGCTGGTATAGCCATGAATTAAGACGACAGCGGGCCCCTCCCCCCAAACCTTGAAACAGATCGCTACACCCGACGAATCAATGGTTGAAAACGCCCCACTGAACTTACGTTTGAACGCTTTTTTCATTCGACTCAAAAACAAATAACAGCGAGTCAATATCAAGTTAAGAACCTTTCTAGCACTTTGAATCAAGGCTAACTCCCATGCATCTCGAGCACCTGCAATAAAGCGGACCGCCCGATGCCAAAAAGAAAGGGTTATGATCGGCAACGGTTGCCTCTCGTTTATTCGTATTGTGCTGGTTCAAGTAACCAACTGAGGGCGCTTGCGATCAATTCATAGATAAACAGTTCGCTAGATTTGATCCAATTCATATTATTGTCCCGCTCTTCCCATAAATCGTTGGAGCGCTCGATTAAGTAGTTGTGTATATCCTGGCTGTCCTTTTCGTCGAGAACCTCGCTAAATGAGATCATGCCGATACCCCGTAGCACACCACCCAACACGATCTCGTCGAATAGGGCGTGGCTCGTCTCGTTCATGTAGCGCAAATCTTTTACGATGTTTTGAGGCCCCAGACCAATACCATGGCATCTTTGACAATGTGTTCCGTAGAGCGCCGCGCCGCGCTCAATTGAATCGCTATCCCCGCTTTTCTCAGGCGGTTGTGGGAAGTAGTGTATCGGCGACGAACTGGGCAGTTCCTCTGACGCGCCCAATTTGTAAACTAGAAGCCTGCCTGTTCCGATCGATTCTTCATTATCGGAAATCATCAGCCCTATCGCACCGCCCCAACCAGCCATAACTGCAATGTATTGCTCACCATCAATTTGATAAGTGATGGGCGGCGCGATAATCCCGCTGTCGGTTTCGGTTTCCCACAGCTTTTGGCCATTATCAGATTGATAGGCGACTAGCCTGGCATCTCCAGTGCCTTGGAAAACGAGTCCTCCCTGCGTTGAGAGAACTCCACCATTCCACAGGGTATTGTGTGGTACTCGCCACCTTGCTTCTTCTAATACCGGGTCCCAAGCGATCAACTGACCTCTCATGAGTTTCCGGTATACCGCTCCAAACAAGGCGCTAGGAAGTGAGGCAAGTGAAAATGGGTTGCCCTCGGAGGACTGTTGACCGAGGTTCCAATGAGGCCCGTCAATATGCTTGTAGTTTGCGTCGGTACTGAAATCTGTCATCGCTTGTATAGCGGGAATATAAACTAACTGTTCCATCCGATTAAACGCCATTGGTTGCCAGTTGTGGCCACCAAATGCGGCTGGCGCCGTAAACTGTGTTTGGTCGAAATGATCAGCGTTTTCGGTCTCTACGGGCCTGCCTGTCTCTAAGTCGACTCTACTCGCCCAGGTGACTGGGACATAATTTTTTGCTGACAGCAGTTCGCCGGTTACTCGGTCTATCACGTAAAAGAAACCGTTTTTGGGCGCTTGCATCAGAATTTTTCTCGTTTTGTTTCGAAAGATGACGTCAGCAAGGATCATGTGTTGTGTGGCGGTGTAGTCCCATGTGTCTCCCGGAGTCGTCTGATAGTGCCAGACATAATCTCCATTATCTGCGTTTACCGCGACGATAGAAGATAGAAACAAATTATCGCCGCCACCCGGGCTTCTGACATATCGATTCCAGGGAGACCCATTGCCGACACCAAAGTAAAGAAGGTTGAGATCCGGATCGTAAGCCATCGAGTCCCAAACCGTACCGCCACCCCCGGTTTTCCAGTAGACATCTCCGGACCATGTTTGAGCAGCCATCCTCATCGTCTCATTTTCGTAGGGATTATTTGGGTCTCCTGGCACGGTAAAGAAGCGCCAGGATTGGCTGCCATCTCTAACGTTGTAGGCAGTTATATATCCCCGGACCCCATACTCTGCGCCTCCGTTTCCGATAATTATTTTCTCATTCACAATCCTGGGTGCGCCTGTGATCGTATAGGGTTTATTCGGATCGACCGTTAATACCTCCCAGTTCAGTGAACCATCGAATCGATTCAAGCTGATCAGTCTTCCGTCAATCGTACCGAAAATTATAGAGTCTCCCCACGCAGCAACCCCCCGGTTAACGACATCACAGCAAGCATTGGCACCTCGGAATCTTGGGACTTTCGGATCGAACTCCCAAATAGGCTCGCCCGTTTTGGCATCATTGGCAAAGACCTTACTCCAGGTGCTTGAGAAATAGATTGCACCGTCGATGACGAGCGGCGTAGCTTCCAACCCACGTTTTGACCCGGTCTCAAAAAACCAAGCCAAACCAAGATTATTAATGTTTTCTCGGTTGATTTGACTCAGTTCGCTGTGCCGGGTTTCTGCGTGATTTAGTCCATGAACCGCCCATTCTTGTTGCTGTGAAGTTTGTGCCCAGGACAGATTGCTAACCATCAAAAAGATCAACAATACAAATTGAATAAGCATAATCTGATCTCGCGAGTTATACCGATTGTCTAGAGTTGGTTGTCTGGGCACGCAGCGACTTAATGTGTAATGCCTTGCTCTTCCATCATGCCTTTTATGTGTGCAAATTGCGCTAGGACTGTTCGCTTCACGATCGACATTCGACGCTGTGGCTTCAGTACTCAGGCTTCTGCTGAATATCGCTGATAATACGACTATCCTCCGAAGCTTCCGTTTCTGTACGACTTCATTAGAAAACTAAGCTCGTTTCTTCTGCTTATTGACGTCGAGTCTGAAACCCGGCTCTCAGCGGATTCGGATGAGTATCACCATGTAATCGCTTTGGAAAGTTGTCCTTGTCGATGTACCAAACCCAGCGATTGACGTGTTTTCGCCGGTGCTCTGGCAGCACATACGCTTTCTAGGCATAGATAAACCCGCTAGAGACTCATAGATCAATCTGATCAGCTGGAAGTGCCTTCCCCCACGTCTTCGCGATAGTAAATATCCCGGCCAATATTTTCGCTTATCGCGTCAGCGGGTACCGGAATCATCTGGCGCAAAAAGCTATGCTTATACGGGAAGAAGTGGATATGCGGGTTAAAGCCGAACAGATATTCCCTTTCTCTTGGCACGACTACAATTAAACGGCCTCTGCACACTCGCCGCAACTCGGCAATGGCCGCCCGCAGATCAAGGATGTGCTCAAGTACATGGGTGCAAATGACGGTATCAAAGGCATTGTCTGCAAACGGTAACGCCTCAACCTGGGCTTCTTGGAAAGTCGCATCCGGAAAGCGCTTTCTCGTTCCGTCATCGATGAAGATGTCTATACCTGTATAGCTGGCCTTAACGTCGGCAGAATTTTGTAGATACCCTATCAGGTATCCAGTCCCGCAACCTACATCGAGCACCTCACCCTGGGTAATGTCTTTTGCGATGCGCACAAGACAGGCGGTGGAGTTGTCCGTCTCGTCCTGAATGCGGGGGAGTCGGGCATAAATATTTCCATATTCCTCATCTGTAATATGGTGGATATTGGCCTTAAATGTTGCCAGATCGTCGACCAATTGCCCCCAATAAAGACGAAACAGCCACCGCATGGGCGTCAGGTCGCGAATAACGGGTGGAATCAATTCCTCCAGGACATAGCGGATACGGTTCGTTGTCTCGCGCTTCAAGGGACATCCTCATCAGATTCTGACCGGTCATCGAAGTTCAGATGCCCAGGCCCTGTGGTTAAGCGCCAGCATCGAATATCAAGAAACACGCATTTTTCGCTACGGCCTACTACTCTCAGCCTGAAGGCTTGAATGTGTCCGTCGCAGCTTGATCTATGGCTATGTACCCATATCACTCAACTACGTATTGATTTAGATTTCGCTGCTCTGGCTACTAATCTTTCACGTTTCAGAATAATCCACTTTTCCCGGTTCGCTGACAAGTATCCCGCCACTCCGGGGTGCCGTGTATGCGATATCCAGAAAGATACAAGTCATACGCTGTTTTTATCGATCTTCAAATGACTTGCGCGTCCACCCCAATGGCTGCAACGACGCTTGCTCCGCTTTCACTTGAGCAACCGTTCAACCAACGGTACTTCAGAACCATCCTTAAGGGTCTTATTATCATATACCAAGTAGCTGCACGCTTTAGATAGTATATTGCCAAAACACCAAGTAATCGTTGCCTCACTGCTTTACGCCGGACGTTCGGAGACTAGCCCACGTATGCAGATGCAGTCATAAATATGGACACAAACCATCTACCTCAACAGACAGAAAATGCAGGATCGAAAACAGCCTCATAAACTTAAAGGGAAACGATGAAATATCGTGCAGAAATCGATGGCCTTCGAGCCTTAGCAGTATTACCGGTCATTCTGTTCCATGCCGGCTTTGAGTGGTTCGGCGGAGGCTTTGTTGGCGTCGACGTTTTCTTTGTAATCAGCGGCTATTTGATCACTACACTCATCGTCAACGAAGTGGCCACGGGTACATTCAGCATTGTTAAATTCTACGAGCGTCGCGCTCGCAGGATATTGCCCGCCCTCTTTTTTGTCATGCTCATCTGCTTGCCATTCGCCTGGCTTTGGTTAAACCCTAAAGACCTGGAAGCCTTTGGTAAAAGCCTGATTGCAGTCTCGACTTTTAGCTCAAACATCCTGTTTTGGCGCGAGAGTGGCTACTTCGATATTGCTGCAGAACTAAAACCGCTTCTCCACACTTGGAGTCTTGCGGTAGAAGAGCAGTACTACATCGTATTTCCTGTTGTGATCATATTCCTTTGGCGACTAGGGTTGAAATGGTTGCTGTCATTGCTCGTACTAACGTTCTTGGTGAGCTTGAGCATTTCTCATTGGGGCGCGCTTAACGAACCCGAGGCGGCATTTTATCTACTTCCCACCAGAGGCTGGGAACTATTGATTGGCGTTTTCGCCGCCCTTTATCTGCGCTATAACAACCATTTCGCGCACAAAAACGCTAATCAAACCCTGAGCTTGCTGGGTATCGCCCTGATCATTTACGCCATTGTCGCGTTCGATGAAACCACGCCCTTCCCAAGTGCCTATGCGCTTATTCCGACGATAGGAACAGCACTTCTTATCCTGCACGCAGTACCGGATACAATCCTGCACAAGATATTGAGTCTGCGGCCAATTGTGGGCGTAGGTCTAATTTCATACAGCGCGTACCTATGGCATCAGCCCATGCTTGCTTTTGCTCGCCACCGATCACTGACAGATTTGTCCGATTTTCACTTAATTGGTATCTGCGTTCTCTCGCTCCTGATGGCTTATTTCAGCTGGAGGTGGGTTGAAAAGCCCTTTAGAAATAAGGACAAAGTCACAAAGAAACTAATATGGTCATTATCTGGAATTGGAATCAGCTTTTTTATCATTCTGGGTCTGATTTTTGTTTGGAATGATGGCTTTAAATCCCGCTTCAACGTTGACCTCACGTCGGTGTCAACCGTGAACGAACAGAAATGTCACATAGCAGCATCCACGCGAGACCTGGCGTTAATCCGCGAGCACAATTTCTGTATGCTTGGTGATCCCAGCCAGCAGCCCGATACCTTCATAGTCGGTGATAGTCATGCGGGCGCAATTGCGGACCAAGTCGGTGAATATTTCGAATCCATCGAAAGGTCCTTATATGCATTTAGTGGCGGTTTCTGTGCGCCTGCTATCGGCTTCAGTTTAGAAAGATATGGCAGAGATTGTCTGGAGGAAATTGACACTATTTATGATTTCATCATTAAAAGCGATGCTATAAAACACGTGGTCATATACGCTCAGTGGTCTAACTACACAACAGGTAAGCGGGATTACTACAAAAAGCAGGTCGGATGCCACTATTCCAAGTGCCTAGACACGCCAGCGGACAACCCCGAATTGTTCGCAAGACTCCTAAGCGACACTATTCGTAAGTTAAATGCCAGCAATAAGAATGTCGTCCTTATAAAGTCCACCCCTGAATTTAAACATGAAGTTATCCCCAACCTTTACAAAGCGGCAATATCAAATCGAAGCGATGAATTTAATTCAATTCACGCTGAAGAATATAGGTCAAGAAACTCTGCTATCGAAAAGATCTTTAGAGAAACTTCAGATGTGGCCTTTGTTGATCCGTATGAATTGTTTTGCGAAAGAGACATTTGCCAATCTCTTCAGGATGGCGCACCTCTGTTCTCTGATACAAATCATGTGACCAACCTTGGCGCTGATATCCTCGTTGAAGCCCTAAAAACTCATCTGAACCATCGACCGTAAGATATTTAAGGCGTCATGCATTTGCGAATGGTCGGGATCGTAGTTTTTCCAAGATACATTCACTTATGCTTAAGGATTTCCTTTGGAAGGAGATTGAAAGACGAAAAATTTCGACAAACAGAAGTTAACGGCCAATCCGCTTAAAGATCCAAGCCCAGCAGCTAAAACAGGCCACTCTTTTGCATATGGAAAGTACAACACCAACACCGAGTACATCCCGAAGTTGACTGCACCGCCACCCGAATTCATTGCGACAAAACGGGAAAATTGGCTGACTATCTCGTCGGAAGCCCCAGATTTGAAAGTGATGCGTCGATTGAAATACCAGGTGAAAGTCACAGCGCATAAGAAGGAAATGAACCTGCCGAGGAAAAATGCATTGTTGTCAATATATAGCATGAGGGTGAGTACGGCGGCATCCACCAAAAACGCGAATGCGCCAATAAACGCGAAAGACATGAATTCCCTAAAGGTCGATGGCACCGGCGGACGCGCTAACAACCACGGTATAAGACGCTCTGTCATGCCCAGGAGCTTTTTCAGTCTAGGTTCCGCCAAGCATCATTCGAATTCGTTTGCTCCATATCTATGAGCGTTTTATTGGCCTTTTGTTTCGAAGCTGCTGAGACTGCTGGAAAGGTCAAATAGTGCAATCGTTTAAACTCGCGCCGGCCTCGAGTCACTGTGTCCAGAATCAACCCGCATGCCAGGCTAAGGAACCCTAGAATCATCAACGCACTGGACAGAACAGCGGTAGGCAGTCGCGGTACGAGGCCCGTTTCAATGTATTCATTTACGACAGGCCAGCCTGCGAGAATTGATAGTAACGTGAGCACGATAGATATTCCGGCAAATACCTGAAACGGACGTTCCTGCTTTAGAAGCAGGCCAATGGTGCGGATGATGCGTGCACCATCGCGGAAAGTATTGAGTTTACTTTCCGAATTCTCAGGACGCTCGTAATAAGGGACCTCGATTTCTAGCACTGGCATCTGGAGTTCCAGAGCATGCACAGTAAGTTCCGTTTCGATTTCAAAACCGGATGACAGTGCTGGAAAAGACTTCACGAACCGCCTGGAGAAAACACGATAGCCCGATAGCATATCTTGAAAACGGTTACCAAATAGGGTTGATACGAGGCCAGTGATCAACTTGTTACCAAAAGCATGACCCCGGCGATAGACGCTTTCCGATGTGCTCCTTCGAGACGCATTGATCATATCCATCTGCTCTTCAAGCAGGTATTGAATGAGTTCAGGCGCTCGGCCAGCATCATACGTGTCATCGCCATCTACCAGCACATAAACGTCCGCCTCAACGTCACTGAACATGCGTCGAACAACACTTCCTTTGCCCTGCGTACGTTCACGACGCACAATGGCGCCGGCTGCGCTGGCGACGCTCACGGTGTCGTCGCTGGAATTGTTGTCGTAAACATAAATTTCAGCGTCGGGTAACGCTTGCGCGAAATTCTGCACAACCTTAGCGATCGTCACGGCTTCGTTGAAGCAGGGAACCAACACCGCGATCCGATATCTTTGTGTTGCATTTCCGGACATCTGACGCCGTCTCCTTTAGGTACGGTTAGTTTTATTTAGGCTGCTGTCTTCTTGGAAACACGCCAAAGGCTTCCTTCGTGGCACATCCGATCAGTATGAAGCCCATGAAGATAAAAGGCATATACCAACTAAGTGTCACGAATGGGTGTTTCTCTGCGTGTTGTTTGAAAATGACAAACCATGACAGTGGCGCAAGAATCGAAAACCATGTCGCAGCCATTAATGCCAGATTCTTTCGCTGGTTGCCTATGTTATAGCGACCAAAGCCCAAGAGAATAAGCGTGCCGGCACTAATTGCCAGCAATAGTTCGAAGAATGTGATGTTTAAGTTGCTGATCAAAACTGCAGGGGCTGACAGATGTTGCCAGATAACTTCCCATACAGATAAGGTTGGCTCTGCTTTTTGTGATTCTCCTCCAACAGTGCGGGTGACAAACCGCTCGATTATATGGCGTATGCCGCCCAGTCGGGCCTCCTTGTCACCTGAAAAATAAATCTGAATGTTCAGTAAGACAAAGCTGGCAAACAGACTCGCGACAGCTGCCGTGACAGCCGTCGCGAACACCGTCGTTAAACGGCGCAGACTCCAACCACTCCACACTGCGAAATACACAATAGGGGACACCATCATGACCAATACAGTTGAGACCAGGTCGTACCCGCTGAAAACGCATTTCAAAAAGGCGAGCGCCGAGAAAAAGAGGAACCAGAAACGATAAGAAAATGGCTTCATCGCCGTTTGCTCACGCCTTAGCGCTACGATTACAGCCAAAAAAGGAAGGTAGAACGACCAAATAGACCAGTGAAGACTGCTGCCCAAGTTGGTCAAAATATCCGAGCTAAGCAAAGATATTAGACCGAATGCAGCGGCTAGAGCGCCAAATTCCCAGGCCACCCAAAACAGCAATGCACTGAGTACCAAAGATGTGGCGACTGCATTAAAGGCCTGGAGCATTTGTAACGTCGCTTTTCTTGAGAGACTCGTCATATTGGCGAACGCTGACGCCAGCATGCCCTGTAATCCGATTTGGGATTTGTATCTATAAAACTTTTCCGGGTACTTCCCTTCCATATAAGCTTTATACACATGGCGTTGCACCCGTGGCACATCTCCATGTCTGAGATCGATTGACCCAATTAGCCCACCCGCTGAGAAAATTCCGTTTTGTTCAGACTGCATCAAACGTCCCAACAATAGGAAGTCGAACCAGATTGCCCGCTGAGAAAATCGCTCTTCGGGTACCGCACCCCATTGGTTTGACAGAAATCCACTAGATAGACTCAGGAATGCGACGATCGCAATTACAAAAACAACCCTTTTTCTAGGTTGATCCAGATCGCTCGGAGCATGGTTAATACGATGGATTTCTGAGTGTGCCATTTCGGTTTTTCACGGCCCTCTTTTATTGATCTTCCTTAGTGAAAAAAACATCTAAGACGGTCTCTTGGAAATCCTCAGCCATATCATCCGTGATAAACCTTTATGCTCAATCCCACCATTTCTCAGGAATACTGCCAAGTGTATTGCAACGCATATTAAGCCGTGTCACCTGACCCCTATTGTTTGTTAACTTCTAACTAGCACAATCAAGCTGATATAGAACGAAAAATGGGACTCGTTTTCCCCTACCATCCCGAGACATCCCAACTTTAACTCTTGGCATGTCGAGCCTCTGTACCAAGGATGTATTGTGTTTAGGTTTATGCTTACATTTAGACGCCTGTTCCAATCAGTATCCCATGTCAATTTTGTCTATTGAACCGGGTTTTTGAGCCCCGGTCCACTCCTGCCAATTGGCCCTCAGAGTTTGAAAGATCGCCATTTTTTCCTTAAGCCCGCCACATTGCCTGTCCTGTTTGCAGGTCTCTCTATGATTCCAGGGCGAGCGGGCGACTATACCCATTCCCCCACCACCTCCCCCACCCCCGCGGGCGGTCGTCGCTGGGCATAGATTTCTGCAGAGAATGGAAATATTAGTTTCAAGGGACATCTGAGCCTCACTTTAGATAAAGTTAAGCCTCATCATTCAATAACTGAAGCGAGGTCATTTGCATGAATATTATGGAATTGGGGGCTTTGGGTGAGCTTGTCGGTTCTGTTGGCGTCGTCGTCACCCTCTTTTATCTGGCGATTCAAATAAGACAAAATACAGAACAACAGAAAAGGGTCGAAATCGAATCCCGTGCATCAGCCGTGAATGCTAGCGCCGCTGCTCTGCGTGAAAATCGGAAGGCTGTATATCAAGATGCTGAGCTTGCCGAAATTTTCTGGGTGGGCATGTCACAGCCGGAAGCGTTATCCGAAATCAAATTTTTAAGATTCAGGATTCTATTCCAGAACATACTCGATGGCCTATGGGATATTCATTCTCGCACCACACTGACAGGTTTATCCCCGGAGATTTGGGAATCGTTAGGCGTAAAAGCGGTCGAGAGGATGATCGACTCCAATGGCGGACGCCTTGTTTGGGCCCAATTCAGGTCGGCCTACCCGCCTGAGTTTCGGCTTACCATGGATACAATTCTTAACCGAAACGACCCCTAAACCCGCGACTGGGCCTTACTGCATGTTGTCGAGATTGCCATAGCCGGCAGACGGGAAATAATTGATGCCATACAGGCGTCTTCCCAGCCCGGGCCTGCTCGCAAAGGCTCAAACAATCAGAACGTCGGATCACTACCAGGTCTTCATCGGCATCAGAAACGCCATCACCGTCCGGGGCAATCATTAAGTCAGGCACATCAGCCAGGCCGTAATTGTTCTACCCCAGTACACCAATTGGTATCGCCATAGTTACTCAGGGACTCGCGCTCGCTGCATCCCCTTCCTTGTGGAAATTCAGGATCACCCCACCATCACGGCGGTATTCGTGATTTGCGGCAAGTCGCATCTCGCTATCATTCCTTTTCAGTCTTAGAAGCTTACAAGGTACTGAGTCGATAGGCTCTTGCAGCCGTGCCGCTAAAGACGTCGCGCTTTTCAGAGTCCGACAACCCCAATTCTTTTGCAATCTTCTTGAACAAATTCCACAGCGTTCGGTACGAAATACAATCTTTATCCACGGGGTAGTTGCTCTCAAACATACAACGGTCCGGACCGAATGCCTCCAAAGCGTACTGATAACGTGGCAGCAGTGTTTGCAAAAACTCATCTGAGCTCCAAGGCGAAGATGCCTGATGCATGTGATACGGTGGTTCCCAATCGCCAACGCGCATCTGCGCACCCCCAAGCTTCATCACTGCATTGGGGCAGGCTGCCACCGCATCTATCGCGACCTGCCAAGCAGCGCGTTCCTCGTCATCAGCTCGGGGGTCGATCCGCCCACCAAGATGATTCACGATGACAGTTACCCCTGGGAACATATTAGCAAGGTCCGCTAATCGAGGCAGACGGGAAAAATCTGGCGACCAGTTGTCATAGCTTAGATTGTACTTTTCAAGTAAGGCAAACCCTTTAAGGAATTCCTCATTAAGATCGGATGGGAATGCGGTTCGGACACCTCGGAAATTCGCGCTTGCATGCAGATGCGCCTCCAGCACACCCGCGGCGACATCACCCAGGCGTAGATCAACAGTGCTGAATATACCCGTGCACAAACGCGCCGGACCGTAGATACCCGAACGGCTCATTGCAGCTATGCCATGCACAAACTCCGTCTCACCAACCGGACGCATCTCCTCGGGCCCATCGGCTCGGTAAAACGCTCCACACTGGGCGAAGACAGTCTGCACAACGTTGTGTCCACTGTCAGCAATGTCTCGACTGATTTCTTCACACAGATACACTTCCTGACGAAAGCCCATGCCATTGCGATTGCGCAGGTCCCACAAATGATGATGCGGATCGATGATCGGCAGGTCTGGTTCAAGAACCTCTTCCGGTGTCTCCTGCGCAATCCAGTTTTCTATGTCTGCATTTTCAGCAATGCTCATCTTCAAAGCTCCCCTATTCGTTGTACAACGTTATATCACAGCACCTCTCGATTTCGGCATTTTGGCCGTTGCATCCAATTGAAACAAAGCCCAGCGCTCAGTCGTAAGATCGAAGGGTGAAATTGGCTGCCCACAGCCCCCATAAATCAATATGAACCCGCAGTGCAGTTTCTCTGGCGTTGAGCTTGGCTTTGAAACGCCGAGCTGGCGTGTTCAACAAATCACTGTAGCTATAAAACCTGCGGATCCCTTGAGCCCGTAAGGTTTCATAACAATAGCGTCTCAATGTAGGCGCCAGATTTAGACCGCGTAATTCAGGGGCTGCAATGGCGGCAAACAAATACGCCTCATCTTCCGCCAGAAGCCTGAAGTTAGGCGGATAATTGAAGGCCTCTAGATCCGCCCACATCAACGCGGAGATTCGTCCATCCACTTTTGCGATAAAACACACCTTGCCCTCGGCAAACCATTGGGCGAGGGAGGCTTCGGTGTGATCCTTTTGCAGGGTGAGCAGTTCTGGCACATGGCTTGGGGCAGCTACCGACAACTGCAACCCGGTTGCTTTCGCGCCACTGGGGAATGAAAACTGGCCTTCTTCCACGACAAAAAAGGGATTCAGCGTGATACCAATGCGCCTGAGTAAACGAATAATCCGGCCCAGGGTGCGGTGTGCTTTCATTGATCTAGGAATATCACTCTAAAGGAGTGATTGTGGCAATGCCGATGAAATCTGCGTTCACGTTACCGCTGTTCGATTGTTAGACAGCCATGCATCGTTTTGTTCAATGATGTCATCCAGTACAGAAATAGTGGTGTGGCATTGCTGTGCCAGGCGTTGAACCAGGCAGTCTACCCGCTCAATGTCGGTGACGCCACGCTCCAGGGCCCTGGCAGCCGACGACGGGGCTTTCAGCGCACAGGCTGCCGTGGCATATTTTTCAAACGGCACCAGTGCGTCGTAGGGACAACCGATCCTTTGCAACAACGTACTGATGGATTGGTAAATAGTTCGAGACAGTGCCAGGTCCGCGTGTACCGCATCTTTAATCGAGCGGATTCCAGAGGATTGTACGCAACGGTAGTTGCCGGTGATCAGCATGGGCAGCTTCGACAAGCCGGTGTACAAAGAAGGGGAAACTTTGAGTTTAACCGGCGTAGGTGCTACTCCCGCATCGCTTCCGCGGGATACGGCTTGGATGGAAGCAGCCAGAGTGCTGAGTTTGTCAGTATGCTCAGCGTGGACAAATGGCGCGGCTCTAAAATTGGTTGGCAGTTTAACCTGCTGGGTATTTAGGGCACCCGATGGAGGACGGACGGCCTGTGGATCTGCGCTGCAATGGGTGACCAGGTCAGGATTAAAATCGGACCAGACACTGGCATCGGTATAGGCATCAACACATGTTTTGTAATCAATGCTTGCAAACCGCGACAGAAACGGCAGCGGCGGCATGTTCATGATCGAAAGGCAGGGCAATTCGGCTGTTGCAATACGCCTCAACAGACTGCGTAGTTCCGGCACTCGATATTGCGGTTCCTGTATCGCAAAGACCACCAGGTCCAACTCATTCAGATCCGCACGATCCGGCGTGGTCGCGCTCAGCTGCCCGGGCAAGTTACGTGAGCACAGCGTGATGGGAGCGGCATTGCCAACCCCTGGAAGTGAGACCTGTATTCCCTCGTGCTTGATCAGGCTTGCCTCTGCCTCAGTGCACACGACGCGGACGTTGTGACCCGCGAGCAGCGCCTTGATGCTAAATAGCAAACCGTAGGATGCACCGAGAATTTGCAGGTTAAGCAAAGTGCTCATTCCGAAAGTGATTCCAGTGTGTAAGTGTAATGATAAAAAAGGGTCAAACGCTTTAATTTTGTAAGTCGTTTTTAATTAAGCGGTTTGCAGGGCTTATGTTTCCACCGGTTCTGAGATGAATCTATCTTAAATCAAAGCAACCAGCGCGGTGCAGTGCAAAGATCGAAAAGCGTACCCATGTACGCTTGTGCGCCTTTTTGTTGAAACCCAGGGTATATGCTCGATTTTTTCAACTAAATTGGCTTCATCTGCCGCGATGAATCGCTTATGAAAATCCCTACCTTAATTGAAGGCGCGTGGTTTACTCGCGGTCTCTTCCATGCAACGCTATGAGTATTAACGCCACAGACAAGGGCCATTGGTGGCTGACCAGACTCCACAGAACCTCCGTGACGTATTTGCTTGGGGCTCGGTAGCAGGTCTAGGTCAACAACAGTCTTAAAGAGACTAAAATATTCAAGGGTCTTTATATCGAGGCTCATTGGCAGGCGATGATTGTCTGGTTTGAACGAACTGAGCGTAAAGCCGCTGCTGGGGCAACAAGTTAAATGGTATCAGGAGGACCCGTTGCGTAATCTATTTCTATACTTCGTCTTGCTTTCTATCGCCGGTTGCACCGAGCCGCCCCCCGCTGGTGGTAACGCCAACACGGACGAGCGAGCTGTTCTTGCTGCCGGCTCCCAATTACCTCAACCGCTGAATGTGCCCGAGTTACTGACGTGCGAGACGATCGCTGAGATGACACCTTACTGTGGATACAAGAATCCTGAGGACTTGGTGCACATCCCCGGCACTGATTTGCTCATCGTCAGCGAGATGGGCGAGTTCATGGCGGATTCCCCGGGGGGGCTTTCTTTGCTGAACACCTCGACGGGCCAAAGGGAAACGCTCACGATCGATTGGTCGACCGCAAACGAAACATGGGGTGAAAGTGACTGTCTACTTCCCGAGGCGGCGGCATTTAGTCCTCACGGTATCGACCTCACGACAAGGGATGATGGTGAGCTGTCGCTTCTGGTCGTGAATCATGGCAAGCGAGAAGCCGTTGAGTTTTTTTCGGTATCGCAATCAGGTCATCTAACCTGGAAAGGTTGCGCGTTGCCACCAGGCGACCCCTTCCTCAATGACGTAGCAGCGCGGCGTGATGGTGGCTTCTACGTCACCCATATGTGGGATAAGTCGGGCAGTTTTGAGGAGACCGTGAAGAAGCTCTTGGCAGGTCAACCTACCGGTTGGGTATGGGCGTGGTCGCCCGAGAGTGGCTTTTTGCGCCTACCGCATTCAGACGATCTCATGCCAAATGGCATCGCGATCGATGCGGACAACACCACTCTGTACGTCAATGTCTATATCGGGAACAAAACGTTTGCAATGGATTTGGCTACTAACACCCGCACTGCGGAAATCACATTGCGCCAACCCGACAACGTGTCCGTCGCAGCCGATGGTGCTCTGTGGGTCGCTTCACATCAGCATGACGCAATAGGTCAGGCGTGCACGCAAGTCACTGAGGGTCCTTGTTTACTGCCATTTCAAATAGTGAGAGTTGATCCGATCACATTCAAATCGAAAATCGTGATCAATCATGAGGGTGCGCCAATGGGCTACGCTACAGTTGCACTTGAAGTCGGAAACCGGCTCTATTTGGGCACAGCACACGGAGATAGAGTCATCAGTATGGAACTGGAAGGCGTCTCGTCACGCCCAAGCATCGACAACGGCAATTGATCAGGTATATGAGTTGTAGTGCCCTCTCTCACCCCAAATTGCTGCCATAACGAACTGTCCGGCCGAGGACGCAGCGCGAGACTCCTGCCGACAGAGGAGCCTCGCCTTGCGATTCTGTTTAACCAACCGCTATCTGGCTTTAACGGCGATCCCTTGCATCTCAAACCGTAAACCAAACAAGAGCGGTCCTGAGCCAACAAAAGCCCGAGGCGGGAAGTCTTTTGAGAAATATTCGCGATAGACTTCGTTAAACCCTGAATAAAGGCTCAGATCGGTGCAATAAATGGTCACATAGACCAAATCATTCATTGTCATCCCGACGCGCTCGAGCGTTACTTTAAAGTCCTCCATTAGCAAGCGTGCTTCCTCTTTGGGGTCTTCAGGAACAGTTCGAGTACCAGGAATTACGCCTCCTTTTCCAGAAATGTACAAAGTATCTCCAACCAACACGGCGTCACTGAAGGGAAGATCACTTCCGGCGACTTCACTTTTGAAATAAGTTTTGTCTTCCACAGCGATTGCGGAACCGCTGATTAAAGTTATCGCTATCAAAATCAGTTTGAGTTTGTGCATAAAGTCCTCCTGTCACTTTTCTCTCTCTTCTAAAACCCATCCGCTGTATTCACCCGCCTAACCCATCGACATTGTCAGTGTTAGGGTTTCTATAACAAAGGCGTAATCGGCACTCAGTATCCACGCCAGGTGTAAAGTACCGCAAGAAGTACGCCGCAGAGCGCGGCACCTTTTGACTGCTATTGCCGATCAGCTAACAGCAAGTTCGGCCTGATTCTTCGACCGGGCGTATAGCCCAACTAATGCGCACCATAAAGTGATCCATGCCAGATAGGTCGCGATGTCGCCAACCGGGTTGTAGATCGCTGACAGAAATACAGTACGAGCAACGACCCAGCACGCCCAAAAGGTGATGAGCTTCGGCAGGTGGCTAAGGCCCAGGAAACGCCAAGCCAGCGCCCCTGTAATCGCAAAGGTCATCAATTGCGCAAGCGGCACGGTAAAGATAAAGAAAAGATCTCCGGTTAAATCCCAATCAGGCGGCGCGTACTCCACTATGACTCGGATGAACATAAGATCTTCAAGAATCCCATGGGCGAGCCCAAGGACGACAATGCCAACCCAACCAAGAATAACTTTGAACTCGCCCATACTTAGACTCTATCCGAGACCAAAACTAAAGGCGGCCTAACGGCCGCCAACAACTGCAGTAACCTCTTCCAAGACTTCCGTCCAGTCTGCGCGCGATCGATAGCCTTCTTCTGCCCACTTGGCGAGGACTTCCCCTTCCGGAGAGAGCAGAATTACGCCTGGGTAAGGTACGCCGTAAGCAAAGGTTCCGGGGCCATACTCTTGATTTCGGATGCCCCATGCTTCTACATGCTGACGATCTACATCTTTCAAGACGGGGAAGTCGATATCCCATTTTTCATCGAAAGCCTGGATGATTTCGGGCTTATCGTAAGTCATACCAACGATACCCACACCGATGGCTTCAAATTGGTCTTTCAAATTATTCAGTTTCACGAACTGACGAATACAGAACGGTCACCAATCAACCGATCGATTAAAGACAAATAGTAGGCCTTTAGATCCTCTGAGGCTTCCCAAATTTTGTTGGTGGCCGTCCTGATCAAGCGCGGACAACATGGGCGCAGTCGAGCCGATGCTCGGTCCCCATGCGGCTGCATACTCCGAGTCCGCATATGCGACCTGGGTTAACCCAGCCAAAGCAGTCGCGCATAACGAGCGACGCAGAACGCGTAGCCAGTTAACTCTTCCTAGTTTCATGATGTTCTCCTGGTCCGGTAGGCGATATTCGTTTCCTATCTCTCTGGTCATACTACAACAAAAATATTATTAGTAGGGCCTGAGCGCAACTGTTGTCAACAAAATGGGGGCACGGACGAGTTTGAACTCCACGAGGGCGATGAGTTCCAGCTCATAGATGTGACCGGAAAGCTAAGCGGGACGTTTGCGGGGCTGGACGAAGGGGCGGAGCTGGGCCAGTCTAATGGCTATACGTTGCTGGTCAGTTACACCTATGGGGACGGTAACGAGGTCGGTGCCTATGTCGGCTCCGTGCCCGAGCCAGGCTCAATAGCTCTGATGGCGATCCTGATATCCTGCTTTTGCTCTAGACATTCTGACCGGGTTGTTCTAAACCCAAGCGGCGAGCACGCGTAGCCCAATGTTCTCGGGCTAACCTCTGCATATCCTCCACCACATCGGCCTCATCGACGATTTCGACACCGAGTAGCGTTTCGATAAGGTCTTCCATACTCACCAGGCCATCCGTACCGCCATATTCATCTACTACCAAAGCAAGGTGATCGCGGCGCTCCATAAAACGCTCAAACATAGTCGATAAGGACGCTGTAGCAGGTATGGCACTCAATTCACGCTTGAGCTTAATCAGCGGCTTTTGCACTTCACCGCTCGCATGCGCTAACAGGATGTCAGACTTCAACGCAAAGCCATTAATCTTGTCGATCGTATCTTCGTAGATTGGGATACGCGACACCGGGAGATGTTTATGCTCTTTAAGAAACTCCTCCACACTGATCGACTCCGGCGCGGCAATGATCACCGCTCGCGGGGTCATAATATCATTGACGGTCAACGAGTTAAGACGCAACAGGTTCTT
Organism: Pseudomonadota bacterium; assembly: GCA_036338285.1. Taxonomy (GTDB): domain Bacteria; phylum Pseudomonadota; class Gammaproteobacteria; order Pseudomonadales; family Azotimanducaceae; genus UBA4421. The sequence continues at coordinate 45,945 of JAYZCO010000059.1, forward strand.
GAGAATTCGATTTTCAATACCTTTCAACTCACCGGACTGTTTGCTCATTTCGGCAACGGCGGCTATCTCGTCCCGCGTAATGGGTTCCTGTTCGGCCTTGGAAAACATGCGCGTGGTGAACTCCGCAAACCAGACAATCGGATAGACAGCCTTGATCAGCCAATCCACACCGTACGCGACGGGTATGGCGAGCTGCCGCCAATAAACCGCACCCATAGTTTTTGGGATAATCTCCGATGCAATAAGGATTAGAACGGTCATGATGCCGGATGCAAGGCCAACCCCTAAGCTCCCCCAAATTCGACCTGCTTCAGCACCCACGCCAATCGCCCCCACCGTGTGGGCGACCGTGTTCAAAGTCAGAATCGCAGCAAGCGGCTTATCGATCTCACCCTTTAGTTTGGCCAGCCGCTCGGCACCTTTCGGTTTGGTTTTCTTAATGGCACCAGGATATGAGGGGGAGACTGAGAGAAGCACGGCCTCGGCGACCGAACATAGAAACGAAAATAGGATTGAAATGGCCGCAAACGATATCAGCAGAAAAAGACTTCCCTCTGGAGTGGTTTCCAAGTGTCACCTATGTCTGATCTAACCTTTCTAGGATACGGTTGCACCGACCTAATAGCGAATCGAAATTATCAATCAATCTGGAAAAAGATAACTACTCTCTTGACTCAATAAGGGCTTGTACAACACGATCTAGACGCTAATCGGCTGTACTTGTCTCCCCGTCTAGCGCGTGGAACACCAAGACGGCAAGCCGTATCTGCACCTTTGGAAGGACATATGAAAAGACTTCCAAAAAGATCTATACGATGTTGAGTCTTCTAATTATTGCGAGAGAAACCAATCGCATCGATCCCTGAGCCTGGTAGACGACCGTTTTAATGGGACCCAACCGTACCGTATGTTAAGTTATTTTGTTTTTCAGTAGCTTCACAAGGAGCGACATGCTCATCACAGATCAGTGGTACGTTGCGTGTCCAACTCTGCGACTCAACGAGTCAGAACCGATTGCGTTTCGGATTTGGGACCAGCATCTCGTGGCGTTTAGAGACCAGAACGGAACCGCACACGTGTTGCTCGACCGTTGCTCGCATCGCGGGGCGCGGCTTTCGCAGGGGACGGTAGGTAAAGGGTGCATAGCCTGTCCCTATCACGGTTGGCAGTACAACAGCGCCGGTGAAGTCATTCATGTGCCGTCGCTTGGGCCAGATCGGAGCATGCCCAACTACAGCACGCCGAGTTTTATCACCATAGAAGCCGATCATTACGTCTGGGTGTGGATCGCGGGGAACCATCCGGAGCCTACCTACCATCCGAGGTTGCATGGCATCGACGTCGGCACCTGGGTACAACGATCCGCTATCTGGAATTGCAACGCGATATCAGCGGCCGAGAACCAGCTCGACTCAGCACACATCGGCTTCGCCCATGCCGGTCTGCACCCTAGCCGTCTTTACGACGGTGAAATGAGTTCGCTCACTGAGGGTGAGTTCCTCACGCATGTTCGGCCAACGTCGGTCACCTCGACTTGGGTGGTCGAACCCGGCAGGCCCCCGGAGGAGACGGCCTCGCCGGAGAACCCGGGGCTCGGTTTTCTGTCGTTCGAGTTGCCGTATCGAAACTACGTGTTCCTGGAGCGCCAGAACGTCCGTGCGATCATCAACTGGGTGCCGCTGTCTGATTCGCAATGCAGGATGGAGTTGATGACTGGTGCGAGCGACGCACAATCCGATCTGGAGATACAGTTTGCCACCGACGAGCCCATCATCCTGAAGCAGGACCGGGAGATTCTCGAAGGCGCCCAGTTTTGGCTCGATCGAAACGAGGAATTCCAGGAGAACGTGATTGCTGACCAGGCAATATTGGCCGCACGGGAATTAGTGCAGAATGCCTTATCCGGTCGTGTCACAACGGAGGCAATTCAACTTCGGCATCGCAGTTTCGTCTGAGGAACTCATCCACCGCTCTCCACGTCGTAAATTGGCCCCTGCCATTGGCAGACGGACTTCCCCCGAGAGGATTGTGGACATATTGCGGCGCGAGTGGATTCCATCCGCCGAGATGGCTATTCCATGCCGTGTGTCCCGGTGTGCCAATGGCCAGGTGCCCACCGCCGTTGATCGAGATGTGATCGATTGGTCCGTTTGCCCGTTCCTTCAGACACCGGGCTGCAAAGTCCGACGGCCATAGCTGATCATCGGTGCCGGACACCAGGAGGGTTGGCAAGTTCACCCTCTCGATGGGCAAACGGCTTGCGGCTTTCGCTTCGACCTGTTTCCACACGGACCGATAATAGTCCGACAGCGCTATGTCAGTGATCGTCTCCGTCCGCTGCGCGGCTTCGATTTGCTTGAGTATCGGAAACTCCGGCGTGACGTACGGAATAGGCCGACCGTTCTTTCGCAGAAAGCTACCCGCGACGCTGAAGTCACTCGCGAGTCCCATGTTCAACACGTGAGACGGGACGAGCAACACCAGTGCGTCGATCAACCCGGGGTACTCGGCACCCACGATCGTGGCGGCTTGGGTTCCGTAGGACGTCGCAACCAGCGTCAACGTATTCGCTGATGCCTGCGAGCGAAACCAACCGATACCTTCATTGAAGTATTCGATATCGATATCGAGCGGTGACATCGGCAGATCGTCGTAGCCGCAATATGCGAGGGCGAAAACCAAGTGCCCGCGAGACGCCAGCAAACGTGCCTGTTGCTCGGCGATCCCACCGCTCGATCCGCTTATCACCACCACTGCAGAAGCCGACTCCGTGCCTACCGGCGCAAAGGTCTTGCCACGAATTCGACCCTCGGCAACCTCCCGCTCCTCGACTGACGGATTGCAGAAAAACCGCTCGTAGGACGTCTCCGCCACCTCGCCGCGCGACGACGCTCGAAGCCGAACGAGCAACGGCCTCGACCCTGCGTACTGCTCGGTGGTAAACAGCTGGGGCAGCATTCGCCGTTCGACCTGTAGGCGCCGTTCAAACTCGGCTTTCTGCTCTGGTGTTACGGGTATGGCGGACCACAAGAGGCCCATCGGATCCACGCCTTCGTACGTGCCGCCAAGCGAAGCCTGGACAGTGGTGTCGACCTCGCCGCGCACGGACTGGTAGCGCCCGTACGCAATCCACGTGCGTCGATCTCGATCGTCTACCTCGGCCGAGATGGTGACGTCGTCGTCGTCGTTCAGACCCACAACCGAGACGACGGGGACCTCATCCACCAGACCGCGCGAACTATTCACCGTGATATGCATCGCGTTGAAATCTACTGCACAGTATATAAAACTATCAACCGATAAATTACCGGGCGTGTGATTCGATGGTCGATGGAGTTTGCGATGCTCGGTTTGCAAAAGTCCGGGAGGTCTTCGCATCCAGCTTCGAACGCGGCGAGGAAATCGGCGCGTCGTTCGCCGTAACGTTGGCTGGCAAATCGGTGATCGACCTGTGGGGCGGCTACAAAGACGCTTCGAAAACCAACCCCTGGCACGACGATACGATTGTGAAGGTTGCCTCGACGTCCAAAGGCATCACCGCTTTCCTCGCGCACATGCTGATGAACGAGGGTCG
>JAYZCO010000060.1:0-56074 GCA_036338285.1 Pseudomonadota bacterium
CGAACGCTAGCCGGCAAGACGGTCTATGAGCAGTCATTTATTCAATGCATGCGTTTGTGGGAGACCAACGCGGCCATACGGCCATTAAGCTGTCACCCTGGATTGGCGGGAGTTGCTGCTCAACTTCTCAACGTGGACAGCGTGCGCATGTGGCAGGATCAGGCACTCTATAAGGAGGTGGGTGGGCGTGAGACCACAGCCCATCAGGATGAAACGTTCTGGCCCATTGGCGAAGAACCATTGGTGAGCGCCTGGATTCCGTTTGATGACGTACGGATTAAAAATGGCGCGATGGCTTATGTACCGGGGTCGCACAAAGTCGGTTGCCTTCGGGTAGTGGACATTACCCACAATTCTGAGCCTTACGACATTCTGAACGATCCGGCTCTACAAGGTGTACAGCCCGAATATGTTGAGGTGAATGCGGGATCGGTTATCTGGCATCACGGCCTGACCGTGCATCGGGCGGCGGCCAATACTTCTAATAGGACGCGGCGAGTATTTACGGTGGTCTACATCGCCAGTGATGCACGGCGTATCAAACCATGGCCGACCTATCCTCTGGATCGTGAAGGGATCAAAGTTGGAGAAGTCATGCGCGGCTCAGGCATGCCGGTTCTCTGGCCTGCACCGGATAGGCTGCCTGAGCCACCGGTGGTTGTGGGTGACAAGACAGGACCACAGTACAAGGTTCCTCGCTAGTTTGTGTGTGGAATTCGCGGTTACTGGCCCTTAGATGAGGCACGAATTTGGTTAAAAGCCTTGCTTGGCTGGGTCTCACCAAGAGGTAAGGCATCTTTGTGCACATCTATGTTTGCTGTGGGTAGGGTCGCGTATGCTTGCTCGTTGCGATGAAGAAGAAGCATTTTTAAGCAAAGAACAGGGTCGGACTACTCACCTCCGATCGACGCCGAGACCACCCTTTTCTCAAACTGAGCGGACATCGCTCGGTATCGGTCTTCTCTGGCCACTCTGCGTGTATAACTGCGTTCGTGTCCGAAAGCCATTTCCTTCGCTTCCAGATCATTAAATGATGCCCAGGCTGGCAAACCCTCCGCATTAGGATTGCCGGTGCGCGCAAAAGTTGCCCAGAATTTCTGCATTTCACTGCCCAGCTGATCATCCCGAGCATCGGTCGGCCACATGGGGAGAAAGCCTCCGAAAACGTGGCTGATCTCCAAGGCGTGGCTGGCACCGACTGTCTGACTTTCGGTTGGTGGATGGCGCTCATAAAAGTACAGGTAAGTGGGATGTCCGGTGGCACTGTGAGACTGGGCCATATAAAAGGCATGTCTGCCGAACCAGGTGTCACCCATGAGTTGTTCGGCTGCACGGGGGACGTCTATGTCGCGGTCAACCTGATAAGTGGCATCGATCTTCGAAGCGGCGGTGCCGAACTGATTCTCGAGCAGATCATCCCACGCTTTTAGCGTCTCGGGCTGCTCGGGTGGCCCACCGTCTACAGGCGGGAGGCCGAAATAGTAGAGTACTGACCCTTCATCGGCGTTACTGCCGACGATCAAAGGCACCTTCAGTTGTGCCCCGTCTGCAAAAGTTTGTGCGGTTGATCGGGGTAGGACATAACCATCGATTTGTGGGTGGTAAGTACCGCTCAGTACGGGGTCGACTGCAACCTCCCAGAGATCTTGGGTGCTCATCTTGCGTAGAGCAGCGATTTCGTCTTTTCCGCTTACACCTGCAGCCCGTGCAACTTCGCGCCCTGCCTCGTGCCCACTGATGCGCTCGTAGGCAGCCTGGGTGGCTTGAAACTGATAAAAGCCGGTACCGCTTTGAGCTATGGCTCTGTGGAACAACCCTTCTGCAAGCGGTGATGCGAGCAATTGGCCGACAGAATGACCGCCGGCAGATTCACCGAATATGGTGACGTTATGCGGATCTCCCCCAAATGCGGCAATGTTGTCGCGCACCCAAGCCAGTGCAGCAATCTGATCGAGCATTCCGTAGTTGCCACTGGAACCGTTCGGGTCTTGTGCTGACAGTTCGGGATGCGCGAGGAACCCGTATAAGCCCAGGCGGTAATTAATGGATACCAAAACAACCCCCTGACCTACAAGGGAAGGTGATTCGTAAAGTTGCCCGCCGGAGCCAAACTGATGACCACCGCCGTGGATCCAGAACATGACGGGTAAACGCTCTGCGCCTTCAGGGGCCATGATATTGATGGACAGGCAGTCTTCTGCGACTTCAGTCGATCCGAAAGACGTCATCGTGGTCAGGAACCATTGCGTAAATCCTCCCATACCAGCACCTTGAGTTAGGCTTTCCATGAAGTCTGCGTTGCCACCCGATGTGTCCTGCCAGCAAGCAGGCCCGAATGCGCTTGCATCACGAACACCTTCCCAGTTCGGCCCTGGCTGTGGTGCTTGCCAACGAAGATCGCCGATTGGCGGTGCAGCGTAGGGGATGTTGCGAAAGGCGACGATGCCGTTTTCGTTGATGCCTTGCAGGTCCCCTTGGGCGATGGTGACGGGATCACTCGGGGTACTGCCGCAGGCGCTTAAGAGCCCTGCAATTAACATTGCCGCAAGGGCGCCGTTTAATTTGGTGTTCATGCTGACTCCGATTTTCCGAACGGGCAGTTTACCTTGATCTGCTCTGCTGCTGCAGCGTTGAATTGGTACTTGGCGAATTCCGATGTGCAACGTACTCTGTCTGGTCTTGTTTGAAGGGAGGGAATACGAATGACGCGGCCAGTGCTGAAAATCTTTTCTTACCTGCCCAATCCGCGCGTGTGGAAGTCATTAATTACTGCAGACCTGTGCGGGGTAGAAGTGGAAGTTGTTGGCGTTAAAGCGCCTGAACTCGGCACGTGGTTGTGGGATTATGATGCGAGACCGCTGGATGAGCGTGAGCGGTCTGATGACAGTCCGCATGCGCGTAAAGGCCGCCGTGGTTTTTCAGGTACGCTTTGGAAGACGGATGCTTTTTTACAAGCGCACCCTTTTGGTACGGTTCCTGCTGCATTTTCGCCGGATGGAGCAATCGGTATTTTTGAATCAAACAGTATTTTACGGGCCGTCGCGCGTGCAGGTGCGGCCAACCGTCAACTTTACGGTAAGACCGACTATGAAGCGTCCCGGATAGACAGTTTTCTTGATGCCAATCTGGTCTTTGCTAGGGAGGCTCAAGTTTATCTTCTCGGCATGAACAACCTCTCGGAAGAAATGCATGCGCGCATGGCCGGAGCGTATGAGTTCTATATGGCAGGGATCGAACAGTCACTTAACGACACGTCCTACATAGTGGGAGATGAATTGACGATTGCTGATATTTCGTTCGTCTGTGATTTTGCGCAGTATCTCCGCGAAGGTCACTATGCGGATCAGCTAAAAGCAAAAGGGTTCATGCTCATCAGCGAAAATGGTCACGAAGAATTCCCGCGGGCGTTTGAGCATATGTTGAAGTTGAGCGAGCACGCACCATTTGCCGAACGTATGGGGACTTACCTTAACTGGTATCGAAACAAGATGAGTGGGGTAAAGGATGAGTAACGATGCCCAAAGAGAGTACTGGAACGGTCCGGGGGGCGATGTGTGGGTGGAGGCACAAGATCACATGGATAGGATGCTTGCACCGATATCCGATCTGGGTCTTGCTAAGGCGGCAGCACTCGATGGTGAACGCATCATCGATGTTGGCTGCGGTTGTGGGGCGACGTCATTGGCGCTTGCCCGGTCTGGCGCAGGCGTCTGGGGGGTGGATATCTCCGCACCTATGATCGCGAGGGCCAAAGCCCGAGCAGCCGAGGGCGATGTTAACAACGTTGCTTTTTCGGTTGCGGATGCATCGAATCAGACCTATACGCCAGACCACCATCTCGTCTTCTCTCGTTTTGGGGTGATGTTTTTCGAGGATCCAAAGCATGCATTTGCAACGATTCGCACAGGCCTGATGCCGGGTGGCCGGCTCGTCTTTCTTTGTTGGCAAAAACCGCGCGAAAATCAGTGGATGTCGATCGCCGGGCGCGCTGTACAACCATTCTTACCCCCGACGGAACAAGGGGATCCAAGAGCCCCCGGGCCTTTTGCATTTGCCGACTCCGCCTGGATAGAAGAAATCTTAGGGGTGGCTGGCTTTTCTTCGATCGAAATCGAGTCTGTCACACCTGAGCTTTTGCTTGGCCACGATCTCGACGAAGCCATGTTTTTCCAGGGGAAGGTAGGTCCTTTGGCACGGGTTCTGGCTGAGTTGGATGATGAATCTCGGCAAAAAGCGACAGCAGCGGCGCGAGAAGCGCTGGCTGAACATCTTACTGAGGAAGGGATACGACTGGGTTCAGCCGCCTGGCTGGTGAGTGCCCGTAATCCATCATGATGTGTTAATTAAGGGGAAAAGGGAGATTTAGAATGACGATGAATAAGCAAGTTCTAATCGATTCGTTGCCACAGGGCAAACTCGAAACAAGCCACTACCGCATTGAAGAGAGTGCGATGCCTGAGGTGCCTGATGGCGGGGTTTTGGTCAGAACATCCGCTTTTGCAATTACCGCGGGTACACGTGCGGGTCTGCAAGGCAGTGCGAGCTATGCGGGCGCGCCGACCAGCGGCATCGTGATGAATGGCACAGGTGTAGGCGAAGTTGTCGAGAGTCGGGGCGATATGGCTGTAGGCACGCGTGTTATGGGCCAAACCGGTTGGCAGCATTTCTCCGCACAGGAGGCAAAATCTGTCACGCCCATACCGGATAATCACGACCCGATACACTACCTTGGACCGCTCGGGGTCAACGGACTCACGGCTTACTTTGGTTTACTTAAGGTGGGTCAGCCAAAGTCCGGGGAAACGGTGATGGTCTCAGCGGCTGCCGGTTCAGTGGGTCACATGGTAGGCCAGATCGCAAAAATTAAAGGCGCTCAAGTCGTCGGTGTCTGTGGCAGTGATGCCAAATGTGCAGCTTTGACCATGGATCTCGGTTTCGATGCGGCAGTAAACTACAAAGACGATGGTTTTCGTGATTCACTCAAAGCAGCAACCCCCGACGGCGTCGATGTTTATTTCGACAATACCGGGGGTGCCATCCTCGGTGCAGCTCTTTTTCGACTGAACGTCGGCGGGCGTATTGCCTGTTGCGGAGTCGTTTCACAGTACGATACCGACAGACCCGAGCCGGGTCCCAAAGGTATTCCTGGTCTACTTGTTAACAAACGAATCAATATGCGTGGGTTCCTGGTTTTTGACTATGCTGATCAGTATGTTGGTGCGCGGGATGAGATCCATGGCTGGTTAGAGAGTGGTGCAATGAAAGCGCTCACTGATGAAGTCAGTGGCTTAGAAGCCGCCCCGGGTGCATTCGTTGATTTGTTGAGTGGTGGAAACATCGGTACGCGAGTCGTCAAACTCGATTGAACTGACTGCTTAAATAGGCCTTAGTCTCGGCGCTATCGTGCTCGTTCGATGGTAATTGGCGGAAATTGACGCGCGCTTTTTGTTTGTCGTCCGTTTAGCGACGACCTGTCTGCACCGCGACCACGTCTTGCTGGCCTGGAACTTTGCTGGTTGGGTCGATTCCGAGCTGAACGCGGTGAGCGACGGTTCTCGACCCTCGGTTGTTGTGTTGCGCGTGCAGGATGAGATTTTCTATGTCGTAATTGTGCGACCTTTGGCGTGGCGGCCGGGTGGTGGGGTTGCGCTGGGGGCGCGGGTTGGCGAGCTCGGGTCTGGCGAGATGGTTTAGCCTTTGCAACGGGCGATTGCGAAGCACTCGATCCGCGTCGCATTTGTCGTTTTGGAACCTCTGCTTGTCTCGGCCGGCTTCGCGCATGCGGCTGAGTCATCGGGCGACCGCGAGGGCTCATACGCTGACCTGGTTGCGTCCGTTGGTGTCTCCTGGTCGTAGGCGGTGTCGATTTAGGTGTCTCTCGCTTGATTGCCTTAGTGCGTTTTTGTGCTAAGCGTTGGCCTTTGGCTGTTGGCCGCCTGGGCACTGCATTGCGTTCGCGGCGTGTGTCCCGGTGCACAGAATGCCTTCGCCCTTGAGGCCGTGAGGCTGCTCGTTTGCGATCTAACGCCGCATAGTGATGACCACCGCGGCGATTTAAGTGTCGTGTTGTCTTTTTGCGATCTCCGGTGTGGCGGTTGGCTTGACCACCATGGCGATTACCGTATTGATATGGGCGTGCGCCGTGGCGGCGATACTTTGGGCGCCAGTGACCGTTGTATGCAAAGTCGTGGGCACGGCGGTGTGACCAACGCCTATAGTAGGCTGGCGGGGCTCGATAATGCCGGGTGTAGCGATAGTGTCGGTCGTGATAACGCCGGTTGTGGTAGCGGTGGCCGTGATGGTTGTGCCGGTAATGACGCAGGTGGTGGTGTCCCCAGCTCAGACTGAAAATCGAGCTGACCCCCCAAAAAGGTTGATCATAAAAAAAGTGATTAGATTCGTACGGGTAGTAGTAGGTGGGATACGCGGTTGGATAATAGTGATATACACGGGTTGCCTGTGGGTGAATTACATCGTCGGGTTCGTAATAAGGGACATATATGACTTCTTCGTCCACCGGTTTGATCACGACGGCTTGGTCTTCTACATAGACGGTCTGTTTGTCGTCTGTGTTGATATTGCCGGCGGCGAGTGCCTCGTTGCGCACGTACTGGACGGCGCTCATGAGGGCCTCTTCCTGGTTAATGACGGCTTGGCCCAACTCCCATGTCCAGTCGATATCATCATTTAAAAGGGCGAGGACTTCGGGGTAATTCAGTAAAGCGACAATGGATTCATCCCAGTTTTCATTGGGCTCTTGTACATCGTTGCTTGGGTCGGCGCGAAATCTCGTGGCGGCAACGACCTGAAGTGGGTAGGTGGAAGCCGGCAGGACAATGGCAAGCAGATCGTCAGGGTAAAGTGCCACGGGGCTAACCAGTTTTTGCAATTCCGGATCTGTCAGAACGGGGGCAGGTTCGACGATCACCTCCTGGGTGGCATCTGCCGCCCAGCCGATGTGGGTGCAGGCGATAAGCATCAGTATCAAAGCACGCTGCAGCCGCGTTGTTAATTGTGATTGAATATAATCTTTGGCTTGCATAGTGTTCCCCGTTGTCTGTGAACTCGTGTGGCACGCGTTGTTGGTTTAGTCCTATGTCCTTAGGCAGCACCATACAAAAAGTAAGCTGAACGCAGAGTGAACATAAAAACCCTCAAACCACCCAGATAAGGGATTTTTTCGCCGTGAGAAGCAGACGCCTGCATAGGTGTCCTGCATGATCTTCCGAGCGATGGGGGTGTCCGGATATTTCGTTGCATCGCAGGGTGTGAGGGCGATCAAGAGGCGATGTTGGAGGTAATTAAATGGGTATGTTGGGTATTGTCGTGGTGCCTATGTGCCTCGTTGACAATTCGTGGCTCGACGTTGGGAATGAAATCGAGGATGACGACGGTTAAAACCCGCAGTATCTTGGCTTAACTGAAATGGATCATGCATCGCTCTGCGAATCAGTAGACAAGGTGCGTGGCGGGCGTATTTAAGGGTGTGTAGTGATAATCGAAGAAGTGGCTTTGAGACGGACATGGACGGTTGCTAATACAGGTTTGTCCGGGGGGGAAATCGTTCTGTCCGGGTGGGATTTCGGTGGCGATGGGGAGATCGCTTTTTTGCAGCATGCGAACGGGATGTGCGCTGCACTATGGGCACTGGTTGCCACCCAACTCACCCGGCGCTTTCGAGTGATTGCCCTTGATGCCCGAGGGCATGGTGATTCGCAACATCTGATCGTGCCAAACGATTATGCATGGTCGACCATGGTGGACGATGTCATCAGCGTCACAGAACAAATTCTTGCCGCCGAAGGTAAATCGCAAATCGCGCTTGGGCTCGGTAGTTCATTTGGGGGCATACTCCTCGCGGGTGCTGCAGCGCAGGCGAAGGACCGGTTTGCCCAGCTTGTTATGCTCGATCCACCAATTCACCCGAGCGAGGAACTCATCGATAAGATGGGCATCGATTACACAGCACCTCCCGCTACCAAGCCCGACATGATTGAGCAGACCCTCAAGCGCAAATACATTTGGGACTCGCGCGAGTCGGCACGACAGGCGTGGAAGGACAAGGCGCTTTTTTCAGTATGGGACAGCAGAGCGTTTGACCTTTATCTGCAAGCCGGTATGAAAGACCTGCCCGATGGACGGGTTGAGCTTAAGTGCCATCCGACAGTGGAGGCGCACATTTTTGCCACAACAGGGTCGCTGGGGTTATTTGATTATGCGCCGCATGTAGACATACCCGTTGATCTAGTGCACGCAGCCCAAGGGTTCTTTACGTACGATTTCTACCGGCATATAGCTGCGGTTTTTCCAAATTGCCGCCTGAGTCAGCTGCAAGCGGGTCACATGTTGCCGTTTGAATCGCCGGATCGCGTGGTTGAGTTGGTGTTCGATACCTGCCGCTGACATTTTCGGAAGCTAAAAAGCGGTCATCCAGGCAACCACCACCACTAAAATTGCCACCAGCCCTGCGCGTTGCTGATCCGCTTCGGATCGCGACGCGAGGTCGATTTCGCCAAACAACAGGCCTGTGATGAGTCCGTAGAGAAACCCCAGGACGTGTCCACCTACGTCAATATTGGCGCCGCCGAATCCAGAATAAGCGAGAACGCAGATGGCTGCGAATATCGGCGCAAAGCCCCGCTTGGGGCTCTGTCCTCGAAAATATCCGCGCCGCCAGACAAAAGCCGGCACCAGGCCAAGTGCTGCAAAAGTCGCTGTGGAAGCCCCAACTGCGCGAAATGCGTCCGGTTGTATCCAGGCGTTGGTGAAATTTGCCAATGCGCCGCAACCGAGCACCATGAGCCATCCTAAACCGGAGCCGAGGTGGCGTCCGACGAACAGCCCAAACACCGTACCAAAGAAGGAATTGGCAAATATGTGGCCGATATCAGCGTGCAGGGTCAGAGCCGTGACGACTCGCCAAAGTTCTCCTTCGCGCACGGCGGAGGCACTCAAATGCCCTGGTAGGTATGGGTCTAGTGGCGTGAGCGATTGCAAAGCAGGGACGGCCCAAATCACGGCCAGATAACCCAGGACGCCGAACCAGCCGGAATCGACGATCTCGACAGGTTTGGGTTTGACTATGGGCGGTGCGTTTTCTCGCCAGTAGGCCTGTAGTTCGGATGACGCGCGTGGCAAATCTTCCTCAGCCACCAGTAAGGTCCAGCCGTTTGCTGCGGCGTCGACTACGTATTCGATGTCCTTCGATGCCATGACAAGCGCAGCTTCCATGACGGCGCGACGGGTATCGGCGAAGTAGACAGGACTCAAATTGCTGTGGCCAGTTAGACAAAGGTAGGTAGGATATCGTATTTAGCCAGCGTGATATGCGATTGAACGAACTGTCGCACTGACTCAACCTCCTCCCACGTTAACCCCATCGTGTATACGTGGGGCTTGTGTCCTCGAAGATACTTGCAATTACTCGAAAATGACCCAAAATTAGGCTTCTGCATAGCTTAATGAGGTTCTATTTACCATGGCAGATGAAAAAGTAATGGGTATGCCCAACGCTTCCATAGCCGGCTTGTCGCAACTCGAAGTCAGCAAGGTATTACGTAATACCTACATGTTGCTGGCCATAACGTTGGCATTCAGTGCGGTCACTGCCTTCATTTCGGCTGTGATGGGCATTGGCATGATGAATCCGTGGATCTTTCTTGCGGGCGTCTTAGGCTTGAGCTTTTTGGTGCACAAGACAGCCAACAGCGCGATGGGGCTGCTCTCGGTTTTCCTATTTACAGGGTTTATCGGGTTTTTTCTCGGACCGGTGTTGTCGATGGTGGCCAATATACCGGGTGGGTCTAGCAACATTATGATGGCGATGGGCCTCACCGCGTTTACCTTTGTTGGCTTGAGTGGTTACGCGATTGCTAGCAAGAAAGACTTTAGTTTCATGAGAGGCTTTATCGTGGTGGGTTGTTTCGCCCTGCTTGGCGCGATTATTCTTAATTTGATCTTTGACTTAGGCGTATTCAGTCTTGCGCTTAGCGCTGGCATCGTCATATTGATGAGTGCCATGATTCTTTGGCAAACGAGTGCGATTATCCATGGCGGTGAAACCAATTATATTCTCGCCACGGTCACGCTCTACATGACGATCTATAATCTCTTCATGTCCATACTCCATCTGCTGATGGCGTTTGGCGGAGATGATTAGGCAACTGGCAACTAGAAAGGGCGTAAGTTAGCGCCCGGTCAGTGCTGCATATACTTTTGACAGCTGATCGGGCAAGTCTTCCATTTCCTCGATAACGAGGTAGCGGGCGTCCGGGCACATGCGCTTTAAATAGTCATGACCTGACCGGTCAACAGTGACACAAAACGTCTCCACACCTTTCTGCTGGGCCTCGGTAATGGCTTTGGCCGTGTCTTCTACGCCGTAGTCGTGATTGCCTCTGTCAGGTCCGTAGTCACAATCCTGTGGAAAGCCATCGCTGATCACCACCAGCACCTTCATGGCATGGCCTGATTGCATGAGTTTCTGGACACTGTGACGAATGGCGGGTCCCATGCGCGTGCTGCGTTTGGGCTTCATAGCGGCAATGGATTGCAGGGTCTGACGAGAAAAGGCTTCATCGGGTTCCTTGGCGATGAAAATCTCAACGCAATCCTTACCATATCCTGAAAATCCATAGATACCGTAGCTGTCTCCAAGGGCATCTAGTGCGCTGGCCATGACCACCATGGCTTCGCGTTGGATATCAATAATCTTCCTTTTTGGCGCCTCTTCCTCTTCGTCGTCACTGAGGGTGTCCCAGGGATCACGCAGGTTGGGTGAGTCGTCCTCATCGTAGTCTGACCAGTCCTTGGCCTCGGGAGGGTCGATGGGGTCGTCAGTGGATGCAGAAAGATCCACTAAAAAGATTGCACAGACGTCGCGGTGTATCCGTTCTTTACGCGAGTAGAACCGTTCGCTGGGGCTTGTGCCGGCACGAATGTCCTGGCGGGTTTCTATAATTGCATTTAAGTCCAACTCATCCCCATCCTGGACCCTGGTAATCCGTTGGAGGCCAGTTGGGCGGATTTGTTCAAGCTGCTTTTGAGCGAGCGGCTGAAATGATTTGATCGCCTGTTCGAGCTGGGTGGTCTCATCTTCAGATGTGCCGTCTAACGGTTCTTCGAAGACACGGCACCAGTGCGTTAGGTAGCGATGTTCTAAGTAATTCCATTCGTCGTAACGATAACTTCTTGTATTGGAACGATCACCACCAAGTGCATGTTGCACGGATGATTTTTCCATGTCGATGCGACGCTTCATCGTGTCCTGCTCGTCGATTAAAGATTTGATGTCCACGTCCGCCTCGCGAACTGCGGCGTCACCGGTTTCGCCACGTTCGGCCTCGACCTCCTCAGCCTGCAGCATCTCGACTGCCATGGCCATGGAAAGCTGTTCGGCCTGCTGCTCCCATTCGTCAATGCGTTGCTCGCGAGCAAGCCAATCCGGCAGTGATTCTTGTTGTTGAACATACGGCGTGGTTTCGTCGAACCTATAAGAGGCTTCAATGGGATCGTAGATTTTAAGCAACTCGGCGACGCTGTCATAAACTGTTGACTGAGGTGCGGCGAGGCGATCCAGGCTTATCCCCAGATTCGGCCAGAATTCACTTGCCTCGCCCCAGATATGTCTTTTGCCGGAGACGAGCGCATCGGTGCTAGGACTTGCAAGGGATAACAGGTGCGCGTGGTATCGATCCGCATGGCGCTTAAGTCCCGGGTAGGTGCGCAACAGGTGTCCCATCACTCGACCTTTTTCCAGCAAGTTGAATAGGTCAGCAGCGAGACCCGGTTGCGCAAAACAACCAAAGAGGAGATGGAAATCGCCTGTCCGTGCGGTCAGCCCCCGGGGCTCTTTGTATCTCGCACCTAGTCCCTCGACTTCATGCAATGCCCTTTGCATCCGAAAGCTGAAGGTGTGGCATTCCCTGAGCCCGATCTGTTCCATCACCAATACGCGATAGCTTGCCTGATCAGGTGCATCGAGCATTTCGGGTAAAAAGAGGGTGTCACTGGTTTGGCCCGTTCCATCGTCCCCCAGGGAGAGACGACGATGCGAAGCGAACTCATCGGATGTTTTAATGTGGAAATAGCGTCCGGCAATCCCTTCAGTGAAGAGTGCCAGTGGTTCTTCGATCTTAGCCAGCGCCTGCATCATCAGGGCAGGATGACATCCACAATGTCGGCTACGGCTTGCTGCACGGTGGTGTCATCCGATATTGCGGTAATGATTGCCACATCCGCGGCACGGCGCGCAGGGATGTCGGCTGCAATCAACTCACCCGCGTAGATCAGGAGTCGGGTGCTAACACCCTCTTCGAAACCATGCTGTTTGAGGTTGCGTACCCGCTCACCGATGACAGCCAGACGTTCTGCTGTAGCAGCGTCGATTGCGGACTCGTGGGCTATAATCTTGGCCTCAGCCTCCACCTCTGGATAGTCGAACTCAAGGGAGACGAATCGCTGGCGGGTGGATGGCTTTAAGTCTTTAAGGACCGATTGGTAGCCCGGATTGTAGGAAATCACCAGCAAAAATTCCGGGTGGGCTGCCACCAACTCGCTGGTCTTGTCGATGGGTAGGATACGTCGGTGGTCGGTCAGGGAATGGATAAGCACCGTCGTGTCTTTGCGCGCTTCGACAATTTCGTCGAGGTAACAGATGGCGCCAGTGCGCACTGCCCGAGTCAAAGGACCGTCAGTCCAGATCGTTTCATCGCCTTTTAAGAGATAGCGCCCGACCATGTCGGTCGCCGTGAGATCTTCATGGCAGGAAACGGTGATGAGCGGCACGTCCAGTGGGTTTGTGGTTTCGCGATACAAATGCCAAGTCATATGCTCGACAAAGCGCGTCTTGCCGCAACCGGTAGGGCCTTTGAGAAGGACAGGCAAGTGCGCCGCGTAGGCTGCGCGAAATATCTCTACTTCATCCGCCAGTGGAAGGTAATACGGTTCGTTGTCGGCCGTAAAGAAGTCGACTGCCTGACTCATATGCGCCTTAAGGTTTGGCCGCGGGGCTGAATTGTTCGTTGCCTTTGCGGTAGGTGAAAAAATTCGTTTCCGGATTGCGATTGACAAGTGGTCGTCGATACATGGCATGACTCAGAGAGCGTACCTCATGTTCAATCGTGTACAGAAATTCACCGCTGTCAGGGTCTACAATCTTTTCAAAGCGATACTGAAATTGATCTGATTCCTCGCTGATGAGCCCTCGCTCGGCAAGCCAGCTATGCGGTTTTGAGAAGTTCGCGACGTAGATCGCGATGTGGTGACCGTCATAATCTGGAATAGGCGCGTCGGTTTCGGTAAAGATGAGTTCCTGATTTGTACCCATATGTACCCGCACACTGTCGCCGTCAACGATGGTGGTGCAATCCAGGACGGTTTCGTAAAAGCGCGCGATGCCTTCTTTGACTCCCGGAGGTACGTCCAGGGCTACATAGGGCATCCCGATGTCCATGTTCGCAAAGGCGGACGGTTCAAAGGCTTTGATCGTATTTCCGTACGGGCAGGTGAGTACAAGGTGGTCATCGGCCTCGACACAGTTAAATGCTGTATCTGTCAAGCCGCGGGATGCGAACTTGAGACGCTTTTGTAAACCTTCAAGACTGGGTACTACGACGCCGACGTGGCCACGTAAAACTTGCGCTTTGCTGGTAGGCAGGTGGAACTGTTGATCGCCCAGGTTCACCCACATGTTGAGGGTGCCAAAATCGATATAGGGATCGCGGGTGAACCCGAGGCCGGTCACGTAGAACATCGATGCGATACCCTGATCCGGTACGGTCACGTTCACGTGCTCGAGCATTTGTACGTTCCCCACGTCTTCTAAGGCGCGGTCAAATGATTGTGCTTCAGTCATGGTCCCCTTTCCTCCGGTCAGGTTCCTCAACTCGGGTTTGGCACTATAACAAATGAGGGACGCGCTCGTGCAAACGACGTATATTAAAACAATGGACGATACCGATACTCTGCTAGAAGCAACCACCGCGCTCATTCCGCCGTTGCTGACTGCCATTGATGTTCTGCAGAAAGCCACTCGGCATGCACATCCGCCCAATATTTTTTCTTTAACCGGTGAGATCGAGCCTTTTCGAGCACCGCTAAAAACAGGGCTCGAACAATTCCAGGCAATCGAATGGCCGGATCACCTCAAGGGTTTTGCAGCGCATGCTGAGAAAAGTGCGAGTCTCACAATACAGGCGTTCAATGAATTCTTAAGCGCACCCAATCAGTCCAATCCAGTGATTGGCGCTTATCGGTCCATGGGCTTCAATACCAAAGCGATGGAGGCGATCTATCCGGTAGCGCTCATGCTGCCACCAGTGAGCCGGTTTTTTTTGGACCCCGAGCAGCGTGATGATGAGGCCTTGCCTGGGCGTATCGGTGAAGCGGATGCAAGTCGCGAAAATGTGGGCGTGATGCATGCAGCCAACACGAGTGATGAGCGCGGTGGTTTTTCGATGTATGTGCCTGAGTATTATGATGGAGAGGAAGTGCCTCTCATTGTTGCATTGCATGGGGGCAGTGGGCATGGCCGTGGTTTTTTGTGGACTTGGTTGCGTACCGCACGATCGAGAAATGCAGTCTTAATCAGTCCGACTTCCAAAGAGAGCACGTGGTCCCTGATGGGGCCGGACATCGATTCGGCCAATCTGCATGCTATGGTCGATTACGCCAAGGAACACTGGAACATAGACGAACAGCGGATGCTCTTAACAGGCATGTCTGATGGTGGCACTTTCAGCTACGTATCCGGGCTGCAGACAGACTCGCCTTTTACACATCTTGCGCCGAGCTCAGCTTCGTTTCACCCGATGCTTGCTGAAGTCGCTGATGCGGATCGCCTTGCCAATCTACCCCTCTATATCATGCACGGAACCCTTGATTGGATGTTTCCGGTCGATATGGCCAGAAGTGCACGAGACAGTTTTGTGGCGGCAGGTGCACGCGTGGAGTATCGGGAGCTGGAAGATTTGTCTCACACCTATCCCACTGAGGAAAACCCCCGCATATTTGACTGGTTGATGGGTGATCTCTAAGTGTCCGTTCGGCTCGTCACCTTCGCCCCGGCTTTTGCCGAAGCTTTCGCGAGCCTGAACTATCAATGGATCGAACATTACTTTGCAGTCGAGGATGAAGATCGACGTGCATTGAGTGACCCGATCGGCTATGCACTTGAGCCAGGCGGAGAAATATTCTTCGTACTCGTTGACGATGAACCGGTGGGAACGGTGGCGATGGTACCGAAGTGTGACGGGCCAAAGAAGGTGTTTGAGCTGGCAAAGATGGCGGTGCGCCCGGATTTTCAGGGACAGGGATACTCAAGACTACTGATGGATGCGTGTCTTACGTTTGCGCGCGATGCGGGTGCCGACGAGATCATGCTGGTGACCAATGACATGCTGGCGCCAGCGCTTAGTCTTTATAAGAGCACCGGTTTTGTGGCAGAGGCGCGATATTCTGATCAGCGGTATACCCGGGGGAACCTGCAGATGCGTCTGATTTTGCACAGGCGGGAGGCGAACGATGTTCCTGCACATCAGTAATCTTTTCCACATTGTTGCGTTCGTCGTCTACTTGCTGATTCTGGGTGTATTCGCCCGTAATACGCAGGCGAAAATTATCCGTACGGTTTCTTTGCTCATTCAGATGAGCGTGATGCTATTAGGTATCGATATCCTGATTGGGTTTTTGGCGATAGAACCGGCTTACGGTTCCCATTTATCCGCGGGGTGGATATCTAAATCCGTCTTCGGCGTTCCGCTGCTCACGTTGGGCAGCTTTGTGTGGATGTGGGTGGCTCGACGCAATGCCCGACGTTAACTGTCAGGCGCCGGCACTGATGCTGAAATTGAGTGATGCAGCACGCTTAAACGCGGGGCGTGATGTATGAAATGAAGCGTACTCGGCCAGGCGTGGACTGATATCGACGGCATAAGCCTGTGCCCAGGTGAGCACCGTGGTCATCATGAGGTCTGCCGCGGTAAAACTTTGTCCTACCAGATAATCGGTTTCAGCAAGCGCTGTATCAGCGACGGCGATCTGTTTTTTAAAGCCATCAATTGCTGTGTTTATAGCGGCGGGTGCTTCGCCATAGAGATTTGCAAGGTCACGGTGTTTGCGCATGACGTAGAGGGTATGGGCGTCGAGCTCCATCTGGACAAACGAAAGCCATTGATTGTAGAGGGCGCGTTGGCGGGTATAGGGCTTTGGTACAAGTCCGGTGTCGGGCCCGTAGGTGTCACCGAGATAAGTCACGATGGCGGCGCTTTCGCTTAAGACAAAGCCATCGTCCACGAGGACTGGAATTTTTTCTTTGGCATTGAGCGCGCGAAACTCATCAGACTGAGTCTCTCCCGTTCTTGAACCGATTAATTTTGCTTCGTACTCAAGTTCAAGTTCGTGGCACATCCAATGGGGTCGTACGGTTCGAGCGGTAGCCCCACCCCAGATAGTAATCACAATGCCGGCCGCTCAATCTCGCTAGCTTCATAGAAAGTCGCGGAGACGTTCTTTGGTGGGTGTGCGGCCATAGCAGCCTGGAAGCTGGCCATGTGGGGCGTGGCAAAGTGGGTGGTGAGATCTTCCATAGAGCGCCATTTTTCCGTGATACGCAGGACGTCGGGATTGTTGAGCTCTATGCTAAATGTATAGTCATCGCAGCCATCCTCGGCTCGGCTTGCTGTTTCCATGGTGGCAATGGCCGCCTTCATCCCCGCAATGTTTTCAGCGGTGGATTCTATAATCGCATTTACGACTATCATGCTGGTCTCCCGATCTGTGTGAGCGGTGAACATAGCACAGTTGGCGTTCTTGGATAATTTTCAAATACGCAACGTTAACTGTATATATATACAGTTAACGTTGCTAAAATGCGTGGCCGGGTGGATAGGGCAACGCAAATGACCAGTAAAAGTCTGAACCCAACAAGTACGACGAAGGCCCCGCAACCAATCAAAGGTCGTGGTGGCATCAGCAACACGCAGAGTCGATACATACGGATTCGATCTGAACTGACGGACGATGGCTGGGGGTGTGATCCGAGAGCCGATGACCGTCCACCACGAACCCAGCTTTTTCTTGATCAAACCAAGAAACTCATCACGACAAACAAGTCGCCCGACATATCCTTTCGACAGTCGATCAATCCTTACAAAGGCTGTGAGCACGGGTGTATCTATTGTTTTGCCCGACCTACACATGCCTACCTGGATCTCTCTGCAGGCCTGGACTTCGAGACAAAAATCTTCCGCAAGTCAAATCCTCGAGCCTGCCTTTTAGGCGAGCTCTCTCGACCGAACTATGCGTGCGAGGTCATTGCCATGGGCACCAATACGGATCCGTATCAACCGTTTGAGCGCACCCAGAAGGTGACGCGGGAAATTCTCGAAACGTTGTATGAGTGCAGGCACCCCGTCAGTATCGTGACGAAGAGCAAGCTGATACTGAGGGATCTGGATCTCCTCGAGAGGATGGCGCAAGAGGGCTTGGTTAATGTCAACGTGAGCGTGACCACATTGTCCAATGTGCTCAAATCTAAACTTGAACCCCGCACTGCATCTGCGGCTGCTCGGTTGAGGACGATTGCTGAGTTACGTGCGCATGGCGTACCAACAGGCGCGCTGGTCGCGCCGATTATTCCCTTCATTAACGATCATGAAATCGAAGACATAGTCGCCGCCGCTGTGCAGGCGGGTGCGCAGGCGCTGAATTATGTCCTGTTGCGTTTGCCCCTTGAAGTTGCACCGCTTTTCACAGAGTGGCTTAAAGCCCATTTTCCAGATCGGGCAAAGCGCGTACTGGCTGCTGTGCGAGAAACCCGTGGTGGGTCATTGTATCGGTCACTTTGGTATCAACGGATGCAGGGTCAAGGTGAGATTGCCGAACTCATTCGGGCCAGGTTTCGTCGCGCATTGAAAACGCACGGACTCAAGGATTGTGCGCTTGCGCCGGTGCGTACGGATCTCTTCAAGGCGCCGGCCCCACCAGCAATGAAGACGCACAATGACCGTCAGATGGAGCTTTTTAAAGCGTGATAAGCTTCTCTCATCGATAAGAACAAGAGTTGGAGCGTGGGTGATGGACCTAGTCGTTTGGTCATGGATATTTCTGCTCGGCTACATAGGCATGATGCTTTACTTCGGTGTGTTGGGTCAGAAGAAAGTCAGCACAGCGGATGATTTTGCTACTGCTCGCGGCGGGTACGGTCCATTATTTCTCGCCTTTGCATTTGCGGCAACGGTCGCCAGCGGCGCCACGTTCGTTGGTTTCCCCGGCATCGCGTACAACGCCGGTACGGCAGCAATTTGGTCGGTCGTACTCTATCCGATCGGTGTCTACCTGGGTGTATTGATCTGTTTGAAGCTTGTCTCGAACAGCGGGCATGAATTCGGCAGCCGCTCGATACCGGAATATCTAGGCCAGCGATATCAGTCGGATTGGATACGGATACTGGTGTCCGTATTTTCTCTTTCGCTGTTTTTCTACCTGGCCGGGCAACTGGTGTCGGGTATCGTCATGTTCGAGATCATGCTGGGTGTATCTCCTGCCGTAGCGCTTGGTGTGACGGCGGCTGTGCTGATGATCTATGTTGTGATGGGTGGGGCGCATGCGGATATTCTCACGGATGGTGTGCAGGGATTCATCATGGTGGCCGTCGGTGCACTGGTTTTGGTACTTTTTCTCACAGGGTATGGGGTCGAAGGTGGTCTGAGTGGTATGTTTGACGTGCTTGCTGCGGAGGATCCGAATCTTGTCGGCTGGCTCAACGCGGATGACGTGCTCTATCACTCCTGGTGGTCGGTGCTCGCCATTCTGCTGGCCCACATTCCGCTGGGTCTGCTGCCGCATATTGGCAACAAGCTTTGGGCACTGAAAGATCCGAAACAGCGCATGTCGTTCATGCGGCTTGCGTTTGTCTTCGGCATGATTCTTGCCATGTTGGGTCTGGGCGGAATTATGGCACGGGCGATTCTGGGCGAAGGTGTGAATGGCAATCAGGCCCTTGCGCTGCTTTTTATCGAACTTTTCCCCAATTGGTTTGCAGCACTTTTGGGTGTAGGCATCCTCGCAGCTGTGATGTCGACCGCTGATGGATTGGTTGTTTCGTCCTCGCAAATCGTCGCAAATGATCTCTATCGATTGACCTATGCTCCGCGATACCACGCGCACCTTTCTGCAGCTGAGGTGGAGGCGAAAGTGCTTAACATCAGTCGAATCGCCACCATCGTGATCATGATTCTGTGTACAGCGCTTGCCTGGTCGATGCTTGATACCAATGTCACGATCATCGTATGGATAGGTACTGGTTGTATGATGGCGGCGTTTGCGGGACCGCTGGTATTGGGGGCCTTGTGGAAGGGTGTGACAAAGGCTGGCGCGTTCGCGGGTCTCCTTACGGGTGGCATCGTCTTCATCGTGACGTTTAATGCCTGGATCCGACCGGAGTGGTTCGCGCCAGGAATGTTGAAGAGTGCAGCGCAATGGCTGGCAGTTGAATCTGTGAATCCTTGGTCCTGCTCCGCTATGGGAGAACTTGTTTCACTAGCCGTCACGGTCGTTGTATCCAAGGTGACCCAACCCCTGTCGGAAGCGCATATAGGGCGACTTTTCCCCAATGAGCGTGCCAGCATCTGATCTCTTTTGGCCGCCAGTCCGGGATCATGGGTGCATAAACAGGAGACATCGCCGTCAATTGCTGAAGGGTTGATCGTCTTTAAGTTTGTTCAAGTGCACATATCGTATGAAGAGCAGCAGGCCGAGGCTGCTCCAGACGACGATCGTGAGCCATTCATCTGGCCAGGCCAGCGCGCTTTCACTCCAGGGTAGAAAGGCAGACAACAGCGCGAGCGACATGAAGATCGCGCCATAGCCTACCAGCCTGGGCCGCGTGACTTTGAATGGGCGGTCCAGATCGGGTTCTTTTTTTCGCAAGACCACAAAGGATATTGCGACAAAAAGAAAAGCAATCGTCGTTGCAAAACTGCCGGAATTAATCAACCAGACCAGAATGGTCCGGCCAAAAAGCGGCGCGACCAAACAGAGCAAGCCGATGGCGAGAATACCAATGTAAGGTGTTTTGTATTTTGGGTGGATCTTCGCGAATGCCGACGGAACGAAGCCGGATTCTGCCAATGCAAAAAGCACTCTGGAGGCGCCGACAATAAAAGCGTTCCAGCTCGTGAGGATGCCACAGACGCCGCCGATGACGAGTATTTGCCCTGCGATAGGTGAGTGCCAGAGAAGACTTGCAGCATCTGCAGTTGCCATCCCGGCGGCTTCAAGGTCGTTTGCTGGCAGGCCTACACCGACTGCGGCGGCGACAAAAATATACCAGGCCACCGCACAGAAGACCGACAAGACCAGCAGGCGGCCGATACGATTTGGTGGTAGATCGATCTCTTCGGCAGATTGGGGTATGACATCGAAACCGACCAGCATTGCGGGCACCATGATGAACACTGCCAGGATTCCCGTTGCCGGCGTTGCAATCCAGGGTTCGGCATTTGTCAAAGAGCCATTGATGGTTGCGCCGGTCATGAGCATGACCCCGGACACCAGTATGAGGGAGGTCACAAGGGATTGAACGAAAGCTGCCGTGCGAATGCCGACATAGTTAGCCCAGGTGACGATGGCGGTTCCGGTGGCGCCCACGAGAACAAAGCCGATGTCTACATCTGCGCCGAGTACGTGCCAGAGAGTTCCCATGCGAATCTCGGGAAGAAGATATTCAATCCCGGTGGGCAGGGCGACGGATTCGAAAAGACAGACATTGACGTAGGCAAACAGGAGCGCCCAGGTGCAGACGAAACTCCAACGCGGGCCTAGTGCCCGGTGGGTATAAATGTGTTCTCCACCTGCTCTGGGCATGGCTGATGCAAGTTCACCATAGGTAAGCGCTATGAGAGATATCGCCACACCGCCGATGGTAAATGCGATCACCGTCCCGAGTGTTCCCGCATCGAGCAGCCAGACCCCGGTCACAAAAACCCAGCTCCAGCCGATCATCGCACCAAAAGAAAGGGCGATGACGTCGCGTGTACGCAAAACACGTGCAAATCTCTGCTTATCAGCCATTGGACGAGCTTAGGGTGGACTTGCGGAGAATGCCAGAGGTTGCATTAGGCTGCTAACATGCATGTTATTGGGAGGCGGATGATGCGATCGCTGACATTTCCACATCGACACAAAGAATTCGAGTTGAGGCTGACAGAAGATGGGGCAATCGAGCTCTACTTAGATAATTGTCTGCGCAAGCGACGTGACCGTGGCGAGCGGGAACCACAGTATGTCTGGACAAACGTGGAGCTTGAGTGGGAGGAACATCATTATATTGAGGTGCGTTACTGGGCGTCGACGGATCGCCTAAGGGTGACGGTAAATGGTCATGAGTTACTCGAAAAATCGCCATGGAATGAATGAGGCAAGAGATCTCGTAGCAGGTTCTGTACCTCGAGCCGTCACTCTAAGGTAGGATCAATGATCACTTTGGCGTAACGCTCGGGGTCACGCAACGCTTCGAATACGTCTGCCACACCATTGAGCCCGATTTCGTGTGACACGAGCCCGGTCACGTCAAATTGTCCATTTGCGATACTTGCAAGGCTATGGCGGAATTCCTCTGCCGTATAGCCTAGGACGAACTGCATCGATAGCTCTTTGTTCACCGCGACCAGTGGACGGATGTGATCGGTTTGCAGGCATACACCGACCACGACGATGTGCGCATCATTGGGTGTGTGCGCGAAGATGTCGTCGATCATGCCCGGGATTCCAACGCATTCAAATATGACCAGGCGTCGGTTGGCGAGTTCTGCCAGCGTATATGGATTCTCGGTGTCTGGATTTAAGACGACGTCCGCACCCTGACCGGCTGCGAATTGTCGACGCCCTGTGGAGAAATCAACGCCCACTACTGGGCCAGCGCCACGGGCTTTGAGCGCGGTAATCACTGCCAGTCCGACGGGCCCGCACCCCAGTACCAGACACGCTTCGTCACCGGTCAGGCGCGCTTTGTTGACGGCGTGGTAACCCACGGCGAGGGGCTCGGTCAGGGCTGCGGCCTGGGCTGGAATGCCGTCGGGAACTGGTAGCAGCATACGTTCGGAGAGGATCATGTATTCCCCAAAACCGCCAGGAACTTTGTTGCTATAGCCTACCGCCAGGTGTTTGTGGTCCTTGCGTAAAAGGACCGGGATTGAGCAGATGAGTTGTCCTGAACGCAGGTTTTTTTGAGTATCGGGACCATGGTCGATCAGTTCGGCGCAGAATTCGTGCCCCATGACGACCGGATCGAAAGTTGTGAGTTTGAAAGCACCACCGGTTTCGATACTTGTTTTTACAAAGTCCTCGGTGTGCCGGGCAGCGTGCAGATCCGAACCACAAATGCCGCAGGCCTGAGTGGCCACCAGCACTTCACCTGGGCCCGGTTCAGGTATAGGCAGATCATCCACCCAGAGTCTACCTCGCTCCATCATGACAGCACGCATACGTTACTCATAAGATCTGTGGACATTGCGGAAAGATTACCGAAAATGACCCCCTTGAGTCTTGTGGAAATATCTGTGCCGAATGTTACAAAGGATAATCCGCGCACACCGGGTGCGAGCCCCATTTCAACGACGGGCGACCGATTGATCAAAGGTCTCTTTGCAATGGCTAAATACCCAGGCCTGATGAGCGCCTCTCCATGGCATCAGAAAAAAATTCTTTTATTGGCATCCGACCTCTTTTGCCGTGGGTTGGCAGGGAGGCATGAGATTCGATCATGGGAAGTGCTTAGCATTCTTGCCGATCATATAAAGAACAACTTACCGACCGCTGATTTAAGATGGGCACACTTGCCTTACCTAGCCATGCAGGGCCGGATACGAACGTGACTCGTGGTAAGGAACCCAGCGATGAAGACCTGTTTCTCGAGGCAATGCAGGATGTTTCGCCGGTTGCCAAGGGGCGACGCCAGATGCAGGCGCCTCACTCGAAAGAGACGCCGGGACAGCGACAGCGAAGGGAGGATGCGGCAGGTGCCAATAAGCCTGTCGTCGACCCGAATTTTCTCACTTTGGGTGAGGTAGAGGCCATTGCACCGTTGGCGTTTGTTGAATGGAAGAAAGATGGCGTGCAAAACGCGGTGTTTCGCAAATTGAAACAGGGTGGCTACCATCTTCAAAGCTCGCTCGATCTACACCGTAAAACCGTCAAAGAAGCGCGCCAGCTTCTTTTTGATTTCATATTAAGGATGAGTGCCGGTGATCAACGCAGTGCGCTTATCTCTCCGGGAAAGGGGGAATTGAGCGCCACACCCGGGCGGCTAAAGAGCTACGTGGTGCATTGGCTTACGGAACATCCTGAAGTGATTGCATTCTGTTCGGCCGAAAGGCGACGGGGTGGCGTGGGTGCGATGTACGTGCTGATACGCAAGAGCCAGCAAAGCAGCGAGACAAACCGCGAACTACATGAAAAGCAGTAGTTTAAGGCCTCGCTGATCCATGTATCTGCCATCCTGAACCCTTACAGACGCCCGACCTTCAGTGAGACTCTGATCGAAAGCGATCTTTATTGCTTTGAATGGCGATATCAGATCCTGCCTTTGCCCAATTCAAGAATGCCGCGGCCAATATTCAAACGCAGAACGTCACTCGCACCTTCCGCCAAGCGCCAGGCGCGAACATGACGGTACAGGCGTTCCAGAGGATGGCCTTCAACCAGCGCGCTGCCGCCCATGAGTTGGATCCCAGTATCTACGATTTCACCAATCGCTTCTGTGCTGAAAGCCTTGCAAGCCATGGCTTCATTGACAATATTTTCTCCAGCGTCAGCGAGGCGTGAAGTTCGGTAGAGCATGCTGCGTGCTGCAAAAGCCTTGATACGCAGGTTCGCATAGTGCCAGCGTACAACGTCTTTATCGCCACGGGGTGTCCCGGATTTGTCTTTTTCGATTAGGTGGCGATTAAGCATGTTGAGTACATAAATCATGTATCCGCAGGCATGGGCTGCGAAAAGCATGCGCGTGTCGCCAATCTGGCGCATCGCGCGGGGCAAGCCCTGGCCGGGTTCTCCAATGACATGCGAGAGTGGTACCTGGACTGCGTCGAAGGTAAATGCTGCATGGTGGGACCCATCCAGAGAACTGAAGCGCTGGGCAAGGTGCACACCCGGTAAGGTGGTGTCGATCACAACCATAGAGGGACCGCGCTGTTCTATATGAACGAGGGCATTGATGAAATCTGCTTCGCCACCACCCGTCACGTAGGATTTTTGGCCGGTGATCGTGAGTTGATCGCCCTCGATGATGCCGAAAGTTGCGCGGTCGACGTTGTCCGGTTCGGTAAATCCAAAACTGCCACGCTTTTCACCGGCCATCAACGGGGTGAGATGAGTCTCCCGAAGTTTGCCTGTAACGCCGCCGAGGACGCCTGGACTGGGGCCGAATACGGCATCTATAGAGGCGGGGTTGTAGGACGCGAGAGTTTCTCTTACGACAGTCAATTCGGTCTGAGATGCCTCGGAGCCGCCGAAGGAGGCAGGTTGCGTCATCTGAAAAAAGCCTGCTGTCTTTGCCGCGCTGCGTACACGTGCGTGCCGGTCATCGTCTGCCTCATCGCTTGCGAGCAAAACGTTACGCGCAAACTCATCGGCCTTATCTTTAAGGGCATTCTGTTCAGGTGTGAGGAATTCTGGCAAGAGGGACTCTCCTTTGGGTTAGAGAAGCTACATGTTGGGAGCGATGGTGAGGACGACAACGATGAGCATGATGGCCGTCATCAGACCAAACGCGTATAACAAATAGCTTTCACGTTGTGCGTATTTGGTGAGAAGTGTTTCTGTTTCCTCATAAGTTCGCGTCGCGGCGGTTGTGGTCATACGGTAGCGGGTGATGCCATCGCGTTTTGGTAAGCGCACAAATAATTCTGGAGTGGCATCCAGCCGCCTGGCGACTTCGGCGAAACTGATGCCAGTTTTACGAGCGATTTGAGTTGGGTGTAATCCGCTTCGCTCTTCTTCAAGGAAACAGATGTAGATGTCGAGAATGCGCCTTACCTTGCCACGGAAACGGAAATTGAAAGGAATGATGCCGAACATTGCGCGGTTCTATTGAAGCGTAACGATCATCTTACCCGTATTGGCACCGGTAAATAGACCTATAAAGGCTTCGCCAGCCTGCTCGATACCCTGATAGATGGTTTCCTTGGTAACGATCTGACCTGTGGTCACCCAGTCTTCCATATCGCGTTTGAAATCGTCCGCAAGATGGTTGAAATGGCTGACAATGAAACCGCGCAGGGTAAGACCAAGCCCGATAGCCACAGCGAGATTGTTAGGGCCGGGTCGAGGCTCTGTGTCATTGTATTGCGCGATGGCGCCGCAGAGCGGTATACGTCCGAATGGACGCATGTGCATAATGGCTGCCTGTAGATGTTCTGCACCGACGTTGTCGAAATAGATGTCCAGGCCATCCGGGGCACCTTCGCGCAGATGTTGGAGAATATGGCCGTCTTTGTAATTGAACGCATAGTCAAAGCCAAGTTCACCGGTTAAAAGGTCGACTTTCTCCTGGCTGCCTGCACTGCCGAGGACCCTGCACCCCTTCAGTTTGGCGATCTGACCGACAATACTACCGACAGCACCTGCCGCTCCTGAGACAAAGACGGTCTCGCCTTCGCTGAGAGCCCCAACTTCGAGAAGGCCCGCGTATGCAGTCATACCCGGCATACCGATGGCACCAAGATAAGCGGAGGGTTCCGCAACAATGGTGCCAAGCTTCTCAATCCCATCGATCCCAGCGGTAAATGCCTCCCGCCAACCCAAGGAACTGGATACGTGATCCCCTTCTGAGAAATCTGCATGCTTGGATTTCACCACTCGACCGATGGCGCCACCGGTCAGTACTTCGCCGATCTGAAATGGTGGTACGTAGGATTTACGATCGACCATGCGCCCCCGCATGTAAGGGTCGACGGACATGCAGAGATTGGTGACCTGAATTTCTCCATCGTTGGGTTCAGCCAGCGGCGTTTCAACCACCTCGAAGTCTGTAGACTTGGGCACGCCCTGAGGACGCTCCTTGAGAATGACTGAACGGGTTTTCATGGTGCTTCCTTGTATAAATTCGGTCTCAATTCTACCAGCTTACAGCAGGTTCAATGTCAGCATTGCGCCAGGCGTGGGTGCGTCTGGTAGCAAGGTCGCCTGGGTTGCCACCCGATGCGCTGATGGCCTTTTCCAGACCGAACAGCGACCAGGGATTAGCGGGAAAGTGCGTAAGGTCTGTTTTGAAAGTTTCGCTGGCGTCTTCATAAGCGCCGATTCGCAATTGCGTGTCGCCCAAAGTCTGCCTGACCGGATAGTGCCAGAGAGGTGGCTCCGTATAAGGCAGATTATCTTGATGTTCGACGGCTTGTTTTAAAAAGCTGACCTCAGCCGTGACATCTCCGCTGGTTCGCGCCAGCCGGGCGGCAACGAGATTGCGTGCAATGCCGAGGAGGTCTGCAGTAGCGCCCGGGCGGCGCATGATGAGACTTTTCAGCGAGTCTGAGTCTGCCATCGCATCGAGTTCAGCCAGCGCCACGCCGGCTGCCTTGCGATTGCCGAGCGCTGCATAAGCAAGGCCCTGACCATACAGATGCATGGCTCGGGTGAAGGGCAGGTCCGGGGGTGTTGCGCTCAGGGCGAGTATATCGTTCCACATACCAAACCGGACATAGGTATAGATCGGAACAGAGAGGTAACTTTGCAGAGCCCCCATGCTTTTGGCCACTTCAACAGGCACGCGTTCTCTGAGTTTCATGGCACTTTCCAGGGCGAGTCCTTTGCGGCCTTCCATCATCGCGGAGTACCACAGAAAGTGGATGTTATGCGGGTAGTATGCGGCGGGGTAAAGGCCCTGTGCATTGCACTGGGCTATGTAGTCTTCGTCGGCCATGGACGCTTTGGCATTGGCGTCGACAGCGTCGGCATAACGTCCAATGCGAAGGTAGATATGTGATGGCATATGGACCAGATGTCCGGCGACGGGTACCAGTGGGCCCAGAAGGTCCGCCGCCGCTTCTGCCTTGTGTGGCTCGAAACGTTCCATGGTGTGAATGTATAAGTGGGCTGCGCCAGGGTGTTTAGGGTCCTGTGCAAGCACGGTCTCCAGTTCGCTGACCAGCGTGACTGTGTGATGGTTCGCCGGTTTGCCGTCATCGGTCCAGTATTCCCAGGGCATCAGATCCATTAAAGCCTCGGCATGTAAGGTGCGGGCGTGAAGGTCGTCTGGGTAAGTTTCGACCAGTCCTGACAATGCGCCGACGTAAAGCAGGTCGAGCGTGGCTCTGTCCTCACCTGTTTCGCTGTAACGAGCCGCGATCGTGTCGATGTATGCCCTTTCTTTCGCATTTTCGAATGCACGGCGAGCTAGTGCGTCCTGCACCGCCTGCCAGGCGGGTGCGACCGCTTCGGGAGGCATCGGTGCATTAATGTTTGGACCGAGAGCAAGAGCGACACCCCAGTAGCAGATGCCACATGTCGGGTCGAGTCGAGCGGCTTCTTTGAACGATCGAACTGCCTCTGCGTGATTGAAGCCGAAAGCAAGGGTCAAAGCCTGGTTAAAATAGGCCTGGGTCCTGGGTACTGAGGTACTGATTGGAAACGACAGCGGTCCGATGCCTTCGAGGAGTGGCGCAGTGGGACTGTCATCGGTTATGCCCGATTGCGCATGCGTAAGGGTGGCTGCTGCGACGAGCACCAGACAGGATGAGCGAAAAAAATTTGTGAGTTTCATCGTGGTTCCTTATACGAGCGCCCTGGTAAACGCTCGCTGTTGAGAGGCAAGTCTATAAATCAGGAATACGTGAGCCTGGCGCCGGTGGTTCTTCCGGGGGACCGGCGAAACACTGTGCGATCTGCATCCAGGCGATGGCGTTGTCGCCCTCTAACGTAAGTGCGGTGTCAGCAATATTGCGAACCTGGGTAACGACCTGACAAAATTCTACAGCGTTACCCATAACTCGATGTTCACTTCCCGGATCATTCCAGGTCCACCGGGTCCCGGATGGCGAAATGAGGTCAACAAAAGGGACCTCATGTGGAACTTCAAGGCTGCGGTTGGCAAAGGTCCAGCCAAATGTCCTAACACCGATTTCAGCTATGTTGCGAAGCCGATCAGTATGTTGTCTCGGGATAGCCATGAGATCGTAGATCTCCCAGCCGTGGGCCCAGATCTCCATTTGTCTGGCTGTGGCAAACATCCTTGCTTTCATGCCCGGACCGGCCCAGACGAAACGAGCCTGTGGATCCGCGCTGGCTAATGCGTGGCAAAGTTCTCCAAATGTTGTATACCAGCGTTCAAGTAGTCCGGGTCCTGTCAGTGAATGGTCATCGCTGTGCAGCCAGGTCAGCGTGTAGGAGCCCATACCGGCGTTGCGTATATCCTGCATCAGAGTCTCAAAGGCATCTGCGCTGGTCAGTGAGGTCAATGCCATGTGATCGGACAGGTGAAGGTGTGCAACCACATCCCAGACGGTCCAGTCTTTGAATGATGAATGTTCGGTCCAGTAGCCGGTATCCATATCAGACAGGAGGGCAAACAACTCGTCTCCCTCATTGCGCAGATCCTGAACGATAGTCGTTAGCGAATCAGTTGCTGTGCTGCTTGCAGACATAACGCCCCCCTAGGCCGAAAATTTACCAAGGAAACGCCGCTGATGCGAGGCGCATCAACGCACCTCCTTACTGTGCCAGTTTGTATTCGGTTGATGGGAATGAGGAGGCAGGTAGGCGAACCGGCTGAATCTGGGTGCTGATTCATATGATCACGTTTGATGTCTTGACGCTGTTCGGCCTCCATACATGTGAACTTAAATGAAAACGGCGCCTGATGGGCGCCGTTACTACTGGGTTGTAAACTTTAGAATCAGAACTGATTCATCGTATTCGCAGTGCCACCTGCCAGGAGTGCTTTTTCGCCCAGGAAGTACTCCTTGTGATCGTCGCCGATATTCGAACCGGCCAGATCCTGGTGCTTGACAGCTGCCAGGTCGTTGCGAATTTCCTGCCGTTGCACATCGCGGACATAGGCCAGCATGCCCAGATCTCCAAAGTAACCCTCGGTGAGAGAGTCTGTGGACAAGGCAGCCGTATGATAGGTAGGCAGTGTGATTAAGTGATGAAAAATGCCCGCTTCTCGCGCAGCGTCAGCCTGAAAGCTCTGGACGAGCCTGTCTGCCTCCAGAGCGAGATCGGTTCCATCAAGCGCAACATCCATCAGGCCTTTGCCATTACCCGCAGGGTCAGGGTAGGAAGAAACATCTTTGCCAGCAGCCTTCCATGCTTCGTAGACCTGTTCACGGAATTTGAGTGTCCAGTTAAACGAGGGTGAGTTGTTGTAAACAAGCTTGGCTTCAGGCCGAACCTGCCGAACGCGATTAACCATCTCCGCGATCTGCGCGACATTCGGTCGCTCAGTCTCGATCCACAAAAGATCGGCACCGTGCTCAAGGCTTGTGATGCAATCGAGTACGACTCGATCAATGCCGGTGTCTTCCCGAAAAGCATACAATCCGTTGTCCAGGCGCTTTGGCTTGGCGAGTTTGCCATCCTGACGGATCGTTATATCTCCTTCGTCGAGTTCGGAGATGTCGCGTACTTCTTCGGTATCGAGAAAGGCGTTGTACTTTGAACCTAGGTCACCGGGTCGCAAGGATACAGGTACTTTCTGCGTCAGGCCGGCGCCGAGAGAATCAGTGCGCGCAACGATGATGCCGTTATCGATACCGAGTTCCAGAAATGCATAACGCACCGCATTGATTTTGGACACGAAGTCTTCGTGAGGAACGGTCACTTTCCCAGCCTGGTGACCACATTGCTTGGCATCGGAAACCTGATTTTCTATCTGAATGGCGCAGGCACCTGCTTCGATCATTTTTTTTGCGAGAAGGTAGGTCGCCTCTTCATTACCGAACCCGGCATCGATGTCGGCAATAATGGGTACGACATGTGTTTCATGGTTATCAATCTGCTCGAGCAGTCCCTGTACATCGCCACCGTTAGCCTGGGCTTCTTCTAATTCTGCAAAGGCATGGCGAAGCTCGCGCGCATCGGCTTGTTTCAAGAACGTGTAGATCTCTTCAATCAGATCTGCAACGGTGGTTTTTTCGTGCATGGACTGATCTGGCAGCGGCCCGAAGCGTGAACGGAGTGCGGCAACCATCCACCCCGATAAATAGATATAGCTGCGATCAGTCGTTTGTTTGTGGCGCTTAACGCCCATCATGACCTGTTGGGCGATGAATCCGTGCCAGCAACCTAGAGATTGCGTGTATTTGCTGGTATCAGCATCGTAGGCGGCCATGTCCCGACGCATGATGTCCGCACAGTACTGTGCAATCTCCAGCCCCGTGGAAAACCGGTTCTGCAATTTCATGCGTACGACGTATTCGGGATTGATCGCGTGCCACTCTGCCTTCCCTTGGATTTGCTGGTGTACACGCTCAATTTCCTGCAGATAGCCTGACATTTTTCTGGTCCTTGCCGTGGGTTGAACGAATCAGGCGGCGCAAATTAACAGCGGTCAGTTGTTAATAAAATAGAATATATGAAAAGGAATATATTCCGATCGGGAAATTTAAAGCTGATTTAGCCGACATGACAGGACATGGCATTGAAACAGCGGACAAACAACCCCACTTTGCGTTAGTCATGGGATATCGACACGCTGCCTTTACGCCCATCGATACGCGATCATGGCTAAAAGTAAGGCGGTAGCTTACGCGTTCGTGCCTAGACTTTGGCACTTCCGGTCAAAGTGCACCTCAGCGGCGGTTTGCATATTGGCTGGTTTTTTTAGCCTTAAAATCCCAAATCTGAAGTGCCGATTTTGCCTGTTCCAGGTCAGATGCAATTGAATTATTCAAACAGCACATTTGCATACAAATTCGGCACATAAAAGCACATATCTCCCATTGTTCAGCCAAGCCCTCCAGCTTAAGTTAGGGGTCGATCAAACGTGATTTATAAATAGATCACGCAGGCTTGGTGAACAACGACATCTGCTGCACTTTTGGGCAACCCCGGTGTATTTGTTCTGGTTCTAAAGGGCGTTGATAATGCTTAGCTATTACTTCTGGAAAGCCTTGCAACGATGCGGGGTGAATGTCTGCGACGTATTCTGCGGTGGCGTTCATTTTGATTTGAGCACTGTTGGCGAGCCGCCAGCAGCGTACGATTTCTTTTGCGGATCAGTCACCGAATTGACACCTTACGTTGACCGTACTGATGCGCTTTCAAAATTATTTCTGGCTGAAGCAGCTGCAAAAAAACACCGGTGCGTATGGGCGACCAAAGAAGATGAGTTAGCTGCTTTCAGAATATTTGGCAGCCATCGCGCACCTGTTTCGAATCAGCTGGATCTCTTGGTACCCGAAGGCCTTTTGTATACCTACAAGGGATATACCTTGCCAGGGCATCGGCGGCAAGGAATGGCTAAATGGCTGTCGATCGTCGACGAACGCAGGCTGAACCCAGAGCAAAAACTATGGTTGTGGTACATCGAAAAGGGCAACAGACCCTCGCATCTGCAGATGCAAAGCGATGATAATGTGAATGCCAATAGAATAGGACTGGTTGGCTGGTTTAACTTGTTTGGACGAGAATTGCCATTTTCAAGCCGTTCTGCGAGACGTCGTGGTGTTCAGTTAACCCGCCAGAAAGGGATGTCTTCCCAATGAAACCGGCGAAATGCGTTTTGCTCCACATTCAACCCAGCCCACCTTGTCGATCTGAGTGCTGTGCGCGTTGTGCGCCGTGGTCCAGGCGCAGTTGGTCGGTGCGTTCTGATGCCGATGGCTCGGGTACAAAGCCTACCTCTGGACAGGACTGACAGCGAAGTCGGTCTAGCATAATGAGCGCCTACGACAATAAAGTTAGGCCGCCTGCCAAGTTGCTCAATGCTTTGAGATTTTGTTTCCTATCCTCAAGCTGGCGACTTGTACGTTTTCTTCCACGAAGATGCCCGGACAGTCTTGATTGATTTGTTATCGGATGATTTTGTTTCGATCTGGTTAAAATTGAATTTGGGCGCATCCTGATTTGTTGTGCGAGAAAGTCGGCATGGGGGATAGTCCTTGCGGAAGTAATGGTTCTGGCGACTCCGTGTCTGTGGACCGCTGTGGCATGATAACGACTCACAACATGTGAAAGGCACTCAATGCTTGAACTTCAGGGGGTTCGTCTCTCCCAGGGTGATGCCGAACCATTTGACCATCAATTCCGCGAGGGTTCGATCTCGGTGGTACTGGGTGGAAACGAATCCGGTAAAACCGATCTCATGCGCTTTATCGCCGGATTAACGAGCCGCTATCAGGGGCGTTTGTTTTTGCAAGGTAAACGCATCGATCAGCATCGACCTGAGCAGCGGCCGGTTGCGATGGTATACCAGGCGTTTGTGAACTACCCGAATCTAACCGTCTTCGACAACATAGCCGCGCCGATACGCAGACAGAAAAAACAGGTCATCGCAGCCAAAGTCGGTAAATACGCGGAGCTTCTGAGTATCAGTGATTTGTTGGATCGGCTACCTGATCAGCTCTCCGGCGGACAACAGCAGAGGGTAGCGATCGCGCGTGCATTGGCCAAAGAGGCCCGTGTTTTGGTACTGGACGAACCGTTGGTTAATCTCGATTACAAATTGCGAGAAGCGCTCACCAGAGAGCTTAAGAACTTATTAGCAAAGAGCGGCGCAATTATTGTGTATGCCTCCAGCGAGCCGAGGGATGCGTATTTCTTAGGTGGGGATCTGCTCTTGCTGGATCATGGGCAAAAGGTGCAGTCGGGCCAGGCCCGTGATGTATATGCGGCGCCACAAACGCTCAAGGCGCTGGATTTGATGAGTGATCCACAAATCAACCACTGGCAGACGACGGCCAGTGTGTTCGCGGTGCGCCCGGATCATCTGCATCTCGGCGAACGCAAGGGCGGAGTAGGATTTGAGTTCACAGTCTCTGGAACTGAAAAATCAGGGCGCCAGACGCTGCTCTATGGTCGCCCAAACGGCGTGACTACCTCTCAGACAGTGTGGGTTATACGGAGTGTCGACCCTGTTGATATTGGCCCAGGAAAGGTGGTTAGGGTATCGGCCGATGCTGAAGACATTCATGAATTTGCCCTCACGGCGGCGGGTTGAAGGAAAAGTGGCTGCTGTAGAAATGAACAATCTCCGGTTTGGCTATACGCCGGAAACTGCTGTCATTGAGGATCTGTCTCTGACCGTTGCAAGTGGCCAGGCGCACGCGCTCCTGGGTGCTTCGGGAACAGGTAAGACAACGCTTCTCAACCTCTTGTCGGGACTGCTCGAACCAACGAAAGGCACGATCATGTTCGATGGGGTTGATATAACCAAACTGTCAGCACACGAGCGCAATGTGACGCAGGTATTCCAGTTTCCTGTGCTGTATGAGGCGCTGACAGTGGAGGAAAACCTCCTCTTTGCGCTGCGCAATAGAAATGAATTGGATCGCCAGGCGCGCGACAGAGTTGCACAGATAGTTGATGAATTATCCCTTGGCGAGGTTCTTCAAGCCAAACCCCGGGTACTCGATCTCTACCAGAAACAACTCGTTTGTGTTGCCAAGAGCATCGTCAGGGCTCAGACCTCGGTGGTATTGCTGGACGAGCCGCTCACGGCTGTGGACCCGGGACGAAAATGGCAGTTACGTCAGGTTTTGTCACGCATGCAGCGTGAACTGAATCTGACGATGATCTATGTCACGCACGATCAAACTGAGGCTTTGTCGTTTGCAGACCGAGTGTCGGTGTTGACAGAGGAGGGCGTTGCGCAGACCGGGACGCCGCAGGAGATCTACGAGGCGCCGTTAACGCCCTTTGTCGGTCACTTTGTAGGCTCTCCCGGCATGAACTTTGTCGCAGGTCATCAGTTTGGATATCCGGAGGCGGTGATCGGTTTCAGACCGGAGTGGGCGACCCTTACGGAGTTAGGTGCGCAAAATGCTCAGCTTCAAGGGCAGGTGGGTGAGCGTTGTTTTCTGGGTACTAAAGACCGTATCGACCAAGGTCTGACTTTTGTCACGACCGAACACGGGGAACTTGCGATAGAAGGGCCTCTACGGCAAGGCCCGGTGCTGGGTGTCTCGGTGTCTCGGTTTGTTCGCTATGAGAACGAAAAGCTTGTAGAGGTTGTCAATGTACCGACCACGTAATGACCGCGCCTGGTTGGGTGTGCTTCCCGTTGTCGTGGTTGTCGCTTTCAGCGCAGTCGTGCCTTTGATGACGGTTGTGAATTATTCAGTGCAGGACATCCTCGACTTCAACACCCGTTTTTTTGTCGGGCTTGAATGGTATGAGAGTACTTTGAGCGATGCGCGGTTTCATAGTGCCTTTCTTCGACAGATTCTTTTCTCCGCGACCATTCTTGCGATAGAGATACCGCTGGGTATTCTGATCAGCAAGGGCATTGCGCCCTCTGGCTGGAAGACGGCTGGGGTACTGGTGGTCCTTGCTCTGCCTCTATTGATTCCATGGAACGTAGTGGGCACGATTTGGCAGCTTTTTGCTCGTTCGGATATAGGCCTTCTGGGTGTCAGCCTGAATGCGCTGGGGATTAACTACAACTATACCACCGACTCGGTAGATGCTTGGTTGACGCTTTTAGCCATGGATGTCTGGCATTGGACCTCACTGGTGGCGCTGCTTTCGTTTGCTGGTTTGACGGCGATCCCGACCGCTTATTACGATGCAGCCAAGATAGATGGTGCCAGTGCCTGGCAGATATTTCGTCATGTGGAGCTGCCACGACTTAAAGGCGTCCTGGTTATTGCGATCCTGTTGAGGCTCATGGATTCGTTTATGATCTATACCGAGCCGTTTGTGTTGACTGGT
The DNA here is from genome assembly GCA_036338285.1 of Pseudomonadota bacterium. Lineage (GTDB taxonomy): Bacteria > Pseudomonadota > Gammaproteobacteria > Pseudomonadales > Azotimanducaceae > UBA4421. The sequence goes on from JAYZCO010000060.1 coordinate 34,867, forward strand.
GGCGGTCCAGGTAGCGCGACGACCTTTTTAAGTCAGTATCTTGCGACAATGGCGGTGGGCCAATTCGACCTCGGTCCGGCTGCTGCGTTCTCTGTCATTTATTTCCTTTTCACCTTGTTGTTCTGCTGGCTTTTCTATGTCGGCGTCGCGCGGAGTCACGATGAGTAGTCGAGGGTGTCAGGCGATTCTATGGGTATATATTGTGTACCTGCTTGTGCCCATTTACTGGCTGGTCAGTATCGCCCTGCAAGCAAACGCAGATGTGGTGGGTGGTTTCAAAGTAGTCCCCTCTGATATCACCCTGGCTAACTTCGGTGAGATCTTAACCAGCTCTGTCTGGCGGGGCGCCTTCGTAAACTCTCTGAACTATGTCTTTATTAATAGTGCGCTGTCACTTCTGGTTGCGATACCGGCGGCTTATGTGTTTTCACGGTACCGCTTTTTAGGCGACCGGCAGCTTTTTTTCTGGCTGCTTACGAATCGAATGGCACCGCCGGCTGTTTTTTTGCTGCCGTTTTTTCAGTTGTACTCGGCGGTTGGTCTTTTTGATACCCCATTTGCTATTGCATTGGCGCATTGTCTGTTTACCGTACCCCTGTCTGTCTGGATCCTTGAAGGGTTTTTCTCAGGTGTGCCGACAGAACTCGATGAAATGGCACGTTTGGACGGTTATGGACGAGTTGAGTTTTTTGCGCGCATTTTTCTGCCTGTGAACAGAGGTGCCATTGGTGTCACCTTCTTTTTTTGCTTCATGTTCAGCTGGGTCGAACTCCTGCTCGCGCGGACGCTGTCAGGGAGTAGTGCCAAACCTGTGGTCGTTGTTATGACCAGGACCGTAAGTGCTTCCGGCATGGATTGGGGAGTGTTGGCTGCGGCAGGTGTTCTGACGCTTATACCCGGCGTACTGGTCGTTTGGTTTGTTCGAAAATACCTGATCAAAGGGTTCGCCCTTGGGAGGGTATAGTGGACTGGATGGCCTGGACCGGACCGACGGCGCTCTTCTTTGCAACGATCGCGCTCGCGCTTGGCTTGATGACGATATTGGAGATCCGCTACCCGACCAAGTTACGCAAGGGTTTCTTGCCGATAGAAACAACGCGCGGAGATCGTTTCTTTATTGCGCTTCTGTCTTCTGCATTTGTGCACTTATCATGGCTTGGCTTTTTCGGATCAATGCTTGTGGCTGCATCGCTGCTGTCGCTCATCTGGAGCTGGGTACTTCTGCGATGGGGTTAGTGGCACAATGCTTAGAGTCCTGGGAGGTCTTATGCGGTTTTCTTATTTAGCGTTTGGGTTCTTACTTTTTGCTTGTGGTCAGCAGGAACCTGAGCAAGACGTGACAGTTGATTACGCCGGCAATGCAATGCTGTGGGTTGATACGGAATTCCAGCCTTCAACGTTGTCGCGTGACGAACAGCTAACAGAAATGGCGTGGTTTACACAAGCAAGCGAACCGTTCCGAGGAATGCAGATCAACGTTGTTTCTGAGACCCTTACAACACATGAATATGAGAGTGAAACGCTTGCTCAAGCGTTTTATGAGATCACCGGGATCAAGGTGACGCATGACCTGATACAGGAAGGTGACGTCATTGAGAAGCTGCAGACACAGATGCAATCGGGTGAAAATGTTTATGATGCGTACGTTAACGACAGCGATCTGATTGGAACCCATGCGCGTTATGGGTACGTGGTTCCGCTCAGTGACTTCATTGCTTCGGAAGCTGCCGATGTCACATTGCCGACGCTCGATATTGGGGATTTCATCGGCGTCTCTTTCACCACCGGGCCGGATGGCAAGATTTATCAGCTGCCCGATCAACAGTTCGCAAATCTATACTGGTTTCGCTATGACTGGTTTACTCGATCCGATATTCAGGCTCAATTCGAGTCTCTATACGGTTACCCGTTGGGCGTGCCTGTAAACTGGTCAGCTTATGAGGATATTGCCGAGTTCTTTTCTATCCATGTTAAAGAAATCGATGGAGTGCGTGTCTATGGGCATATGGACTATGGCAAGAAAGACCCCTCACTTGGTTGGCGCTTTACGGATGCGTGGTTGTCGATGGCCGGCGCTGGCGATCAGGGTATTCCGAACGGGTTGCCTGTCGATGAATGGGGCATCAGAGTCGAGAATTGCCGACCGGTAGGCTCTTCGGTCAGTCGCGGTGGCGCGGCTAATGGACCGGCTGCTGTGTATGCTTTGAGACGTTATATCGACTGGCTCAAACGGTATGCCCCTCCGGAAGCTGCGGGAATGACATTTTCAGAGGCGGGGCCGGTGCCTGCCCAGGGGCATATTGCGCAACAGGTTTTTTGGTATACGACGTTTACCGCTGACATGATCCAGCCTGGTCTCGCCGTGGTAAATGAAGACGGGACGCCGAAGTGGAGAATGGCGCCGTCCCCGCACGGACCCTACTGGGAAGAGGGGATGAAGCTCGGTTATCAGGACACAGGTGCTTGGACTTTGCTTGCAAGTACTCCGCTCGATCGGCGCAAGGCCGCCTGGTTGTATGCTCAGTTTGTGACTGCGAAAACGGTGAGCCTGAAGAAGACGATGGTTGGTTTGACGCCGATACGCGATTCAGACCTGCGCGCCCAGGCAATGACCGAGATGGCGCCACGGCTTGGGGGTCTGGTCGAGTTCTATCGGAGCCCGGCGCGGACTTTGTGGACGCCAACGGGTACGAACGTGCCGGACTATCCGAAGCTTGCACAACTGTGGTGGGCGAATGTAGCGAATGCAGTGAGTGGTGAAGTGACGCCTCAGGCAGCGATGGACAGCCTCGCTGAACAGCAGGACCGGGTACTTCAACGTCTGGCCCGCCATGATGTTATGGGCGAATGCGGTCCTGCTTTGAATCCGGAAAGCGCCCCTGAAAGCTGGCTGGCCAGGCCGGGCGCGCCGAAGGCCAAGCTTGCTAACGAAAAGCCGCAAGGCGTTACGGTGTCGTACGATGATCTGCTCGCAACCTGGCAGTGATTTAAAGACTCAGCTTGAAATCCGAAACTTGAGCGTGTTATGGCCGGAAAATAGGCCAGCGTAGTCTCCCGGTTTAGCGGGCGCCGCGCCACCGATAGCACCTGTCATCAGGAGATGTCCTTGCGACAGAGGATAATCGAGGGCAAGGAGTGCGTTAATCAGCCAGGTCAGCGCCGCACGTTGTCCCCCCATGACTTCGTCGGCTTGGCCGGCAAATAAGGTTTCTTCTGCAGCGGACAGAGAGACCTGGATGTCATCGGCCTCGGTTGCCAGGGGATCGAATCCTTCACCCTGGATATAACAGAACGAGGCAGCGTTAGTTGCGATCAGGTCGAGCCCGTTGAGGGGACCGCTCAGGTTAGGTTTGGCAACCTCGATCATGGGGGCGCAGCTTGCCATCTTTTCAAACACAGAGTCTTCAGTGACCGGGCTGACAATTTCCTGAGCAAGGATAAATCCCAATTCGGTTTCCAGGACACCGCCGTTCGGAACGGAGACTGTATCGCCATTACTGCGTGCGCCATCTCTGAATAAAACGCCGGTCACGGGTGCATCTATTCCCATGGCCTGCTGAGCACTAAAGGCCGTTAAAGCTGCCTTGTAGCCGCTGATCTCGCGATCCTGGTCGCTGACGAAAAGGTGTTGGATGGCGTAGGCGTGGTCGATGGTTGCTGTCTGACCAGAGGAGGAGAAACTCGGGTAAGGGGTGCCCTCGGCAAGGGCCTGGGCACATTGGGCGATGAAATCTGGCATCTTCAGGCCTCGCTGTGGTCTGTTGGGCTCTCTCACTGCGAACGAACATGACAGTCAGGAGAATGCGACGTAGTATCGAGCAGAAGTTGTCTAAGTGAAAGGGGTGAAGCATGTCAGACCCATATCAAATCGACGATATAGCCGGTTTGCGTGCCGTAATCGGCGAGGAAATACCGGGTATAGGCGACAAGAATCTGCCCGAGCTAGATGATTATGCGAAAGCGTTCATCGCCAAATCCCCATTTCTGATTCTAAGCACGAGTTCAAGTGAAGGTCGGCTTGATGCTTCGCCCAAAGGAGATGCGCCGGGGTTTGTCCACGTAGTCAATGACTCTGAAATAGTTATTCCGGATCGCCAGGGCAATAAGCTGGCTTACGGGCACCTGAATGTCCTCGATAATCCCCATGTGGGTGTTCTTATGTTAATTCCGGGTACGCGCGAGACGTTGCGCATCAACGGGCGTGCTTGCCTGACGGCAGACCCTGCATTGCTTGAGATGCTTACCGCGCGAGAAAAACCTGCAACGCTGGCAATTCGAATTCAGATCGAAGAAGTTTTCTTCCATTGTGCAAAAGCATTTATCCGTTCGGGCTTGTGGCTGCATGATGAATGGCCTGAACCACATAAAGTTTCTTTTGGTCAGATGTACGCTCAACGGCGAAAACAGAGCGAAGATATAGCAGCAAGGATTGACGCAGGGATCGAAGCAGACTATGTGGACAATCTCTGATTCACCCGCTATCGATCCCTAAAGGGGGTTGGCGCCAGTCAGGTCTTCGATGCCCTCGGACTACAAATAACTCGTTCGCAGCACCTCGAAATGGATGGGTTTGTGCGTATGGGCAAGCATGAGCGCTGCGGATTGCTCGTCTGATAAAGGGATATGGGTGGCGTCGATAGAGGTCTGGTTCCAGGTTGGATCAACTGCGATCCACTGATGGTCGACGTAAAGCTCGTTCCATGCGTGATACATGAATACAGGGTTTGGGCCGTCTTTATATGCGAGGCCAAAAACGGTTCGCGCAGGTATCTGTGCTGCGCGTGCCAGGGTTGTCAGCAGATCCGCAAAGTCGTTGCACTCGCCATATCCGCGAGAGAGGGCATTCAGGACACCTCTGGCTGGGTTATTCTCGGCGTATTGCAACTGATGATGTGTAATGTCAACCAGCCGTTCCGCCAGATGGTTTGTTGATCGTTGTCCCATGGCACCTTGTAGAAGCGCCTGGATTTTTCGCGCGGTAATTGGATACTTGAGCTCTTCACCGATGTAATGCGCCGGGTCGCCTTTGGCCGACAAGACCTCACGATTGAGATCGAGTTGTTGCGGTAAGGCTTTGCCGGCGTTGTATACACGCATCGTCAGAGCATCGATGCGGGTGTGATTCACAAGTCGCTGGTCGACCGGAAAAACGTAACTGGTCTTGCTTTGCATCTCTTTGATTGCGACCGCGTCGACTTCAGCAGCACGTTTTATTGTAAAAAGGCCCGCCATGGAGAGACTTAACGGCCTGAAGGTACGATCGAGCTGTGTCACCGTAGGTGCGAGTAGCGCGCTTGTCTCGACGACGTAACCTTGTTCATTGAGCTCAAGGATTCGATAACTGCGTTGCACGATGCGAAGTTTCTCAAAATCCGGATCACGTACCGCGTGACTGGCGCCTGCTTTTGGTTGGTGCTCTGAAAGCCATGCCTCAAAGCCAAGGAAATCTTTCAAAGTGAAGTCCCAGTCGAGTTCTATCTCACTTGACTCGGAACCTCGATGGATCGAGGCTGAGTAAGTACTGCCGGTGTGTAAGAGCTCGGTCTGAACGCCGTCGCTATTTTGAAAAGAGGCATAGGTGAGGTCATAAGGTGGGTGACCGGAAAATGTAAGAGACTTGGTGATGGTATTGGGCGCATTGCCCTGCAGGAGGAAATGCGTGGTCGAGTTGAAAGTCCAGCTGCCATTCGGCTTAAGTTGCGTGTCGTTAAACATGTAGCCTACGTGCTGGTGACCGAGATCGATTCTGAACCATTGTCCACCCAGCATGCCCTGGGCGATGTTGAGTTGATTGGGCCTGTGTGTTTCGTTGACCCATAGCACACCACCTGCCACGGCAAGACCGATGCACAATACGAGAACCCGCCGTTTAAAGTCACTGGATATCATACGACCTGGCCAGGGCTGTGTGGTTTAACGAGAGCGATCATGGTTGTGGAGATCTACATAGAAAATAACAACGGGAGCGATCTTAGCAGGCGGAGTGAAAAAGCCCCATCCTGGTTTTGCTCAGTCGAATTCGAGTAAGCCGTTTACCGAGGCGTTGGGTGAATGCTGGTCGTTATGGGGGTTTTCCAGAAAGGCAGGGTAGTGCAAGATGCGCATCCCGCAGCGACTGTGCTTAACTATCAAGCTATGGAAACCGAATCCCGAGATTTCATCCGCAATCGCATCGAGCAAGATGTTCAGGCAGGGCGCCTACCAGAAGGGGTTATAACTCGTTTCCCACCTGAGCCAAATGGTTATCTGCATATCGGTCATGCAAAGAGCATTTGCCTGAATTTTGGTGTGGCCGAAGAATACAGTGGCTCGACCTACTTGCGCTTCGATGACACCAACCCGATTAAAGAGGACGAGGCGTATGTCGAGGCGATACAAGCGGATGTCGCCTGGCTTGGATTTTCCTGGGCGCATCTCACCTTCGCTTCTGATTATTTTGCTGAACTATACGAATTTGCAGTCAATCTCATCAAAAACGATAAAGCCTATGTTTGCAGTCTGAGCGGTGAAGAGATTCGCGACCAGCGCGGTACACTCACTGAAGTAGGTGAAAACAGTCCTTATCGAACGCGAAGTGTTGATGAGAACCTTGATCTGTTTCGGCGTATGCGCGAGGGTGATTTCGGTGACGGCCAACACGTCCTGCGTGCAAAGATCGACATGGCGTCGCCGAATATCAACATGCGCGACCCCGTGTTGTATCGCATACGACATGTCAGCCATCAGCGCACAGGGGATCGTTGGTGTATCTATCCGATGTATGACTTCACACACTGCATTTGCGATGCGCTCGAAGGGATCTCACATTCTTTATGTACGCTGGAATTCGAAGACCATCGGCAGCTCTACGACTGGGTGATTGAAAACGCTGACCTAAACTACCACCCGCCGCAAATTGAATTTTCCAGACTTGGGCTGGAATACACGGTCATGAGCAAGCGGCTGCTGAATCGTCTGGTTAAGGAAGAATATGTTAATGGGTGGGACGATCCACGGATGCCAACCCTGGCAGGGCTGCGGCGTCGTGGCGTGACAGCTGCAGCGATCAGAGAATTTTGCAGCCGGGTAGGTGTGACCAAGCAGGACAATCGTGTCGAGATGAACCTCTTGGATTTCTGTGTGCGCAATGACCTGGAGGTTAGCGCGCGCAGGGGCATGGGCGTGCTCAATCCTATTAAGGTGATCATCACCAATTGGGACGATGGCGAGCTGGTTCTACAAGGTCCATGGCATGCGCAGAACGATGCCCTTGGGGTACGCGAGATTCCGTTTTCTGGCGAGCTGTATATTGAACAGGAAGATTTCCTCGAGACATCGCCAAAAAAGTGGAAGCGCCTTGCGCCTGGAGAGATGGTGAGACTGAGGTATGCCTTCATTATCCGTTGTGATGAGGTATGCAAAGAAGGGGATCAGGTTGTTGCGCTTAAATGCACCTATTTTCCGGACTCTCGCAGTGGACAGGACACCAGCGGACTCAAGCCGAACGGTGTGATTCATTGGGTTTCTGCCGAGCAGGCTGTTCCGGTACAGATTCATGTGTATCAAAGGTTGTTCACTGTGGCCGCCCCGACGGCGGAAGGCTTTCTCGATGCGATCAATCCCTCGTCGGTCGAAATTTTCAGTGGTTTTGTCGAACCCGCGATGGTTGCGCACAAAGACCAGCGCTTTCAGTTCGAGCGCCAGGGCTACTTTTGCAAAGACTCAGAGGTGCCCAATCGTTTTAACAAGACCGTTTCTTTGCGGGAGGGGTTTTAATGGATGTCGTGTCGATCATGGAGGTTAGTCCTCGCGATGGTCTGCAGAACGAAGACGTCTTGGTTGAAACGGACGACAAACTTCGATTGATTGACCGGGCACTGAAGGCCGGGGCAACTCGGATTGAGGTCGCCAGTTTCGTTCACCCAAAAGTTGTGCCGCAGATGGCTGATGCTGAAGCTGTGTGTGCGGGATTACCTCAGAGAGGAGATGTGACTTACACGGGCTTGGTTCTCAATCAGCGAGGCTATGACCGATTGCGTGCGACTGAGAGAATTGATGAAGCCGGTCTCGTCATTGCGGCCAGTGATACATTCGGGGTAACCAATCAAGGGATGAATATTGAGCAGGGCATACAGATGGCCCAGCAGTTATTACGCCAGGGGAGTCAATCTAAGTTCCCGGTTCAGGTAACGATAGCGGTGGCATTTGGCTGTCCGTTCGAAGGTGTTGTACCACCTCAGAGGGTGGTAGACATCGCCCGTGCCGTGGCTGAGGCAGGGCCGGTAGAGATTGCTTTGGCCGACACCATTGGGGTTGCTGTTCCCGCCCAGGTTGAGATGCTGTTCGAGCAGCTAAGTACAGCGCTCGCAGGTGAAATACCCTTAAGAGCACATTTTCATGACACGAGAAATACCGGGATTGCCAATGCTTATGCCGCGTGGCGGGCGGGGGCATCCACCCTCGATGCAAGCATCGGTGGCGTGGGAGGCTGTCCGTTCGCCCCCAATGCCACTGGTAATATCGCCACCGAAGACCTGGTGTATATGCTTAATCGTTCTGAGATCCAACACGGGATTGACCTCGATCTGCTTATAGAGTCTGCCGACTGGCTGCAGGGGGTGCTTGATAAAGCCGTACCATCGAGCCTTCTCAAGGCGGGTGACTTTAACGCGCAACCACCTGTTTAGCCGCTGCCTCAAATAAACCTCACCAGAACGCCAAAGGCATCTGGTGCGCGGTTTTCCCCATGGTAACCAGCCGGGCAAAGAACTTCGTGCAGCGAGGTATGCGTGTGGTACTCAGTCGGAGAAAGCTTTAGTGAAGTGATCAACAACATAGTCATCAAGCCAACTGTAAAGCTGCCAGGATTCAAGGTAAGCCCCATGACCACCCTGCTCCGTGGCCTCGAGGGTAATGGAGCTTGGCAGGTTTGCGAACTGCCGGAACGGGATAATGGGGTCATCGTGTGCGATGAGTATCTTTGCACAGACCCCATCTAAGGCATCACCAGAAAGGTCGTAGGCTTCAAAATAGGCGTCCAGAGAGGGAAACGAGGTTTGTTCGCTGACAAAGTATTCGGTTAATGTGGAGATGGAATTCAAATGCCGGATGTCGCTGGATCGATAACGGTGGGGATATCGAATCGCCTTGCTTGTCCAGATTTGTCGCCATTTGTTCAGGAAGTAGCGTTTGTAAACAATATTCTTATCAATCTGAGACATAGTATTGGCCGGCTCAATTGCAGGACAGACTGCAAGAGTTGAGAGATCGGGAAGCTGTCGTGCAACCCGTAAGGCAAAATTACCCCCTAAAGAGAAGCCAATGAGTCCCTGTCTCTCATGACCCACCAGGGCGCGTGTTACAAAGGCGACGACCTCACTGGTCAAAGCAGAGTTAAACATGTCTTCGTTCATATGTGCGGTATCGCCGTGGTCGCGGAGCGTGAGGCGTGCAATCGAAAACCCTGCCTCCCACAATGCGCCGCCTAAGCCCAGCACATACGTAGATTGTGCAGACCCCAGCCAACCGGGAATGATGGCAACCATGGGTGCTGCCGGATCATGTTGTCGGTGCAGCGTCGCCGTTAGATTTTGCCCTTGGACCCGGAAAGTCTCATCGCGACCCGCGTTAAGGAAGTTTGTGGTTCGCGATGGTAGGAATTTTTTGCGTGCGATGCTGTTGAGCATAGTCTGTAGATGCGGGTTACCAAGTCCCTTGGGTGTGCTGAACCGTCGCATTAGATTTCGTCGTCGGTTGTCAGGCGATGGCCTTGATACCCTGCCTCGTCGAGGAGATTGGGGATGCCCTCCTCACCGATGAGGTGTGCAGCCCCGACCAACACAAAGTACGTGCCGGCTTGCTGCAGGTAACTGGTGAGTTTTTGGGCCATGCTGTGGTTGCGTTTGTTTATAAGTTTTTCCATGAAGGCTCGAATTTCGGGGGTATCGCCGGATTTGGCGTGGGTCGCTTTTTTGAAAGCTTCATCATCACCGAACAGCCAGGCCACAATCAGATCTGTGGTGATCGTTTCAAAAGAGGCCATTTCTTCGACCATGGCTTCAGTCATCTGTATTTGAGTGATCAGGGGCGCGTTGTATAAAAGGTTCAGTTGAAATTCGATCGTTTCCAGTTCAAGAACCGGCCGGTTTGCCTTCATTCGCCTGAAGTGTGCCTCAAGGCCCGCTTCAGGGTTATAACCTATACTCAGTAATGCAATTACGGCGAGTTGTTGAATGACGAGGCTGGGTTTTAGTTTTTCGAAATGGCTTAGATGCATACCGTAAGTCGCCATTATTTGTGCGAGCGAGGTATAAAGATTGATGGGCAGTACTGTCGACAAAGTCTGTCCTTGAGGCAGGCGTCCGTATCGAAGCGAGAGTAACTCTATGCTTTCAGGATTGGCTTGTTCAGTGTCGACTTCCACCACCAGGAACTCCGAACTGGCGAACGCCAGTTCATATTGACGCGCCAGAGGATAAAACCCGGGTTTTAGTATATGTACCGAACCTGCCAGGTAGACGGTCGCATCTCCGTGGATGTAACGCCAGAGATATAATGGGTGGTTACCGAGTGGAACACGGGCCTTCACTTCAGCCGCTGTGCGGAGGTATTCGTTGTCGAGTTCAATGAGCTCACATTGGGGCATCGAATCTGCATGCGCGTTTTGACATTGTGTAAGCGCTGCCGAACTCGCTGCAAGCCGGTTCGATTTCTGGCTTGCTGAATAGGTTTGTTTGCTAATCAGGTGTCTTGCAGTCGCGGAATGATCGGCGACAAGTCCTGTCGCATACATCAGCAGCAATGCACCGCAAGTATATACAGTCAAATTCGCGGGCAATTGCACAATGCAGTTAGGAAACGCGGCGTACATCGTTAATCGTTGTCGTCAAGCTCCTCAGGTGTTTCCCCCGACATTCTGACAGCATCCATGATCGCGACCACGGCGGTATTAATGTCACCTTCATCGGTGCCTCGGACAACCAATACTGTCCCATAACGATCGGCTCTGTAGAACGGGTAGCTGCCGATATCTAGGCCAGGATGGGTTTGCTGAATAGCACCAAGTTCACGCGCTATCTGGCTTTCGCCCAGGTAAGCACGAATCGATCTGGACTTGATGATTGGACCGCTCTTCAATTTCCCCTCAAGGGATGAAAGCATCGCCTGCATAACCATCGGAATACCTGCCATCACGTAGACATTTTCCATCGCGAAGCCCTGAGGCCCACCGGTTGGATTGTCAATCAATACAGCACCCCTAGGCACTCGAGCCATGAGCAATCTATTGATCATGACATCTTCTGGGGCCGGACGCTGCCGAATACGCTGGGCAATTTCTTCATGTTGATAAAGTTCGACGCCGAACGCGTTGGCGATACACATAGCTGTGATGTCGTCGTGGGTCGGTCCAATACCACCTGTTGTGAACACATAGTCAAAATTACGCCTTGTTTCGTTAACCGCAGCAACGATGACCTCTTCGATATCAGGAATAACGCGGGCTTCTTTTACACGAATCCCCCATCCACCAAGCGTGGTCGCCAAATGATGCAGATTTACATCCTGTGTCCTACCGGAAAGAATTTCGTTGCCGATGATCAAAACGCATGCGGTAACTGCTTCGCTCATGCTTTGGCCTTTTAAGCAAAATGACATGTTAGCAGATCTGCTGTTGGGCACAGTCTGCCGCTAAATTGTCAGGTCGTTCTCGTAACTAAGTTCGACTGGTTCTCATTTTCGACATCGTATCCCAAAGCCGTTAACCGGTTCACAAGCTGAACTCAAGTTCCTCCCTAATATCGCTGCCACTGAACTCAAAAAGACGATTTTTTGAGAAGAAATCACCCCATTGGGGTAGCCAAGGAGAGGCAAGTGGTCAACGGAAAAGACGCTGTGAACGTTCACAGCAAATTACTAACGACTATATTAATCGTTGCCGTATTGGCCGCGTGTTCTGGCGGCGGCGGTGGTTCCTCGAACCCACCGTCCCAACAAAGTAGTTCACAAATTACAACGAGTGACGTTTCCCAACCGAGTGGTTTTGCCATCACTGGCAGCATCGGTGATGGACCCATTGTTGATGCAGAGATCGTGGTACGAGACAAAAATGGGGAAGTGGTCGCGACAGGTCAAAGCGATCAAGAAGCCAATTATACAATCGACCTACCAGCCGATGCTGCGTTGCCTTTAACAATTCACGTCACCGGCGGTACGGATCTGGTGACGGGTAGAAGTGCAGACTTTGAGCTCGTCGCAATGATTAACGAAACAGGCCTGCAAACGGCAAATGTCTCACCGCTTACGACGGTTGCCGTTAAAGCGGCCCAATGTCGAGGGACTGAGAGTGTCACAGGCATGAATAAATCCTGGGACGATCTGGGCAGTTTTTTTACGGTTGGTTTTGACAGGACTGAGTTGGGCGACCCCATGACCCAGTTAATCAACGAGAACAACGTAGAAACGGCGGTCCTGGCCAATGAGGCGCTGGGCGAACTCGTGCGTCGTACGGGTTCCGCTTTTGGCGGTTTAATTCCGCTTGACCAGATCGTTGATGTGCTCGCCTGTGACCTGGCCGATGGCGTACTCGATGGTCAAGCGATCGGGGATTTTGAGCAGGACGAAAAACGTATATTTGCAGTTGCGCGAGCGAGCGAGTTGGTTATTCGTCTTGAGGTGGTGACCGGGGCATTGAGAGTAGACGGCATGGATGCAACATCGGCGATGAACGGTGCGATCCGTACTATCATGCCGCACGTGTACGATGCAGATGTGAATAATGTGCCTGTTACACAGGATTCCCTGGAAGACACGATTGTAGTGATCGATGAGTTAATGTCCGTTTTGCCGGACCCGGAACTGCCAGGCCTTCGGGCAGTGCTGGCCAATGCGAACCCTGTGACGGCAACGGATGTTCTTGGGGTCGAAATGGATAGCGCGACCTTAATGACCCTGGATGGTATGGCAGATCGTATAGCGTTGATGGATGGGTGGACGATTGGAGAATTTGGGGCCATAAGCAATGGTGACGTACTCAACGAAGAAGTTATCGAAGAGACGCCTGTTGAGGCTCAAACACCAGTCCAGGAGACCCCTGTAGAGGAGATACCAGTAGGCGAACTGCCCCCTGCGGAAGAATTCATCGGCGTGCAACCGATAGAAGTGGTCGCACCGCCGGTAGAAGAGGTGCCGGTTACCGTTGTAGAACCGACGGTTGAGCTGTTTGTCGACGACACACTTCCACCGGTAGGTGGCTCGGTACGCTTGAACTGGACGTCGCAACATGCCCAGTCGTGTTTTGCTTCTGATGGTTGGAGTGGTGGCCTTACGGACAATGGTGAAGAGACGGTTAGCCAAATCGGCGTAGCGACAACTTTTACGGTCACCTGCACAAACGATACGGGTTCCGATTCGGCATCTGTAAACGTCACCCCGACGGGTGAGTTGAACATTACCTGGCAGGCGCCGACTGAAAATGTGGATGGCACTGAAGTATCGGCCCTGTCCGGCTACAGGATTCAATATGGTGTGAATCCAGGTCAATACACCGGTGTTGTTGAGGTTGCGGGCGAAATGACCACGCATTCAATGCGGCTACCCTTGGGTGAATATTACCTTGCAATGACCGCACTTGATGTGGTCGGTCAGGAGAGTGATTTGTCAAACGAAGTGTTGTTGTCGGTCCAGTAGCCAACCTACGCCGATAAATTACGCTTTGTGACGGCCCTTTGGATCCACGAATTCGCCACTTTTAGGAAGTGGTGGGTGAGACGTTCTGGTGAAGAATTTGCCTCATCGCATGAAACCCAAGACGGTTTAAACTTTATGTGCGAGCGGGCGAGGAATTTTGGGTTGTTTAACTGCCTTCAAAGCGCGGAGTTCGCTTTTCACTGAACGCCAGCCGCCCTTCTTTGTAATCGTCGCTGTTGAAACAGACGTCGACCATTGCTTTCACGCGGTTGATATCATCGATGCGCTCGCCGAGTTCCCAGGTGTTGACGGCGGCCTTTGCCGCTTTGACGGTGAGTGGTGCATTGCCGGCGATGCGCCTGGCATATTCAATACACTTAGGTTCGATGTCATCGCGACTCTCAATGAAGTTGATCAGGCCCATTTCTTTGGCTTCTTTAGCGTCCATGAAACGAGCGCTAAACATGATATCGCGGGCTCGGCTGGGCCCGACGGTACGGGCGAGTTTCGCTAGGCCGTCATACTCATAGCCCAGGCCTAGTTTTGCGGCGGGTATGCCAAAGAGGGAGTCGGGCGTAGCAAACCGGATGTCGGCGGCTAATGCAGTCGCAAGGCCTCCGCCGATGCAGTACCCCTCGATAAGTCCGATGAGGGGTTTTTCCAGCTTGGACAGCCAGCGTGACGCGCGTCCCGCAATCTCGCCATAGCTTTTGCGCTGTTCGGCATTTGCCCGTTTTTCATCAAATTCAGAGATGTCAGCTCCTGAAACAAAAGACTTCCCGCCGGCTCCACGCATAACCACCACGCGCACGGCTGGGTTGTCGTTATAATTTTCCAGAATGTCACCTATGCCTTGCCACATCTCTAACGACAAGGCGTTGTGCCTTGCTGGGTTATTGAAAATCATCCAGCCAATGCCATCATCGATGCGGGCTTGCATGCGTTGTGTTTGAAGTTTTGGTGTCTTGCTCATGGGTTGAATCCTGGTGAGTGGCTGTTATGTCTGGGCGGCGATTTTTTCGGCGCGTGCAAGGAGTTTCCGCGCCCGAATCAGATGTGGGACATCGACCATCTTACCCTCGAAACTGATGGCCATAAGTCCGCGTGACTCGGCCTCTGAGAAGGCTTCAACCAGACGTTGGGCTTCATTGATTTCGTCAGTACTAGGCGAAAAATGTTCATTAACAATGTCTATCTGATTCGGATGGATGGTGATTTTCCCTGTGTATCCCATCCAGGCAGCCTCTTGGCAATCTTCGATCAAACCGGCGTTGTCGTTGAAATCAACATAAACCGTGTCAATCGGTTGCACGCCTCCCGCTGCGGCCGCCAGAAGCGTCATATTGCGGCAATGTTTGTATAACTCGAGATATGATCCATCCGGACGACGATTGCGCGGTGCGCCGAGTGCGGCAGAGAGATCTTCCGCTCCCCACGACAGCGCGACGACCCTGTCGCATTCAGGAAATGTTTGCACATTTAGCGCCGACAACGGCGTTTCTGTGCAGATGAGTATGAGACTGACACCACCCTTGGGATGCCCATACTCGTGTTCCCAGCGGGTCAGTTCAGCGCTGATTGTATTGAGTTCGTCCAGCGTGGATATCTTCGGCACCACATATGCATCGGGCGCATGGCGCATGGTCACTTCCAGATCCTTAAGCCCCCAGGGTGTATCGAGGGGATTCATGCGGACAGTCCGTTCCTTACCTTGAAAGTCGATGTCACCAAGCCAATCGGCAACGATCTGGCGTGCTTCGTCCTTATGATCCGGAGTGACCGCATCCTCGAGGTCCAGAATGAGACAATCGGCGTTGGTCGCGATGGATTTGGTCAGCATTTTTTCATTGGCGCCGGGTACAAAGTGGCAGGAGCGTCGCAGACGATCGGTGTTCATGTGGGCTTCCTCATCATCATTGCACCCCGCATACACGAACATACGACCTCACCTCGCTGGTTGGTCATCGTATGTTTGAAAGTAATGATACCGCGGTCAGGTTTGGTTTTGCTTTCGCGTTTATCTTCTACTGTACTTGTGGCAGTCAGTGTATCGCCGACAAATACTGGGTTGGGAAATAACGTTTTGTCAAAACCGAGGTTTCCCAGGGTGGTGCCGAGGGTTGTATCGGCCACTGACAAACCCACAGCCAGGCCCAGGGTGAAGATACTGTTCACCAGAATCTGTCCATGGATCGATGCGCGGGCAAACTCTGCATCAAGGTGCAGCGGCTGAGGGTTATGCGTCATTGTTGTGAAGATAAGGTTGTCGGTCTCGGTGACCGTTCGACTGGGTTGGTGTTCGAATGTGTCGCCGATGCTGAGTTCTTCGAAGAATTTCCCCGCCATGTCTTCTGTCCTCCCCAAAAAAGACAACTTACAATGCATGCTCATAAAAAGCCAAGTGGAGTAGGAGTGAGATGGAATTTGAACTCACTGACGAACAGGAACTCATTCGAGATTCGGTGGCCAAGCTGTGCAGCGATTTCTCGGACGAGTACTGGTCCGAAAAAGACACAAAGCACGAGTTTCCCTGGGATTTTTACAATGCCATGGCGGCAGCAGGGTGGTTGGGGATAGCCATCCCTGAGGCGTATGGCGGCAGTGGTCGGGGTATTACCGAAGCCAGTCTCGTGCTCGAGACAGTGGCGGCTAGTGGTGCGGCTATGAATGGGGCAACCCCTTTGCACCTTTCAATTTTCGGCATGGAGCCTGTGGTCAAGTTTGGTTCTGAAGAAATGAAGCAGAAATACCTGCCTCAGGTCGCAAAAGGTGATTTGCACGTTGCCTTTGGTGTTACGGAACCGGATGCTGGGACGGACACGTCATCGATCACCACCGCGGCCCGCCTCGATGGTGATCACTATGTGGTTAAAGGCCGAAAGGTTTGGACAACAAAGGCGTTGCAATCGGAGCGCGTCCTGTTGCTGGTGAGAACCACTGCTAAAGAAAAAATAGAAAAGAAGACCGATGGATTAACATTGCTGCTCGCTGAGTTGCAAAAAGATGAAGTCGCGATCTCTCCGATTGATAAGGTAGGTCGAAACGCGGTGGCAACGTGTGAAGTTGTCTATGACGATCTGCCTGTACATATCAGTGACCGGGTAGGTGAAGAAGGGAAAGGATTCAAATACATTCTGACGGGGCTTAATGCTGAGCGGATATTGATCGCGTCGGAAGCGTTGGGGATCGGCCGTGTGGCACTTCGCAGGGCAGTAGAATATGCGAATGAACGTGTTGTGTTTGGTCGCCCAATCGGAAAAAACCAGGGTGTCGCCTTCCCGTTGGCGGAGGCCAAAATGCGTCTGGATGCCGCGGAGCTGATGATTCGCAAAGCAAGTTGGATGATCGATAACGACATTCCCTGTGGTGCGGAGGCGAATATGGCCAAATGGCTTGCGGCAGATGCGGCTTTTCAAACCGCGGATCAGGCAATGCAGACCCATGGCGGATTCGGCTATGCCAGGGAATATCATGTAGAACGGTATTGGCGCGAAGCACGGCTTATGCGGATCGCCCCGATCTCGCAGGAGATGATCGCTAATTTTGTCAGCGAGCACGTGCTCGGTCTGCCCCGGTCCTACTGATTGCTGGCCGCTCGGAGGTTGTAATGAAAAAGCTTGCCCTAACTGCATGGCTGGTACTTCTTTGCGCTTGCGTACCGAAGACCGAGCCTCCAACTCTAAAAGCAGAAGGCTTGCTTGCGATGAGCCTTCCAGAAATGGCTGCGGCGCTTCACGCGGGTGACGTCAGTTCTGCCACTCTGGTGGCCGGTTATGTAAAACGTATTGACGCCATAGACCGAGCAGGGCCCGAATTGCGCGCGGTATTGTCGGTCAATCCTTCAGCCATGCAAGAGGCGCGCACTATGGATCGGCTGCGCGAAGAAGGCCGCTTGCTTGGGCCACTGCATGGGATACCGATCCTGCTCAAGGACAACATTGAGAGCAAAGACCCGCTGGCGACGACGGCTGGATCATTGGCGCTTAAGGACAACGTTACGGGTCGAGATGCCCCGCTTGTCGACGGCTTACGCAAAGCGGGGGCGATCATCCTGGGCAAAACCAATATGAGTGAATGGGCAAACTTCCGTTCTGAATCCTCAATGAGTGGTTGGTCTGGTCTCGGTGGCCAGGTCAAGAATCCGCACATGCTGGATCGAAATCCCTGTGGTTCGAGTTCAGGTTCTGCCGCGGCTGTTGCGGCGTCCTTGGTAGCCGGTGCGGTCGGTACCGAGACCAATGGTTCGATCATCTGCCCCGCAACCGTGAATGGGATCGTTGGTTTCAAGCCGACGCTTGGCCTGATTTCGCAACAGTTCATCGTGCCGATCTCACCGACTCAGGACACCGCTGGGCCCATGACGAAAACGGTTGCCGGTGCCGCCATCATGCTCGATGCGATGGATGATGCGGAGATAAATTACCTATCGAGGCTTTCTGTCGATGCATTGCGAGGCAAGCGCTTGGGCATCGTGCGCTTTGCCGTGGGTGATGACCGCTCTTTGTGGCCTTTATTTGAGGCGGCCCTCCTCACCCTGGAGGCGGCCGGTGCCGAACTCGTGGATATAGAAAAAAGTTATCCGCTGCCGGATAACTTTCGAGGGCTCGCCTTTACAGTCTTGTTGTATGAATTCAAGGCCTCGCTAAATGACTATCTGGCGAATCTGGCACCGAATCTTCCTCATCGTAATCTCGCCGATCTGATCGCATTTAACCGGGATACTGAGCGGGAGCTTGTACTTTTTGACCAGAGCATATTTGAACAAGCGGTTGTGACGGAATCGTTAACGGCCACGACCTACACAGATGCCCGTGAGAAAACATATGTTGCGACACGTAATGAGGGGATAGATCGCTATCTTGCTGAGTACGAGGTTGATTTTCTCATCGCGCCGTCTGGTATTCCGGCGCCACGGGTCGACCCGCTCAATGGTGATGTCTGGCCGCCATTCGTAGGGATAGGTTGGATGGCCGCGATTGCAGGGTATCCTCATGTGACGGTGCCGATGGGAACGGTCTCCAGATTGCCAGTGGGCTTATCGGTGATTGGACGCGCGGGTGATGATGCAGCTGTACTTGCTGCTGCGTATGCTTATGAGCAGGCGAGTGATTTGCGTGCCGAGCCAGACTACCTACCTGCAGCTGAAGGGCTTGTGCATATTGAGTCTGGTCTGGCCAGGTGGAAGTCCTTGCCGGACATGTGATCGCTCGAGTCATCGACCGAGTTTCTTTCTTTTATTCTCCACATAATCGACCAAGATATATTCACCGAGTTGGTCCGGTGAGGTGTAAAAGACTCTGCCACTATTGATTCGAGCCACCTCCTGCATGAATGCGCGCAGGTAATCGCTCTGTTCGAGCATAAAGGTATTAATGGCGATGCCCTTGGTTGTGCAGCGTTTGACAGCACGGAAGGTGGCGCGAATGGTCTGGGGTGTTGGCGGATAAGCGAAGATCGCCTCCCCATTCTCCAGGTGTGCGGTGGGCTCGCCATCGGAAATCATGATGATTTGTTTGCTGCCGCCGGGATGTTTTGCCAGAAGCCGCTCGGCCAGGAGCAGAGCGTGTTGCATATTAGTGCCGAGAACATACTCGTCCCATTGCAGGAAGGGCAGGTCGTGTGCTTTCAACTCCTTCGCGTATGCCGCGAAGCCGATGATGTAGAAACTATCCTTTGGGTATTGGCTGGTGATGAGATTATGCAGGGCGAGTGCGACTTTCTTAGCCGCCTGAAATGAGCCGCGCAACGCCATTGACCAGGACAGATCGACGAGCATCGCTGTGGCGGTGGAGGTGATCATCTCGCTGCGATAGATTTCGAAGTCGTCGGTTTGCAATCGCACGGGCACTCCGGGTCCTTGGCGACTGATTGCATTGCGCAGGGTTCTCGGCATGTGAAGGTGGAATGGGTCACCGAATTCATATGGTTTGGTGTCTTCCACGCGCTCGCCAAAGCGGCCCTCTTCAGGAATCGCGTGATTGCCCAGACTCTGCCGCTTAAGCCGCGCGTAGATTTCACCCAGGGCCTTTTGTCCAATGATACGCGAGCCACGTGGTGTGAGTTCCCAACCATCGTTATCGTTGGACCTCACGTAGCCGGCATCCTCGAGCATCTTCATAAGCTTGTCGATTTCTTCGAGCTGGGCTGCCTGGTCATCGCCCATGACGTCGCGCAGCAGATCCTGATCGATACCGGTCAGATCGCCCCGTCGTTCAGCGCCCTGCATCTGCTCGAGCAGATCGTCCATTTCATGCATTTCCTGCATGACGCGCATGGCTTCCTGGAAATCGACGGATTCTTCGCCACTGAAGTTGTAGCGCTGTCCGTCAGGGGTCAGGAAATCGAGTTCTTTCGCCAGCTTAGCCATTTCCGCTTCGAGTTCTGGGTCACCAAACTGCCCCTGAAACATATCCTTAAGCGCCTGGCGTTGCTGGGGCGTCATCGAGTTCATTAGTGATTGAGCTGCTGCCATTTGCTGACGCATCTGCTCCAGTAATTCGTCGAGCGTTTGTGGCGGGTTCGGACCGAACATGTCGCCATAGGTTTCCATAAATTGATCGAATTCCGGATCTTCACCTGCGATCTGTTTCACGAGCATGTCGTTTAATGCCTTCAGCATCTCCTTCATACGCTCGATGTCATCGTCGGATAGGTTGTTGACCATGTTTTCAATATCTTGGAAGAAGGTGTTGGTCATGGCTTTTTTGAGTTCGGCTAGAAGCTCAAGAAATTTCTTCTGTGCGTCAGGATTGATAAATTCAAACTGCTCAAGGGTTTTGATTTTTGATGGAAGATCCGGGGGCAGTTCATCAAGTTGGGATTCATTTCGTTCTGCGATGTCTTTCAATAAGGTATCGCTGAAATTTTCGGCCGTTTCAGCTTTTTCTTTCCATTCCTGTATGCGCTCACGTTCCATCTGCACGATCTCGTTGAGGCGTTCTTCGAATTGCTCGAAGATGGAGTCGAGGTTGTAGCGTTCGAGCTGTTGCTTTTTCTGTTCTTTGAGTTGACGGATCATGTCGCGTAGACCTTGCATGTAGCCACCTTGGGGAATCTGCATCCCTCGTGACATGAGATTCTTCATCGCCCAACGCAGGTCGCCGTACTCAATCAGATCATCAGCGAGTGCTTTCATCACTTCGTCCGCATTGAAGTCCGGTTGTTGCGAACCATCCCAGGCGGAATATCTGCTGCGTCGTCCTGTCATAGTTATCCTGAATAGGTGGCGCGACCAGAAACCGTGTATTTGTTGAGAAGCTTGTTTAGATGCAGGCCCTCAAGGATGAACTCCACTTCTGCAGCGCGTGTCCCTTGGGTCTCGGCGGTCAGCCGTTCGGACAGGCCAGGAATTTTCTCGATGATCGTGCCGTAGTCCTCGGCATAAACTGCTTCGCCGATTTCGATGGTTAAGCCTTCATTGAAAGCCTCAGCAATGGGCGTGAAATCGTTGATCTCATGCTTTCGATCGAACACTGCCTTGCTTGCAGCTTGAATGATCCGTTGGGTGATTTTGTCTTCCTGGCCTTCCTCCATGGCCTCGAAT
>JAYZCO010000061.1:0-9243 GCA_036338285.1 Pseudomonadota bacterium
GACAATCTCTGGTCGTATGTGACCCATTTTATGCGCCCTTTCTATGTATACGCCTACGCATTCGGCGAATTATTTACTCAGTCACTTTATGCGCGTCGAGATCAGTTCGGGTCAGAATTCGAGCCCATGTACCTGGACTTACTGCGCGCGGGTGGGAGCAAAAACGCGGTCGATCTCATGGCCCCATTTGGCCTCGACCCGCGGGATCCCGACTTTTGGCGGCATGGCATCGAGGCCTCGATCACCTGTTGGCTGGACGACGCTGAGGAAATTACGCAGCGGTTGGATCGTCAGGTAAGCTATGGGCAATAAAGCAAAAAGCGCTGGATGTATCCACTTTGTTCGCCACTTGCGCCTTGGTGCGTACACCTTGGGTGAGGCGGAATCGCCCTCTAAGAGGACCTGGCGCGAACCAACTGCAGCGTAGTCTGGCACCGTTCGTCTGATACACTGGCCGGTCTACATGAGTCCCCTGAAGGTACCCGTTATGGTCGATGCATACGCCTCTGCGGTAGATCTTGCGAAAGCAATCAAAGCAAAAGAAGTCAGCTCACTTGAACTCGTCGACATGTATATCGAACGCATCGAGCAATATGACGATGAGATAAATGCAGTCGTTGTACGAGATTTCGAACGAGGCAAAGCCGCTGCTACCGCTGCCGACGAAGCCCTCGCACAAGGTGAAGATCTTGGCCCGCTGCACGGTGTCCCCATGACGATCAAGGAGGCCTACGACATCGAGGGCTTACCCACTACCTGGGGGGTGGTGGAGTACAAAGACAATATTGCCACCACTGATGCGGACAGCGTGCACCGCTTGAAAGGGGCAGGGGCCATCTTTATCGGCAAGACCAACGTGCCCCACAATCTCGCCGATTTCCAGAGTTTCAACGACATCTACGGCACGACAAACAATCCATGGGACCTGACGCGCACACCGGGTGGTTCTTCGGGTGGGTCGTCCGCTGCTCTGGCAGCGGGGCTTACAGGCTTAGAAGCAGGTTCAGACATTGGCGGTTCCATCAGAAACCCGGCCCACTTCTGTGGTATTTATGGCCACAAACCCACCTGGGGCATCGTATCGGATCAAGGTCACGCACTCCCCGGCGCGCTTGCCCCGGCTGATATTGCCGTCGTTGGACCGATGGCTCGCTCAGCAGAAGACCTGGCGTTATCTATGGACATCGTCTCGGGCGCCGGAAGAACTGATGCGCGCGGATGGCAACTTAACTTGCCACGCCCACAAAAAACTTCGCTGGCGGATTTTCGCGTGGCGATACTGCCCAACCATGCACACGCACCCGTCTCTCCCGAAATGGCTGACCGTGTGCAGACCATCGGCGAGGTGCTCGCCAGGCTCGGTGCGACAGTCTCGGACTCTGCTTTGCCGGATATCGACTTTGACCAGAGTTTTGAAATCTACTCAAGCCTCCTGTGGGGTGTGATGGCGCAAGGCATGTCGGAAGAAGAAAAAGATACCTATAGAACGACACAAGGGTCCTTAGGCGAGGGTTCCATTGCGGCCGATGTCGCACGCTTTTCGATTCAGGAACACGGCGAATGGCTGACATACAATAATCAGCGCTTTCATCTACGAAAAGCCTGGGATGCGTTTTTTAGGGACTGGGACATCCTGATCTGTCCACAGATGGCGACTGACGCGTTCCCACACGATCACGGCGAATACCTCGGTCGCACCCTCACGGTTGGAAACGAAGATCAGGATTATATGCAACAGGTTTTCTGGTCGGGCACCGTGACGGTTGCGCATCTACCGAGCACCGTTTTTCCAACCGGTTTATCCAACTCCGGCCTGCCGATTGGACTCCAAGCTGTGAGTGCGGAATACAATGACTACGTGACCATCGACTTCTCACGTTTGATGGCGAGGGAAATCGGTGGCTTTACGCCACCCCCTGATTTCCCTTAGCAATCGACTACCGCCGCCAGACACCACTCGCATTACTCACATAACCCAGCGACGCATAGGCGGCATCCACCAGGCCCTGGCCGCGTTGGTTTAGAAGAATACCCGGTCCCATACGATTCATCGCGTAGCCGAAACCCATACCTGCTTCAGGGTCCGCAAAGCCAATACTACCTCCAGCCCCAACATGACCGAAGGCTTGGCTACCGAGGATGACACTGTCTTTAGCCACCGCTTCTACTCCGCGATTGTCCATTGATTTCATAAAACCGAAGCCAAAACGCGAGGGTATGAGCAAGGTTGCGTCTTCGTTTGTAGCGACGGCAACTTCTGTCATCTTCGCAAGCGCTTCGCCAGAGACAAATTCATGACCGTGCAGGTGCCCACCGCAGGCGAATGGCGTATAAATCCGTGCCATACCACGACCGTTGGCGATGCCCCCCGCCCCGCCGATCTCGGCTGCGTGACAGGCCCTGTCATTTGGATTAAATCCTCCCTGATTGAACAGCGCCAGTGCCTGCAGGGAGTGACGATCATCCAGTATCGCCTGCGCAAAAGCACCAACCGGATCGTCTTTATCTGGACGAAAAGGAATCACCGGCGCGACTTTGCTTTCTTTGTCCTCTGGCAGACCGATCCAGAACTCCGCATCGACGGGTTCGGCGATCGAATCTCTGAAATACGCACCGAGTGATTGGCCTGAAACACGTCTAATCAATTCGCCCACAGTCCAACCGAAGTTGATCATATGGTAGCCATTGCGCGTGCCCGGTTTCCAAAAAGGCTCCTCTTTCTCCAGACGATCGATCATGTAGTCCCAATCGCACACCCCACCTTCTTTCACTGGCTCACGCAGGCAAGGCACTCCGACTGAATGATCGAGCATCATTCTTACTGTGGCCTGTTCTTTGCCATGCGTCGCAAATTCAGGCCAATAACGACGGACCGGGGCATTTAGATCGAGCGCTCCCGCACTCACCAGCGTATGGGCTGCTAACGCTGTCGCGCCTTTGGTACTTGAAAAAACCGTGCACAAAGTATCTTCTTCCCAGGGGATCTCCTTCCTTTGATCGGCCGCCCCACCCCAAACATCGACAACGGTTTCGCCATTGAGCGTCATGCAGACACAGGCGCCCACTTCGCCCTGTTCGACAAAGTTACGCGTAAAAACATCAACGACCCCGGCGAATCGATGATCGTATATCCCGTTAACAGTACCTGTTGGTACTTTTTCGTTCAGTGTTTCCATCGTTTTCCTTTCGCTACCAAGGTCGTCTTTGTTTTTGCACACCGCTTATGTCAGAGCCTCGCGTCATCCGTCTGAGCAGCCTTCAACATCCAAGCCACAGATCGGCTCACTGATTCATTTGCTCAACCAATAGTTCGAGTTTGTCTCCAACCGCGCGATTGCAACAGAAAAATCCCACGAAGGCATCGACGACGATATGAGCCCCTCGATACTCACCTGTCGTGTACAAATCGAATCTTGTCCGGAAACCGTTCAGCCAATCGACCGGCACCCGTCTTTACGCCAAATCTGAAATCACAATGACGTGCACCCAGCGCGATCGTGCCGGTTCTTCGAAGTCCCTGGCCACGCTGGTCTGAGATCACATCGTCACTCGCACACATATACGGCACCAACGCCATTGCGTCGTGCTGACCATAAAGGTAGCAAATCGCACAAGAGGTCATGTTGAAACCCCATTGGAATGCATCCTCTTCCGTCTGTACGCTCTCCAGTTTGAACTGGCCCGGATGCGCACGTGCATCGGCAGGAACGTCCATCATCTGCCCCGACTCTGCTTCGGCCTGTGTCTGTGCCGGTTGCATCGATAGATTGTTGAGCAAGGCGCGACCAAAGTCGTGTACCTCTATACCTGCGGATTTCAGCGCCAAATATATGGCCAGATTAATGGCACAATCAAAAAGAGCGCGCGCCAACGGATGATCAGGGACGTCCAGATATGCCAATGAGGGGGCGATCTCGACAAGAATCGCGCGTGCCTCCTCTAGAGCAGCGAAGGGCTCGTCGGTGAGCGGCGCAATCATGTTGCTAAGCCTCTCACGGCCATGATCGAACAGGCTTAAAACATGCCCGACCCCCTGTGCCATCTATGCCGATCCTTGCTTCATCAATTCCTCAAGCGGATCACCATTTTCATAGCGCGCCAGCAACTTCTCAGGATCAAAGTCTATGCCAATAGGATTCGCTGCGAATTTTTCTCCGCGTATATAATCCATGAGCCGTTCCTTTGAATCATAGTTTTCCACCTGGAGCTCAACCCGTATCCCATCCGGATCCTCGTAATACATGGAGGTTGTCAGACCATGATTAATCGGCCACACCGGTACAATCCCTTCCGCTTTTAGGCGTTTATATGTACCCAACAGATCACCTAGCGAAGGCAGGGTGTAAGCAACATGATCCATTCCAGGTGCAGTCGTCGACATTTTTTCCCCACCTTCGATCTGCACAAGCGCCATGCGATGATGTTCGTTATCATAGGTCATGAAGGCCAGCATCGGGTTTTCGTGGACAACTTCCATACCCAGCACTTTGTTATACCAGGCAACCGACTTTGCCTTATCAGAACAGCGTATAACAAAGTGGGCAAAGTGCACCGGCCTAACCATATCGGTACTAACTTCCCGGCTCATGTTCTTCTCCTTTTGACTCAAACGATCTATGCATTGAGCACGTCTGCTAAGCGGTATCTTTCTAACAGCTCGGTCAGCGTATCTTTAGTATCCATCGCGGCCAGTCGGTTTACCACCATCTGCCTTGATTGCTCCGGGTAAGGGCGTGACAGAAAACTGACGTCTTCATCATAGACCTCGATATGGAAAGCTTTTGCTCCGGCTCGCTGGGCGTCTGCATTGGCCATGACAAAGGGTACGTAAGTCGTCGCCATCTCACTCAACACGTGATGAGCAAACGGTGTGCTCTGTGGGACGGGCGCGAGTTCACCCACGCCTGCCCAAGTGTCTGCTCGCCGCTGTGCCCAATCGACAACTGTTGGAAAATTTGCCACCACCTTTTTAGGGTCGGGATCCATATTCGTATGCGCCCTGAGTCCACCGAGGAAAATACAATCAAGCGCAGTTGGCCGGTCTCCGAGAAGAAAGGCAGTTTGCTGGAGCTGTTTTTCGGCAGCTTCAAGCACTCGGACATACTCTGCTTCAGCCGCCTCTCTCTGGCGAGGCGATTCGGTTCCGGTTGCCCTGCAGGCCCGAGGGCCCCAAGCCCGCACACGTTCAGCCGCCTCTTGATTGCCCAGGGCCATGCGCATGGATGCAAACCTCGCACTATCAGGATAGTGCCATCGATAATGCACCATCACACGAGCAATCCACTCATCAAAATATTCTTCAAGGATGTGCACAAGCCCACCCAGCTCAGCTTTGGGGAACATGGCCCGCGCTGGAAAGCGGCCATCGAGCATCGACATAATCGGTGTGGTGTCGGCAATCATCCAGTTTTCCGGGGTCAGAAGTACGGGTACCTGATGGGTCCCGGACCGGGCTTCTATCAGTGCGGCATCCGCGTGCGCTTTCGGCACAAATTCATATTCTGCCCCATAGAAGATCAGTGCCGCTTCAAGTTTACGGGTGAATAAACTGAGTTCCCCACCATAGAGTCTGTACATATCTGCCCCGCTAGTCGTTCAGTTTGAAACTGTAACGCAAATGAGTGATAGCATCAGTCCTGCATACGAAAAAGAGCTATAAAGCGCTCAAGGGAGGCACTTTGAAATTCATCGATCTATCTGTGGCCATCCACAACAACGAACACACCGATCACCCAGGCGGTTCACCCAAGGTGACTTACAGAAACCATCAGCAAACAGCCGGCGGACTCGCCCACTTTTTTCCAGGCCTTGAGCCACACGAGTTACCAGACAGCGAAGGATGGGCGGTCGAGAGTATTACGCTGTCGACCCACAACGGGACCCATATGGATGCACCCTGGCACTTTCATTCCACCACCAATCACGGCACGGAGCCTGCCCCGACGATCGACCAAACACCGCTTGAGTATTGTTTTCAGCCCGGCGTGAAACTCGACTTTCGTCGCTTCGAAGATGGTTATCTGGTTAGCGGTGCCGATATCGAGGAGGAACTCAAACGGATTGGGCATGAACTTCAACCTCTGGACATCGTACTGGTCAATACACGGGCAGGCTCAGTATTTGGTGAGCCGGGTTATGTAGATGCAGGATGTGGCATGGGCCGCGAAGCGACGCTGTATCTGACAGAACGCGGTGTGCGGGTTGTGGGGACCGATGGCTGGTCCTGGGATGCGCCATTCAACCATACAGCTAAAAAATGGGCTGAAAATCGTGACCCATCGATGATATGGGAAGGGCACAAAGCTGGTCGGGAAATCCCCTACTGGCAGATGGAGAAGCTGCATAATTTGGAAGCCTTACCAGATGATGGATTTACCGTGGCTTGCTTTCCAGTGAAAATCGCAGGGGCCTCAGCTGGCTGGACCCGCTGCGTTGCAATGCTAGACGACTGAAACAAACCCGGCTATGCGCTGCGCCTTTTGGCTACTCTAAGACTTCCAGCGGAGGCAACCCGAGCGCTTCGCGGTAGGTATTATGATAGTGGTGCAGCGCCGGTTCATTGCGACCGAAGATCAAATGATCTTGCGCACCAGACATCGCACCTATGTGCGAAGAGGCTGCAGCGACATAGTCTTCATCACGTATCACCTCTGCAAAACCCTGCATACGCAACACCGCGTCTGATGGATCCTCGACTCGACTCGGCGAGCCGACGTAGGCATGGGATTCATCCAGATAAAAGCTAATGCGCGAAAAACTTTTGTGTGGATTGTCTTTTTCCGGGTATACGCGCACAAGCGTCGGTCCAGACAGGCCAATAATGAGCTGTATATTCGGAAAAATGTAATACACGGGCAATGCGCCAAGAAGCACATTCCAGTCTTGTTTGTCTAGTTCTCTCAGTGTTTCGATGTTCTTCATGCACAACATCATTCTGTGGTTGCGCTTGTACCGATCATAGATTTGCGCATTACCATAGAAATCCTGGGCCAGTGTGTCCCTATGTAGCGTATTGAAATGATAAGTTTCACCGAAAGTATCTATGGCAAGTTTCCAGTTCATCGCATGCGAATAAGTCGTATCTGATTGAAAGCGGTATTTGCCCAGATCCCAACTGCCGAGTTCTGCACCCAGATCACCCAGTTGATCATCCAGATCAAGCGCGCCGTGTGGATCCGGGTGCACCCACAAAAGGCCCCAGCGCTCTTCTGCAGGAAGCTTCACAAGGCCATTACATGACTTATCGACCCCGCCAAAGTGATCTTCCTTAGGCACGGCAACGAGATCGCCCTGCGTGTTGTAGCTCCACGCATGAAACGGGCAGTGGAAGGTTTTTTTCTGGCCTCGCGCTTCACTTTCCACCACCGTACCGCGGTGGCGACAGACATTGAGAAAGGCGTGAAAATGACCCTTTTCATCACGGGTCGCAAGGATCGGCTTGCCTAGATCCGTGCTTGTCATGAAGCTCCCATCCTCAGGCAGGTCTGATGACAAACCTAAAAGATGCGGATAATTCTGGAAAAACTGCTGCCACTCCTGACTGGCGATCTGTGATGATGTGTACCCGGAAACAGGGTTTTTAAGCTGTACACCTGCATCGACATTCGTGTCGTTGTCGATATGACTCAAAAGACCTTCGATCACACGTATGGTTTCATTCTGGTCGAACACTTTTGCCTCCTTTCTCCGTCAGTTGCCCCACTACCCAGCCACTCACTCTATATCTTCTTAGAAAAAAACGGAAAATATCTGCTTGCGTGAATTTCATCGCCCAACATGGTCTAATCGAAGGATTCACACATCGGGTGCCGTCATGTCGGGCATTTAAAATACAATGTCCTACGATAGTGATTCACAAGGGATGGAATTGCCTAAAAAAATCACGTAATACGTTGA
The DNA here is from genome assembly GCA_036338285.1 of Pseudomonadota bacterium. Classification (GTDB taxonomy): domain Bacteria; phylum Pseudomonadota; class Gammaproteobacteria; order Pseudomonadales; family Azotimanducaceae; genus UBA4421. The sequence continues at coordinate 7,897 of JAYZCO010000061.1, forward strand.
GCAAGTCTATCTCCAAAACATGCGCGAGGCAGCCGGAGAGAAGTTTTCTCGGCATATTTTCATTCGTCTGATTAGGCCTGGTTTCAAGCCATAGTGTCGATCACCCTTATCTGGCCATTTAACTCGGGGGCCGGAACACGTGCGAAGTTCGGTGAGTTGGCGAATTTGGTAGCAATCAATAACTAGGAGCACGGCCGATGGACAGTAAGCGCCACGCGCTGACTTTCGTGATCGTCACAGTTTTTTTAGACGCTGTCGGCTTCGGCATCATCACACCGATACTACCTCAGTTCCTCATTTCCCTGGCGGGTATCAGCCTGTCCGAAGCATCGGCGATCGCTGGGTATCTGGTGGTCTCCTATGCAATCCTGCAGTTTGTGTTTGCACCCATCCTGGGTAACTTGAGCGATCGTTTCGGGCGCCGTCGTGTGCTGCTGGCCTCACTTGCCATGTATTCGGTTAACTATCTGCTCGCGGGGCTCGCCGGCACCCTGTGGCTGCTTTTCGTCGGTCGCATACTGACAGGTATTACCAGCGCAACTCATGCCACCGCCAACGCACTGATAGCAGATGTCAGTCCGCCTGAAGAGCGCGCCCAGAACTTCGGGCTCATCGGCGTCGCCTTCGGACTTGGCTTTATTGTAGGACCGAGTCTTGGTGGGCTGGTCGGTGAGTATGATCTTCGTCTACCTTTCTTTCTGGCTGCCGGTCTGGCAGCCCTTAACACGCTCTACGGTTACCTGGTACTGAAAGAAACACTCCCCCAAGATCAACGACGGCCCTTCCAGTGGAAAAGGGCAAATCCCATAGGCATGTTGCTGCAAATACGCCGGTATCCGATTCTGGTCGGACTCATCATCGTTATGTTCATCTACAACATTGCCCACCATGTTTATCCCTCCAACTGGAGCTTCTACACAATCGAAAAGTTCGCCTGGACACCATTCGATATAGGTGCCTCGCTCGCACTGGTTGGCATTTTGGCAATCGTTGTCCAAGGGTTCCTGATCCGTGTCGTGATTCCACGATGGGGCGCGCCCACTGCCGCCTTCGTCGGATTCACCGCTCAGGCACTTGCCTACCTGGGGATTGCCTTCGCGGGGAGTTCAATGGCGCTTTATCTCTGGTGCGTCGTTTCCGGTTTCGCTGGTCTGGTTGCACCTTCAGTCTCCAGCATCATGGCAAATCAGGTTCAGCAGAACGAACAAGGTGAACTGCAAGGTATTAACGCAAGCATGGGGAGTGTCGCCGCAATCATCGGCCCTCTGCTGATGACTCAGTCATTTACCTATTTTACCGGCTCCGATGCACCAATTTATCTACCCGGCATCGCTTTCATTATCGCCG
>JAYZCO010000062.1:0-73287 GCA_036338285.1 Pseudomonadota bacterium
ACGCATCACCACACTCGCACACAATTCATCCCAGGCTTCTACATTCAACACGACACCAAAATGCGGCACAGGCACATGATCCCCGTCGAGGTCACTGCTAACTTTTGTAACCTTCCCGCGGATACCTAGCGCCGGATTCAGGTGCGCGACAAGTTGATGGCCATACATATCAAAATCTACCCAGGTATCGGTACTTCTCCCTTCAGAAAATCCAAGCACCCCGCCGTAAAATCGACGCGCCTCAGCAATATCACGCACCTGGATGGCTAAATGAAAAGGGTGTTCAACCATTCAGGCACCGATCGACCTCATTGTGGAAGTGTTGCACCCGCATCTCGTCGTCGTTCAACCAGGTGGTTTCAAAGGCGGCTGAAGACATACCCGCCTGTACGTTAGACAGAAGCTCAACATCCTGATCAATCGTGTCGGTCATTGTTTTGTTGCCAGCGATCACCTCAGCATAATCAAAAACATCTCGTTCCGGACGGGTATAACCATCCGGCTTTGGTGTAACCACGCCAATATGCGTCCGACGGGTTCTCTTGTCGCCCATCGTCGTCTGGTCATCTTTTTTGAACGAAGATGAATCCGCAAGGTCGGAATCGGAGAACATGACCAACGACAACTTATCAAACTCGCAGCGACCAGGATCCGTTTTATGTGGTCGCACGCGCATCAGCCATACGTGACCCGGAGTAAACGACATAATGAGATTTGGGAACAGATTGTACTGCCACACGTCAGACAACTGTTCGTCCGTGAACGCATCAAAGTCAAAGCCCATCGAGCGGCCCACTTCGCGTTTACGCAACTGTACCGCTCGACGGATTTCAGGTACACGTCCAACGAAACGATCAGGATCTAGTCCGATCTGTTGAAGTTGTGCCTTATGAATATCGGTGGGTTCGTCCGGCACCGGGAAACGCTCATTGAATGTTGCACCAGGCACTGCAAGACCGGTGTGACCATGCTTAAAAAGGTGGACGGTGTCGTTGCAGCAATCGACCATCCGTCTATGTTGGGGGTGCAGAAAGTCCACGTGATAAAGTTCACTGAAGTTGTCGACAACCGCTTTCCAATTGCAGTCAAGACGAACAGTCTGATCTTCAACCAGGGTCATTTGATCGAATCGATAAGGTGCCAGAAGCTCAACGACTGGACCGAGATATTGCCTTAGAGGCTGCGGTTCTTCCTCTAAGGACACAAAAACTATGCCGTTCCATACGTCTGTGTGTACCTTTTTAAGCGAACGCTCATCGCAAGGAACACCTTCAGAAAAACGCTCCTCATAAGGAATACTGGTCAGCTCACCATCGATGTTGTAAGTCCAGGCATGATAGGCACAACGAAAATTTGCCGCACTGCCTCTTTCGCTGGTGACGAGCCGATTACCCCGATGCTGGCAAACATTGTAAAACCCTTGTATCTCACCCGAATGAGTCCGCGTGATCAGTATTTGTTCGCGCTCCAGGTTAAAAATAAAATAATCACCAGCCTTTTCAACATCAGCGACAAGGCCCGCGGCAAGCCAGTTCCTGCACCAGATAGCGCGCCATTCGTAATCGAGAAATTCCGCATCAACGTACCGGTCTTTACTGAAGTTTCGAATCGAGCACGCTTCTTCCGACAGATTGATTACTTCGATTGTCATAACCTTTCCTCAGCCGTTGCTCATCTTTGCCACTAGTAAGAAATTGCTTCTTCCAATGCAACCCACCGACCATTCTGCACCTGGGACAAGACCGATTCGGTGGCACCGCTATGCTTGTCAGGGCCAAAAGACACCTTGTAGCCGAATATATCTGTGTAGTTTGAAATGGACTCAAGTGCTGCGACGAACGTTTCCGTCGTAAGATCCGGCCCCGCTTTTTCCAGGGCGAGAACGGTCAGGTCTGCGCCGCGGTATCCCTCCATGGCTGCCAGGCCAGGCTCTTTACCATATGACTCAACATATTTGTCCCACCAGGCCTTAACTTGGGGAGACATCTCATTGTCCGCGTAGATTCTCGCCATATGTACAAAACTATAAAAACCCTCACCACTTTCCTGATCGGCGATGACTTGTGCATAGACCGCGTTGTTACCTACCCAATCCACGCCATCCCAACCCATCTTGCGAGCCGCATCAAGGACTAAAATCGTATCCCTATGCACGGTTCCCATTAATACGAGATCACAGTTTGCATTTTTTAAGCGCAGAATTGCTGCCGTGAACTCAGAATCGGTGGGTTTGTGCGCAGAAACCTCGGCAATTTCAAGACCCATGGCTTCAGCCTGATCTTTAGCACCTGCCAGTATCTCCACGCCATAATCCGTGTCCTGATAAATCACACAAGGGGTCTGTTTGCCTTTTTTCTCAACAAAGTACTTCACCGAGGCGCGAACTTCGTCGTAGTAGATGCCACGCTGCGTAAATTTGAGCGGGTGGAAGGGTTCCACCATCTGACGTCCACCACTGATCGGAAAAAGATTGACGACATTGTTTTCAAAGAGCATTGGCATGATGGCGTTGTTCAGCGGCGTGCCAACGCCCAGCAGAATCGCCAGAACATCGTCTCTGTTAACCAATTTATTAGCAGCCGACATAGCTTTCGGGACCTGGTAGGACGTATCTTCAACAACGTAGCGAATCTTACGGCCATGGATTCCACCCTGTTCGTTTACGGCTTCAAAACGCATGCGGGAAGCGTTGGTCGCACCCACTCCCCAGATTGCCGTCGGTCCGGACAGGTCAGTATAGACACCAAGCACTATCTCATCGGCTGAGACACCTCTATTTTTGACTGCTGAGGATTCCGTTGGCTCGGCACCGCATCCCGCCAGAATGGTAAATATCGATATCCAGATGACGTGTTTCAACATGGGAAAGACTCCTCAGTACATTTGGTTGATGAGATCGATGTATTTTTCGTTCACGACTTTGCGCTTGAGTTTCATGGTCGGGGTAAGTTCTTCATCTTCAGGGTCGAGCAATTGATCAATCAGGCGGAATTTCTTTATCGTCTCTACTCTGGCAAATTTTGTATTTACCTGTTCGATTTCAGACCATATCAGATCCTGCACGGCTTGAGTGTGACAAAGACTCGTATAGTTGGTGAAGGGCACGTCATTGTCCTGGGCAAATTTTTCAACATTCTCATGGTCAATCATGATGAGGGAGGTCAGGAACGGTTTTCTGTCCCCAACGACCACAGCATCAGAAATAAAGGGCGAGAACTTAAGTTGATTCTCGATCTCACTGGGGGTGATATTTTTGCCGCCCGCTGTAATGATGATGTCCTTCATCCGATCGACGATGTAAACAAACCCGTCGTCGTCGATCCTGCCCACATCACCCGTGTGCAACCATCCCTGCACAAACGTCTCCGCCGTTTTTTCCGGTTTATTCCAGTACCCCTTGATCACGCCCGGCCCCTTGATCAGGATCTCGCCCTGTTCCGATAGCGCAACCTCCATGCCATCCGTCGATCGACCTACAGAACCTACTCGGTTTGCGCCTGGCAGATTTGCCGTGGCAATCCCGGAACATTCAGTCTGACCATAAACCTCATACATGGGTTTGCCCAGGGCCCAGAACCAGTCAATCAAGTCCGGCGCAATCGGCGCTGCTGCGGTGGACAGCCAGCGACATTTGTCAATGCCGAGCAGTATTCGTATGTTCTTAAGTACGAGAAAATCGGCCACCTTGTGCACCACATTCAGACCTGCAGGCACCGTCTGCCCGACCTTTGTATAGGCTGCCGCCTTTGCCCCCATGCCTAATGCCCAGTCATAGGACCAGCGGCCAATTGCAGTCGCCTCCTTCAGTTTGATGGTGACCTGCGAATACATCTTTTCCCACACGCGTGGAACGGCAAAATGCACGGTGGGCGAAATTTCCTGTTGATCAATGGTTGCCGTTTCTAGTTCTTCTACCAGGTTCACAACGGAGCAGGACTCCATGGCCATAAACGTGTAGAACATACGTCCAGCCACGTGCGCCAGTGGCAGAAACCCAAGTTGTTCATCGTCCGGATAAACACCATAGACCTCTTGCAGGCTTTTCGACATGTAGAGCATGTTGGCCTGAGTAATCATCGCGCCTTTGGGAGGCCCGGTTGTACCGGATGTGTAGGTCAACACCATCAGATCATCAGGCCGCGCAGCATTAATCTCCCTCTCCCAGAGATCAGGATGATCCTCAGCGTGGCTTCTACCAAGTTCGAGCAGCTCATCAAAACTCATGCACTGCTCATCTGAAAAGTTGCGCAACCCCTCCATGTCGAAAATAAAAATCTTTTCTAAGGTCGGCGTCTGCTCGCGAACTTCAAGTATCTTATCGAGCTGTTCTTCGTCTTCGGCAAAATAGAAACGCGTGCCACTGTCATTGACAAGATATTCGACCTGGCTGGCCGCATCTGTCGGGTAGACGCCATTGGTGACGCCGCCCATACATATCACCCCAAGGTCCGCAAACATCCACTCCTTGTTGACCTCAGATGCTATCGAGCAGCGATCGCCTCTTTGCATCCCCAAAGCCTTTAATCCATGTCCGGCGTACCGGGCAAAGCGGCCATAGTCATTCCATGTGTACTCATTCCAGATACCAAAGTCTTTCTCTCTGAGTGCGACTTTTTCAGGATAACCCTGTGCCCGCTTCCAGAAGAGTTGAGAAATGGTCGAGCAACCGTCTACAACAACCTGATCCATCTTTTGTGCTTACCTTTTTGTAACTAGCGCCAAGTCTTGCGTTGTTTCCATCTTCTGCGGCCACGCACACCTTGATCTTTCATGCCCAGGTAAAACTCCTGGATATCCGGTGCATCTTTTAATCTCGCACAGGAATCTTCCATCACTATGCGGCCGACCTCCATGACATAACCATAGTCACCCACATCAAGTGCCATCTTGGCATTCTGTTCCACCAGCACAACTGTCACCCCCTGCTCTTTATTGAGCCGGTCAATGATCTCAGAAATTTCCTGCACAAGCCTGGGTGAAAGCCCGAGGGAGGGTTCATCAAGCAACATGAGCTTCGGACGCAGCATGAGCGCACGCCCGATGGCCAGCATCTGTTGCTGGCCGCCACTCAGATTGACCGCCTGGGCTTTAAAGAGCTCCTTTAACACCGGAAAATAGTGATACACCATCTCAAGGTCAGTTTGTATGGCACCGTCACGGCGGGTAAAGGCACCCATCCTCAGGTTTTCATCGACATTGAGAAACGGGAATACCTCCCTTCCTTCCGGGACGTGGGCAATTCCCTGTCGGGCAATCCTATCGGGGTCCTGACCCTGTATCTCCACACCTGCGTACCGGACCGTCCCTTTCTGAGGATTCATGGCACCACTGATCGTTTTCATAACCGTGGTTTTACCGGCACCGTTTGCACCCAGTAAGGATACGATTTTACTCTCCGGCACCTCCATGCTAACCCCACGTATCGCCATGACCGGACCGTAGTAAGTCTCAACATTTTTTAGCTCTAATAGATTTCCCATCAATCCCCCAGATAGGCTCTAAGCACTTCCGGATGAGCGCGCACATCGGATGGTGTTCCGACCGTAACCAGCTGGCCGTCGGTCAACACCATCACTCGATCTGATGCAATGCTGACAAGATTCATGTCATGCTCGACCATGATCAGGGTAATACCAAGATCTTCATTGATGTCTTCTAACCAGAATGACAGATCCTCGGTTTCTTCAGGGTTGAGGCCGGAGGAAGGTTCGTCAAGCAGCAACAACTGTGGCTTGAGACACAACGCGCGCGCAATTTCTACCATTTTTCGGACCCCGTAAGGGAGATTGGCGATCACCTGCTCGCGATAGCTTTGCAGATCAAGCAGGTCGATCACCTCTTCAACCTGTTCGCGAAAGCCCAGTTCCTGTTCCTTGACCGACGGCAGAAAAAGTAGATCTGATAAGACGTTGGACTGGCGGTGTATGTGACATCCGATCAACAGGTTGTTGAGAACTGTCTCCCCATCAAACAGTTCAGTATTTTGAAATGTACGCGCAATTCCCAGCTCGGCCACGCGATGGGTTGGCACATCCGTGATGTCTTCATCGTGATAATAAATTCGCCCGTGAGTCACATCATATATACGACTGATAAGATTGAAGATCGTCGTTTTACCCGCGCCATTGGGACCGACGATGCTGAAGACCTCCCCCTTCTCGACTTCAAACGAGACATCCTGAACCGCTTTGACGCCGCCAAAATGGACAGAGAGATTATCAGCGCGCAAAAGACTCAATGCAGGCGCTCCGTTCTTAGAAACGACTTCTGTCTTTTGTATGTCGCTTTTCTATATAGAGGAAACTCTTCGAAGAAAAGTCGGATTTTTTGCCAGCGTCCGTAGATACCCAAAGGTTCATAGATCAGAAATAGAATCAGAATCAGGCCAAATATCGCCGGCTCAAGACCTGGTATCTGGCCGATGGCAGGCGGTACAGCATCGCGGAAGATAGCAATCCCCTGCGGCAACAGACCAATAAACACAGCGCCGTAAATTACGCCATGCAACGAGCCGACCCCGCCCACCACAACCATCAACAGGAGCTGGATGGACGTGATAATGGTAAATGCGTCAGGCGCAAGGTAATTCAGCCGATGGGCAAAAAGGGCGCCTGCCAGGCCAGTGAAGGCGGCTGATAGCGCAAAAGCGAGCGTCTTTGTGCGAGCCAGATGGATACCCATGCTCTCTGCACTTGTTTCTGAATCACGTACTGCCGTCATTGCACGTCCCGTCGGGCTGCGCAACAGGTTCATGACCAGGACAAGGCATCCAACCAGCAACACAAAACACAGAAAATAAAATGTAATCGGATCGCTGAGATTCACCCCTAAGAACTCTGCCTTAGGGACGGGCATGCCACGAAATCCGCCTGTCACCGACTCCCAGTGGACAAGTACCTGCTCGACGATGACGGCAAACGCCAGCGTCGCTACCGCCAGATAGATCCCCGTCATACGTAATGCCGGAATACCGATAAGACCTCCAATGACCGCACTGAAGAGTGTCGCGGCAATCAGTCCCACTGGCAGCGGTACCCCTCGGTTTAGCAGATACGCATGTGTATATGCACCGATGGCCAGAAAGGCGGCATGTCCAAGACTCACCAACCCCGTATATCCAACAAGCAACATCAGCCCGAGCCCAGCGATTGCATAGATAAAGACAAGGGCAAATTCACCCAATAAAAAGCGATCAAGCCAAAACGCGCCCATCACCACCGCGAAGATCAAGAGTCCATACCAAAGCAGGTACCCACTGTGCGGAGCCAGTTGAATATCCTGAAAATAGTGAGTCTTTCTTATAAATCGCATCAGACCTTCTTCTTCTGCATGGTTGCAAAAAGACCCTGGGGACGGACAAGCAGCATCACCAGCAGGAGCACATAAGCACTGGTATCAGCAAATCCGGGCGGCAGGTAAAGCCCCGCAAATTGCTCGATGATACCCACCAAGAGCCCGCCGATAATTGCGCCAGGCATGCTCCCGAAACCTCCAACGATGGCTGCGGCAAACGCTTTAATTCCAACAAATCCGATGAGTGGGTCGACTAAGGAAACCGGCGCCGTCAGCATGCCGGCCACCGCCGCGATACCGGCAGACAGAGCCCACACCAGCGAATACATCCTTTTTACCGGAATCCCAACATAAAACGCTGCAAGCTGATTCTGTGAAGCCGCCTGCATGGCAATGCCAACGCGGGTGAAACGAAAAAAGAGCCACATCAAGAAACAAAGCGTTGCGGTGCCAAGGATGATCGCCAGATTTTCATATCCGATCACTAACTCACTCAATCTGATGACTTCACCGCTGTACGGTGTAGGCAACACCTTAGGTTCGTTACCCCAAACTGCGCCTGCAAAAGCGCGCAAGACAAACCCCAAACCAATCGTCAGCATAAGGACAGCAAAGTGCGGTTCGCCGATCATAGGCCGCAGAAAAACTCTCTCCAGCGCAATACCAACGAATGCCATCACGACAATGGTGGCAGGAAAAGCCCAGAAGAACGACCATTCCCAGATAGAAATGAAAGTGATCGCAACATAAGCGCCCAGCATCATAATGTCGCCCTGCGCGAAGTTGACCATTTCTGTGGCCTTGTAAATCAAGACGAAACCCAGCGCAATCAGACCGTAAACACAGCCCTGCGAGATCCCACTGATCAATAGCTGAACGACTTCCAAGTTAATCCCAACCCCAAACTGATTCGCTTTTTAAACCCAGCAGCAAGCGTTCTGCCACCGCCCCAGCGGCCTCTTCTTGCCAATACGCTGGAAAGCCGCGTATTGTGTGACTTGAAGACAATTTTGTCACCCTAATCGATGCCGACAGAAAACGACCCTGAGCAGTGCGAAGAAGCAGGGATAGATACAGAAGGGGGAATTATGGGCGGACGAGTAGACGGCAAACGTGTCGTAGTGACACAGGCTGACGATTTCATGGGACCGGCTACGAAAAAACTCTTCGCTGCCGAAGGGGCCAGTATCATAGCCGACACATCGGACCTCACCCAGGCTGAGGCTTGTGCCGCACTGATTGAACAGGCGGGACATGTAGACATCCTCATCGCAAACCTTGCTTCACCAAATTACACAGGCATCGAAGCCATCGATCTCAAACCTCACCAATGGCATACAACATTCGACATGATGGTTCATCCCCTGCACAACCTGTGCCAGGCGGTGTTACCTCAGATGATTGAGCGACAGGCCGGGAAAATAGTCGTCTATGGGAGCGCCACCGCCTTAAGAGGGCTCAAAACCGTCACCGCTTATAGTGCAGCCCGAGCAGCCCAGGTGGGCTACGTTCAGTCGCTTGGCGTTGAGGTAGCGCCGCACAATATACAGGTCAACCTGATCGCTCAAAACTATGTCGAAAGCCCGGATTACTACCCGCGCGCGCTCATGGAAAAAGAATCGTTCCGGAAATCCTTAAGACGCCAGGTGCCACTCGGACGATTGGCAAAGGAAGAGGAAGACGCGATGTTTGCACTCTTCCTTGCCTCCGAAGAAAGCAATTTCTTCGTCGGTCAGGCGATCCCTTTCTCAGGTGGGTGGATACAGCGTTGATGGACGAACCGCTTTTAGGATGGCACATTCGGGACTGCAAAGGCTAAACGGGCTCAGGATAATCAGGAGACAAACAACATGATGACAGGAGAAGAGTATAGGGCTTCACTGAACGATGGCCGCGAGACCTTTTTTGAGGGTAGACAGATAACGGATCTGCCTAACGATCCAATGCTGGGGATTACCGTAGATTCCGCAGCGGCCGGATACGACCGTTTCTACGACCCAACCCCTGGAGCAGTCGGTGCATTCATGAAAGTGCCGGGGAGTGCAGACGAACTTCGTGAACAAGTTGAACTGCACGAAACCGTCGACCTCCTCACCCACGTCACCTACGCCTCCATCATGACGCTGTTGACCGCAGCTGATCGTATAGAAGATCAGCTGCCGGAAAACTCTGCACGTATTCGAGCCTGGGTTAAAACCGCTCAGCAGCAAGACGTGCGAATCACACAGTGCATCACCGACGCCAAAGGTGACAGGAGCCGCCGGGCTGGTAACCAGGACGACCCAGATGCTTATGTGCGGGTCGTTGAGCGCCGTGAAGACGGTGTTGTGATCAGAGGCGCAAAGCTGCATATATCAGCCGCGTCCATGGGCCACGAACTCATGACGATACCCACTAAGGCGATGAAACCAGGCGAAGAAGATTATGCGATCGCAGCAATGGTGCCTGTAAACGCACCAGGCGTGAAGATTGTCAACACGACTTATGCACCCCGGCACGAGGACAAACGCGATTTCCCAGTGTCCGGACGTCAGCATACGCCCGAAGGGTTCGTGATTTTCGATGACGTGTTTGTTCCTAATGAACGTGTATTTCTCGATGGTAAAACCGATCTGGCCGCCATTTTCGCGCATTCCCTCGGACTCTGGGAACGACTGGGTGGTTTGTCCGGCATGGCATCTGGGTACGACCGTCTGGTGGGTTACGCTCAGCTCATTAGCGAAGCCAACGGTCTAGAAAAGATGGGGCATATCAAAGAGAAGATCTCGGAAATGATGATCAATGCAACATTGATACGCGCCTCTCTCGAAGCCGCCATCGAAAACTGTAGCATCACCTCCGACGGAGCGGCATTCCCAAATGAACTCTACACCAACGTCGGTAAGTATCATGGTGCGGCAAACTATTCGCTGATGGTTCGTCATCTCCACGATATCGCTGGAGGCAGCGTGCTCACTGCGCCAAGCATTGCGGATCTCGAAAACGAAACAACCGGACATCTGATTCGAAAATACATGGGCACTAAGCAGGAGGTAGACGGCACTTACCGTACGCGTCTGTTTCATGCAATCAGAGATGTCACAGCGGACGCTCTCGGCGGTTGGTCCGCAGTTACCAATATCCAGGCAGGCGGTGGCTTGTATGCTCAGCGTATTGTTTCGCGAATGCACTATGATTTAGAAAACGCAAAGCGTCAGGCACTCACCTACGCACATATGGACGAATATCTGGACTAAGCTGTTAGTTGCGTGAGTGATACTGTATATTAATACAGTATGAAGTTGCTACGCCCTTTGCACCGCCAGCGTACCAGGCGCCGTTCGCGTGCCTTGGTGCTCAACGGTGACGATCTTGCGACACATTTCGATGTGGCTCGCAAGGATCTGCAAAACCATCTAGACGCGAAGCGTCTACCCTATCACCTGGACAGTCGCGGAGAAATCTGGGCATCTATCGAACCATGAAGCTTATCGGCTGGCCCCTTTTTCAGGCATAAAATGTTCCACACCAAAAGATCACTCACCTGACAATGTCTGGCACAGACCCTAAGCCACAACCACAAGATGTGCTCTGACATCATCATTCTCTTCAAACGGGACGAAGCCGCCAGGCTTCTCATGATGGGTGCGGAAGTGCAAAGTGTCGCGACTCGGACACCCTGACATTTCCATGTTTACTCCACTTTTGATTCACCTCAACCACAGCATTTAACCCTATATTGCTACTCGTAGAGTGATTAAACCCCAACTCTTCGACGATTAGACTTAAAAGGCTTTAACAGAACATAAGCCAACCCCGCATTCATTGCGGGGTTTTTTTTGCCTCGCTTACCCTTCTTTTTATTTAGCGTGTTTTTTGCTTAAGATTTCTTTATCTTAAGCTGTCTTTGCGAAAGGTATGAGCGCTTGAAATATCTCCATACAATGGTCCGCGTGGCCGACATCGATGCATCCCTTGAGTTCTACTGCAACGCACTGGGGCTTGAGGAGTTGCGTAGATTTGAAAACGAGGCTGGCCGCTTTACGCTGGTCTTTCTTGCGGCGCCTGGTGACAGCGAAGCGCAAGTTGAACTCACCTACAACTGGGACCCCGAAAAACTCTCGGGGGGAAGAAACTTTGGCCATCTGGCCTATGTGGTTGACGACATCTATGTCACCTGTGAGCGTCTTGCCGAGCATGGTGTAACAATAAACCGACCTCCTCGGGATGGCCGTATGGCATTCGTGCGATCACCTGATGGCGTCTCGGTCGAACTGTTACAGCAAGGCAACGCGCTACCAGCACAGGAGCCCTGGCAAAGTATGGAAAATACCGGGGAATGGTAAGCTCTGTCGATGCGCACAAGCCCACCAAAACAGCCTGCATGAAGATTAATTTTTAGAGAAAGCGATGAAACTATATAATTCAGTTGGACCCAATCCACATGTCGTGCGCATGTTCGCCGCCGAAAAAGGCATGGATATCGACATGGAGGAAGTCGACCTCATGGGTGCGGCGAACCGCCAAGAGGCGTATCTCAATCTCAACCCCGCCGGCCAGTTGCCTTGCCTGGAATTGGATGATGGCACGGTGATCGCTGAAATCACCGCCATATGTGAATATCTGGATGAGATCGGTGACGGGCCATCATTAATGGGTGAAACACCTGAAGAAAGAGCGACAACGCGAATGTGGACCCGTCGTGTTGACCTCAATATCTGCGAACCCCTCGCCAACGGTTTCAGGTACAGCGACGGCTTAGCGTTGTTCAAAGAACGCATCACAACGATTCCAGAAGCGGCCGACGGTTTGAAACAGATAACCCGAGAACGCCTCGCCTGGCTGGATACCCTGATGGGCGGCCAGGACTTCATCGGCGGAAACAAGATCACCCTTGCAGACGTGCTACTTTACTGCATGCTGGCTTTTGGTCAGCAGGTCGGTCAGCCTTTCGATGAGTCCCTGCCCAACATCAAGCCATGGTTTGACCGAATGGCCGCCAGAGCCAGCGCCGCCGCTTAAAAGATTGACCTCCCTGCCAAATACGCCTTCCGGCGTATTTGGTTTAATCTCCCGGCGAGGCAATATGATGTCATCGCTGTGGGTGCCTCTTTCACAGACGATCGTGCGCGGGCTGACCTCATCAACCCTTCTCACACGACTCTGCACACCAGCAATGCTCGTTCTACCTCATCAGTTAAAAAGGCTCATCACCTCGATCCGCTATCGCCTGCCATCCCAGCTGAGCCCCACACGCATGATCGACAACAATTAACCTTCTAAAAGACCGCGAACGAGGCTAATCTAGCCCAGGCCCTTAGCAATGGTATGTTTTGGACTGGATTAAACCTCTGCAGGAAATAACGCTTGCAGATCTAGACACGGTCGGTGCAAAAGCCGCTCATCTGGGCGCGATGCTCCGTGCCGGGTTTTCTGTCCCACCAGGTTTCGTCATCACAACCGACGCCTTCGTAGATCATTTCGGCCACATCACCGATCCACTCATCAAACCGCCCACGCCCCGCCTAGAAGGCGAGTTCATGGCATCGGTTGTGGCTGCCATGATTACCCACCTTGGTGAAGAGGTCGAAGTCGCAGTGCGCAGCTCTTCCACTGAAGAAGATTCAGCATTCGCGAGTTTCGCAGGTCAACACTCCACCTACTATTTCATAACCCCGACTCGTCTGGATCAGGCCATCATTGACTGCTGGCTCTCGCTCTGGTCTCCAAGCACGATCTCGTATCGTCGCGCCGGCCTTGGCAAGGTTGCCTCAGGTGCACCGCTGCGAATGGCTGTCATCGTCCAAAAGATGCTACCCGCAACACGTGCGGGCGTCGCCTTCAGCAAAGATCCGATCAGCGCGTCAAAAGATTGCGTTGTCGAAGCGTCCTGGGGGCTCGGCGCAGCACTGGTCGATGGACGAGTTTCTGCCGACCATGCCCGCATCTCCGAAGACGGCCCCCTGATCTCCTACACCGTTAGGGATAAGCGGGTTCAGGTGCTCCACCACGCATCGAATCAACATGCATCGCGGCTGCAGCCAGTTGATACTGCTAAACGCAACGCACCCGTCATGACCAGTAAAGAAGTTGAACAGATTGCTTCAATTGCGCTACAACTGGAGACACTCTTCGAAAAACCTCAGGATGTCGAGTTTGCTTTTGTCGACAACGACCTCTTCCTGCTGCAATCGAGACCAATTACAACGCGGCCACCCGAATACCCATTTACCGAACCCCTCGTCCTTTTCAAACCACTCGCCGAAAATTTTACTGAGCCCCTGACCCCGCTCTCAGCCGATTTATTTGCACGTGCTATACCGCCAGTCGCGTCTTTGGTCGATGGGCGGCTTTATCTGAATCTTGCGATGCTCAAACACCTGATCCCATTCGAGATGTCCGATGCAGAGGCCAGTGAGATGCTCCTGTTGCGTGGCAATCCTGCTGCGGTTCAGTTCAACGGGCGTCGCACCTTAAAAGTTGTAGGGATGGGCCTGCTTGCCTATCTCCTAGATGGCGCAAACTGGCATCGCGCTGCCCGATTGAGCATCAACGATCTCGAACGGTACAGCCACGTTGCCACTCGCGTCCGCCATAAACGTACGCTCTCCCTCAACAAAGCCATGCGCCGACTGTTTTGGGGGATGCACAGTTTTCTTCCAACCTACCATCAGGTATTTACGTTAAATCTTTCAGCGGGACGCTACTTTATATATCTCGGTTTGCTTGAATACATTGTCAAAAGGTTCGCACCCGACTACCCCATTGAGGAACTTCCGCGAACGTATCACGGACGGCGCGATATGCGCCCCCTTGAGATGCTTGACGAATTATCCCAGCTGGCGGCTCTCCTGGGGAAATATCCTGACATTCAATCATCTCTGGAAGATGAACCGATGCTGCCTCCTGGTCACGAGTTCACCACTGCATTTGATGAATTCCTGCGCAAATACGGACACCGCGGACCGAGAGAACTTGATGTCGCGGCACCCAGGTGGCGGGAAACTCCGCGTGATCTTCTGGCGTTACTTCGAGGCGGGACTGACGCCCAGACCAACCGTTCCCATGGTCAATACCTGGCAGCTCGCGACGAATTGCATCGTCTCCTTAAGCCCTGGCAACGCAAACTGATCGATCAGCTCACGAATCGAATTTCCCAATTCATCGTCCTCAGAGAAAATACCCGTCATTTTCACGTCATGGCATTTGATGTCATGCGTTCACGCATTCTTGATCTAGAGAAAACGCTCTTCGATCTTGGTCGCCTTGAACACGAAGGTGACATCTTCTTTTTGCTCACTGACGAGGTGGACCAGCTCGCGACGGGGCGTATGGATCCGGTATTAGCGCAGGAAAATGTACGCGCACGCCGTCGTATGTGGCAGGCAACCGCAGCTCGGCCAGTACCTGAAACAATAAACCTGGACGTTGCTTCGTCCAAACAGCCAGCTGACGTGATCAGAGGCCTGTGCGCAAGCCCGGGTTATGGCCAAGGCAGAGCACGGGTCATCATGGATCCCAGCCAAAGTGATACGCTTGAAACGGGAGAGATCCTCATCGCGCCTTATACAGATCCAGCATGGACACCGCTTTTTCAAAAAGCGGCCGCGATCGTTGTCGGCACCGGCAGCTTTCTCTCCCATGCAGGTACAGTGGCTCGTGAACTCCACGTCCCCTGCGTGGTCGATTACCCAGATTGCACGCGAGTCTTCAAAACCGGGGACATCCTACGCGTCAACGCCAGTCATGGAAGTGTAGAGATCGTGGACGACACCTCCCCCGGTGATACCACTGTACCGGCGGAGGCGTGATGGCATTTTTTATCGATCTCAGCCTGTATCTCCTCGCATTACCTTTTTCTGTGTGGATGCTGGCGAATTTCTTCGCAATCATCGACCGGCGCCCCCTATCCGGGGCACTGATTCGAATCATCATCTGTTTAACCGTTATTTCCCTGATCCTGCTCTTAACGCATCGCTCCTACTTAAACCCGGTTCTATACAGTTTCGCAACCGTCGTTGCCTTGCATGCCCTTTCAGGGTGGTACTTTCGCCATTCCCTGGGTACGCAAAGTTACCAAAGTGTGCCTAAATCGTTTAAAGGGTTCGCTGAACCGGCCGACACCGAAGATTTTGAAATTGCCGGTCAACAGACGCCCATTCCTGCAGATGCAGAAGAGCAAGAACCCGACTGAGAAAGACTCGTCGCGCAAACCATTCCGCTTGCCCTCGTGTCAGCTTAGCCACGGCCGTCCGCTCACATTCTACCGTGCGCCTTCAAGCCAACCGACCGCTCTCTTAAAATTGAATGTATATTCTTATAATTTATCGTTAAGCCATTGTATTATAAATGAATATGCTGACTTATCCTGAATCAGAAACATGTGGCCACCGGCAAAAAACTCAAGGTCGGCGCCATCTATCTGGGAACCTATCGCCTCCATGTTGGCAGGCGGCGCAACCCCATCATATCGGCCACCGGCAAGCAAAGTCGGGACAGAGATTCGCGACAATCGTGTAAAAGTGTCGTGCTCTCGCCGTGCTTCGAGTTGTTTACGTGCACCGGTGGCATCCCTGTCCTGTCTTCTGGCACCCATGCTCAGTCCGACCCGGTTATCCCATATGTCCGGGTTTAAAGCGATCCACTCTTCGGTGTGTCGAACATCTGCAACCCGTAAATGGGTCTCAGCTCTTTGCCGTGGTGGCAGGTCCTCTATCTCATGCAGCGGATACGATGCCCCGCCAGCACCACCGGATGAAGTACAGGCTAAAACCAGCATACTGACCCTGTCAGGATGACGTATAGCAAATTCCTGTCCCACCATACCGCCGAAGGAAACACCCATCACCGGGATCTTATCCACCTGAAGATAATCAAGGAGTGCCGCCGCATCATCAGCATACTGAGCCATCGTAAATGGCTCTGCGGGATGACTCGTCTGCCCAAGACCACGCTGGTCATAACAAATGAGTTCGAACGTTTCAGCAAGCGGAGAATCAAACTGATTCGGCCGGTTACGCAGGTCGCCACCACTGCCACTGATAAAAAAAAGCCTGGGGCCTTTGCCGCCAATCTCATAGTAAACGTCCAGG
The DNA here is from genome assembly GCA_036338285.1 of Pseudomonadota bacterium. Lineage (GTDB taxonomy): Bacteria > Pseudomonadota > Gammaproteobacteria > Pseudomonadales > Azotimanducaceae > UBA4421. The sequence goes on from JAYZCO010000062.1 coordinate 16,365, forward strand.
TCCTTCAAGTGCGCGAAAGGCATCTAATCCTCTCCACCGGGCTCTTGCCGGCGCAACGCCCGGGCAAAGCTCATAATTCGCTCAGCTTCAGCCGCATGTAGGTTTTCTACCAATTTCCCATCCAACACCGCAACCCCCTTCCCTTCGGCCAGTGCTGCCTCCCATACATCGAGCGTCGCCTGAGCCTCGGCGATTTCAGCATCGCTATAACCAAAAATTTCATTTGCTGCCTGCACTTGAGTCGGGTGGATAAGCGTTTTTCCATCAAATCCCATCTGTCGACCACCGGTACAGACCTGTCTGAATGCTTCTTTGTCTCGAAAATCCAGATGGACACCATCGAGAATGTCTTTGCCGATCGTCCTGGCCACAAGCACGCAGCTTTGTAGCGCGTAATCAAGATTATGTCGCGTTTCAGTATGCTCGGCATGAAGCTCCTTGACCAAGTCGCTCGTCCCCATAACCAGCACTTCGACGCGCGGATGATCCGCAAAGTTACGTAAGTCGAGTACGCCCTGCGGGGTTTCTATCATGAGCCAAATCGGTTTGTTCGAACCCCCATGAGCTTCCATCAGATCCACAATATCCACAATCTGCTGCTGCGCCTCGATCTTCGGAAAGAGCAGCGCCGCAATCTGGGCACCTGCGAATGCCATGACATCTTCCGCCCCCCAGGGTGTGTCCAGGCCATTACACCTCACGACAAGCTCCCGATCGCCATAGCCGCCGGTCTGAAGTGCTTCACCAATCTGATGTCTGGCTGAAGCCTTGCTGTCCGGCGACACGGCATCCTCAAGATCAAAAATAATCGCATCACAAGGGATATCCCGCGCTTTCTCCATCGCGCGAGCATTCGCACCTGGCATATACAAAACGGATCGTCTGGGCCTCACTTGTGTGTTTTTCCTCTGCGTTTTAGCCTTTCATTACGCTGGAACTATTACGCTTCGATGAATTTCTTGCAACAAATATCGCGAATGTCATCGTTGCCATCAATCGGCTTCGCACTTCACTGACTCGGGCTTGCGTGGACTCAACGTCCGACAAAAACGCCCACAGGCTGTGATAGCATGCAAAGATCAACCTGGAGGGGCAGTACCTATAATGAGTGGATCAAACCCTTTTGATCTGACGGGCAAAGTGATCGCGATTACCGGCGCCTCATCGGGTTTTGGCCACCATTTCGCTGGCGTGCTGGCTGCACACGGCGCAAGCGTAATTTTGGGTGCGAGACGAAAAGAAAAGCTCATTGATCGCGTTGATGAGATCACGAAGAACGGAGGCAAAGCGTTCGCCAGCCGGCTCGATGTCCGCGATACCGACAGTGTGCAGGCATTTGTCGATCTTGCGTTCGACCAGTTTGGCAGTCTCGATGTCGTGATTAACAACGCCGGTGTAGAAGCCGGCGCCAAAACCTACACCATGATTGATGAACAAGACTGGGATTATGTACTGGATACTAATCTCAAAAGTGCCTGGATCGTTTCGAAGTACTATTCTGAACAGGTCGTCGCCCGAAAACAGGACGGCGGCAATATCATCATGATTTCGTCTATCACCGACACCAGGACAATCAAAGGTCAATTTCCCTATGCCGTTTCAAAAGGGGGCTTGACCCGCATGACCGAAGTGATGGCATTGGAAGCTGCCAGATACAACATCCGCGTCAACGCACTTGCCCCCGGTTATATACTCACCGATGTGAGTCGGATTCTTCTGGAAAGCGAGCAATCGCCCGAATTCATGAAAGGCATTCCCATGCGTCGCTATGGCGAATTCGATGATCTGGACGGACCGATCTTGCTGCTCGTCAGCGACGCATCCAGATATATGACCGGATCTACGCTCACCGTCGACGGTGGACACGTCTGTGCTTCTCTCTAACTAAACACCATAAGTGGAGGACCCTATGGCCCGTGAACTTACAATCACCGTAACAGATGCTCAAATCGACGATCTTAAAACTCGTCTCGCCAACACACGCTGGCCAGAGGCAGAAACGCCCGATGACTGGAGCCAGGGTATCCCTCTGTCTTACACCCAGGAAGTGGTCGACTACTGGCTAAACAGCTACGACATGCAACGCCTGGCAACGCGATTAAATGCCTACGACAACTTCATCACAACAATCGACGGCCTGGACATTCACTATATGCATATCCGGTCCAGCAATCCCAACGCACGACCTCTGCTGCTCACGCATGGCTGGCCTGGCTCTGTCGTTGAGTTTTTGAAAACGATCAGTCCGCTCACTGAACCTCAAAACCACGGAGGGTCAGCGGAAGATGCATTCCACCTCGTCATACCTTCGCTACCCGGTTTTGGCTGGTCAGGGAAACCGACGTCACCCGGGTGGGGAACCGGCAAGACCGCGGAAGCCTGGGCGAAACTCATGGCGGAACTCGGCTACGAACGATATTACGCCCAAGGGGGCGACTGGGGTGCCATCGTTACCTCTAACATTGGCGCGGCCGACAAATCACATTGTGCAGGGATCCACATCAACATGGTCGTGGCGCCACCCGACCCCACAGCCGAGAACCTGACAGAACTGGAAAAATCCGGAATAGAAGGCTTTCAGTATTACCAGGATTGGGATTCAGGCTATTCAAAACAGCAAAGCACCCGACCGCAGACCCTCGGCTATGGCCTCGTGGACTCCCCGGCCGGCCAGGCGGCATGGATCATCGAGAAATTCTGGGCATGGATGGATTGCGATGGCAATCCGGAGAACATCCTTTCCAAAGACGAATTGCTCGACAACGTTATGGTCTATTGGCTCAACGCCGCCGGCGCCTCATCCGCTCGCATCTACTGGGAGAGCTTCGGCAGCGCATTAGCCGGCCAAACCATCGACGCGCCGATGGGCGGGACAATCTTTCCCAAAGAGATCTTTCGTACCAGTCGGCGTTTTGCCGAAAAAATGTATACAAACATCGTGTACTGGGAGGAAAAAGACGCCGGGGGCCACTTTGCTGCGTTTGAGCAACCCGATGTCTACGTCGACGAAGTGCGCAACTGCTTTCGCCAGATTGCTCTATGAATGAGCCGTTGTGGTCACCGACGGCAGGAGCGATAGAGCGCAGTCAATTAACCGAATTCGCCCGTCAGATTGAACGTGCATCGGGCGAACCACTGGCCGATTTCGACGCGCTGCACAATTGGAGTGTGCGCGAACCCGCTGCATTCTGGTCTGCCGTTTGGGATTATATGGATATACAGTCTTCCCAAGCTGCGCTCACCCCTGTCGATGATCTAGTAAGATTTCCGGGCGCTCAATGGTTTCCTGGCAGTCGTCTGAATTTCGCTGAAAACCTGTTGCGAGAGCGATCGACAAAAACGGCGTTCATTTCACATCTGGAGAACGGCCAACGCCAAACCACGACTTATGCCGACCTCTATAGCCAAACCGCCTGCATAGCCGCACACATGAGGTCGCTGAATATTAAAGCCGGAGATCGGATAGCCGGGTGGCTGCCAAATACGCCGGAAACCGTCGTTGCCATGCTGGCAGCATCCTCAATTGGTGCAGTCTGGTCATCCTGTTCGCCCGACTTCGGCACGCCGGGCGCGCTCGACCGTTTTGGGCAGATCGAGCCTCGCGTGCTTTTTGCCTGTGACGGTTACCACTATGCCGGCCGCGAAATCAACATACAGGACAAGGTTCGAGACGTCGTCGCGCAAGTGCCCAGTATTGAAGAAATTATCTGGGTGCCGCGCCTGAGCGAACAGTTGCAACAAACATCCGGTGAGCTTTCGTGGAATGAGTTGATGCTGAAGCAGACACCGGCGCTTGAGTTCGCACAACTGCCCTTCGATCACCCACTGTTTATCCTCTACTCAAGTGGTACGACAGGAAAACCCAAGTGCATCGTCCACGGTCAGGGCGGCACACTGTTACAACATATGAAAGAACACCAGCTACACCTGGATCTCCGAGCCGACGACACCCTCTTTTTCTTCACAACCTGTGGATGGATGATGTGGAACTGGCTGGTTTCGGCCCTTGCAAGCCGATGCACCCTCGTTCTCTATGACGGTTCTCCATTTCATCCCTCTCCCGAGGCGATGTTCGATATCTGTGAGAAAGAATCCGTGACTGTCTTTGGCATCAGCGCGAAATTTCTCGGCGGCACACAAAAAGAAAACGTTCGCCCGATCATCAGTCACAACCTGGACGCGATGCGCATGCTCATAAGTACCGGATCTCCTTTGACTCACGAAGGGTTTCGCTACGTGTATGACGACATTAAACCGGATTGTCATCTTGTATCTATGTCGGGCGGCACGGATCTGATTTCTTGTTTTATGCTGGGCAACCCAAACCTGCCGGTCTACGAAGGCGAGCTACAAAGCCCCGGCCTGGGCATGGCCGTGGATATATGGGATGACGATGGCAACTCGATCACGCAGGAGAAAGGCGAACTGGTCTGCACCTTACCTTTTCCGTCCTGTCCCATTGGCTTTTGGAATGATGATAATGGTAAAAAATTCCACGACGCCTATTTCGACCGATTCGAAAATATCTGGGTGCACGGCGACTACGCAGAAAAAACGATCAATGGCGGCTACATCATCCACGGTCGCTCAGACGCAGTCTTAAATCCAGGCGGGGTGCGTATCGGGACCGCTGAAATTTATCGCCAAGTCGAGCAGTTCGATGAGGTGGTAGATGCCGTTTGCGTTGGCCAGGAATGGGACAATGACGTGCGGGTGATTCTCTTTGTATTGTTGCGCGAAGGCATCACGCTTAAGGAAACGTTAATTAATGACATCAAACTCCGAATCAGGCGCTTTGCTTCGCCCCGCCATACACCGGCCAAGATTATCCAGATCACGGATATCCCGCGCACGATGAGCGGTAAAATCGCAGAGCTTGCCGTGCGCGATATCATTCACGGTCGTGCCGTCAAAAACACCTCAGCACTTGCCAATCCAGAAGCACTGGACAATTTTTCCGGTTTAGAAGCGCTGCAGGACTAAACAGGCCTCCTCTCAACCAAGGGTCTACTGCGGATTCTGTACCTGAATGACCTCTACCACATAGTTGTCGAGGTCGCGCCCAAGACCAACGAGCACACCGGGTAGCGCATCAATGGGGGAAGCAGCACGATCTATACGCCCGCCGGCGGCGACGATCCTTTGCATCACAGCCTCAGCATCGTCGACGTTGAAAACAACTTTAACGTTTCCGCCATCGTAGACTCGATCGTCATTGGGCCAGTTCATAAGGACGAGTACAGCACCCGGCTCCCCTGTATATCCAAGTACAATTTCATTGAGATAACCCAACTCATACGTACGCTGGACACTGACGCCCAGTATCTGCTGATAAAACTGCGATGACGCCTGAAGATCGGCAACGCCAATTCCAACCGCGCGCATATCGGCCTGACTGGCACTTGCCAGGCCGAGCCCTGCGCAAAACGTAATGATGCGCCACGTCGACTGCCTGAATATATTTTTTCGCATCGTATCCCCCAATAATGGTGGTTAATCCGGATAAGTGAATGGATCTGGATCAAGAAAGCGGGTCAGAACATTGCCTGTAAGCATCGCGATCTCATTGTGATAATCATTATGCGCAAGAGAACCGGCATAAGAGATGGATCCCGTACTGAAGACCGCACCGCCCCCTTCGACTTCAAAGAACACCATATCAGCACGCACCTTAGGATCATTTCCCAACGGCTCCATCATGTGGAATTCCTCCTTGACACGAAGCATGCCAGGACGGTGATCTTCCGAGGTTGCAATGACGACCGCATGTGCCGGCGAGCCCAGTGTTACATCGTGACGATCGATCTCCTCCCCGGCAGCACCACCCCCCTGGTTACCAAAGCTCCCCCAGGTGTCACCTTCTGTCAGATCACTGATCCCCTGCACAATAAATTCGACCCTCGGATCCAGGGCGCCGGGTTGTACACGATAGTAAGTACCCCCGTCGAAGCCCTGAGCGGCAAAGCCAATGCCAACCAGTTGGTTAGGCGGCTTGCCAAGCCTTCGCCACATGCCCCCGTACTCGCCACCAAATTGGTGATAATACTCTCCCGGTTCCGCAATCCATGCACGCGTACCATCTTCTGCCCGTCGGACTTCCATGACAGCCGGATTGTCTTCCTGAAATGCCACTCTCCAGTAAAAGCCATTGCCACCCATGTACATCAGCCGTCCACCGGCACCGAGCCAACTTTCCAGCGCATCCCGCATGCGTGTTGAGTAGTACTCGGGATGAGTGCCGGTAATCACCGTGCGATAGCCATCCAGTGCGTCGAGTCCCTGAAGATGCAGATCTTCATCGGTCACTACGTCGAATTCCTGATCGATCTCATCAAGCCATGCCGTGATGTGCGTGTCGGCATTAAAAGCCCAAGTTCCGTTCTGTGGTTTGAGATTCATGATGGGCCGAAGCCTCGACGAGACGTGCACCCCACTATGATCTCGGTGGTGCTCATAGAGAGAAAAGCCCACATCTTCATGCGCGTACAAAAAAGCTTCGTTGGCATAATGCAGCACCGGATCGCTGAAATAACCGCCCGAAAAGGCCATGCGTTGATTCGCATAGGCCAGATACGTCGCAGTCGGAACAAGGTAGGCCAGGGACTTACGCCGTCCTTTAGGGGCACGCACAAAGAAAGGGATGTAGTCGATACAATCACGTAGGGTCACCTTGAGTGCGTACTGACCGCTGGGCAGATCTTCCGGGACAGTCCAGCGACAACTTTCCTCCCAGCCCGCATCTGTCAGATCATCTTCATGAAAGTGTACCGCCGCGTATTGCTCAGGACTTTGCAGGTAACTCTGTGTCGACCCATCCCAAAGTCGTCCGCAGACACCTCTGGTCGGGTTTTGCAGCAGATATCCGTGGTGGCCATTACCGGACCCATCCACCAACTTCTGTGACGAGATGCCTTCAGAAAAATCGAGGTCTAAAAGAATGCTGTCTGACGTCTTAATGACAACCCCTTCGAGGCGTCCGTTAAAGCAGGACTGACCCGGGGCAGATGCCGCAAGCAGAAGGTCTCCACCGGGCATGAACAGCGGCTTATGCGCGGTAACCACAGCAGCACTTTCACGTTCACCAGGCCCGATGGGCTGCGAGCGGATCTTAAGTGACGGCGCAGGCCCGAAGCTCAACGTCAGTTCGTACCAACGACGTTCCTGTAGAGAAGCCGACAGATAGAACTCGTCCTGCGACGACGTGATGTGAAGACCTGCATCCGACATGCATACTTCCAGCGTGTCCTGTCGCATCAGTGTTTGTCTCGATGAGCGGACTAACGTTGGATAAAACCAGAATGTTAATTCGCCGACATCGACCGCAGGTAAATCTGATATAACACCATAGGATCCAGGCGTAAGTATTTGATATTTAACAAATATATTTTCCAGACTTACCACCGACTTCTCAATCAGTCCGGTACCATGCGGACGATCATCGCCGCTTATCAGCCTGACAATCTCTGCTTCAGCCGCACCCTCCCCGTTCCATGCACCCAGCATAAAACCCACGTCCTGCCCGGGAAGTACAGACAGCGGATTACAATAACCAACGATATCTTTGACAAAAGACTCAGCCAGTTGCTCTTTCATGGGGCGATGGCTTCCCCTTCGAGGGTTATGCGATGCATTAAACGTTCGTGTCCATGATAGTCATTGACAGCCCAATGCCAGGTTGCGCGATTGTCCCAGAAGGCAATCGAGCCAGGCGCCCATTGAAATCGATACGCATGTTCCGGGCGACCTATGTGCTGGTACAGATATTCTAAGAGTGGCTTCGATTCCTGCTCGGTCCAACCTTCAAAATGCAGCGTAAATCCAGGGTTGACGTAGATCGACTTTTGACCCGACAACGGATGCGTAATCACGGCCGGATGCACAGCATCCTGGGTCGCTTCCTCTTCGTTTCCAAACCGATTATCAAATTCTTGGGGGCGCTGCGACTGCGGACCAAAAACATGCCGGGATGAATGCACGGCATTAAGGCTGAGCAGCGTGTCTTTGAGACCTTCAGACAACGTTTCGAAGGCCGCACACGTACTTGCAAAGATCGTATCCCCCCCTACTGGAGGCACGTCAATGGCATATAAGATGCTGCCCATCGCCGGTATCGGGTCATAAGAATGATCGGTATGCCACGCACCACCGACGTTGAATTTTTGTTCTTTACTCTTGCGGACTTCTGCGATCCGAGGATAACCAGCAACTGTGGCAAAGAACCGATTAACGTTGACATCTCCCCACCGTTCAGCGAATGCCAGATGATCGTCGGGCGTCAGATCCTGATCGCGAAAAAACAGGACCGAATGCGCGGCGAACGCGTGTCGAAGTTCTGCCAGCGTCTCATCATCAAAGTCCTTAAGGTTCACACGAGATATCATCGCGCCTACGGCACCGGTCGACTGAACCTGGATACGGGCATAATTCATCGTAACCTCCCAAACGATTCTGCTATTCTAGGTCGATTCCACATCCATTTCGATCCAAGAAAACAATGCTTACACCAGAGCAGGTAAACCAATACCAAACCCAGGGGTATGTGATCCCGGACTTTACCCTGCCGGCAGAAACGATTGACTCCATTAAACGTGCGCACAACTCGCTTCTCGATCGCCATCCTGAGTTCTCAGACTATTGTGGTGCGCTTCTCATGTACGACCTCGGATTTCTAAACGTCGCACGCAATCAAGACATCCTCGATATGGTGGAGCAGTTGATCGGGCCTGACATTGCACTTTGGAATTCGAGTCTTTTTGCTAAACCTGCACGAGTCGGATCACGCACGCCATGGCATCAGGATGGCGAGTATTGGCCCATCGTACCTTTAGCTACCTGCTCCGTGTGGGTCGCCCTCGACCCCGCAACGCGCAAAAACGGCTGCCTTAGATTTCTTCCGGGTTCACACAAAGCACGCGCGCTCGCACCACATCACTTCAACGACGCAAAAGACATTGCCCTGCCTTTAGAACTGGATGCCTCAGCCTACAATGAGGAGGACGCTGTCTACATCGAGTTGCAACCAGGGCAAATCAGTCTGCACGACGTCTATCTGATGCATGGGTCTGAGGCAAATCACTCGGATCAGCCGAGACGAGGCATGACCTTGAGGTATATGCCGACAACGTCAGTCTATCGGAGGGATATGGGCAAAAGTCCCGTGGACGACATGCGCCCCGTTTTCCTCATGCGCGGACAGGATCTCAGCAAGGCAAACGACTTTCGAGTTCGCTAGTGTGACCGCCGGGGCGGCGGCACAAGAAAGATCAACAGACCACTCATCACGTTCAAACCTGCAACGATCAAAAGCGCTCCATCGTATTCGCCAACGACATCGTGATAATACGAAACAGCCCAGGGCGCAACCGCACCGAGAAGCAACGAAAAGGGCATCCCAGCGCCCCGTATCGCACCCAGATGCTTACGGCCGAAAAAGCGCGCCCAGATGACTTCCTGCATAGGAATCATGCCACCCCACCCCAGGCCAAGCATCACATACGCCACATAAATAAGCGGCAACTGGCGCGTTGAAACAGCCCCGACAATTAAGAATAGTGCCAGCCCAGTGACCGACGCTGAAACTGAGGCTAAGGGTTTCACGCGCATTTTGTCTACGAGATAACCCCATACCGGCTTTGATAACATCGCCGGTATCGATGCAGCGATCATGGCCGTCACACCGTCGATCCGGGTAAAGCCGTTGTCTGTCAGATAGGGAATCGTTTGAAGAATCAGCACGATAATATTAATGGTGAAGAACCCGAAGGCAATGACCAGGCCATAGAACGTGGCGGTGCGCAGAGCCTGGCCTCGAGTGTAGGCATTGAGGTCTTCTTCTTGTGCCAGATCGCCCGCACCGCTGGACATTTCCTCCGCTGAAAGCCCATCGGGATTCAGCCCATGATCTTCCGGTGCTCGACGAATCGTGACTGCCACGGGATAAAGAAAAACACCGGCAAACAAGCCAAGCCAAAGCCATGCTTCGCGCCATCCTTGGGTATCAATGAGCCACGTCGCCAGCGGCGTGAGGACGATACCGCCAAAAGACACACCCATCGCTGCCCATGCAACAGCTTTACCTCTGTTAATCACAAACCACTTAGACAACGTCACATTGACGACGAGATTGCCGATCATTGCGCAGCCAACCGTCATCACCACACCATTGAGGAACAGCCATTCCCATAATGTGTTGATATAACTGTGCGCAAGTAGTGCAGATACGAGGATTGTGTTCCCGATAAGCATAATCGGGCGCCCGCCAAAACGGTCTACACGGCTGCCAACAAGCACCCCCACAAATGCCATCACCAGCTGCCCGATCGAACGCGTAAGCGTGAAATCGGCACGTGTCCAGCCGAGTTCATCGACCATAGGTGTCATGAACGAGCCCAGGACGTAGCTATACACTCCCACGGATACAAATTGCGCAATAAAGGCAGCCACGATCAGCCAGTAACCGTAGTAAATTCTCTTCGCTGGCGGGGTGTCCAAGGATGGCCGGATAGGTTAAAACGGGCCATTACAACATGAATGGGTAGACCATGTTCACACTTTTCCCAGCGCGTTCAGTCCTGACGATGAATCCTTCCCTACCTCGTGCAGAAGCCGTATTGGTCGCAGACGGGCGAATCATCGAAGTCGGATCCGTTGCGCAGATGTCACCTTGGCTCGACCACCACCCACATACGGTCGATGATCGTTTTAAAAATGACATCATCTGTCCCGGTTTTATCGACCCACACCTGCATCCCAGCATGGCAGCTGTCCTCCTGCCGATGGAGTTTATAACGGCGATGCGCTGGAAACTGCCCTGGGGTAATGTAGAGCCGACCACCACTGAAGAAGCTTTCGATAATCGCCTGCGCCAGTTACATGCGCAAAAGCCCGACGGAGAACCACTTTTCACCTGGGGCTATCATCAACTCTGGCATGGTGAAATGTCGCGCGCCAGGATCAATGCAATCAGTGCTGAACGACCGATCATCGTATGGCACCGCTCGTTTCATGAGAACTATCTCAACGACGCAGCCCTGACAATGGCCAATATCAAATCAAGCGATGTCAAACCCGGTTCTCAAATAGACTTCGAACGCGGGCATTTTTTTGAAAACGGCTTAAGTCTGTCTATCAGTCGTCTCAACCCCTGGATTCTTGCGCCAGAAAAATACGCCCACGGCCTACAACGCTTGAAAGATGTCGTGCACGCAGGTGGCCAGACATCGATTGGCGACATGGCTGTGGGTCTATTTGATTTTGAATCGGAATTCAACGCGCTAAAGCGCGAGATCGACGGCGATGACGTACCCTTTCGAACCCGCCTGGTGCCACACGGGGGCATGATGCAGGCCGGTGGGCGCACGCCCGAACAAGCCGTGGAAGCCGTCCGTACACTGATCGAGAGAAATACCCACCGCCTGCGTTTCGGCAACCACATCAAGCTCTTCAGCGACGGCGCCTTCTTCAGCCAACTCGCTCAGCTCCAGGAGCCGGGTTATATCGATGGGCATCATGGCGAGTGGCTGGCCACGCCTGAACTCCTGGAAACCAGCGTTCGCGCGTACTGGAACGCTGGTTTTCAAATACATGTCCACGTGACGGGAGACCTGGGCGTGGAATTAACCTTAGACATCTTAGAAAAAATGCAGTGGGAGCGCCCACGCTTTAACCATGGTTTTACCTTCGAGCACTTCGGGTTTTCAACGCCTGAACAAATTCGCCGTATCAAAGCGCTTGGTGCCCAAATCTCCGCCAATGTGTATTACCTACACGAGCTTTCCGACATCTACGCCCAGCAAGGCATCGGTTTTGAACGGGCATCACAAATGGCACGGATGGGCAGTTGCTTCCGCGAAGGGATTAATACGACATTCCACTCTGATTTCACCATGGCACCTGCCGAGCCCTTGAACAGCGCCTGGGTGGCGGTGAATCGCGAAAATCACACAGGTGACATCATGGCACCCGAAGAACGGTTGACTCAGGAACAGGCGCTCGCCGCCATCACCATCAACGCCGCTCATGTCATAGGTTTTGCAAACGAAACCGGTAGCATCCGTGCAGGCAAGATGGCTGATTTCACGATCCTCGAAGAAGACCCAATCAAATGTGATCCTACGGAACTTCGTGATATACCAATCACAGCGACAGTCTTCGAAGGCAACGTATATCCGACAGGGTGACAATTTCTAAGCCAGCGAGTTCAAGCACCGATGTGCTGCCTGCGATGCGGAAGAAAACCTGCGAAAACAGGCACTCATAGCGCGATTAACTACCCTGCAACATCCGCGCCGGCATATCCGTCAAACTGCAACGGACTAAGGTGTAGTCCTTAAAGCCCGATATATGGGCACTGCCTGACCCTTTCATCTGCATCACTTCATTGAATGAGCGCTGCAATCACCTCTTCAACTACCCTATCTGCCTTGGCACGCATTTCTTCGTCCGTTGCATCCTGAATCGGATGTTGCACAAAGACGCGTTGTGCATCATTCATACCCAGGGCAGATGCTTGCGCTTCCGCTGCATCAACGAATTCAGAACTCGCGATCGACACCGCGGGGGTGCCCTGAATTTCAAACCATACCGTGTCATGCAAACTGCACGTGGTACAGGATCCTCAGTCAGCCAGTGCCTCGACAACAAAGTCGTTGGCTTCCTGAATCTGCTTTCTGAGGTCTTCAGGTGCCGGTTTGGTAAAAGTGGGTTTTGCATATCGATTGAACGTTACACCAGGCAGACGTTCCATCAACACCTCCTCCAGTCGATCAATCAGCACATTGCCGCGCGGCTTGGATATATCCAGCAACGCAACCGCCCCTTTAATCGATTCCGGACGCGGTGTGATGGTTCGCTCAACCGGCACCCGTTCATCAGTCGGATCTAGAATGGTGGTCATTTGAACTCCCTCATGAGTCTCGCCGATCCAATTTCGGATCTAGGGCTCAGCAATTTTTCTCGACACGGAGATCGAGCCAATCTCTCCTGTCGCCCAGCCGTGAAAGGCACCCGAGAATTTTCCTGCCTCGGATCCCGCCACAACAATATGAATATCTTCTTCGCTTTTAAACTTAGGCAGCTTTTTGTCCAATTGTGTCTTCGTCATGCCCGCTGCCACGTCGCGCTTGAATCCGGAACCAGACGTATCATTGGCAACCAGATCCCGAATTGGACGTGCCGTGACCTCTTGTATACGCCGTCGGATGTCTTCTTTTTCGTATCCGTCTCTGACCAGCGTGTCTACGTGCTCGGGCGCGACCACGAGCAGACAGTCGGTCGAAAAGTGCGCCTTAGGATTAAAAGCGCCCTCCAGACAAAGTCCCATCGTCCCGGCAAGCTCGCTGGCCGATCGTGAGTCCTGATCCACAATCAGACTGGGGCCACTGGTCATCGTAAAAATTGTGACAACCGAATCATCTGCATTGAAACCACGCTCAACATGCAATGGTGCCCAGGGACTACGTTCTTCCCACTCAGCAAAGCACATAGTGAATTTCATTGGGTTTCCCAGCGTAGAACGCTCCGTACCCCCTGGCTTAGCGCCTCCCATATTACGCACAAGCAGACGTACTGCCCGGCCTATCGTCGCATTAGCCCGATTGCCCTGCCCCAGTGCACCAAGTTTCATGTTCATACCAATCTTTTCGCGTACCGGCCCGTTGACGACGATCACTGGACTCGCGCCCATCGTGGTCGCCATCACCCCGTGAATGTTGTATTCATTGGTACAGATTGCCTCAACAACCGTCATGATCACTGGCATGTATTCTGACTTGCAACCGGCCATCACCGCATTGATGGCGACCTTTTCAACCGTCACCTCGCCCATATTGGGCGGCATAATAGCAATCACTTCCTGAGGATCACGCTGGGTGCCAGAAAGCATACGTATCACCCGTTCAGGCGTCGGCGGAACCAGCGGTAACCCGTCTGAAAACCCCTGATCAAACATGAACTCGACTTCATCGTCCGCCATTGCAATCTCGATCCGACGAGCACGCAGAGGACTGTTTTCAGCTTCGGCGCGAAGCTTGTCAGCAAAAATCGGATCAACGGAAAGGGATCCACAACCCGGCCGCCAATCAGGAAGACTTTGCCAGTCAATCTCCGGATCCTTGCTCCCGGTTTCTGCCACCACACGCGTACAAAGTGCTTTCCATTCGTCGCGGACAAATCCGACCAGCCCCTGCTGCGGTTGACCGTCACTATCGGACAGGATCAAAGTAGGTACGATGTCGATGTCAGTCGCGAAAGAAACCTTTAAGGTAGAATCATCCAGCAGTGAAAAAGACGGCGAATAGTCATCTTCTAGGACCACATTTCCTTCATTCGTCTGCCCGATCACATGGATATCCAGCGCCTCACTAAAGGCCGTATTGATGGCTGACAGCACCGGCATCACTTCCCTGCATGTCGGACAGTCTTCCTTAACAAAGCACACCAGACTCTTGCGGCCAGACGGAAAACTGACGTCATTACCCACTGAATTCTTTAACGAGAATGGCGCTACCGCCATGTCCATACCTGGCTCCTTCACCAACTGGAATCGCTAGTCTATAACGGTTAGGCTTTTATTTTCCTTTTTTTGTTTCCCATTTATTAAGGTTAGACCGTGAGCGATACGAACGAATTCCGAGCCGAGGTGGCTGGGTGGCTGAACGAAAACTGCCCCGATGCAGCGCGCGGACCGGGCATGATTGCCAACGGATCGAGCAAGATTCAACTGGAGCCGGAACTCGCCCTGTGGCTGGATCGAATGGCCGAGAAAGGCTGGACAGTGCCGACATGGCCGAAACGCTATGGCGGTGGTGGCCTGACTCCGGCAGAAACCCGTATCCTTTACGAAGAGATGGGAAAAGTCGGCGCTCGTCCACCCCTGATGGGCATGGGTACCTCTATGATCGGCCCAACCCTCCTTGAGTACGGCACAGATCAGCAAAAAGAACATCACATACCAAAAATTGCGCGGGGAGAGGTACAGTGGTGCCAGGGTTATTCTGAACCCAACGCCGGCTCCGACCTCGCGTCGCTGGCCACTCGTGCCGTAGACAACGGTGATCACTATGTCATCAACGGCCAGAAAATCTGGACATCAGGGGCAGCCACCGCCGACTGGATGTTCATCCTCGTACGCACCGACCCGGATGCACCCAAGCACGACGGCATCAGTTTCATGCTCCTCACCATGAATCAGCCCGGCGTAACCACCAAACCCATCCGTTTAATTTCCGGATCCTCGCCTTTCTGCGAGACCTTCTTCGACGATGCCATCGCCCAGAAAGAAGATCTGGTTGGCGAACTCAATAAAGGATGGACTGTCGGTAAACGTCTGTTGCAGTTTGAGCGCTCTGGCATCGGCGGTTTAAGCGGCGGCGCTCGAGGGGTAGATCCAGGCAGATCTTTAGTGAAGATCGCTAAGAAATACGTGGGTGAAAGTGACGGACAGATATCGGATCCTGCCGTTCGACGCACTTTGTTGGATATGAACATGAAGCGCTTTGCCTTCCAGCTCACGGCAAAGCGTGCAAATGAAGAGAACAAGTCCGGCATCCCCGGTGCGGCAACTTCGATATTCAAACTCGTGGGTGCGGCATTGCAACGTGATACAGCTGACCTCAAACGTAGCCTGATGGGATTTCGCGGGCTCGGTGCACATGAGACAATTGGCTTCACTGCCGAGGAACTTAAGGCTACTGAGGAATTCCTGCATCTG
This sequence comes from Pseudomonadota bacterium, assembly GCA_036338285.1. Lineage (GTDB taxonomy): Bacteria > Pseudomonadota > Gammaproteobacteria > Pseudomonadales > Azotimanducaceae > UBA4421. The sequence continues at coordinate 32,074 of JAYZCO010000062.1, forward strand.
CGCACCACCACGATCTACGGTGGGAGCAACGAAATTCAAGCAAACATAATCGCAAAACGAGTTCTCGGCTTACCCGAGTAAGGATCCGGCATGGCCAACATAAATGGATATCAGACGATTGGCGTAGACAGTTTAACGTCCCACATAGGCGCCGAGATCGAGGGAGTTGACCTGTCTAAACCACTCAGCAACGAGCAATTCAGCGAGATTTATCAAGCCTGGCTGGACTGGAAGGTGCTCGTATTCCGCGACCAGCACATCCAACAAGAACAACACAAGTCATTTGCACGAAAGTTTGGCTCTTTGCATGTGCATCCCATGCAGCACGCCTACGGCGGAGATCCCGAAATTCTGCGTGTGGAAACCACCAAAGATTCAGCCTACACCGCCGGCGACGGGTGGCATACTGACGTCACCTGTGACGAAATTCCTCCGTTGGGATCAATCCTGTACGTCACCGAAACGCCTGAAGTCGGGGGCGGTGATACGATGTATGCCGACATGTACCTCGCCTATGAACTCTTAAGCGATAAGATGAAAGAGATCCTCGAAGGTCTGACAGCCGTGCACGATGGAGCCCTCCCTTACGTCATTGGCTATAAGTCCACGCCACCCCAAGGCCAGTCGTATCCAAAAAACGAACATCCCATCGTGACCCGCCATCCAGAAACAGCAAAGAAGATTCTGTATGTGAATGCCGGCTTTACATCGCACATTAAAGGTCTCGCCCATTGGGAGAGCAAAGCCATTCTCGAGGCGTTGTTCCAACACATTGCGACAACACCGAAACTGACCTGCAGAGTGGCGTGGCGGCCAAACACCGTCACGTTCTGGGATAACCGTTGCACCCAGCACCACGCGGTGTGGGACTACTGGCCACACAGTCGCTATGGAGAGCGTGTGTCCATTCTGGGGACAGAGCGTCCTGCAGCCTGATTAGCCCACATATCGCCCCTTGCCCTGTGACGACTCACCCGGAGCATCCTGGCCCGGGAATTCGTCCGCATCCGTCAATATGGGCACTTCTTCCGGAGGTTCGGCTGGCTTGGAGGGCGCACTGTTTGTTGTCGTCGGGGCCTGCCCAACGCCTACATCCGCTATTTTTGATGCAGATGTGCCTGTCTCAGCAACAACGATCTCTATCTCTTCCTCGTCGATGATTTCTTCGTTTTGTTCTGCCTGTTCAACCTGAGTGAGCAAAGGTTCAATGTCGCCGGCCAGCAGAGATGTAGCCTGATCTCCACAAAGCATCGCGGCAGATGTAGCCAATTGTCGATGCAATGCATGATAGCTCTGGTCAAGATTTCTAAACTTATCAGCCGTGTCTGAAAGCTGCTGAAACACCTCCTGGCGATAGTTAGCCAACTCATCCCGGCTGGCATTGAGTTGGGATTCAAGCGCCTGCATCTGCATCCTGGTACCACGTGCCTGCCAGCTTTTAACAAAATAGCCAAGAGCAGCGCCAAACAGGGAAGCGAGCACCGCCAAACCTATCGTAAGAACCAAGCCCATGCTTATTCATACCTTTGTCCAGTTACGGGTATGATACCTGCCCTTTTCCACCCCTCGGAAGACCCATAGGGGAAAATCGTAGTTTTTTTTGGATGTTATGACAGAAACCACCGCCAACGATTCGCCATTCGACTCCAGAGCCGAGCTTAAGGAGGTCTTGACCCTTGGGTGGCCAATTGTTCTGACTCAGCTATTCATTATGCTCACCGGCAGTGTGGACGCAGCAATGGCTGGACACTACAGCTCCACAGACCTGGCTGGCGTGTCTATCGGTGGCATGATCATATGGCCAATATTCATGCTCCTGACAGGCCTGACCATGGCAATGACACCCATCATCGCCCAACTGAGGGGTGCCGAACGGGAGTCAGAAATCGGGCATCAGATCCGCCAGGCCCTGTGGGTATGCACAGCAACCGGGGCAATCCTCGTTGTCACCCTGACATTCGGAAGCAACATCTTGGCATGGGTTGATTTGGACCCCCGAGCGGCGCACGTGGCGGGTGAGTACATGGCCGCCGCCGCATGGGGAGCCCCGCCCGTGGTTTTCTATGTTGCACTCAGGCACATATTTGAAGGCATGGGTCAGCCACGGCCACCCATGTGGATCGCAGGCGCAATGATCCCCACCAACGTTGTTCTCAATTATCTGCTCGTTTATGGCAAGTTCGGCTTCCCCGAACTCGGTGGGGTAGGTTGTGGTTACGCCACCGCTGTTGTTTTCTGGCTGGAATTCATCTGCATGTTAGCTTTTTGCAGACTGCCCTTCTTCAAGCACCTTGAGGCATTCAAGCGCTTCGAATGGCCAGATTTCACAGTAATTAAGAGCATCGCCAAAATCGGTATCCCCATCGGACTGACCATATTTCTTGAGATGGCTGTTTATTCCGTCATCGGCATACTGATTGCCCGTATCGGTGTTCTGGAAGTCGCAGCTAATTCAATTGCCGGCAACCTGAACTGGGCAACCTACGTCATCCCGGCAGCATTGGGCAGCGCAGCCAGCATACGGGTTGGCTTTCATGTAGGTGCAAACAACCTCGAGTCTGCCCGAACAGCCGCCGCCACGGTGTACAGGTTCTCAATTGGTTATGCGTTGGTCGTATCAGTGTTGCTGGTAGTCGCACGCTACTATCTGATCTCAATATTCACAACGGACCCATTGGTGATAGACATTGCCGCAACCCTGGTGCTCTTCATTGCCGTCTATCAGATAGTTGACGACAGCAATGCAGTCACTGTCGGCGCGCTACGAGGCTATAAGGATACCCAAGTACCCATGTACTTTGGCCTGGTCGGATTCTGGTTTATTGCGCTGCCTCTGGGCTTTGTTCTTTCTGAAGGCATCATTTTTCCAGGGCTCGCGCCTGGCGTGTATGGATATTGGGCTGCACAGACCCTGGGACTGACGCTGGTCGCTGGGGCAATGGCTTTGCGTTTGTGGCACATAAGTGGTAACTCGCAGAAGATTCTCAAACTCGCTGGAACTTAAATTCCCTCGACATACATGCTCAACCTTTTGTTGTCACCGCTTGCAGACCTCCCAACATCATTTCCTGCGCCGGTAATCCCAACAGAATTCTACCGCCATCTTCGATGTGTTGTGGCGCAACCGTAATATGCTGCCCTACGACCTTAACGTCACGCGCAATCCTTTCGAGCGGATGCGAACGTTCATTTGCCGTCGTACCAGCCGCCTCCACCACTTTATTAACCGCCTCGATGCAACCCCGCACACTGTCTGAACATGCAATCTGAAAGAGTGCGCGCTCCTTGCTGGTGACATGCTCATGTTGTTGTACGCGTTGCCACATCTCTTCTAAAAGCACTTCCACGAGCACTTTACCGCTGCGAAAGCGCACCTCCGCATCAGCAATTGCTCGATGAGCGAAAGCTCTCTCCTTCAGGCTTGTCCGACTAAACCTTGGGTGTTTGCCTTCAGCAAGTTCAGTAAATGCATCCAATCCGGCACGGGCAAGCCCCCAGGCTACGCCGACCTTGTTATAGGCAAGGCGAGCACCCAACGGAAAGTTCAACAACGGTGAGTCGTGGCGAACGCCACCGATCGGCGCGATCAGGCGTTCTTCCGGGATGAATACATCGTCCACTCTTACATCGTGAGAACCTGACCCACAAAGTCCTGCTGTGTACCAGGTGTCCAGAATCTCAAAATCACCCTGATCGATAATTCCATAACGGTTACCCAATGTTTCATCAAGTACGCCATCTTCCCAAACCCTGACTGTCGCGCCAAAAATGGAGGCGTTGTGGACCCCACTGGCAAACTGCCAAACGCCCGATACGCGATAACCACCGTCCACTTTGTCCGCTCGGCCCACGGCCGCGGTCGAACTTGCCATGATCACCAAGGGATCTTTAAGAAGATGTCCGGACGTACCAAAGGCGGGTGCGATCAGTCCGAAAGATTCGATGCCAATCATTATATTCCACGCAGCCGAACCATCAGCTTGGGCAATCGCTTCTATCGTATGAACCTGAGTCAGTGGGTCATGTGCACTACCAAATGCGTCCTGCGGAGCCGCTATCCGGTAGAGCCCGTTTTCGGCAAACGCGCGTGCAACTTCGGGTGCGAGGTGTCGTTGCGACTCACTGATGTCCGCATATTTCCGAACAAGCGGTTGCAGCGTTCTGGCTGTCGCGACCGGTCCTAATTTCTTTTCCATGGCCTCCCCTCTGACATCGAGAGTAACACTTTCTTTTACGCTTCGCGCCGACGGGAGTACACTGGTGTAATGAATTCCGTGTTTGATATCCCCATTCCCGGTGTGCTGGTCGGGCACGCGACCGATGAGGAAATCAATACCGGCACAACAGCATGCCTATTCGAACAGGCTGCCACCGCAGCCGTTCATATCGCGGGAGGCGCCCCTGGAACCCGAGAAACAGAGCTCCTCTCGCCTGAATTCAGTGTGGGCGAAGTCGACGCCATTGTCCTTTCCGGCGGCTCCGCCTTCGGCCTGGATGCGGCGGGTGGCGCCCAGGCGTGGCTTAAAGAGCAGGGCCGTGGAATCCCGCTCGATCCTGTGCGCATACCCATCGTACCAAGTGCAATCCTTTTTGATATGCGCAACGATGGAAATAAGGAATGGGGACGCTATTCGCCTTACAGAGAACTTGGTTATGAAGCGATAAGTCATGCCACCTCTCGCTTCGCACTCGGCCGGCAAGGGGCTGCATTCGGCGCCGCAACCGCAACCACTCCCGGGGGCCTCGGCGCAGCCCACACAAACGTTGCGGGCATCAACATCATGGCCATTGCCGCGGTCAATGCCGCAGGTTCCCCGCTCATCGGCCACACCGATCATTTCTGGGCTGCACCTTTCGAAAAGAACGATGAATTCGGTGGGCGCGGCTTGCCGCACCCCTGGCCATCTGACGGCGATATTCCTCTGAGCAAAACCGGGCAACGCGTACCGGGCGCTAACACGACCCTCGCAGTGGTCATCACGGATGCCGCACTGACACCCGCAACCGGAAAACGGATCGCCATTACCAGTCACGATGGCTTTGCACGCGCGCTATACCCCGTCCATACACCGGCTGACGGGGATCTGGTGTTTGTCACCAGCACCGGACAGAAGCCGCTGAATGATGAATCTCTGATGGACATCGGCATCCATGCAGCCAATGTTGTTGCCCGAGCCATCGCCCGGGGCGTATATGAGGCCATGCAAGAGCAAATCCATGCTTGATGCCTTATACCAACGCATAGAGGATAAGCGTGAGGACCTCATTGCCCTGACCCAAGATCTGGTGAGGATCCCAACTCTTAATCCGCCAGGCGAGTACTACGATGACTGTTGCCACTATATCGGCGACCGCCTGGCTAAGCGTGGCTTTCAAACGGAGTACTACCGTGCGCTCGGTACACCAGGCGACACGGATCAGTACCCGCGTATGAACATCGTGGCCAGAAAAGCATCCACCTCCGGGCCCTGTGTGCATTTCAATTCTCACATCGACGTAGTCAAGGTGGGCCATGGCTGGCAGCAGGATCCATTTCAGGCAGAACTGGTTGGAGACCGCATCTATGGACGCGGCAGCTGTGATATGAAGGGCGGCCTCGCGGCTTCGATCATCGCCATCGAAGCCTATCTCGAGCTCAACCCCGATCATCCGGGCGCCATAGAAATCTCCGGCACTGCAGACGAAGAAACCGGGGGATATGGTGGCGTTGCGTGGCTAGCCGAGCAGGGCATTATGGCAGTGCCCCGTATAGACCATGTCATTATTCCCGAGCCCTTGAATAAAGACCGCGTCTGCTTAGGCCACCGAGGCGTATGGTGGGCAGAAATCGAAACCCGTGGACGCATTGCTCACGGAAGCATGCCATTCGATGGCGACAGTGCAATCCGCCATATGATGGCATTGTTAGAAAAATTCGAAACCCACCTTTATCCGGCCCTCAGCCGGAAGCAAACCGACATGCCGGTCGTGCCACCAGGCGCCCGTCAATCATCGATAAACATCAATTCCATACACGGTGGTGAAAGCGAAGAATTCGACGGATTGCCCGCTCCGATCGTGGCAGATTCCTGCCGCACCATCATCGACCGCCGCTTTCTGATCGAAGAAACGCTGGACGATGTGAAAGCAGAGGTCTATGACCTGATCAAAGACTTACGTAAGTCCCGTCCGGGGTTTGAATGTGATATACGCGACCTTTTCGAGGTGATTCCAACGATGGCGCCTAAAGATGCACCTGTCGTCACGGCGGTCTCTGATGCAATCGCCCAGGTACTCGGAAAACCCGCGACCCACGTCGTTTCTCCCGGAACTTATGACCAGAAACACATTGACCGCATCGGCAAACTCGAAAACTGCATTGCCTATGGCCCGGGCATTCTCACGCTCGCACACCAGCCTGACGAGTACGTCGAGGTAGAAGATATGATCGACTCTGCCAAAGTCATGAGCAACGCACTCCATCACCTCCTCTGTGGCGAAAAAGCATGACCATGGCAGGCAAAACAGCAATTGTTACTGGCGCCGCTTCCGGTTTTGGCAAAGGCATCGCCACGGTATTCGTCGAACGCGGTGCGAAGGTCGGCATCCTGGATCTGAATGGGGATGCCGCTGCACAGACAGCTGCCGAGCTTGGAGACGATGCCCTGGCACTTCAGGCGGACATTACGCGTAGCGATGATTTACAGCGCGCGCTTGGCGACTTTGAGTCCTGGGCCGGACCGTTAGATTGTCTGGTCAATAACGCAGGCATGGGACTCGCCCCCACCCCACTCGATGCGGTGAACGAGGACGATTTTGAGGCGCTTTTTGCCGTCAATATGAAATCTATTTATTTACTCAGTCGGTACGTAATTCCGGGAATGAAAACGCGATCCGCGGGTGTCATTCTCAACATCGGCTCAACCGCCGGCGTGAGTCCCCGACCCAACCTGACCTGGTATAACGCATCTAAAGGCTGGGTCATCACGGCCACCCGTTCTATGGCGATTGAGCTTGCTCCCCATAACATACGTGTCAATGCATTGAATCCGGTAGCTGGTGAAACACCCATGCTTGCGACTTTTCTGGGTGACGACACCCCGGAAAATCGGCAGCGATTCATAAATACCATTCCACTTGGCCGCTTCTCTACCCCTGCCGATCTTGGTCAAGCCGCCGCCTTTCTTTGTTCGGATGAAGCGAGCCTCATCACAGGCGTTGCGATGGAAGTGGACGGCGGGCGCTGTATTTAAGGGGCATACAATCCCCCAGGTCTGAGCGCCGGGCATGTTCTAGCAGATGTATGAACAAAATATTTGTCCATCTAAGGCCGCAAATCGCCACCCAACAACCCACATACACTGACATCAGCGTCAGCAAAGCGGCACGCGTATTTTTATCAAACCCGAGATCTGCTAGACACGCATCTTAGGCACAATGAGGGGTGGAGAAGCATCAATATTAACGGTCATTTCTACCCGAAAAACCTGACGCAGAAGATCCTCCGTCAACACCTGGCGCGGTTTTCCTTGAGCTGCGACTATACCGGCGTTAATCAGCATCACTCGATCGCAAAAACGTGCTGCTAAGGATAAATCGTGAAGGACGACAAGCACACCAGCACCGCTATCAGCAAGTTCGCGAAACAAAGTCATAAGCTGGAGTTGAAAATAGGGATCCAGCCCCGCGATGGGCTCGTCCGCTAAAAGGTAGGGAGCATCAACCGCGAGAGCCCGGGCAAGCAATACACGGGCAAGTTCGCCGCCAGACAATTCTGTTACGGTTCGGTCCCGCAAGTGTTCGACCTCAGCTTTGATCAACGCATCCGTCATTGCAGTATCATCGGCCTCACCGCGGTGCGGAAATCGACCCAAGCGAACAAGGGCTTCAACACTCAAAGGCCAGTGCACGACATGATGCTGCGCAAAGTACGAAATTTGTTGTGCGCGCAGATCCGGGCGGATGTCCGAAAGCCGCCTTCCGGTCAGTGTGATCTGGCCCGATGTGGGTTCAACCAGGCCTGCAAGTGCCTTGAGCAACGTAGACTTCCCTGCTCCGTTTGGCCCAACCAGACCAATAATTTCTCCGGGGCCGATGTCGAGATCGATGCACTGAACGACGCGACGCTCGCCTAAGTTGACCACAACGTCTTTGCCTCGAAGCATCAAATCACCTCTCGACGCATGGATTTGAGCAACGACAGGAAAAAGGGCGCTCCAACCAGCGCCGTCACAACACCGATCTTGAGTTCGATGGCAGTCGGTATCACGCGCACCACAATGTCTGCCACCACCGCAAGGATGGCGCCGCCCAGAGCGCTCGGTAAGAGAAGTCTTGCAGGCTCATTAGCCACCTTAGAACGCAGTAAGTGAGGTACAACCAGACCAATAAAACCAATCATGCCGCTGACCGATACGGCAGCGCCAACGCTCAGAGCAGTCCCAAAGATCACACAAAGACGCAAGCGTGGCACATTCACACCCAGGCTCGTTGCAGTTTCCTCTCCCAGCGAAAGCACATTCAATCCTGACGCTGAGCGCAATAGCAACCACCAACCTGCAAACACGGGCAGTATTGCAATGGCTACATGTTCCTGGCTTCGGTCCGCAAAACTCCCCATCAGCCAGAAAACGATTTCAAAGGCTGCAAATGGGTTGTCAGACAGGTTCAGTACCAGCGCGGTGAACGCCCCCGCGAACGCGTTCACCGCGACACCCGCTAAGACAATCATCAGCGTACTGTTTGAACGCCCAGATAAAAGATACAACAACCAAACCGCACCCAGCGCGCCCAGCATACCGCCCAATGGCAGAGCAATGGCAAGGCCTGCACTGATACCCGTATAAAAAACAAGGACTGCCCCTAAACCCGCACACCCTGAAACACCGATTATTCCGGGCTCAGCCAGCGGATTTCTTAAAAGCCCCTGCATGGCGGCACCCGCCAGACCCAAGCTGCCACCAACAAGTAATCCGATCAAAACTCTGGGAAGACGAATCTCGTAGAAGATGGTTGAGGCTGAAGACTCTCCACCGATAAGCATCGCAGGCGAAAAACCGGCAGGCCCCGTCATCAATCCAACAAAGACAGCCAACCCCAATCCGAGCCCCAACCCTGTCAACAAACGAATATCCGCCATGGCTTAACCGTCCCCTGCCCGGACGCTCTGTGCTGCTGCTCTTATGATCTTCAAAGCAGCAAAAACGTGGTGTGTACCGCACGCCCAGGCCTGAGGGGGCACTTCGACCCTGCGCGCACCCGCGAAAACTTCGTCAAGCGCCGGATGGCTGAGCATTTCATGGGACAGCGATGGGCTGGCGTGTACTTGCGGATCCAGGATCAGGAGATCCGGCTTATCCAGAATCAACAGCTCCATTGGATAACGGTCGTAGCTGGCAAGTCCTCGGAATGCAGCCACGTTGCGAATTCCCGCAAGCTCAAGCACCTCATTAATCAGCGATCCTTTACCCACCGTGTAGCCATTGGGTTGATAAACAGCTGCAGTGATCGTTGTCTGTGGTGACGAAGCCTGACGTGATGAAGAGAGCTTTGTTCGAATGGTTTCTGCCTCTTTAACGAACCCTGTTTCTTGCCCAACCTGAGCAATCAGGTCGAGCACGTCATCTATGCTGCTGGGGTGCGCTAATTCAATTACACGTACACCCAAGCCACGCAGCAAGTTTACTGTGCTGCGCGCGCTGAAGTCGCCGGCGAAGACCAGATCCGGTCGATGGGACATGACCTCCTCAGCTCGTCCCGAGTTACCCGGAATATCCCGAGCTAAGTCTGCATCCCAGGATATGCGTGGGTCTTTGACAAAATGAGTCACGGAAATGATGCGATCAGGTGGAACAATGTTGAGCAGGAGTTCATCTGCACACTGATTTATCGACACAATGCGTTCAACAGACCAGCCTGAAGACGCGACAAACATCAGTGAAACACTGACAACAATGCGAATCAAAGGTAGTACACCCACCTGAAGTAAACGCGACTGGCGCCCCCTGTTGTCAATACCCGCCCTGCCAACGGCAATCCACCAAACTCGTCTCCCGGTGCACCTAATGGTTCCACCCAGCCCAGTTGCATAGTCTGATTATCACCCGGTGAATATGAAAATCCTGTCTGAAACAGGCTGCTATGATCGTGAAGATTGGTAATCACAGTGGCTGTTTGGCTGATCAGGGGGTGCCACTCGTAATTGAAACCAAACGCAAGATAGTTCTTCATGACATTGAACAGTTCGCCTCGCGCGAGGCGTAACTGAAGATCTAACGGCAACTGCGTGATGTCTTCGGGCAGTTCGTCAACGCCCCAGCCATTGTGGAAGTACTCGCCGAACACATACGCATTTTTGTCTCCAAGCATAAAACTCACATCTGCGTTGATGACACCTGAGAAGACCTGGTCTCCATACATGTCTTCAGAAGCGACTATGTCCGTACGCACCAGCGCCTGCCCGATTGGAAATCTAAACGCAGCTGCCACCACATCTGTGTCGTAATGCTGAGCGCCCACCACATCAAATTCTACAGGCCCGAAGTACCCATGCCACTTGAGCGCAGAACTCGATGCCTCATTGCCCACATCACCATCGACGCCACGACGCGCAACATGCAATAACTGCAGGTCATGACCGTTATTGAGCAAGCGATCTATGAGGATCAGGTCGTCGCCTGCTTTGTAGTCACGGTCAACCACGGTTGGAGAAAAGGGACTAAAGAGATCCATGGGCTGAAAAACGATACCGTTTCCCCAACTGACCGCTTCGCGGCCGACGGTTACTCCCCAATTACCAGACTGGTACTTAAGGGCCAGCCGGTCCAGCCTGTGCAGACTCTGGTGTCTGTCTCCGTCTTCGATATCCCAGGTCCAGTTCCAACGACGGTTACGATCGTTGGTGACAGTCTGATCTACCGCACTGTCCCGACCAAGATTGAGCGCGACGCCATCTCCATTCAGCGCAATCGTCGAGTGATCCAATATCAAACGAACCGGGCCTAAGTCCTGCTTAAGCATGACCCTGAGATCCACCGAATGATCGTACACCGGAGTACCCTGCATCTGCCTCTGAACATCTGACGTCGGTAGCAGATTTGCGGTACTGAACCACTTCAATCGCACATCAACATTCGTCGCCAGATTGACGCCTTTCACTTTAGTTTGGAGCACAGTACGCGCAGTCGCAGACAGAGGTTCTGTGGGTAGACGGTTGAGCCCATATCCATCCGGCGCCTCGTCTACGAGTTTAAGCGTATCTATCCTTCGTTCAGCAGGCACCCTGATGGCTACCCGGTCGGGGGTATCGGACCCAAAAAAATCGGCGAGCGTTTCCTGCCATACCCAGGCACCAGAATAACCCTGCTGATCGGCATCATTACGTATACGGTCGGCGGTGGATCGCTCTGCATAGGGTCCGACCAGGACCCTGTAATAATCCAAGCCATCCACCTCGACACGCTCGACTCTGAGCATTTGGGCAAAACGAGGCTCAGCCATTGACCTGGCGGCCTCCGCGCGTTCCGTCGAACGATAACTCTCAATCGCGACCCAATACTGGGGTTGCGCTTGTGCAAAGGAGGCAAAGATGAGTCCTGCCAGGCAGTAAAACCCCTTCACAACGACACTTGCTATCCTCGCTATACCTAAGCTGCCTTAGGATCCAGGGCGACAGCGCCATCACGGAGGTGGACCTGTCTGGTGGTATAGCTCATGACGATCGGATCATGGGTCGCCGTCACGATGGTCATGTTTCTACTTTCGTTCAAATTTTTCAGGAGTGTCAAAAGTTCCTCAGTCGTTGTCGAGTCCAGATTCGCAGTAGGCTCGTCTGCCAGCAGCAGTACGGGATTGGTAACGATTGCTCTCGCAATAGCGACCCGCTGCTGCTGTCCGCCTGACAGCTCTCCTGGCTGACGATGAGACATCTCTTTAAGACCCAGGGAAGCCAACACGGACTCCGCTCGATCACGACGCTCACCTGCCCCGACACCCTGAAGTTGCAGAATGAACTCAACATTTTCCTGGGCAGATAAAACTGGAATCAAATTATAAGCCTGGAATACGAAACCGATTTTCATCAAACGCAGTGCCGTCAATTTGTTCTCATTGAGCGTTGACAGATCAACGCCATCGATTGTGACTTCTCCCGCATCCGGTCGATCAAGGCCACCCACGATATTGAGAAGCGTCGATTTTCCACTACCAGAAGGCCCCGATAAACTTACAAATTCTCCGGCGCGTAATTCAAAATCCACACCTCTCAGCGCGTGTACCGGCACGGCTTCCTGCTGATAGGTTTTATCCACCTTTTCACAACCAACCACTATGTCATTCATCTAAAATTCCTTACTTCTTAACGCCCGATCGCATCCAGGGGCTTTACTCGCACCGCACGCCAAGCCGGGTAGATACTCGCCATGATACCCAAAACCAGACTCAGAACGGCAACCAGCACAAAATCGTCCCAAACCAACACAGGTATAAAACGGGTACTCATGGTCATCATCTCCATGCCTTCAGCGAACGCGTCCAAATTTATGCCATCGGCAATACTCAGATAAATCAGGTACCCAGCAACCAATCCGATCAAAACACCAATCGCCATGATAATGGTCGACTCCAACACCACCTGTGTAACAACCATGCGTTTAGGCATGCCCAGAGCGCGCACCAAACCCAGCTCGCGTACGCGCTCCATGACGCTGGTGATCAACGTGTTAATCAATCCAAAGATGAGCGCACTCATCATGAGGAGAAACCAGATGTAAATCGCACTATCAGCAAAGAGATACATGGCTGCCGCCATGGGCTCGAGTTCCTGCCAGTCAAGGACCGCCAGATTACGAAAGACCTCGCTTAACATATCTTTGATACTGGGTTTCTTTGGCTCTTCATGTAACCGGATCGATACCTCGGTCACATCACGGCTATCAAGTAGGGATTGCAAACTGGCAAGCCCGGTGAACACATAAATCTTTTCAAGGGTTTTACCTTCCGCATCATAGGTACCCACAATGCGATAACCTTTTTCTCGATTCTTGCCATCAATGCCCTGGGTAATGATGACAATACGGCGACCAATGCGGGTCTCCAGTTGCAGCGCGAGTTCTTTACCGATCAGTATTCGACCATCCTTGCTGTCAGTGAGTCCCTCGCCATCAATGGGAACGTCGGATAGAAAAGAAATATGCTCGGACGCCGGATCGATACCAACAATCTGCACGCCCCGCGTTTCGCGCTCACTCATGATGACTGCAGGGATACGAATCCGAGCCGCCCAACCCAACATCTCTTCGGGTTCGACCGGCAACGTAAATCCGTCTTCCAGTGAGAAGCCTTTATCTATATTGGGGTCGTCTCGATATCCGGGCGCATGAATCTTGATGTGACCCGTTAGGTTTTCGACAGCCGAATTGAGCATGTCGTACTGCATACCGCGAATCAGTGTATTAGCACTGGAAACACCCGCAACAGCCACCGCGATCGCTGAAAAGAGCATCAGGTTGCGTCGCCTATGACGCAAGATATTGCGGATACTCAGCTGGAAAAGGAGTTTGATCGACATTTAAGTTTCCTGACGTATGGCATCAACCGGTCGTAATTTACGCAGGCGCCAACCGGGTAATAAGGCACCCAATTGAATACCAATTAAAAATACCCATGACGCAGTTCGGAAGGCCTGCCAATCAAATTTCAGCATGATGTGGGTGCCCATGTTGAAACGCGCATAGAACGCCTCCGCATCTTCCGGTATTGGCGCCGGCAGGCCTTCGTCGCCGACACCAAGAATGAGGGCCCATGACAGACCGAAGCCAACGGCTATACCAAGCGCAGAGAGCATGAATGCTTCAATTTGCAGCTGCCATCGCAGGTATTTAAGCTGCATACCAATGGCTTGCAGAACCCCAAACTCCGGCGTCCTTTCAAACACCACCATCATGAACGTGTTGACGACGGAAAATGTCACGATAATTGCCAGCACCAGAAAGATGACTTCAGTACTCACCGACTTCATATCCATCATCTGCTCTACTTCAGGCATGAGATCCCGCCAACCGAGGAGGACTTGCTTGTTTGGATCAATTTTTTCCCTGATGATTTCCAGGGCGCGATCGCTCGCCGCAACATCCTGGGTAACAACGACAATCGTATGCGCCTCATTTCGACTCATCGCCCAGGCCTCTCGAAAGTCATCCAGATGGACGACCACGAGGGATCGGTTCAATTCTGGCTGGGTCATATCAAAGATCCCGCTGATCTGCACCGACATCGCCGCGACGCCCCCCTGCAGTGCAGTACCCAGCACGATCATCTCACTTCCTACATCCAACGCCAGGTTGCGGGCCAGAGTCGCACCGATCATCGCCTCACCCGGAGCTGAGGGGTATCTGCCCTGGGCGAGCATACCTTTGAGCGTTGACCATTGGCCTTCAGCCTCGGGGTCCACACCCAGAATCTGGGCACCAAAACTCCGCTCGCCCTGAGAGACAAGCGCAAACCCATGTGCCCGCGCGCTCACATGGTCTACGCCAGGCACGATACGTATGCTTTCTATCAAGTTGCCGAGGTTGACCGTATTTTCGATGCCGGGGTCTTCTTCATAGCCTACATGCTGAACCTGCATATGGCCGGTCATCATCCTGGCACCATTATCGACCATGGTCATAAACGTCCCTTCCTGAGCCGAGCGCCCAAAGATGAGCAACCAAACAGCAAAGGCAACACCCGCAACCGTCAGCCAGGTCCGGCGTTTATTGCGCCAAAGGTTTCGCCAGGCAAGAGAGATAATCGTCAGCGAAAGACGATCGACCTTGGGGCGCTTACGAGCTTCATCACCAGTGATTAAAATGTGTTGGTTACTCGCCACGCAGGGCCTCCACCGGTTGAATCTTTCTGATACGAAACATGGCGATCAATCCCGCAAGTTGCGTACCTATAAGCAGCACTAATGGTGAGAATACCAGGGACCCAACCGAAATTGCCGGATATAGGCGATCCGACATGAAGAACATACTTGCCATTTCGTCCAAGCCCTCCATGCCCATGTCCGCGATAGAAATGCCTTCGAACGACAACCAGGTGATCAAAATAAGCGCAATTCCAAGGCCTATAGACACACCCACAACCCACATAAAAAAGGCCTCAGCCAATACCTGCCGGACAATCAAGCCTGACTGCATGCCGACCGCCAGGAGCATGCCGAATTCTCGTTTTCGTTCAAACACCACCATCATGAACGTGTTGACCACACTGAAGCAGACAATAATCAACAGCGACCCGAACACCAAGTCGCCACCGATGCTATCCAACTCTATCGACTGTTTAAGTTCAGCCATGAATCTTTCCCAGGACCTGACAAGCCAGTCATCTCCGATAGTACGCTCGATGCGCTCTATTTCCTGGTTAAGATTTTGTGGATCCGTTGCACGTATGACAAGCTTGTGCACTTCGTCACCGAGCGCAAATGCGTTTTGCACATTCGACAACGTTGTAAACATCAGACTTCGGTCGATCTCGGCCTGTCCCGAATTAAAGATGCCTACAACACGAAGTGCCATGGCGGCGACACCGCCTTGTTTAGCACTTCCCAGAGCAACCACTTCGTCGCCTATAGCGACACCCAGATTTCGCGCCATCGTGCCGCCAAGCAGAACTTCTTCATCGCCGACTGGCAATCGGCCAAGGGCGATCTGACGAAAGAAAGCAACGACCTGTTTTTCACGCTCGAAGTCGACGCCAACAACTAATCCACCAAAAGAGCGCTCACCCACCGACATGAGTGCATAAGCTTCCGCTCTGGGCGCGACCTCGATACCCGGCACCTGCTCGAGTAATCGCACCAGTTCCGTCGCGCCAAGCACCGTTTGTTCAAGCTTGGTGTCATCGGGATAGTTTGGATGGGTTATTTGTATGTGCCCCTCAAGAAGACCCGTCGCGTTTTCGATCATCGAACCATAGACACCGACCTGCATTGCGTTCGAAAAGATGACGAGGAAGGATGCAAACGCAATTCCACCCGCAGTGAGCCACGTGCGGCGCTTATTGCGCCAGAGATTACGCCATGCGATACGTGCTATGAAACCGCCCTCTTTGGCACGGTCTCGGTGAGGGTCTTGAGAGAGGCTCGCCTCAGCCATCAGGACCCTCTACCTGATTGCAGAGCAAACAACGTAAACATGCGATCTTCAAGCTTGACGTCGAAGTCCATCGCGTCGTAGCTGATCTCTGTGTATTGATCAGGCTTTTCCATCTCCACCATCCGCATCCTTGTCGCCATCATACGACCACCCAGTTCACCAATCTCAATGCTCTGCATTTTTTTGATTGGGATGAGTTCCTGGTCAAAAAAAGTGAGTTCCACGAGCACGAAGTCGTCGCGTATGACCATCTGTTCCTTGCCCCATACAACCGGTGCGTCGTCCTTTGGAATGGCATCAATGGTATAAACAGTATGACCATCCATTTCAGTCGTGGCAGACAAGTCCAGATCGTAGTGACGCAACCAGGTATCGCTGCGGGAGAGGTCGTTGTATGAAAAGTCGGATCCCGCCCAGCTCTGCGACATCATTGAGCTCGGCAATCGAATATTTCGATTGAGTTTGGGATTGAAAGTCCACATCTTTTCCCCCTGCTTTAACAGGGCATTACCCGCATCCCTGGCAGGTGCAGTAAATCGTATCAAGGAGTCTTCGCGGCCTCGCGTCCATGCGATGAGGCTCGAATTTCTTTGCCAGTCGGGCCTTTTGATCAGCATGCTCATCTCGGCGTAAGAAGAGAGGCCACGGGTTTGGTCAATTGCTCGAGTGACAAGCTCAACGACATTCACTTCAGCGCGGACAAGCGAGCAAATCATGATTAATGACAAATAAACTGCTGTAATAATGGTTTTTTTCATGTCTTGACCTGATCGTTGCTTCCGGTAAAAATTATACTCGCTCTAATTATTGATCGCATCTAAAAAAGACAATGTCACTACGACAACAAAATAAACGACAAGCGCGGATAAATATACTTGCCGCGGCGGATAAACTCATCCGCGAAAAAGGCATTGACTCAGCGACAACCAGAGAAATCGCGCAACTTGCCCGTGTCAGCTATCAGACACTTTATAATTACTTCCCCAATAAAGTAGATATTGCCCATGGATTTGTCGAAAGCGAGATGGCCGCCTGGGCAGATGCTGCAGATAACGTGACGAAACACTATGCAGGAGATCTCATCGATTCTCTCTTGCAGCTAACCCAGGTTAACCTCGACCTGATAGAGCGCATGGGTCACGAACTGATTGCATACATAACGATCGAGACAATTAAACAAGGGGCTGCAAACAGTGTTTTCACGACGGCTACCCGCACCGCCCACGAACACTACTACGCTCTGTTGAACCTTGCCCAGGGTATGGGCCATTTAGCCAAAAGTTTAGATTTGCACCTCATGGCGCATACACTTTTTAACCTGACCGATTACGCGATGCTGCGCTACTTCATCGAGCCAATCGAAGGCGGACAGTTTCTAACGTCCCAGCGAGAGTTATTTTCTCTGGTGATCACGCCCTACCTGGTCAATGAAAACCCCTAAAAACGGATGACAAGCTGCTCCGGTTCCGGGGCAGATTCATTCAGGAGTGGACGCAGCATAACCTCGAGTCCATATACCTTAATCTCATAAACCGCTGCTAGCTGCTGGCCAATCTTGCCCTCAGGAAAGCCCTGCTGTTTGAACCAGACCACGTAAGGCTCAGGTAAATCGATCAGCCGCTCACCCGCAAAACGACCAAACGGCATTCTTGCAGACACAAGTTCTTCCAGTAATTCGCGATTAATGGACTCAGGCGTAATGGGTTCGAGGGTGAATTGCGATGTCATGAGTAGAGTTTGTCCGGAATTTGTGCCCATGAGAAGACCCGATTTGCATCAACGCATAATTTGCATAGAGTGCCCACATGACAACCATCCCGGTATTACCCGAAAACGATCGAATTCGCGAGTCTCGCAAAAAATGGCTTCACGACGGTAGCAACAGGCCAGAATTTGCCGACGAGACCCCCGAGGGAACCCTGTCTGTCTGGGACTTTCCGCGACCACCGGTCATCGAGCAAGTCGAGGCCGTACTACGCGTCTTTAACGCTAAAACCCTCATCGCTGAAACCCACGCCGGCGTACGCGTCATAGAAACAGCAGGCGCGCCCACCTACTATTTTCCTCCCACTGATGTTGAACCTGACCTGATCACTTTTGGCGATATGGCAAGTATCTGTGAATGGAAGGGTGTCGCCCAGAGTCTCACTGTGGACGGCATAATCGAAGCGGGCTGGCGTTATGTGCGTATGTTCGAGGCGTATACGAATCTTTACCAATGGTGCAGCTTTTATCCCCAGAAGCTGCTCTGCTTTGTCGATACTGAACTGGTCTCGCACCAACCAGGAGGATTCTATGGTGGCTGGGTCACTGCTGATCTACGCGGCCCACTGAAGGGTGCACCGGGAACAGAAACATGGTAACTCCGCCCAGCCTCGATCTGCGCCAACTACCGGATGCCTTTTATGAGGACCCGTACCCAACCTACGACGCACTGCGCGCATCTTCACCGGTATATGCACTGCCCGGCGGTGGTTATTTCGTGACCCAACACGAACTCGCGCACAGCGTTTACCGCGACAGTCAAACCTACAGTTCAGATAAAAAGACGCAGTTTGCAACCGTATTCGGTGAAACATCACGCCTTTATGAACACCATACAACGGCCCTGGTCTTCCGTGATCCGCCCTTACATACCAATGTGCGTCGTGCGATCGGCAACGCTTTGTCCCAGCGGATGGTCGAGGTCATGCAGTCCTCCCTCGAAGAGATCGTGGACAATCTCATCACGCATCTGGCACAAAAAGGTGCAGGCGATCTTGTGTCTGAGTATGCAAGCGCCATACCCGTAGAGGTGATCGGTAATCTTCTCGGCATACCAACAGACGAACGGGGCCCTTTGCGTGCATGGTCGATCGCGATATTAAAACCACTTGAAGTCGATGTTTCGGACGCGCAACTTAAACAAGGGGAACAGGCCATCGCGGAGTTTTTGGAGTATCTGTCACGCCTGATCGATAGACGTGTCGGGCACCTTGAAGATCAAGACGATATCCTGGCGCGTTTGATCAAGTGGCGACACAAGGGTGAGGGGCTGACGCCTGCCGAACTCTACCACCAGTGCATTTTTCTCTTAAATGCCGGTCATGAAACGACCACTAACCTTATCGGCAACGGCATTGAGCTTTTTTGCCGTTTCCCGGAGGAACTGCATAAACTACGTGATGATCCGACACTCATTGATCGTGCGGTTGAAGAAGTCCTGCGTTATGAAAGTTCCAACCAGCTTGGTAACCGTACCACCCTCAAAGCAACAGAACTCGGCGGTGTGACAATTCCCACAGGCGAAATCGTAACCATCTGCATAGGTGCAGCCAACCGCGACCCGGCAGTATTCGCCGAGCCACATAAGTTCGATATCAAGCGCACACCCAATCCTCACCTTGGCTTCGGTGCCGGTATCCATACCTGCGCGGGTTTAAACGTCGCTCGCCAGGAAGGGCGTGTTGCACTCTCTAAACTATATCAGCGTTTTCAGCAGGTGACCCTCACCTCAACCCCACAACGAGACCGACGCGCCCGCTTCCGCGGTTTTCTCAGGCTGGATGCACGACTCGATTAAAGGCCTTCATTGTCGATCGGAAGTTCTGACACGGCGTTGCGCATCGTCGGGATGTGTTCATGTACTTCAAGGCCACCACCCAGTGTTCGCAAGCAAACATGCGTGAGGCCTATCTGTTGCCAATTAACTACCCGTTCCCGCCACTCAACTGCCCGCTCACCAACAACCGCGACGCCTGCTTCGGTACCAATACTCAACGGATCACGACCGGCGGTTTGCGCCGCAGCATCGATACGTGCGCGCACACCGGGGTACTCTTCAGGCGATGCAAGCACAAACCAACCATTGGCGAAGCTGCCGATTCGCTTCACCACGGCTTCACCCGGCACCCCACGTGCACCTATCCAGACAGGAATCCAGCCCGCTTCAGGCCGGGGGTTTATACCGCTATCAATCACACGATCGAACCGGCCTTCAAAATGGACTGAATCCTCAGACCATAGTGCTTTTAGCAAGTTCAGTTGTTCATCACAGCGAGCACCGCGGCTGTGAAAGTCGACACCCATCGCTTCGTATTCCGGTTTACTGGTGCCCACCCCGATACCCAGCCGTACGCGACCTCCACTGAGGTTATCAAGTTCAGTCGCCTGACGAGCAATCAGCACCGTCTGGCGGAGCGGCAAGACAATGACGGAAGGGACGAGCTCAATCTTCTCAGTCACCCCAGCAATATAAGCGAGCAGCATCATCGGATCGTGCAGGTGTCCATTGCCAGGGCGTATAACCTGGTCCGGCACCCGCAGATGCGTGAGCCCAAGGCCTTCCGCAGCCTGGGCGAAATCACGGATGGCGACAAGATCGTCCGCCATTTCACGGACAGGAAGAGAAATTCCAACACGCATCACAATTCCTTAAACTCGTTACAGACTTTTCTCAAAGAGAATCTGAATGAAAGCAGTTCATTGTACAAAACTCGGCTCGTATCTCGACCTTGAAGTTGTCGAAGTACCTGAGCCGGGTGACCCAGAGCCCCACCAGGTTAAAGTAGCACTCGAGGTCAGGGGCATTCAATTTTCCGACCTCGTACGCTTTAGCGGTGAATACCAGGTGCAAACGCCCCTGCCTTTTGTGGTTGGCGGAGAAGCTGCCGGCACCGTCATCGCCGTCGGCTCCGAGGTGGAAGGAATCGACGTCGGCGATCGGGTACTGAGTCCCGGTGGGTGCGTCGAAGAAATCAATGTGAATCACACCGCTGTAACCCCTGTGCCTGCAGGCATCGACCTTGCGGCAGCCGCCTCCTTTCGCAACAACTACGCAACGGCCTACTACGGGCTGCAGCGCGGCATGCTTCAGGCCGGTGAAACACTTCTGGTGCACGGCTCTGCCGGCGGTGTCGGGCTTGCCGCAGTAGACATCGGCAAGCTCTATGGTGCCACGGTGATTGGCACCGCAAGCACGGATGACAAACTCACAGTTGTTTCCGATATGGGCGCAGACCACGTCATTAATTACACCGATGGATTTCGCGACCAGGTCAAAGCACTCACGGCCGGATTAGGTGCAGACGTGATATACGACCCGGTCGGGGGGGATATATTCGATGAATCGATGCGGTGTATTGCACCTTTCGGTCGCATCCTCGTGATCGGATTCACCAGTGGACGTGCTGCACTGGCCAAAACCAATCACCTCCTGGTCAAAGATGCATCCGTGATCGGTTATACAATCGGCGGGTTACAGCAACACGATCCCGAAAAGAATCGGCGGAATAACGCTGTATTGATGAATTGGTTGAGCTCAGGACGTATCAAGCCCTACGTCTCGCACTCGTTACCAATGGAGGCGATCTGCGATGCTTACCAACTGATTGTGGATCGCAAGGTAATTGGCAAAGTGATGATTACAAACTGAGTCGCATGCCAATGAGCGCAACGGCGCCCGGAGTTCTGTAGCTCAGCACCTCTTCGTAATCTGCATTGAAAATATTCTCACCGCGCAGGTACAGCTCGACAAGGTTGTTCAGCCGATAGGTCACCTGAGCGTTAACCACGGTGGACGATTCCAACTTCGTCAGCTCGCTGACGAAGCCGTTCTCAAAATAATTGCGGAAATCCGTATCGTAGTGTCCACTGCTATAGAGCACATTGACTGACCCGGTGACCCGATCATCGCGCCAAGAACGCCGGATGCTGAGACTGCTGCTGTGACGTGGCCTGCCCACCTCGGCCTCACCTCTTAAGTTAAGACTTTCGATATAAGTGTAGCTTGCAATCACTTCAGCCAACTGCCCTCGATAAGTGAGCGACAACTCGAGTCCGTGACGGTCGCTCTGACCACGAGCATTCACAACCGTGGGAAAGCGCGCGACAATTTCATCCTCCAGAGTGGACTCAAACCAGGTGAGGTCAGCCATGATTAATCCATCCTCCGACGTGATTTCTATCCCCGCATCCCAGCCCCTCGCCTTTTCTGGCTCAAGACCGGCGTTGCCAACAAAGGTCGCGGGCACGAAACCAAACTGTTCGAAAAAAGTAGGATTGGTGACGGCAGTGCCATAGCTACCATGCAGGCGCACTCGTTTGCCTAAACGGCGTGAACTATCAAACGCGTAGGTCATCGTGTTTTCAAAATCGTCACCCTCATCAACACGTACATTCATTCCAACTGAGGTTTCACCCACCAGCGTACGGTACTCAAACCCATACCCAAATAGGCTCCGGCTTTGTTCTCGAGTCTGGCTTGATTCGTAGGGATACAGATTCTCGAATCCCTCCTGCTCCCACTCTGCAAAGAGCGCGAGCGTTTGGCGATCATTCAATACAAGGTGCAGGTCGGCAATTAGCTTTTCACGGCTGCCTTCGTCGCCAAAAAAGCCACCATCCAACACCGTTTCAGTACGCTGCCATTGCAGCATATAAGTCGAGTTATCCGACGCATCCCAAATCGCCGAAAATCCAATCGAGTAAACTTCCGTATCAGATTCGGACGCGTCATCCGTAGCGAGACCCTGAACGGGACCGCCGTTGAAATCGAAACCATCTGTATCCGTCTCCCTCTCCATGTGGCGCCCGATTAATCGAAACGACAATCGATCGGTGGCCTTCAATTGAAGATAGCCAGAAACAGTTTCAGTTTTTTCTGCATCGTCATCTGCGCCCAGCGTATCGTCCTTCGATAAATCCAATTCAGCTGCAAATCGACTGTAGGTGAGCCTGCCATCGAGGTGTTCATTACCTGCACCGACTGTAAATCCGGCTGCTCGGCGCTCTAAGCCGCCGGCTTCCAGGCTTACGTCCAGGCCCAAATCCTGGCGCGTCTGTCGGGTAAAAAGATGAACGACACCCCCCACTGCGTTGGAGCCGTACAAGCCGCTTTTCGGCCCGCGAACCACTTCGATCCGTTCAATATCAGCCGACAAAAGTCCTGAAAAATCGACCTCTCCTGAACCGGAGGTCGACACATCTATGCCGTCAATTAAAACCACAACATGATTTGCCTCAGCACCGCGCAGACGAACTTGTGTCAGACCGCCGTAACCACCGCTGCGCACGACACTCACCCCCGGCACATGACGCAGCAGTTCTGGTACATGCACGCTGCCAAGTGCCTCGATCTCGGATCGGTTCAGGACAGTGGTCAGACCTCCCAGCGTCTCAGGCCCAGTCGGGATACGTGAGCCAACGACGACGACCTCTTCGTCAACGTCCTCGACGGCGTAGGAGACAGACATACAGGCCAAGCTCAGCCAAATAACACTCTGCACACACAAAGTAGACTTCATCGAGGTTCTCTCTCAAGACCACTGTTCCCCGAGCGGTAAGTAAGGGTTCCCTGACGACCGGTCTACGGGCTTGAGTGGCGAGTCAGAACTCACGTTGCTTCACCTTCCCATGCGGCTGTTACCTCCGCACAGTGGTTGTTTGAAAGCACTTCACTGTTCACCGTTGCGAGGCCAGCACCAGATTTTCACTGGTTTCCCGGGCATCGCCAGAGCATGGGCCCACGGATGGGCCAGACGCATAATAGACATCAGGAGTACCGGGCGCAATCCAACATTAGGCTGGTTCGTTGCAAGGTAATCGCGTATGTTGAAAAGGCTTGGACAGACATCTCGCCACCACAGGTTACACACCCTATACCGGCAGATACGCCTTCGACAGTAGCCCCATCAGGCCACCCAAGGCGGCCTTTGTTCAACACTTTAGATGTCCAACAACACCCCAGGAGCATAAAGTGGATGCTGATCATCGTGACGAATTTCTTCGCCTACCGAACACAGCCGTACTTGCCACGGTCGATGCAAAAGGGCGTCCGCACGCTGTTCCGGTCTGGTATTTGTGGACAGGCCAAAGCTTCGAAATCATCGGCGGAAAAACCTCCGCAAAAATGCGCCACATCGAGCTTAACGGGAGGGCTGCACTCTGTCTTGAAAAGCGCGGTGGTGGCGCCTTCCATGTGACCGCTGAGGGTCCCTGTGAGTTGGGTGATACAGCAACTAAGGAATGGCGTTTGAAACTTCACACACACTACCGTGGTGCTGAGGCTGCCGAGAAAGTGGTCAGCGACGACGGCCATCTTGATCAGCGATTCATGACCTTACACCCTGAACGGTGGTACGGGTGGCATTCCAGTTGAATCGTGTGGCCCTGATGGACATAAAAAAGCCGCCCCAAGGGGCGGCTATCGTCATTGAGCCTATGGGGGTTTACTCACTGGATGAAACCCCAAACTCTACGAGTTGGCTATCGTATTAAGAATCTCCGTCTGAACTCGTCAGATTATTGACCACAGCCAGGCAGAAGTTCGCAAGTGCGATACCTGCTATGCCTACGGCAAAGGTATCCAATATGCTGTTCAAATATCCGCCGAGTGCGGGAATCTGGTCGAGATTATTAGCAATAGTCGGTAACACTGCCGCGAGCACATAGTAAGCAACCCGCGTACCAACATCTTCCAATGGGTTCATAAAACCACTCACCAGACCAATAACCAGAATGGCCAGCAGTGCAAAAGGAATGTCTACAAAAGCCAGAACTACAGCAATGGCCACCATTAGCCATCCAAGTATCGTTTGAACCATATTTCCCTCCTGAGGAACAGATTACGTATTTTTGTCACTGGTACTGCTCAGACATCGCGGATGCTAACAGGTTAACGACAACGTCGAAACATGCTTGTTGTACTAAGTTTTAGACCCTGAGAGGGTCAAAACCGGTGATATTCGAATAAAAGGAGGAAAGTAGTCAATATTATTGCGTAATATTATCCTGTTTGAGTACCACTCTATTGCTGTTAAAGGGTTTGTGGGTGAGGCCCAGATTGCTCCTAAAGCCAACCACAGCGCGGGGCTCAGGCCGTCTTTATTGTCGAGCAGACATATTTTCACTCTCAAACAGGCCTTCACACCTGAGAAAAGCCGTAATCTCACTTAACCCTTCGCCTGTTTTCAAATTAGTCACTACAACCGGTCGCAGTCCTCGCTGCAGGGCAGCAACCGACATCATCACCTCGAGTGAGGCGCCCACAAACGGAGCCAGATCGGCTTTGTTGATAATGAGAAGGTCGCTTTTGGTGATTGCCGGCCCACCCTTCCTCGGAACCTTCTCACCCCCGGCCACATCGATCACATAGAGCGTAAGATCAACCAGTTCGGGACTGAACGTGGCGCTCAAATTGTCACCACCACTTTCTAAAAACAATAAATCAAGATCCGGAAATTGTTCTGTTAAGGCATCGAGTGCAGCCATGTTCATGGAGGCATCTTCGCGTATAGCCGTGTGGGGACAGCCACCTGTCTCCACAGGGACAATTCTCTCTGCGGGCAAGGCTTGAGTCCGCCAAAGAATCTCTGCATCTTCCTGGGTGTATATGTCGTTGGTGACCACTGCCAGCGAATATTCAGGATGCAATGCCCGGCACAACTGTTCGAGCAGGGTGGTTTTTCCAGCCCCAACCGGGCCACCAATACCAACGCGGCAAGGCTCTGAACGACTCATCTTACTCTCCTTCGCCACCTCACGATCGAAACAACCGTGAGGCCTGTGTTTCATGCCGGGCGCTCATCATGAATACCCCTAATGTATTAGCGCCCAATTCATCGTCTTCAAGCGAAACCGCCCTTTCAATGACAGGATCAATCTGGTTGCATAAACTTCTTAGCATGCGCTGCGCTTCAAGATGCCCCAAAGGCAGCAGTTTTGCCACGACCAACGACATGTTCTCAGCCCACATCCACAGGTATCCAGCCAACACCTGCCGCAATGGAGACCCCGCTTTTGCGCCAAGGACAGCATAAAGTGACGTAAAACCCTCGAGGTGTTCAGGTGTCTGTTCGTCAATGGTTTCTGCCCACCTGGCCAAAGCATGACCCATAGCGAGTTCTTCCCGACGCAGTTCATCGGTTTCCCGGTACGCGCGACTCCATCGATCCCAGTACCGAACGCCCTCCTCATCCTGAGCTGACCAAGCCTGGTAAACCCGGTAAATGATCGGCAAATCGAGCCTGCCAACACCTTCTTTCATAACCGCATTGAGCCACCGCTCTGCCCCGGTTGCGCTGGTAATCTCACCTCGGTAAATAGCTGTCTCCAGGCCTTGAGAATACTGAAATGCCCCGACCGGCAATGCAGCGGAAATCAAATGCCAGAATCGCCAATTTTCAGTCATGGTGATGGCCATATGCTCCCCTTTCGGGTTCAAACGGCGCACTTTCGTGATGCACGGTTCCGCCAAGTCCTGCAACCATCTCATCGAGCACATAATCTTCAAGATATCGCACCCAGTTTTCACCCAACTCAAGCGAGACATGTCGATTACCCAAATGGTAAGCGATTCGAACCAGATCACCCTCAGTGGTTACAGTAGAGACATTCTCCGATGCACATTTCACTAGGACACATCGTCCGGCGTCGGTCATGAGATGGTCACCACCTCTCATCACGCTCCCGCGTTTTAGATTAACCGCAACGTCTTCGCCAGACTCGAGTTGCACACGCTGGCGTGCTTTTTCCCGTTCGGCAAACGCCAAGGTCACCACATCGGTGCAACCTTCTGATCGGCAAGGCCCTTTAAGCAGTTCAACAAAATGATCCACCAGCACCCCTAAAACAGAAAATACCGCTGCGCCAGGGGCAACTCGGTCGCCGGTTCACAAGTAATGAGTGATCCATCGATGCGTACTTCATAAGTTTCAGGATCCACTTCCACCTCAGGACAGTAATCATTAAGTCTCATGTCTGCCTTTCGAACAGATCGACAATCACGCACCGCCAGCGTCTCTTTTCCTAATCCGTATGCACCGACGACCGGCTCGGACGCCTCAGAGACAAACAGACAACTCGTCGCACTACAAGCGGCACCGTAGGCCCCAAACATAGGCCGATAATGGACAGGCTGTGGCGTTGGAATCGATGCGTTCGGATCCCCCATCGGTGCTGCAGTAATCATGCCGCTTTTTAAGATGAGTGATGGCTTGACCCCGAAAAAAGCCGGTTTCCACAACACCAAATCAGCGATCTTGCCCACCTCGACCGAACCAACCGACTCGCTGATACCGTGAGCAATTGCAGGATTGATCGTATACTTGGCGATGTATCGCTTGATGCGAAAATTATCCGCTTGGCCGACCTCTTCAGGTAAGGCACCCCGCTGGACTTTCATCTTATGTGCGGTTTGCCAGGTGCGCGTGATGACCTCGCCCACACGACCCATGGCCTGAGAGTCGGATGCGATCATCGAAAATGCCCCTAAATCGTGGAGGATATCTTCGGCCGCGATGGTTTCTCGACGAATTCGGGATTCAGCGAAGGCAACGTCCTCGGGAATGCTGGGGTCAAGGTGATGACAGACCATGAGCATATCCAGATGCTCATCTACAGTATTGATCGTAAACGGCCGCGTCGGATTCGTCGACGAGGGCAAAACATTAGGCAGCCCACAGGCTTTGATAATGTCCGGTGCATGCCCACCCCCGGCCCCTTCCGTATGAAAAGTATGAATGGTGCGGTCCTTAAAGGCAGCGAGGGTATCTTCAACAAAGCCCGATTCGTTCAGGGTGTCCGTATGGATAGCCACTTGAACATCCTGCGCCTCGGCAACCGTCAGGCAATTATCGATGGCAGCCGGGGTCGTGCCCCAGTCCTCATGCAACTTAAGTCCCATCGCGCCAGCCCGGACTTGTTCGATTAATGCCTCCGGCAAGCTTGCATTGCCCTTGCCCATGAATCCTAAATTCATTGGAAACGCATCTGCAGCCTGTAACATCCGCTGAATGTGCCATGGCCCCGGCGTACAGGTTGTCGCATTTGTCCCGGTTGCCGGTCCGGTTCCTCCACCAAGCATGGTGGTGACACCAGACATCAAGGCTTCTTCGATTTGTTGTGGACAGATGAAGTGAATATGCGCATCGATCCCACCTGCGGTAACGATCTGACCTTCACCTGCAATGGCTTCTGTACCCGGGCCAATGACGATCTCTACTGCGGATTGCGTATCCGGATTACCCGCCTTACCGATGCCTACGATGCGACCGTCTTTAATGCCAATGTCAGCCTTAACAATACCCCAGTAATCGACAATCAACGCATTGGTCACGACCGTATCGACCGCTTCAGCGCTAGGTCGCTGGGACTGCCCCATACCGTCACGAATGACCTTACCACCACCAAACTTGACCTCGTCACCATAGACAGTTGCATCGGATTCCACTTCCAAAATCAGTTCTGTGTCACCAAGGCGTACCCGATCTCCGGTAGTAGGCCCAAACATGTCCGCATAAGCACTTCGCGATTGTCTGCTCATCGATCTTCCTCCAACGATCCCATTACCTCGCCCCGAAAGCCGTAGACATTTCTCGCCCCCGCAAAGGCTACCAACGTAACTGAACGGGATTGACCGGGTTCAAAGCGCACCGCCGTTCCTGCCGGGATATCCAGCCGAAACCCCATTGCCTTATTCCGCTCAAACGACAAGGCGGGATTGGTTTCAGCGAAATGATAATGTGAGCCCACCTGAACAGGCCGATCACCTGTGTTCGCAACTTCCAGATCGAGCGTTTCGCGGCCCTCATTCAGAATCAGATCACCGTCTGCAACAAAATATTCACCTGGTTTCACAATACCCCCGGTTACACGATTGGTTGGTGGACAGTAACGAGCTTGGTACCGTCCGGAAAGGTCGCTTCCACTTGCACTTCATCAATGAGCTCAGACACACCGTCCATGACTTCATCCCGATCAATGATGGTTGTACCAAAGCTCATGAGTTCGGCCACGGTTCGACCATCTCTCGCACCTTCCATGATCGCGGCAGAGATAATTGCAATGCATTCCGGATAATTGAGTTTTACACCACGCGCACGACGCTGCTCAGCCAATTGCGCCGCCACGAAGATCAACAGCTTGTCTTTTTCCCGGGGTGTTAATTCCATGCGCTCATCCTATATTGTGAATTCCCTGTCAGCTCTGATCATGTCGCCCAAATGCGTGGATGGACAGGGACAGTCCCCACGACGGCTTTTCGAATCTCCGACCATAAGACGACAAAGTCTGCCTGTAGTTGCGTCAGGTTGTGGCTCAAAGCCCGAATGACCAAAAGACCATCCATGCAGGTCACAATCAGTTCGACTCGACCCAGCCGCTGGATCACTTTACGGCAACGTTCAACTAAATCACCATCACCTGGGTAAGCCAGGAAAAGGCCAGCCGCCGTGTGACCACCTAGCCCCCAAGTCTCTTTCAAAAGCTCATCCTGCGCGCACCACACCTGCCGATCCCGCCATAGTGGGACCTGGTCCAGATAGACAGTCCAAACCTGACTGTATGAGCCCGATGCATAGTCGTCGCCACTGGCTGGGCGGCCCAGCGAGACGATATCCCATGCCATTAACTTAGACGCTGAGGTTATGCGAAAGTCTGTAGATTGGGACACCCGACTACCGCCGAAAAGGATCGTCCCTTGTGGCAACCACTCCAACGTGCCCATCACATCGAAATCCTGCCTGACCAAAGTGACCTCACCACAGCTACGATAGGCCTTGTTAGCCGCGGGTGTCGTGATCAGTGCGTTGGCACGCTCAGCGACATGCACATCCACCGCCAGGTCGTCGTGCCCAGCCATACCACCGGGCGGGTGAAGGAGGTATACATGGCAAACACCATCCTCCGGATAAAATGGTTTCTGTACTCTTAAGGGACCCAAGTGCTGACGATGTCCGAGCACCGTTTTGTGGGCGCGTTGTTCGAAACCCAAACTGATCTGCGCAGGCCACCGCGTCATGTCAGAGACTTCACTCATACCGACAGGTGCTCCGATATAACGCCTTCGGTAAGTTCTAACATGGGCCCGGATGCCACGATGGCACCCTTATTCATCACATAAAACTGCTCCGTAACCCGTCTCACAAAGGGGAGCTTTTGTTCAACAACAATCACCGTCATACCCAGATCTTTGTTTAAACGAACGACCACATCACCGATCTCGTGCACGATATTGGGTTGAATCCCCTCGGTGGGTTCATCCAGAATCAGCAGCCTCGGCTCAATGACCAAAGCACGGGCAAGTGCAAGCTGTTGTTGTTGACCTCCGGAAAGATCACCACCGCGACGGCTCATCATGTCCGCGAGCACCGGAAATAGATCAAATACATGCTCTGGTAACGTACGCTTGTCTCGAGCCAGGGCACCAAAACCCGTCATGAGATTTTCTTCAACGGTCAGGAGCGGAAAAATCATACGTCCCTGCGGGACATAACCGATTCCCAAGCGTGCACGCGCTTCCGCCGGCTGCCCTCGCAGCGACTCGCCATCGTAGTGCATCTCACCCGAATCGATTGGAAGCAAGCCCATGATGCAGTTGAGTAGCGTCGTTTTGCCTACACCGTTTCGCCCGATCAGACTCACGCAGCTGCCGCGGGTGATTTCTACATTCACATCCCACAGAGTATGCGACTCACCGTAAGATTGATTCAGCGATTGAATCGATAACATCACGCCCCCAGATAGACTTCGCGAACCTTAGGATCCGACTGAATCTTCTCAAAAGGGCCTTCTGCAAGTACGCTGCCCTCGTGGAGTACGGTCACCGTGCGTGCAATGGAACGCACAAATTCCATATCGTGTTCAACTACGACCACACTGTGATCACCGGCCAGACGCGTCAGGAGATTTGCTGTTGCCTCCACTTCCTGCTGGGTCATACCAGCAACCGGTTCGTCTACGAGCAGAAGTAAAGGGTTCTGCATGAGCAGCATACCGATCTCAAGCCATTGTTTTTGACCATGTGCCAGAGATCCTGCCGGCCGATGCATGTGATCTGAAAGGCCAATTAAGACGATGACTTCATCGATACGATCACGCTGCTCGCCGTTGAGCCCGGCCAACAAAGTAGGCCATACGCGCTTGTCTGCATCCATGGCTAATTCCAGATTCTCAAAAACGGTGTGGAATTCAAAGACCGTGGGTTTTTGAAATTTGCGGCCAATGCCCAGCGTCGCGATCTCAGGCTCGGACAATCTCTGCAAATCTACCCGTTGTCCGAAGAAAGCCTTGCCGTGATCCGCGCGGGTTTTACCCGTAATCACATCCATTAGTGTTGTCTTGCCAGCGCCGTTGGGGCCGATAATGCACCGTAGCTCGCCGGTTTCGATATAGAGCGTCAGGTCATTCAGCGCTTTGAAACCATCGAAACTGACCGTGATGTCCTCAAGATATAGAATGATGCCGGTTTCTGTATTGATGAGTTCATCTCGAGACGGCTTCTCCACAAGCAGGTCTGCCAAGCGTGTTCGATCAAAAATGTTACTCACCACCGTCAGATTTCCTCCACTGCATCAGTCCAACAATGCCTTTTGGTAGCGCAACGGTTACCAGCACAAATAATGCACCCAGAGCGAAAAGCCATATTTCGGGCAATGCCCCGGTAAGGTACGTCTTCGCATAGTTCACCAAAACAGCGCCTAAAGCTGCACCATACAACGTGCCACGTCCGCCCAGTGCTACCCAAACCACAAGTTCGATGGAATTGAGCGGCGCATATTCTCCAGGATTAATGATCCCGACCTGGGGGACATAGAGCGCCCCGGCGATCCCTGCCAGCACCGCCGAGACCGCAAAGATCCAGACCTGATATTGTTCCACCCTGTAGCCGATGAAACGTGTCCGGTTCTCCGCGTCCCGAATTGCCGTCACCACTCGACCGGCTTTCGAAGTCACAATCCATCGACATAGCCCGTAACCGAGTGCCAGGGCTAGAGCAGACGAGATATAAAGCGCCACTCTGGTTGTATCGGCCTGCAGGCTCGCGCCAAGCATATCTTTAAAATCTGTCAGACCATTGTTGCCGCCAAAGCCCATCTCATTGCGAAAGAATGCCAACATCAGGGCGTAGGTCAGCGCCTGTGTCATGATAGAGAGGTAAACTCCGGATACGCGTGATCGAAACGCTAACCATCCAAACACGTACGCCAACACGCCCGGGACTAAGATGACCATGATCGCGGCAAACCAAAAGTGATCGA
This sequence comes from Pseudomonadota bacterium, assembly GCA_036338285.1. Taxonomy (GTDB): domain Bacteria; phylum Pseudomonadota; class Gammaproteobacteria; order Pseudomonadales; family Azotimanducaceae; genus UBA4421. Next base: position 64,208 of record JAYZCO010000062.1, read on the forward strand.
AACCGTACCAATACCAGGGCAGTTCTTCCCAATTTAGAAACACCATGAAATCGGGCAGTACGGGGTCTCCATAGACCCCTCGCGTGCCAATCTGGCGCATGAGGTACATGCCCATTGCATACCCTCCCAACGCAAAGAAGGCACCGTGCCCCAGGCTCAATATACCGCAGTAACCCCAAACCAAATCCAGGGCGAGCGCAAGGAGTGCAAAACAGAGATATTTACCCAGCAACGTCAGGGTATACGTCGATAAATGCAGTGCCGACGTCTCCGGAATCCAGAGGTTCGCTATAGGGACCACGACGATGGAGATCGCGAGCGTCGCAAGCAAAATCCATCCGCCCCGATCATGATCGAGCAGCCTTGAAGTAAGCATCAGCCTTCGACCGCCCGACCTTTTTGCGGGAAGAGCCCGCGCGGTCTGCGCTGGATAAACAAAATAATAAAAACCAACACCAGGATTTTCGCGACAACAGCGCCGGCTGTAGGCTCAAGAATTTTGTTAACAATACCGAGCGAAAGGCCACCCACCAATGTACCCAACAAGTTGCCAACACCACCGAACACGACCACCATGAACGAATCCACGATATAACCCTGACCCAGATTAGGACCCACATTCGTGAGCTGCGATAAAGCCACGCCTGCGATTCCGGCAATGCCGGACCCCAACCCAAAAGTCAAAACGTCAACGCGCGTACTGCGAATGCCCATGGCCTTTGCCATCGGTCGGTTTTGTGTGACAGCCCGAACCTCAAGCCCTAGCCGAGTTTTCTGCAGAACCGCCCACAAGGCCGCAAACACAGCCAGCGCGAACAGAAAGATATAGAGCCGATTGTAAGTGACGGACAATCCTTGCACGATTTCCCAGGAACCACTCATCCACTCAGGCGTCGAGACCGAACGATTTAACGGCGAAAAAATAGAGCGAACCGATTGCTGCAAAATGAGGCTTATGCCAAAAGTTGCAAGCAGTGTTTCCAGTGGCCGGCCATACAAAAATCGAACCACACCACGTTCAATGCCAATTCCAACTGTGCCGGACACTAAGAATGCGGCCGGTACAGCAATCAAGAGGGAATATTCGATGGCCTGCGGCATCAGAAGTTGAACCACGTAAGTCGTATATGCGCCCAGCATCATCAATTCACCGTGTGCCATATTGATCACCCCCATCACCCCAAAGGTAATCGAAAGTCCAATCGCTGCGAGCACCAGGATCGAGCCGAGGCTCAGCCCGAAGAACAAAGTTTCAATCATTTGAAAGCGGGAAGCCCGATCAGCCAGTGCCTCGAGGGCTGAGGCAGCCGCGCTGCGCAGAGCATCAGGTCGCGACGCATTATCACGTATACGGGTAAGGCCGGTACGCACACTGGGGTGAAGATAGGTTTCGCTGTCTTCGATGCTTGCAAGCACCACTGTCTCGTCCTCAGCATCCAGATCGAAAGCCACACGTGCCAGGTCTAAGGCATAGCGTACACTCGCGTCCGTTTCAGATTCACCACGGGCATCCAGCATCGGCTTAAGCGCCACGTCTCCGGCATCAACAATGGCATAAACGGCCTGCGCTCGAACACGGGGGTCGGTATCGTTCAGTTGCCGACCCGCAAGCAGGCCACGCAGCTGTCTGCGCAAACTGTTGTTGACGCTGATTTTCTTTACGGCCCGGCGCCCAACCATGCCAAGGTCGTTGCCGCTGAGAATATCTGTGAGCTGATAACCGCCTTCTTCCAGCCGCTTCGCATAGACCACGAGCCCGTCTGATTTTTTTGTATAAAGGCGCCCTTCAATAAACGACTGCAGGATTTCAACGACACGCGCATCCTCTATCGTCGCGAGTTGCTGGGCTGCATTCAGTTTTGCATCAAAGGAACGGGTATTGAGCGCATCGATTGCACTTTCCAACTCAGGCGGGCCTGCCCATGCGAAAATCGAAGTCCATAGCAGGCAGCCGGCCCACAGAGTTGTTATGCATGATCTGACAACCATGAAAAGTTAAATCCTCCCGAAAAAAAGCGGCGAGCGGATCATACCGCTCGCCGAGTCAACCTATCAGTCTAACGGGCCCTAGACCCGTTGGGAATTATTCATAGTTTTGACCTGAACATTGACCACTTTTTACGTTGTAGTTGCCGCAGGCGAGAGGTGCCTGCCAGTCAGCCGTGATGTCCTGGGAACCGGGCAGAAAGTCTGACCAGGCATCACCAGGGACGGTGCCGGACGTTTCCCAGACGATATCAAACTGCCCGTCGTCCTGAATTTCACCAATGAGCACAGGCTTGGTAATGTGATGGTTCGGCATCATCGTTGCAATGCCACCGGTCAGGTTTGGTACCGCAACTCCGATTATCGCATCTTGTACCGCACTGGGATCCGTTGTCCCGGCCTTGGTAACCGCTTCGGCCCACATCTTAAACCCAATGTAATGTGCTTCCATGGGGTCATTCGTCACGCGGTCCTCATCGTCGATGAATTCCAGCCACCCGTCGATAAACCCATCATTCACTTCAGCGTCGACACTCATGAAGTAGTTCCAAGCCGCAAGGTGACCCACCAACGGTCCGGTGTCCATACCTGAAAGTTCTTCTTCACCAACAGAGAACGCGATCACCGGAATGTCTTCGGCAGAAACGCCCTGGTTACCCAGTTCTTTATAGAACGGCACATTAGCATCACCGTTGATCGTAGAAACAACGGCTGTTTTCTTGCCGGCAGAACCAAACTTCTTGATATCTGCCACTATGGATTGCCAATCCGAATGACCAAATGGCGTGTAGTTGATCATGATATCTTCCTCTGCCACACCCTTCGCCTTGAGGTACGCTTCGAGGATCTTGTTGGTCGTGCGCGGGTACACGTAATCGGTTCCTGCCAGCACCCAGCGCTCGGCACCGATATCGTTCATCAGATAATCCACTGCTGGAATCGCCTGCTGGTTAGGTGCAGCACCCGTATAGAAGACATTCTTCGAAGACTCTTCACCTTCATACTGAACGGGGTAGAACAGCAAGCTGTTTAATTCTTCGAAAACCGGCAAGACAGACTTGCGAGATACCGAAGTCCAGCAGCCAAAGACGACATCCACCTGTTCTTTGGAGATGAGCTCGCGGGCTTTCTCAGCAAACAATGGCCAGTCAGAGGCGGGGTCGACCACAACCGCTTCCAGTTTCTTGCCGAGAAGTCCCCCGTTTGCATTCTGCTCTTCCACCATCATCAATATGGTGTCCTTCAGGGTTGTCTCGCTGATGGCCATGGTGCCGGAGAGTGAGTGTAAGACGCCGACTTTAATGGTCTGTTCGTCTGCAGCCTGCACCTGCCAGCCACAAACCATCAAGACGAGCCAGGTAGTTAACTGAATTATTCGTTTGAACATAGGTAATCTCCTTAGATTTGAATTTGTACGCCGAAGGAAATGCCATCTGCATCCATACCGGGCGACCCGGTCAGATTGGCATCACCACTGGTGAAATTGAGGTTAAAACGCAAGTTATGCCCGTCCATCACATAGTTAACACCCACCTCTGTGAGGTCGCTGTCATCCATGCCAACAAAATCAGGCTCGTTCGAGGTGAAACGCACATAGGGCTGGAAGCGACCAGGGCCGTCGTTCGCCGGGAAAAGGTAAGCGGCGGTCACAAAGTACGAGTCACCATCGAATAAACAGAAACACGTGGCGTCAGCGAGTGCGGTCGGGGTGAGATCCGCATCGAACATCTTGTACTCAGCCTCCAGTGTGATCGCCCCGCCATTGGCAAGTGGCTTTTCAAACAGCGCATCGACAATGAATGCTTCGAAATCGCCGGGTTCCGCAATCGTTCCTGTACCGTCCGACTGCGATTGAAAAGACAACCCCACGGTGAAGATGTCACCGCCACCACCGAAATAGGTAGAAGACGTGTAGTAAGCCGGGTTCTTCTCCATGTCCAGGAAGTTATAAGCTATACGGCTGGCAAACAGCAGGTTGTCATCCTGATTAGGGCCTCCATTGAGACCATCAAAAAAGCCTACTGCATACTGAAACTTATCGAGGTTGCCCCACACCGTAATCCCATCGTCACGACCCAAAAGGCCTGCATTGCCCAGCTGATCCGACGGCAGCAAAGGCACGGTATATTGATTCCAGCTGAGTCCGTAGTAGGGTCCGTTGAGCTCAATTCTATCGGCCGGTGTCAACATACGCCCCATCCAGATGTTGAATTCATCGCGCAATTCAAACTGGACGATTGCATCCAGCACATCAATATCGCCACCTGCACCGGTAGGGTCATTGCTGTCCTGGCCAAAGACACAACCCTGGCATTCAGTATTGAAAGTAAATTTCACCTTGTCGCTAATTTGCCCATTCACGTAAAGACGAATGCTCTGCAACGAAAAGTCGCTGGAGTCATCGTCACCGCTTGGTGCAGCATCCTCGACACTGGTAAAGGCAGCGCGCATGCCAGCGCCCACTGAAATAGAGCGATTTTCGCCAAACTCAATGGTACCGCCTGCCCAGGCACTGGTGCCTAACCCGACGAGTAGTAGTGATATTAAGAAACGTGTCATTAGATTCCCCGTTAGACCATTTGAAGTGGCGCATTGTGTCTCAGCTATAGGCGCTCGCCCATGCGACGAATAACAGGGAGCACTACGTCAATTGACGTAGTGCTTTAAAGTCATAACTCGAGTATACGAATCGCGATGGCTGCTGCGGCCGTACGATTCTCAACGCCAAGCTTGGGGAAGATCGTTTCCAGGTGCTTATTTACAGTCCGCGGGCTCAAATCCAAAATTTCAGCAATTTCACGGTTGGTCTTGCCCATAGCAATCCAGTACAAAACCTGGGACTCACGGTCGGTCACTGGCAAGGCCTTCTTAAGATGCTTTGCGTCAGGCTTATCCGCCGGGTCCATAAGACGAATCAAACTTTCCGCTTCGGCCGAATCGCTCAACAACGTTGCTTCAAGGGGCACAGTCGTCAGGCCCAGCGATTGGCCACGTGTCGGACGATGACTGCGCCAGGACGCGATCTCCTGATACACGCGTGCACGCTCGACAGGATGCTCAAGCCCGACTGAACTCAACAGTATTCCGGCCTGATCCGACAGCCACAGCTCACGCCCCTGACCATCCAGGCTGACCAACCGCTCTCCCATTCGATCCATCGCGCGCCGTACGTTTTGTGACTTAGCCGCGTTATCCAAGTGCACACGAATTCGCGCAATCAGTTCCTGTGGGTCGATGGGTTTAGTGAGATAATCGACGCCGCCCACTTCCAGGCCACGAACCACACTGTCGGTGTCACTCAAACCAGTCATAAAGATCACTGGCACCTCGGCAAGGGCAGGATCTTCTTTCAATGCCAGACACGTTTCGAACCCATTCAGGTTGGGCATCAACGCGTCGAGAAGAATGACATCCGGTGCCATACGCGACGCGATCGTCAGCGCTTGTTCACCGTCTAACGCAAGTAATACGGTCAGTCCTGTTGGCTCCAGCGCATCGTTGAGATAGCTCAAAGTCTCCGGCGAGTCATCGACCAGAAGAGCCACACTGCCTGATAAAATATCCGTCACAATGTTCGCACCCGAAGGCGTTGGACAATTTTCGAAAACTGGATCTGATCCAGATAATCAAGCAACTCTTCGGCTAACCTTACCGACATACGCTCTGCCTCAAGATAGGTTTCAATCGCAGCCCTCAATCCCGATGCATGGCCGAGTTCCGCATGGTGTAACAACGTTGCCGCGATTTCTTCCTCAAGTTCAGCGACATCGTTTTGCACCTCGTAGGTCCAATTAAGGTCGAGCAGGTCGGCGATTTGATCCATCAGGGTGCCGATGCGTATCGGCTTCACCAGATAGTGATCATAAGCATCCTCAGTTCCAGGCTTCGGCTCTTCAGCATTGGCCGACACCATGACTATCGGCAGGCCCATATAGTCTACTTTCAGCATGCGAGCCAACTCCAACCCAGACAGCCCTGGCATCTGCACATCCATGAGTAACAGGTCGGGCCGGGACGGAGCTTCAGTGAGCTGCCTTTGGCAGTCGGCAGCGTCCCGGGCTTCCAGAACAAGAAATCCTAAAGGCACCAGCATGTCAGAGATCAATCCACGCTGGATGGGATCATCATCAACCACCATCACTGTACGCTGTTCACCTGCAAATCCAGTGGGCAGGCGAACAACTTCCTCGTCGCCGATGGGTGCCTCGACCGGTGGAAGGTAAAGCATGGCTTTAAAGGTACTGCCCTCGCCCAGGACGCTGTTGACCGTCACATCACCACCCATGACATCACACATCAGCCGAACGATGGTCAGACCCAAGCCCGTGCCCATTGCACCCAACTCGACACTTGCACGTCCCCGTTCGAAGGGCCGAAAAATGGTCTGCAGATCTGCTTGTGCAATACCGGGGCCGGTATCGCGGACTTCAAATTCGGCCACCTGAGAACCATACCGCACGTTGAAGTTAACCGCGCCTGACTCAGTGAACTTAACCGCGTTCGACAGCAGATTCATCAGGATCTGGCGCAGACGCTGAGGGTCGGTCCGAATATGACTGGGCAGGTTAGAAGGTAAGTGTGTCTCAAACACCACGCCTTTCTTCGCCGCCATTGGCTGGAAAATCGCCACCAATTGTTGCAAAAGCTCAGGCAGTGAAAAGACTTCGGAACGCAACTCGATCCGACCAGCTTCAATCCGTGACACATCAAGCAAACTTTCGACGAGGTCTGCCAGGTGTTCTGCGCTACGGTGAATGATTTCTATCGCGCGCCGCTTCGCCCCGTCAGCCTCATCACGCTTGAGCAGTTGCGCATATCCCAGAATGGATTGCAAAGGTGTGCGGAACTCGTGGCTGATGCCGCTTAAGTATCGTGTCTTTGCGTAACTGGCTGCTTCCGCGGATTCTTTTGCCGCCTGAAGCGCTCGATCGGCTTCTTCGTACGCCTTGATATCCCGAAGCAAACGCTGGGTCTCGTGCACCGTCGCGCGTTGCGCAACCCCCCGGCTATCGCGGGACAAAACGAAGCGCCAGGTGAATGCACCCAAAGGTATCAACAGCAGAACATACAGAGTCCACAAGGTCGTCGGAACACCTGCCTGGAGCTCACCGCCTTCAACCAGGGTAATAAATATAAGGCCAAAAAGCCCCGCCATAATGCCAGCGGCCAGCACGAAAGTGACACAGAACCGACCCGAAAAAGAGAACAGCGCATTAATAAGCGCCTGCGGAAAATACCGGGATAGAACCTGGCGCAATTGTTCGTTGGCCCACACGTGAGTTTTAGATTGGTCCATGCACCCTACATCCATTGAACAACACGAGGAACAAAATCCTCAATCGCCTGCTCGCCAGCCCGATGATTATATTTACGCCGAACCAGAAGGATATCTTGAGAGGCTGCCATCGCCGAAAAACGTACACCGTAAAGCGGCCAGCGTATCAACGCCACCGAAGATCACACATACGTCAATCACCCTAGTAGCGACATTAAATCCAGCCTAAGCATACAAGATGCCACCCCGAGTTACTTGCACGAGAATCAACCACCACAGGCAATATCATCAGCGGCAAACGAAAGAAATTAAGACAAAACCGGTGATCTTCGCCCATCGTCTGCCCATCTGTGCCACCAGCCACACGTAAAGGCTGGTGGGTGTGCGTTAGCGATTGCAGTTGGCAGCGAGGTAGACATCAGCACTCAGGTCTCGCGTATCGCGCAACCCGATGTGCGCGTACCGCTGCCATAAGCTGTCGGCATCGCCTGATGCATAGAGATTTGGGAACTGCAGGAACTGATTGCAGAACCCAAGGAGTTGTCGCAGCATGATTGGGCGCAGCACTCGGTCGAAATGATTGGCGTTGATCGCCTCGTCCCAAAAGTCATTGACGTGATCTGACCAAGTGAACGCTCGTTGTGTTTGTGGAACACCGTTGCGCCACTCGAAGATAGGTGGTTTGGGCAGGTCGGGATTCGCCCGGAACAGGCTACGGTAGAAGCGATAGCCCTCGAAGTTCGCGACCACGTCTGCATTAGAATAGACACCCGTGGTCATTTGCCCGAAGAGTGCACTCTCGGTGTAGGCCGACCGCTTGGCCGCTTCAGCCTCATCGCCCATACGCACGAAACGCTCAAAGAACTTGCGGCCTTGTGAGAAAAAGTGGCCAAATTTATCCGTGCCGACATACACACCCGCCACTTTCAGGGTAGGACCGAAGCCAAAAATGCCGGCGACGCGGTTCGCATACAACGGCACCCCTTTGTACACACTGGCCTTGCGTGAGTTCTTAAGTTTCTCTATCTCCTCGGACTCAATCAACCAACGCTCATACTTGTCCACCCAATGGATGCCACCGAGCTTTCGATAGACCGCCCGCACAAATGCACGTTCGTCTTCACCACGCGACCAGCCATCGGCAACTTCAAGGAGCGCTAAATTGACGCGCGCATCCATCGTTTCCTGGCTGTCCTCGATCGCCAGGTGGCGGTTTGTATAGGGGTCCGTTTCGTAGGCGAACGCAGAGGGCGCCATCGACGCGATGCAAAACGCTATAGCTGCCGCGCGTGCTGCTGGTTTGCTTCCAGGAACTAGTTTGCTTCCAGGAACATGGCAGACTCGTTGCATCGTGCCGTCTCACCCCATTCTGACATGACCTCGCTCGCTTCCGTGCGTTCGGTCATTTTGACTTGGCCAAAAGTGACTTCATCCTCAAATCCGTCTATGAATACAAGATCAGGCCGCGTATCACCGATTAAAGGCAGCAAAATCTTGCTCTCTATCCTTTTCCCCGGATGCTTGCGGGTCATTATCGCAAGCCAGGAATCGGTGACCTTCTGGGCATCAGCCAGTGTTTTTCCACTTTTCAGGTCGCACACCGTCATCACAACGACGCCCGGATTTTCGGCCGCTTGCAGCGAGGTGGCCACTAAAAGGGGAAAAATCAAGACCAAGCATCTGCTCATAGTTCCCTCCCAAAGAACAATAAATTAAGTGATCAGACTATGTCGGGCTTGTGGGCCAGCAACAAGGACTTTCACGGCAATCTGCTGGCGTGGAATAACAGATCCTCGATGAGTATATCAGCTTCAGCATA
>JAYZCO010000063.1:0-9980 GCA_036338285.1 Pseudomonadota bacterium
ATTGATGGTGATAGAAAAATTTAGGGGAACATATGCGTTTAATTTTATGTTTTTTGTTAGTCATTTTATTGACTCTATCATCAATAGCAGCCCAGGCTGATTCGAACACATCTGAAGGCACGCAGAGCGGCGAGCAGCAAGGAAATAATGCGACGGCAACCAGCTCCATAGAGACGGATCTCGATGTTTCAGACGATGCAGATACCACATCTGCCGGCATAACCACCGAGGACGTCGGTAGCCAGGGGAGAAAAGACCGTGATGCCAGCAAGCGTAAGCGTAGAGGGCCTGGTACTCAGCGTAGAGCTTTTCGGCCTCCGTCTCCCCCGTCTGGCCACACCGACCCGAGTCCATTCAAATAACAGGCTGCGCGCCCTACTGAGATCTCCGATCCACGAAGACCACGCCAAACACAGTATCCGGGTGAGGGCAGTGTACGGGCTTATTGTGCGATCAACCTGACGGGTACACCCGTACAGGTGTCTTTATCCTGTAAACCGAAAGACCCAATATCAACGATTATATCGGCGATGCCATATTTTTCTCTTCTCAATCGATGATAAAAATAATGCGCGCTTAAGTCCGGAATGGCGGTGTATTCCTTTTCTTTGTCATCTCTGATCAGTGAGATAGCTGCTTGATCACTCAACTGTTGTTGCCAATAGGATCCGGCATCTCCATGTTCTACCCATGATTGATCACCGGCGTCCACAATCCAAAGCCTGACTTCTTTCACACTGCCGTCTGGCTCTGGTCTCAGCAGAGTGACTATCTCTCCGCCTAGCTCGGAGGCACCCAACATCAAAATAACATAGAGGAAAATTATGCCCGCGAGGAGACTTATTAACTTATAAACTAATGCCATCTAATTGCTATCGCCGGTCTAAGAGCAGGATCGACACCCTATATGAGCGTGAGAGTAAGCTCAACAATAAGCGACCATAGCTTAGCCTTTGGTAAGCCGAAAGGCCTGCCAGGTAAAGGTATAGGCTGGGGATGGCTTAGCACGCTGGTTCTTTAAGACCGCCTTGTTCTTGATTGCGGCATGACTATGGCCGGTTTTATGATGACAGAATTTAATCACAAATTTACAAACACCACGGGCAATAACGAAATTTCCTTCACCTGTCATGCAAGCCATCATCACAGTATTTAACGAACCAAAAGGCTTCTCATATCATGGCGGGGCCCTTTTATATACAGCAGCCATGTCTTGCCTCGGAACAGCGGGGCTCTTTAGCACCAACTGGTTGCTCAACATAGTTTCAGTATGCTGTCTGGCTCATGGAATGACGATTGCGGCTTATATGATTCATGAGGCAAGTCACAATACGGTTTTCCGGAGCAAAGAAGCCAACGCAAAGTTAGGCGTCATTCTGACCTGGGTTTGTGGTGCCAGCTATGGCACTTTTCGGGATATTCGCTATAAACATTTTCGACACCACGTAGACAACGACGATGTAGTCTGGTTCGACTACACGAAATTTTTCAGACAACACCCAATATTTACCAAAATAGTCCAGGTGCTGGAGTATTTATACATTCCTGCGCACGACCTGTTGATGCATTTCATTATGGTGTTTAGTTCTTTTTGTATACCACAGCGTCGCGATCAGCGAGCGCGTAACGTGAAGGTGATTTGCATACGCGGTGGAATTTTCGTTTCGATACTTTACCTGTATCCCAAGGCGGCCATTCTCTATGCGATCTCCTATATGATCATGATGCAAATTCTACGGTTCATGGACAGTCTGCAGCATGACTATGGTTATCATTTGACGCTGTTCAGCGATGAACCTGCTCCGCTAAAAGGTGATTTTGCATACGAGCAGGCCCATACCTTCAGCAATCCACACAGCCTAGAACATGACTGGATTAACTGGCTTACGCTTAATTTCGGCTATCACAACGCGCATCATGCCCGTCCTGTTGTTCCTTGGTATGAGTTACCAAATCTACATCGTCAGTTGTATGGGACCAGTCAAGATCGGGTGATTCCGCTGTCAGCCCAGCTAAAGATATGTCACCGATTTCGAGTTGAAAGGGTAACCCTCGGAGAAGCATCGGATGACGCAGACGAAGAACTATTGCAGGAGCAGACTGACTTTCTACAGGCAGCGAAGCTCGCCAAGGTGCCTGGTGGAAACGCAGCCTCCTTCCTGACAGCCTTTTAAATTATCACGGCTGCGAATTATTCTTAATGCGAGAAGGTATCCCCACTGTGCCTAACAAGATGCTTGGATGCTGGAAGCGCCGTTACATTAAGTACGACAATGGGGAGACCGACACTTCAATCCGGGTGGTCTGGTTGCAAACACTTTCAGCCATGGTGGATATACGTATACCTCCGCGGACCCTAGACTTTTCGAGCGGAAGCAGACTGGAGGATTACTCGTTAGCGCAACTCACGGAGCTTGCGGCACAGGATTGTGGGACGGGTGTGACGAGGATGGATGAATTTGCCAAACCTTATGCAACGGCGAGTTGGGACTCAGGTGCCCATGATGCCTATATTCAACCTGTTGAGATTTTTCCTGAAGATGGTTGGATTGAGTGGCAGGAAGAAGGGCAGTGCATGATGGAATGGGCACCCAGCGGTGCCTATGAGGAGGACTGGCGGCTACTGAACAACTCGAGAGGTTACGTTGCAGATTTCCATAACGTGAACCCAGGAAAAAAGGAATTTGTGTATGTTGCGGGTGATCATGCCGTGTACGTACGTGGTCGGGATGTTGACATACAAGAACAACGGCCGTTGCAGGAGATTGTACAGGCCAATCGTAACAACAAGGATTACATACGGGCGCTGGTTGACGTGGAATTTTCATATGCAGTACGTAATCACCCAAAACATGAGTTTCATATCGAACTGTCGACACTGCCTTACAGGGAAGGACAACGACTCAATCTGAGCTTTTTGCTGGATATGGGTATGGAGGAAAAGCGTGTCAAAGATCCTCATACCGGTGAGCTCTGGCAAAAAATAAGTCAATGGCAAGATGACCAGGCAAAATAGTTCCTCATCTGGGCAACGTTCATGTTCAGGGCGTAGGCAATGGTTAACCGAAGAAGGGCTAAGAGCGCTAATTACCTGACTGTGCGTTAGTATCTGCCGCACTGCCGGTCTGTCCTCGTTCTACCCGCCAGGCGGGTTCCGGCGGTATATCCATCCAGCCCTCGCACTCACCTTCGAACACTCCGATTTGATCGTCGCCGCAGCCATGGGGTGTATAGCCAAGCAAGGCGCGCAGTCGTGGATTGAACTTGCTGGCCACTTCTGGCGGGGTTTCTAAGTACTGGTTTGCTTCCTGGCGCAGCCAACCCAGACAATAGGTATTAATCAGTCCGGTGCGAACACCTTTGCTTTCGTTTGCACCGCCACCGTGCCAGGTTGAACCCAGGTAGAACAGGGCTGAACCTTTGGGCATGATCGCCGCCTCCCAGGACAAAAGATCCGGTAAGTGCCAGGAGCGAATAAAACGATGGGAACCCGGAACGACACGCGTGCCGCCGTTTTCTTTCGTAAAGTCGCTGAGTGCCCACATCACGCTGATCTGCAATTCGAGACCAGCGAGCTCGACTGGATAAAGTGAATCATCCCGATGCAATGCCTGTACGCCCTCGCCGGGTAGGATCTCGATGGCCGTCAGACTGCCTGTCTGGTACGTTGCGCAATGCGGGAGCAAGAACTCGTCCGCCACCGCCACCACCATGTCATGATCGACAAGTTCGGCTGCGCTCGGTGCGGCGCGCATGATGGCGCCAAAGCGTCTTGTCTTCGTCCCATCGAAGGGACTTTGCTCATCGAGGCCAGCGGCGTCGAGCCTGGGCCGCAACTCGGCAGTCACAGCATCAACAATATCGGGCCTGACTAATTCGTTCACGACGACAGCACCATCCCGCCTAAGGGCTGAGACGACATCTTCTGCTGTCGTATCCCTGTCCAGATAAGTGAGCGTCATCGAGGGTTCCTCCCGCTGGTTGTCTGTTGAACTCGTCAGCTGATGGTAGTGTAGGGGAATTCGTCTCTCAATCTGCTTTTCCCCTGTTGGAATCGCAATTCTTCATGCTGATGGGTGGCGATCCTGTAGCGTTCGATGTTGCCTGCTGTTTTTTTACCAGATCCTGGTTGCTACAGCGAAAATACGAGACGCTTATATTGGCGCAGGCGTGTCCTTGTAGGTTGTCGACGGCCGTTGTTCGAATCAGGCAGAGATGTATTTGCACAGTTCAAAGTTTGTAATGTCCGTAAACAAGCACGGTTTTTTTCAAACGGTGGCGTCCAATAAATCGTGTTCGTATCAAACAAAATTTGTGTGGGTTGGATATTCTGGTCGTCTGAAAATATTCGTCAGATGGTTCACGTTTTGGACAAAGTCCTGTAAACGCGAGGGTACGGTCTTCGTGACAGCTGATACGTTGCCGGGATCACCTCTTGTCCGATATAAAACGATAATTTGAACCCGATGTTTCCCGTTTAATCACCTTGCTGCCGTGGAGTAATAGCCGTGGAGTAATAAAAGTGTGCTGTTAAGCGACAGTGGCGTTTTCAGCCATCCATTCCATCAGAGGTCGAATATGATCGACGAGTTCTCCCTCGGTAAAGCTGGCAACGTTGTCTGCGTGCGCGATCCGATGTTTGATCTTCCATTCGCCAGCAATTTTTTCGAGTGCGGTCTCGTACCATCCGGAAATGAACGTGTAGACCTTGTCCGGCCGACTGAGCATACCTGCTAAAGTGCATCGATGCTGAGCGATGTCTCCTTCGATATCGACGAGGTGGTTGCTCATCACGTGGCGGGTATTCGGTAACAAGCGGATGTGTGCACATATGAAATCATGCAGCGCTTGTTGGCCAATAAACTGAAGTCGATTGTCCTCGGATGCAAACTCGAAGATCCCATCTTCAGCGAAACAATCAACGAAACCTTTTGCATCGTATCCATCGGCGGTATGGGCATATCGTGCAAAGACGTCTTCAATCGCGATCCGCTCTATCAATAAATCCTGTGGCTTCATTCCGGCTGGTCCTCTTCTGTGCCTTACGGAGTCTAACCGACTTTATGATGCCCGGAGGGCAAAGACAGGCCTTAAACCCTTCTTTCTGTCAGGGTGTGCTGTGTCTGTCATTGGCCTTGCCCGTTGAGGGCGCCGCATCCGTGAGCGGTGCTTTGTGTGACTGGTCTGGCAGACTCAGGTATGTCACCCTATCATTTGACACCCTGGCTCGTTGCAGACGAAACATTTATGGTCCGGGGTGTCATTGTGTAACGTAGTCCCAAGCGTGATGCAAAAAATTCAAGTGTTTGTGCAGACATTTTTAGGAGAACCACATGACGGCAGCGTACGAAGGCATTCAGGCGACGAACAAGATATTTTCCGAAACGTGGAGCCGAGGAGATGCGGGCGGAGTGGCAGCGTTATACACCGAAGGATGCCAATTTCTCCCTAACAATAGCGAGCCTTTGAATGGTCAAGCTGCTGTTGAACAACTCATTCAAGGCTGGATGGATGCAGGAATCAAATCGATTCAGCTAATGACAGGCGAGGTGGAAGATTTTGACCATACCGCTGTAGAGGTGGGTAGATTTGTCCTGAGTGGTGCTGATGGTGAGGTAATCGACGATGGGAAATTCATCGTCGTTTGGAAGCGTGAAGCTGATGGTTGGAAGCTTCACAGGGATATTGTCAACTCGAGCCTGCCTGCTTAAGTAACGCAATAGTACGCCCGGTGCGGCTGCTGACTCGGCCAGTAGCCGGACAAGGGGTCAATTGAATAGACCGAAGGGAATCAACACAATTGAACCCAAACGATGCATGGGAGATCTGGGGTAAGAAAGAGCCCTATTTCGCAGTATTGACCGATGAAAAGTATCTGTCAGCAAATCTCACGGACGAGCAGATTGAAACCTTCTTTGAAACCGGCAGGCATCACGTCAGGGATAAACTCGCTCAGATAGAGAGATTGCTCGGGGAGCACTTTGTGCCTCGATCCGTACTAGATTTCGGCTGTGGTAATGGTCGTGTACTGGTGGCTTTGACAGACGTTGCCGAATCCGTTACTGGTGTCGATGTTTCAAAGAGTATCCTGGCAGAAGCGCAACGCAACTGCGAAGTGCGCGGGACGGGACACAATTGGCGGCTTATGACGACCGCTGAATTTCTTCATGATCTCGCGCTTTCATATAATTTCCTTCATTCGCACCTGGTGTTTCAGCATATTCGCCGACCCGAGGGGGAACGTCTGCTGCGCATCCTCGCCGAGCGTCTGGATCCCGGCGGCGTGCTGACCGTGAACCTGTTGTGCAGCAATCCTAAGGGCAGGATGCAAAGGGCGGTGATCTGGCTGGAGACACGTTTCCGAGCCGTACACCTGCTAGTGAATTGGTTGAAGGGAGCGCGACATCGCGTAGCGCCAATGGAGATGAACACCTATGAGGTGGAGAAAGTCTCGGCTCTACTTACAGAGTCCGGCGTGCGCATTCTAGAAGTATCGATGTACGACGAAGGCGCATTGCGTTGGGCAACCTACGTCGGCTCGAAGTAAGGGTTTGCGACAGATGCTGATGGTGTTGAAGGGTAAATATCAATTCAATTGATTGGCTTAATACAGATCGGCTGAAAATGTACTGCATGCTTGCCAGGTCTCATGAGCACCAAAACGTCTTCGCCGATGCGTTGTGTGCACTATTGACACGCAAAACTCGCAGCTTTGCTGTTATCGCCACCACGGTACACCGCCAGTTTAGGATACGCGCAATGCCGTCGTGTGAATCCTGCGTCAGGTTGCGAACCGAGCAAATATTCCGGTGCATCCCCTTTCTCTACCCAATCGACCAGTGGTCCGAGGTAATCAATATCCCATGCCCCGGGGCCTCGGCTACAATGCATCATGCCCGGCACCATGTAGAGACGGAAAAAGTCGTCAGTCGAGTGTTCGCCGCCGTTGGCAGCAACCACCTCTTCGCGATATTTCACAGCTCGTTGGGGCCGTAACAGGTAATCATTCCAACCCTGATACATCAATATCTTGCTCCCTGCTTCCCGGAACGCCTTCAGATCTGCGGTATTGACATCGAGAATCGCTGAGGAGCGTTCTAGGTCGTCGCGGTCGTCGAATATGTCAAATTCATCAGGGTCGTAGGTTGGGTCGTTGTAAACCCAATATCTCAGGTGTCCGACAGAGGCTAATTCGACAATGCTTGTTGTGAGCTTCTCACCAGTGGTTGGAATCACACCGCCAGATAGCCCATACATAGCCCAATCGCCTGCACCTTCGGCGCCTGGAAGGAGACCAGGAGAAAGCACGTTTCCGTCACTATCAACTACACCACGGTAGTGGGTGCGTACGGTTTCGAGCTGACCTTTACTCAAACAGGTTTTCGAATTCTGATTCGTTGTGCACATTAGATCTGCCGGATCAAAGCGATCTAAGGTACATTTGCGTGGATCGTTAATCACGCCGTCCTGAACCCCATCCAATTCGTCGCACGCTGTCCGGCTCGCATTGCCCAGCAGTACAAGTTGCTCCTTTTCCAGCGGGTTCGCCCGCTGAGCGCGATAAACTGCGGTGGTCCAGAGAAAAAATTCTTTAGCGATCTGGAATGCCGGTGCACCTGCTACGATCCCATCAAAGTCGTCTGGGAAGCGCGTTGCCTCGATCATGCCCTGACGACCACCGTTGGAACAGCCCTGATAGTACGAGTACTTAATGTCATCCCGGTAAAAGGATTGGATCAGTTCTTTGGAAGTCAACGCGATCAGATGCACTGCTCGAAAGGCGTAGTCGATGGCCGCTTCGGGTTGGGCGGCGTAGCTGGGATCATTCCCATCATGGCCTGTATCGGTGGAAGAAACGGCAAACCCCCGCGCAAGCTCCGTATCTGTTGGTGCTATATACCCCGATGAACCACCGGTTCCCATCATCAGGAACCGACCGTTCCAGGTTGCAGTCGGCATGCGTAGTTCAAATCTGATCGAACGATTAACCACACCGCGCACCACACAATGCTCGGGAACATCTTTAGTCGCACCTATCACAAGGCCCGGTTCAACCGCCCGCTCAAAGTTCGTTTGTTTGTACATGTCAAAGCATGGGTCAGCGACCACTTGCCCCATCAACAGCACTATTCCCAAAAAGAGACCGCCTTCTTTTTTGCCTAGCCGCGCCATCACTCCAACTCTCAATTTCTTCCTGTGCTTGAGTTTATCGTGATACTGACCTGTCGTCTTGAGGTTCACCTGATCGACTGAGTGCAGTGCAAAGTCCATGCCCATAGAGGCCGTCACGATCATGAGGCCTGCATTGGCCGCTTGCATACGAGCAGCACATTGACGCGCGGGCCAGGTATGTCTCGATGAATCCCGTATACCGTCCGTGAAGCCAAGGACAACATTGAGTAACCATCCGATCAAAGGTGATCACCCAATGGTTGCATCAAATTTCTAGAAATAGCTTTAACCTAAGTATTGCTCCACTTCGAGGAGGGAGCCCCACCGAGTTTCCCCACCTGTCATGAAGGGGGAAAAGTATGACCACACAACAGGCAGTTCGTGCTAATTCGGCTCGGGGAAGGTCCCCCCGAAACCATTACCAGTGATTGATGTCCCCGTCCGCCCGATATGCATTTGCGAAGTAAGTTCTTCCTCACACGAGCGCATGGGTTCGCCTTGTACGATCTGGGAAACGCTACCGTCGAGCCCATGCAACGGCTGACCCACCAGTGTCGTTCGATACAGCTGGCGTTCGGTATCGGAGGAGTAAATATCCGTTGGCGCACGGTGGGTTGTGGAACGCTCGTCCCAGACCACCAGGTCGCCTTGGTCCCATACATGTTGGATTGTGTATTCCACCGAATGCTGCCAGATCCTGTGGAGCAGGGCGGTGCTGTCTTCGTCACTCATCCCGACTACGAATTTTAAGAAGGCTGGCGAGTTATAGAGGATCTTCTCTCCCGTGTCCGGGTGCACGGTGACCAATGGATGGTGGCTCACCATTCGCCTGCTAGCGATGGAGTTACCGTATTCGGTGCCTTTTGTTTTGCCGTACTTGTACTCGTGCTCGGCCTGCAGGGTCGCCAGCTTTTCCTTGGTGGGCTCGTCGAGTGTTTCGTAAGCAGTTGCCAGGTTTCCGAAGTTCGTATCCCCAACCCCTTGCGGGATGATCTCGCCGCGGAGCATGCCGATACTTGGGGGATTGACGCAGGCGGTGATGTCACAGTGGTACCCCGTCCAGGCATGCGTTGCGGCCTTGGACTCGTAACGTTCCATATCCCGTGGTTTTGACTTCTCCCCCTGATAGACTGAGAAGATCTCGGGATAGTTGTCTACATGACCAAAGACAGTGTGACCGATGGTGGGGGCGCCTATATTCGGAGAAGCCTCGCTCAGTTCATAGGTGAACCTGACCTGCTGTTCGTGGTTCAGGCCGATCTTCTTAAAGACCAGCACCTTGTGGCGGATTAACGCGTTATACACCACCGCGACCTGTTCCGTAGAGAGCGTGTGTTTGAGATCAATCCCCTCGACCTCTACGCCCAGGTTAGCGGATATGGGTTTCAACTTAATGAGATCGGCTGATTCAGCGGCTGCAAGGCGCGCGTCTATTTCTGCAGGGCTAGCGAATGCTGGTTTCATCCTAAACCTCCCAATCTGGCTAAGCTGTATTAATGCACTATAACATGTGGTTGCGCGAATTCAGTGATGGCTATTCGACATTTGTTTTTCTTATACCTGCGATCTAATATCGAGAAAATAGTTTCGAGTAAGCTGGGAGAGGGATGATGACGATCATAGAGACCGGATCCGGCAAAGTGCGTGGTTTTACGGCCAGTGGGGTTAACGTCTTTCTATCCATACCTTTTGCAAAACCCCCAGTTGGAGAATTGCGTTGGCAAGGGCCTCAGGACCCTGAGCCCTGGTCAGGGATTAAAGAACTGGGCAGCGACTACGGCGCCCAGTCGTGGCAGTCGACCATGGAT
>JAYZCO010000064.1:0-59452 GCA_036338285.1 Pseudomonadota bacterium
CCGCCCGCGAACTATGAGGAACCTATGCTTCGCGATCTGGTGGCAGCCCTCGACTGGCGTGCGGGTCTTGAACCCGGAAAAGTCAGCAATGGTCACTTTCGCTGGCCGCAGCTGGTTTCCACCTCTGGCAGCCCGACCAGAGCTATACGTGCGTTTTTTGATCAGACGCTTCCCGAAACTGTATCGTGGGTGATGTGTACTCACGCGCTGGTTCAGGTGCTGAGTGAATACATTGAATTTGCCGTGCCGGTGGAGGTGTTACCGGAGCAGCTGCATCTGGCACAGCAAAAAAAGAGTCTATGGCAGGTGCTGGCAAAATAGCGCTCCGGGCGATGACGGATCAGGATCTTGATGATGTGCTTAAGGTCGAGTTCCAGTCGTATGCATTTCCTTGGTCTCGTCAAATATTCCAGGATTGCATCACCACCGGATATGACTGTCGCATCCTGTGCGTCAACGATGAGATTGTCGGACACACCGTTCTTTCGGTCGCGGCGGACGAGGCGCATCTTCTCAATATTTGCATACGCCGGGACGTGCAGGGACGTGGTTATGGACGGCTGTTTGTACGGCAGGTAATTAAACGGGCGGTCGTATTGGGCGCTGATCGGCTGTTTCTTGAAGTCAGGCCAAGCAATCGCATTGCGATTAGGCTTTATGACTCGCTCGGTTTTGTCCAAATTGGCGAACGCAAGGACTATTATCCTTCCGAATCGGGTAGAGAGGATGCCCAAGTTCTCGTCTTGGAACTTGCTGAGATTCATTAGCGACGTATACTGCGCTGCCTTTCGAATCTGAAGCATGCCCAATGGCCAATGATCAGCACAGTGCTCGCCGGACGTTTGCGATAATTTCGCATCCCGATGCGGGTAAAACCACCATGACAGAGAAACTTCTGCTTTTTGGCGGGGCAATTAAACTTGCGGGTACTGTGAAGGCACGAAAGTCGGATCGCCACGCGACGTCTGATTGGATGAGCATGGAGCAACAACGTGGTATTTCGGTCACGACCTCTGTCATGCAGTTTCCCTACGATGGCCGTGTTGTGAATCTCCTGGATACGCCAGGTCATGAAGACTTTTCCGAAGATACTTACAGGACGTTGACTGCTGTCGACTCGGCACTGATGGTGATCGATGGTGCCCGCGGTGTTGAACCGCGCACCATTAAGCTGATGGATGTGTGTCGGCTTCGTGATACGCCGATCATCACCTTTATTAATAAGATGGACCGTGAGATCAGAGATCCCATCGAGTTGATGGATGAAATCGAAGATGTGCTGCAGATTCAATGTGCACCGATGAATTGGCCCGTTGGTGCGGGTCGCGAATTCAAAGGCGTTTATGACTTCTTACACGACTGCTTCGTTTGTTATAAACGAGGCCAGGGGCACCACGTTTACGATTATGAGGTGATAAACGGACTTGCCAGTGAGGGTGCATCGAAGCTGCTTGGCACGGACTACGACGACTTTGTTGAGGAGATAGAGTTGGTGCGTGGAGCCAGTCACGAATTTCTCGAAGAAGACTTCCGTGGGGCGACGATGACACCTGTGTATTTCGGTACTGCGTTGGGAAACTTCGGTGTGCAACAAATGCTGGATGGCCTGGTATGCCATGCGCCACCTCCGCAGGCACGTGAGAGCCACGAGCGAGCTGTTGTCCCTGAGGAAGAGTGTTTTAGCGGTTTTGTTTTTAAAATTCAGGCGAATATGGACCCTAAACATCGTGACCGGATCGCGTTCATGCGGGTTTGCTCTGGCAAATACTCACGGGGGATGCGCATGGCACACGTCCGAACCGGTAAGCAGATTAAGGTGGGTGATGCCGTTACATTCATGGCGGGCGACCGGGTGAAGACTGAAGAGGCATTTGCGGGGGATATTATCGGGCTACACAATCATGGCACGATTCAGATAGGCGATACGTTCACCGATGGTGAAATTCTTAAGTATCGTGGCATACCCAATTTTGCCCCTGAACTTTTTCGCCGGGTTCGTGTGAAAGATCCTCTGCGCACGAAGCAACTCGATAAAGGTGCGCGGGAACTCGCAGAAGAAGGTGCCACCCAGGTATTCAAGCCGCTGATTAAAAGTCAGCTGGTTGTGGGAGCCATAGGTGTATTGCAGTTCGATGTGGTCTCGTTTCGACTGCGGGATGAATATCAGGCCGAGTGCGCATGGGAGGATGCGAGTATCTATGCTGCTCGTTGGGTGTACTGTGATGATGAAAAAATGCTCACGGAATTTAGAAACAAGAATGAAGAAAATCTCGCCATAGATGGCGGTGGTTATCTGACCTATCTGGCCCCGAGTCGGGTCAACTTACAGCTTGCGCAAGAGCGGTGGCCTGATATTACGTTTGCTAAAACACGTGAACATTGAAGCTTGAGCCGATCGGGTCTTCGCGCCAAAGTCTCAGTTACATGCATCATTGTTGCGAACAGATACAGGTATTTAACGGGTGTGCTCGAATCTGAACTTTCGAAGAATGGCCGGGTCATTGCAGTAAAATCGTGTCTACCCGCGGTGCAGTGGGACACCAAGGTGGGTGTAAAAGCCGCAAGATCCTAGGTGCGAATGGGGGCTGGTGAAGCCGATGATCAGTCAGAAAATTGTTTCAATGGTCGATTCTCTGCGCTGCTGAGGGTTAACATATTCGTGCGATCCAAATTCTTTAAGCGAAATGAGTAACCCAAAGGATATTGCATCGGCATTAAGGACAGCCTGCGCGCAGCCGCATGGTGAGCTCGATGTCGGTATTGTATTGAGTCACTATATTGATCCTGGGCGAGCGCTGCACGAAATCCGTGTGCGTATCGAGACCTTCATGGGGGAGTTGCCGGACGTGGCCGGGACAGAGCAACTGCTGACCTGGTTTCAGGAATCTGGTTTTGGCCGCGAACGACGCGGGGCGGTATCTGCTAAGCACAGTGATTTATTCGCTGTGCTGGAAAGTCGAGAGGGGATTCCGATTTCCCAGGCATTGCTTTTGATGGGTGCCGCCAGACATTCGGGTATGCAGAGTTTTGGTATCAACTATCCTGGACACTTTTTAATCAAGGTCGGCGATGACGTGGTAGACCCGCTCGGTCTCAGTATCTTAAAACCTGATGATCTGAGTGAAACGGTCGATCTCAATAACCCCGCGCCAGTGAGCATGATTGCCTTACGCATGCTCAATAATTTGAAAACCCTTGACCTACAGCGCGGGGACTTTTCAAACGCTTTAGACATTATCGATGTGCAACTGGCGATATCGATGGACGCAGAATCGAGCAGTTCCCTGCATTTTGAACGAGGCGAACTCTGGCTGGAACTGGGTGCCATTGGCATGGCCCGAAGTGCGTTTATTATGTGCGCTGAAACCTGTCCATATCCCGCCTTAGCGGAGCGTGCCAGGAAGCGGGCTGGCCAATTGCGGGTAGATGATCAAACGCTGCACTAAAGCCTCGTCTAATCCACCATGTCGGGGAATGGGTTTTCTAGATCGAGATCAATGGAATTGTTGAATCCGGGAATATTGAGGGCTTTGCTGCTCAGACCGAGTTGATCTCCTTCGATAACACCTTCTCCGAACTGATATATGGGTAATGTCTGAGGATCGTCTGCGGTGTCGTCATAGTCTTGCGCAGTGGTAAGTACTGCTTCGTTACTCTGTTGCCAGTTGGTCAGGGTATTTTTTCCGTGTCGCTTGGTGAGCATCTCCAGCGTTTGGTCAGCCGAAAGGAAAAGTCCCGTGGCATTGTTCCCGCCGAAACCTTTTGAGTTAACAAATGCACCGCGCGTGGCCTTTGGGTCGATCTCGACGTGATCGAATGGGAGTTGCAGGTTTGAGGCATGCACATCATCGGCAAGATGATCAATGGTCGTGATGCCTGGTACGATGCCATCATTCGACGTACCTAAAATGGCGGCCAATTGGTCGCCTCCGGCGGGTGCCATGGAGTGTCCAACGTAAGCTTTGACAGCACCTACCAGCCACTTATCGATGCCGAAGGTCTTCGCGAGTTCATTAAAAATATGTGACTCCGTGACGCGATTTTGCGGAGTCCCGGTGCCGTGCGCCTGCATATAGGTGCCCGTGCGCAGCAGGTCCTCGCCCAAAATGGCACGTGCAGAAGCCATGGCCTTTGCGACAGTGACGTAATTTCCTACACCGGGCCCCGATATTGATTTCTTGTAGCCATCCGCGTTAACGAAAACGTCGGGAACTGAACCCAGGATGCGAGCGCCAGACTCAAGTGCCAGTTCGTCGTCCATCAGGACTAACCAGACTGACGCTTCGGCGACTGTAAATCCGGCGTTTGATGAGAAAGGCCTGCAGGCCCTGCGGTTGTCACATACCTCAGAACCGTCAAGGTCCATGAGCTCTTCATCCTCTGCCAGAGCACCCATGACCCGATAGCCTTCAATCACGTGTGGCAGAACCGGTGCCTCGGAATTACCCACGATTACGATGCGTTTATCACCTGATTTGATTTCATCTATCCCGCGCTTGACGTTGTACAGGAATGTGGCACATGCGCCGATGATCCCGGCAGTTTCACCGACGGAGCCGAGTACGTATGCGTTTACGAAATCACCGGTCATTTCCGGTAGGCCGAGCGCACAGTTTTTTGAACTCGTGCGGCGCCCCGTGAGCGGATTTTGTAACAACCCGCCATACGCTTCGCCGTCCAGCTGACCCATGGCGCTGCCTGAGTAGACCGCCATCTGATCAGGCCGAACGAGATCCTTTAGTTGTTCGATGCTAAAACCAGTAGACCGAATAGCGTCAGATGCACCATATATTGTCATCTGTAATCCGCGTGGGTGGTTACGGCTTGCATACAAAGCACCTGGATCAAACCCCGTCGGCAGTTGTCCGGCGCTGGTCACCTTCGAGGCTCTGTCGTCGGGTAACATGACGCTCAGGCCGTCTGTGCAGACCACGCGAACCTCTTTTTCACTGATATTCGTTACTTGCCACTCATTTGGTATGGTTTCGGGGAGTTGCCTTTTTGCAAGCACGAAGCTGATAGGGGTTGAATCCTGCATCGATGCATCCCCTTTCAGCTGGGCACTGGTCTGGTAACCTACTTTGTCGGGGTCGAAAATTTCTATGCGGCGGATGAGTGTGTGCTCGCGTATATAAGACCGGGTATTGGCCTTTTTTCCCTGTTTGTCTTCAAGGCGCATCAGTGAAGCGAGGCTGGCGTAAGTTCTTTCCTGCTTTGATGCGGACAGCGCATCTATAACCAGGCGTCGATAGGCATGATCAAAGGATAGGCGACCGGCTGGATTGATCCCGCCGAAGCCAACCATGACAGGTAGTCGTTTCAAGAGCGCTCCAGAGCAATTGCAGTGGCTTCGCCGCCGCCGATACACAGTGCGGCAATTCCCTTGCGGCCTCCGGTTGCCTTAAGTGCGTGTGCCAGTGTCACGATTAAGCGGCTACCGGTTGAGCCGATGGGGTGTCCCTGAGCACATGCACCGCCATAGATATTCACCCGCGCATGATCAAGTCCAAGTTCCTGTATGGCGAGCATGGTCACCATCGCGAACGCCTCGTTAATCTCGAACAGGTCCACGTCATTAAGGTCCCAACCGATGTTGTCGGCTAGTTTTTGAATGGCACCTACAGGTGCGATGGTGAACTCGCTCGGGTGGATGGAGTGCGTGGCGTGGCCCACAATCTGTGCAAGTGGCGCGCGTCCGTCGAGTAGCCTTTCACTGGACAATACCAATGCCGAGCCGCCGTCGGAAATGGATGAAGAGTTGGCAGCGGTTATGGTCCCGTCTGCCTTGAATGCAGGGCGCAATGATGGAATTTTATCGAGTTTGGCTCGACCGGGCTGTTCGTCATCACTGACGAGTGCGTCATTGATTTTTATCGGTGCAATCTCGCTACCTAGAGATTGGTTTTCGATTGCCTGACGGGCTCTGATGACTGACTCGGTTGCATAGGCATCCATCGCTTCTCGGCTCAGTTGATACTCATCAGCGGTTTGCTGCGCGAAAGAGCCCATCGAGTTGCCAGTTTCAGCGTCTTCCAGTCCATCCAGAAAGAGCGTGTCTTTCATATCTGTATGACCCATGCGCAAACCAGCGCGTGCTTTTTGCAGGACGTAGGGTGCGTTGCTCATGCTCTCCATACCGCCAGCAACGATACATTGAGCGGATCCGGCACGGATTAAATCCGATGCAAGCATGGTCGCCTTCATGCCAGAGCCGCAGACTTTATTGATGGTGGTCGCACCGACAGCATCAGGGAGTCCCGCAAGACGCATTGCTTGACGGGCAGGGGCCTGTTTCAAGCCAGCGCTGACGACATTTCCGAGAATCACTTCACCGATCTGATCTGCGGCAACGTCGCTTTGTGCCAGCGCAGCCTGAACGGCGTGCGCACCAAGTTCAGGTGCCGACAATGTCGATAACGCACCCTGAAAGCTGCCAACGGGGGTACGAGCCGCGCTCACTAAGTAGACGTTGTTGCTCAAGGGAATCTCCAAGCGGGAAACGACGGTAAGTTTACTTTCGTGCCACGATGGTCGCCAGCCTCAATTGCAATGTGGTGAAAATTGACGGGCGTTAACGGGCTGTTCAAATTTCGCGGAAACGTGGGATTAACTCAACAAAGTTGCACGGCTTGAAGTTGATGTCGAGTTGATTGCTGAGGATTTTCTCCCAGCCGGTTCGAACGGCATTGCTTGACCCCGGCAGGCAGAAGATCAGTGTGGCGTTCGCCAGACCACCTATAGCCCGGGATTGTATGGTCGAAGATCCGATCTCGTCGTAGGAAATTTGTCGGAAAAGCTCGCCGAAGCCGTTGATCTGTTTGTCTAAAAGTGGGGTGATGGCTTCGGGCGTGCTGTCGCGCCCGGTAAAACCTGTACCACCCGTGGTAATGATCGTGTGTAGATTATCGTCAGCGATCCAGTGCGAGATGATCGCCCTAATCTGGTAGATATCATCTTTGATTATCTCGCGCGCACAGACTTCATGCCCAGCGTCGGCGAGCGCATTTTTCAGATAGTCACCGGATTTATCGTCTTTAAGGCTTCGAGTGTCTGAAATTGTAAGCACTGCACAGTTGAGCTTCATCGGAATAAATGGTCCTTATGGGTGTAGTTTTCTTGACTTGAAATGGCTAGAGTACCGCCATTCTAACCCAGCAAAAATATTCGTGGAAAAACAGCTTATTGAAGGTGACCGGCTTTATCTGATTGCCGAGAGTCTCGCCAAAGATTTCTCACTATTTCCCGACGTAAATCAAGAAGAAAATCCTATCCCGGGACTCCTTAGTCAGGTAGAGATTAATCGTTACAACGACTATCTCGCCGGATTGGATTCCGATGCCTACATCGAGACTGTGGTAGACCGGGCAAATGATCAGTCTCGCAGGCCGGCACCTGAGATCGTGAGAAGATTGGGGCGCGTTGTCGAAGAACAATCCAGTGGGCCCTACTATGAAGCGAAGCTGGAAATGGACTTTGGTGATGAGCAGATCCGCCTCGTAGGGTTTGTCGCGCAAGACCGAAGCCGTGAGCTCGGCAGCTGGATGCCGGAGCACCACTTACGTGCTGCGAAATTTGCTGAACTTTGCTCGAATCGCTCGATTCCGATCGTGACTTTTATGGATACGCCCGGTGCAGATGCCAAAGAAGAGGCAAACGCGCAAAATCAGGCGCACAGTATCTCGCGTTTGATCGCCGAAATGAGCAACCTCGATGTTCCAAGCGTCGGGGTTATCTATGGCCTGGGGTATTCCGGCGGTGCGATTCCACTGGCGGCATCTAACATGATTCTTTCCCTAAGGGATGGTGTTTTCAGCACGATCCAGCCGAAATCTCTGGCCAACATAGCGCGCAGGTTGAATCTCTCCTGGCAAGAGTGCGCGAAGTATGTCGGGGTGTCTCCAGCTCAGTTGCATGCCCAAGGCAATATCGATGGCATCATCGACTATTCACCTGACGATTCCGACGACAAGATCGAGAACCTGCGGTGTGCAATTATCGGAAGCATCACGAATGTAGAAAACCGTGTGCGTGAGTTTGTTGCTGAAAACCCCTATATCCTCGATCACTATCGGCAGAGCCTGCAGAGGTATCTCACCCCGTCTATACGACTTCAGGCGATGCAGAGCTCTGCATCGCTCAAACTGACAAAAAATCCGACGGAGTACCTCAATGTTTTTGGCGTCGCTTTCAGGTATTTACGCTATCTGACGGTGCGCAAGCGCATCAAAGCAACGACCATGCGGCAGTATGGGCGCCTTGCAGACCAGGAAATACCCAAGGGCGAGCTTAATATCAGGGCTGACAGAGAGCGCCGGCAGATATTTTTAAGCTGGTTACAGGATCCTGACAAGGTGCTCTATGACGACACCTTGTCGAAGGCATGGCGCAATTACAATGATAAGCGCCAGGCATTGCATGATGAGCGCGGTCGTTTCGCTCAGTTTATATTTGGCGAGCCGAAACAAAATTATGAAACTGCCCGAGCTGCACTGCTCTCTGCGGTGGGTGTGTTCCTCTACAATCGGTGGAAAGGGGAGGCCGTAGGTAACCTACGTGCGCTTCGCGAATACCTGTTCAACCATGAAGACACCCGACAGATACTGAAGGTGGCGGATATCGACAATGCCCGGTCACTTATTTGGGCCTTGAGCAATGACAACGAGATGGCAGCGATCCTTATGGAACGCTTTTCCTACGAAGGCAAGAAGCTTTTGGCTTTTAAGGATCTAGGAGATAAATCGGATACATTCTTAGCGAAACAGATAACCGCAGAACTCAATTTTGCAGTGACCGGCCCGGCGATGCTGGGGATGACGCATGCGACGGATATACAAAGCAATCGCGCCCTTCTGCACAATCGATTTCCGCAATACATCAGTGCAATGGAAGGCAGAGGTATACCGGTTGCTATCAGTGACATGACGGTGCTCGATGTGCTTCTGGATGAGGAACTCAGGCACGATTTCATACGCGAATGTGAAAATTTGCTGCTCTTTGATTCTGTGTACGACCAAGTTATCGCAAACCTCGATACCATCGCTGAAGAAGCCAAAACTGATCAGGCGCTATCCGATGCGTCGATGGCTCAGCTGCTTGAGACGACGCTGAATTTAGCCGTGTCCGGGCTCACGATAGAGCCTGTAGGTGGGGCACTTAAGCCAACCAGTGAGCGACTGCGAGAACAGATCATTGAGTGGTATTTGCGCGTGCACAAAAATGGTGGTGATTTCTTTCGGCAAGTCGAGGAGTGGAAGAAGGTCAGCTTCCCCCATCTAGCCGATGCACTCTTTGTGGTCGTGACCTATCTGTTTGAAACGCTTCTTAATTCTTACATTGGCTCCGTGCAGCAAAGCAGCAAACACTATCAGGGCCGCATAACGCCTAAAAATATCGGGCGGCGCAAAGATTTTTGGAACCGTCTTGAGATGGCATATAACGACTTGTTAATGCAAAACGTGCTGCGTCGTCACAAGAACACCAATCAATTTGGTTATCAGGACATCATCGAGCGCTACTTCGAAGAATTTGAGCCCCGGTTCGATGAGTTGCTTAGTTCAGATCCGTGTTCCTTTCCAGGTTTTAGAGTCTCGATTGAGGACGCATTGAATAAAGGGCTTCCTCCTTGTGGAATTGTTGCCGGATTTGGGACGTTGAAATCCGGGCAGGGTCACCGGGTGGGCGTTCTTGTTTCAAATGTCTCGTTTCAGGCTGGTGCGTTTGATATGGCCAGTGCGGAAAAATTTTGTCGTCTTTTGGTTGAATGTGCCGAACAGCACTTGCCTGTTGTCTGCTTGATATCGTCGGGTGGTATGCAGACAAAAGAAGGGGCGGGTGCGCTGTTTTCGATGGCTGCGGTGAATGATCGAATTACACGATTTGTTAGAGACCATGATCTGCCAATCATTGTATTCGGTTTTGGTGATTGTACGGGGGGTGCTCAAGCGAGCTTTGTGACCCATCCGTTGGTACAGACTTATTATTTCAGCGGGACCAGTATGCCTTTTGCCGGTCAGTTGGTGGTTCCTTCAAATTTACCTTTAAAATCGATTCTTTCGAATTATCTATCAGAGACGGAAGGTGCAATGCAGGGGCTTGTGAAGCACCCGTTTTATCCGACTGTAGACGATGACCTGCGCGCAATTGACCCCCGTATCCCGATCGCGATTGAAACGGTTGAAGCTGCAATTCAGCGAGTACTGGGTGGGGGCTTTGCCGATCAGCGCCCTGTGGTTGTCGCGCACAGGCCAATATATACGGATACAGACCTTATTAGACCTGTTAAAAAAGTGCTCATACATGCACGTGGCTGCACTGCAGTGAAGCTCATCCGCATTGCGCAACAAAACAATATAGACGTCGTACTCGTACAGTCAGATCCTGATATGGATTCAGTGGCGGTTGATCAGTTGGATGCCAATGACACACTTGTGTGTATTGGTGGCAACACCCCTGATGAGAGTTACCTGAATGCGATGAGTGTGCTGAATGTCGCGGAAAATGAGGGCGTGGACAGTCTTCATCCGGGCATCGGTTTTCTATCAGAAAACTCATCGTTTGCCGAGCTTGTGCGTAGACACGGGATTAACTTTATTGGCCCGTCGGTTAATTCGATGGAAGCGATGGGCAATAAATCTAATGCCATCAATACAGCATTGCGTCTTAAAGTGCCCGTTGTACCAGGTAGTCACGGGATTTTGACCAACCCGGAACGTGCAGCGGAAGTGGCTGAAGAGATCGGTTATCCGGTCCTTATTAAGGCTGTGCATGGGGGCGGTGGTAAAGGCATACAGGTTGTCGAGTCCGCAACGGAGTTTGTCGAGCTGTTCCATCGAGTGACAAACGAAGCCCGCAATGCCTTTGGCAACGGCGATGTCTATCTTGAAAAGTACGTGACCTCCTTACGGCACATCGAGGCGCAACTGCTCAGAGACAATCATGGTCATACACGGGTGTTGGGGATCAGGGACTGCTCGGTGCAGCGAGATAAGCAGAAGGTGATAGAGGAATCGAGTTCGACGATGTTGCCGCCTGAGTTGCTGTCCACGGTCAAACGCAGTACCGCAGCAATTGCCGATGAGGTGGGCTATGTAGGTGCCGGTACCGTGGAATTTATCTACGACCTTAAATCCGATGCGGTCTATTTTATGGAGATGAACACGCGTCTTCAGGTAGAACACCCGGTCACGGAGTGGACCTCGGGTGTAGATATCGTGTCCCAGCAATTCGCCATAGCGGGGGGTGAATCGATTGCTGAGCTTGATGTTCAGCAGAATGGTTATGCAATTGAGGCACGGGTAAATGCAGAGCGCATACAGATGGTCGCCGATGGAGAACTTGTCTTCCGACCCCACCCCGGTGAGATTGGCGCCTGTGTTTTCCCGGAAGATGAGAATGTCGAAATCATTGCAACAGCCCGGAAAGGCAAATTTGTGTCGCCCTACTACGACAGCTTAGTGGCGCAGATCGTTGTGCACGCCGCTGATCGCGATAGCGCGATAGCCAAGCTCGACGATTACCTCAGTCGTGTCAACATAACCGGCATATGTACCAACATTCCTTTGCTGAGGCAGATTCTGCAGGATGAGGTATTTAACAAGGGTATCTACGATACAAACTATTTGCCGGAACTTCTGGCTCGGTCGGATGTGCCGTCTCTCATATCAGAAATTGAAGCTTCAGCCGGCGATGTGAGCGGGGGATTTAATGTCGAGAGCATTGCGATTGATGAAAGCAATGAGTTGAAAGTGCTTGCACCGGCCACTGCCATTTTTTACAGCACGCCTTCACCTTCTGAGCCAGAGTATGTGAATGTTGGCGATAGAATCCGATTGCAGGAAACCCTGTGTCAGCTGGAAGCGATGAAGATGTTTACGCCACTTTCTCTGGCCGATTTTAATACCGAAAATGTGCTCTATGCGGACTCCGAATATGAAGTTACTCGTATCAATATGAGTAATGGACAGCAGGTCAACGTGGGTGATCTGCTGTTTGTGGTAAAGCCGCTGACTGATTGAGATTGCTCAGAGGAGCAAACAGATGCCCTGGGCAATGCAAATCGTTGCAATTGTGAGAATGATGATCTGGCTGATCTTCTGAAATTGCTCATCGTCCCAGCGTTCAAGCACCCACGTGCCTGCGCGGGTTCCTCCGATCGCAATGCTCATGATGAGAAGGATGAAAACAATGCTTAATTCCCCTGCCATGCCTACACCCGCGAGCAGTGCGTAGTAGATGATCTTCAGAATATGCCCGAGTGCTTGGGTGAGGGCTTTATTTGCCACGATCTCCAGTCTGTTGAGTGGCGCACGTAGATAAAAAACGTCGAGTAACGGACCGGAGGCTCCCGCAAGGAGTTGGGCTGAGGTAACTACACCCCCACAGACGATGGTTGTCATGGGTTTAAGAACGTTTAGGCCTCCCAGGCGAATATTTGCGCGCGCAGCCCAGGGGAACAGGCCCACCAGAATCAGCACAACGCCCGGCAGTGGGATGATGGTCAGTGCAGTAAAGCCGGCGAGGGCGATACCTGCCCCGATGCTATAAGCGGGTAGGATAGCCCAGTGGATATGTTGTCGGAGAAACCATGCGCGAGAAGCGTTTGCAGTCGCTTGTGCCGCACCATGGAGAATCATCGCGGTTGCGACGGATAGGGTCGATACCAGCACCGCCATCAGGATCATGCCACCTGCCATACCCAAAATGCCGGACAAGACGCTTGTGACAAAGACGGTAAAGAGGATGACCGCAGAGAGCATCTGGCGACTATCCGCAATATCTATCTATGAATAAAGAGAATAGAAGGAATATGATTCAGTCTTTGACGTCTTAGATATTGAAAATGATTGAAAATCTGGAAACGCTAATTTCTCTCTATAAAGAGGGAACAATGATGGAAGTGAGTACCGAGCTGAAGATCTCGCAGTCAGCTGTCAGTAAACGCATTGCCAATCTTGAAAACTACTATGACCGAAAGTTGATAGAGCGTCATGGGCGCAGAGTGGTCCTCACTTCCCATGGAAAACGACTTGTTGAACGCGTGACGCCGCTCCTGTCAGAGCTGCGCAGTGTGTTTTTAGAGGACCATGCTTTGCGCAAGGGGCAGATCATTTTAGGCGTGTCTGAAGCGATCCTGGCCAGTTGGGGACCGCGTCTTTTCTCGGAAGCTGGTCGTCGACTACCAGGTTTGGAATTTGAGTTTCATGCCCAGAGATCACCCGTCGTACTCGATCGGTTGCGCTCAGGCGAGTACATGGTTGGAATTTGTACGGGCACACCTGATGCCGACACAGACCTTGTCAGCGAAGTCATCCGCGAAGAGCCAATGGTTATCCTCCCTGCCGGCCTAGAAGAGATCCCCTATCGTCCCGGAGACGCACTCAGTGTGATCACCATCGAATCACGTTCGGGCGCATGGGCATCGATTGAGGAGGCCATGAACCGGCTTCAGCTTCAACGGAGCGTTTCATTGGAGTCATTTTTTTCTGTGGCGCAAATGGCGATTGCCGGTTTCGGTCACGGCCTGGTGCCTGCCGGGGTGGCGCGGACGCTGGGTGTCAAAGATGACGACGTCATTCACCTGGTAGGTTATGGCATTACGCGACCTGTCCGCTTCGTCGCGAGGAAATCCATGTTCGCCCAGGAACTCGTCCGGTCATTTTATGAAGAGGTCCGTGCGCTCGCACTTGTCGTATAGCCCTGGAGAATGTCGGTGAGCGCGTTAACCCAAATTTCGCTGGTATTTGGACATGGCATGAGGTGGAACGATTCGCCTCCCGCGCGCAAAAAAATGTCACGGCCCTGCATGTCGATTTCTTCGAGGGTTTCGAGGTTGTCTGTAACGAACGATGGGCAGGCGACGACAAGGTCTTTAACGCCTTGTTGTGGGAGTGCCTGGAGGACGTTTTTTGTATCAGGCGTCAACCACGGTAGGCGGCCCAGTCGTGATTGATAAGACGTCGTATAGTTGTCTTGTTTAAGCCCAAGCCTGTGTGCCAGAGCGGAGCTGGTCATATGTACCTGATGTCGGTAACAACTAGCGTGGGCTTGCGACGTGCGCGTGCAGCAGTCTGCCTGTGCCAGACAGTGTGTACCGGTAGGGTCAGCGTTCTTTATGTGCTGCTCTGGCAGGCCGTGATAGCTGAAGAGCACATGATCGTAAATTTCGGGTAGCGATCTTCTGATGGTCTGTGCATAGGCGTCTATGAAAGAAGTTTGGTTATAGAAAGGCGGTACGATGCGATGGGGTGTTTCTTTCAGCACACGTTGTGTTTCGATGATCGAAGTGGTGACGGTTGAATCGGCGAACTGCGGGTAGAGCGGCACGACGATGACCTCTTCAACGTTATCGCCGAGTAACTGTTCGATCGCTGTTTCAATTGAGGGTGAGCCGTATCGCATGCCCAGCGCAACAGGGGCATTGATAGAGGCTGCAAGATTTCTCGCCAGCGTTTGGCTGTGCAGGAGGAATGGGGAGCCCGCATCGGTCCATATTTTTGCATAAGCGCTTGCGCTGCGGCGCGGCCGAAATGGAAGAATGAACAAACTCACAAGTAAACGACGCACCCACCACGGCGTCGCGATCACAAACGGGTCCATGAGAAACTCATTTAGATAACGTCTCACATCCCGAGTCGTGGGCGATCTGGGCGTGCCTATGTTGATTAAGAGGAAGCCGATGTTATGCACGTACTGGTTGATCCCGATGCTGAATCGGATAGTATCCGCGCTCGCGCAGCAAACGCAAAATTGTCTTGACCTGAGTAAGTTATGACCACTGGCGCCAATACAGACACGCTGATCGTCGATTACGATGCAGGTAATCTCCACAGCGTCGCGAGAGCCTGCCACGAAGTTGGACTTGACGCTGAAATATGTGCAGATCCAGATCGCTTGCGTCTTGCATCTCGTATTGTATTTCCTGGAGTGGGAGCCGCCGGCAGCGCGATGCGATCGATGCAGGCCCGTGGTTTAGATGAAGCTCTGCTGGAAGTCATTGACCTGGGGCGACCTGTACTTGGTATTTGTTTGGGATTGCAGATCTCTTTCGATTATTCGGAAGAAAACACCACCCGCACGCTAGGCCTCATTAAGGGAGAGGTGCATCGCTTCAGTCTACAGGATCCGGCACTCAAGATACCGCATATGGGTTGGAATGAGGTGCGCATCGTACGGCCACATCCTGTTCTTAAAGACATCGCACCTGGCGATGAGTTTTATTTTGTACACGCCTATTTTCCGCAACCCGCAACCGAGGAGGCGGTGCTTGCCGTCACTGATTATGAACATGAGTTTGCCAGTGCCGTGGGGCGGGACAATTATGTTGCAACACAATTTCACCCGGAGAAGAGTGGCAGAGTGGGATTACAGTTGATTGCCAACTTTGCTCAGTGGGATGGCAATGCTGAGTAAGCGGGTCGTTGCATGTCTTGATGTACGCGATGGCCATCTTGCCAAGAGCGTGAAGTTCGTGAATACAAAAAACATTGGCGACCCCGTAGAGAAGGCGCGCGAATACTATCTCGATGGTCTTGATGAGTTGGTTTTCTATGACATCACAGCATCGAGTGATAAGCGCAATATCATGCTTGACGTTGTTGAAGCCGTAGCCAGTCAGGTGTTCATCCCGCTGTCGGTTGGGGGTGGAATTCGCAGTGTGGCCGATGCGACAGATCTACGACTTGCGGGTGCGGAGAAAATTAATGTTAATTCGGCGGCAGTGAAGCGCCCGGGCCTTATTGCGGAGTGTGCCGATGCGATAGGCAATCAAAATGTTGTGCTCTCCATGGATGTACGCAGGACGTCAGTATCAGCAGAAATTCCCAGTGGCTATGAAATTGTGATTAACGGTGGGCGTACACCTATGGGTCTGGATGCTTTGGCATGGGCCTACAAAGGCGAAGCATTAGGTGCGGGTGAACTCGTGGTTAATTCAATAGATGCAGACGGCACAAAGGAAGGTTATGAAATCACCCTCACAGCGATGTTGGCTGAGGCTGTACGCATCCCGGTGATTGCCTCCGGTGGTGCAGGTCGTCCTGAGCACTTGCACGAAGTGTTAACACAAGGCAGGGCAGATGCAGCACTCGTTGCCTCGATGGTTCACTATGGAGAATATCGGGTAAGTGAACTGAAGGACTACCTTAATCAGCAGGGTGTCAAGGTCCGGATGAACTGGTAGAGGCGCGGGCCTCGCACAATGACAGGGGGAGATGTGTACGCAATTCAGATAGAAGAAGATCGATTGGTTTGGCAGGAGACGGCGAACGCGTCTGCGGGTGTAGGGGAGGTTCGCATAAAAATCTATGCGAGTGCGATCAATCGTGCCGATCTTGCGCAGCGTAGCGGCGGTTATCCACCGCCGCCCGGCGCCTCTCAGATTCTGGGTCTTGAATGCTCGGGCACTGTTGTCGAAGTTGGTCATGGGGTGACGCGAGTTCAGGAAGGGGATGAAGTGTGTGCTCTGCTGGCGGGTGGCGGTTATGCAGAAGAAGTGGTGGTGCCGGCAGGCCAGGTCCTGCCGGTACCTCCAGGTCTCTCGCTGACCCAGGCGGCTGCCATCCCTGAAGTTTTTGCAACCGCTTACCTCAATCTGTACGGAGAAGGTGCCCTGCAAAAGGGAGAGCAGGTTGTGCTCCACGCGGGTGCCAGTGGCGTAGGTACTGCGGCTATCCAGATGCTCAAAGCGAGTGGTAATCCGTGTTTCGTTACGGCCAGTGGTGCTGACAAAATTGCCGCTTGCGTGGCCCTTGGGGCCGATGATGGGCATGACCGGCAGCAAGGCAGTTTCCTTGGGGCTGCTGAGGCCTGGGCTGGCGTGCAGGGAGTCGATGTCATTCTCGACCCCGTGGGCGGGCAATACATGGCAGATAATTTATCTCTGTTATCGCTGAATGGTCGCCTGATCCTCATCGGACTCATGGGCGGGGCACAAACTGAGGTCAATTTGGGCGTGCTTATGATGAAACGCCTACGCCTTGTTGGGTCTACCCTAAGAGCCCGCTCGATAGGCGAAAAAGCAGCAGTCATGGACGGATTGTTGCGCGATGTATGGCCTGGTTTGGAAGAAGGTTCAATCAAACCTATTATTGATCGTGTTTTTCCCATTCAGGAGGCGGCAGGAGCGCATGCATACTTGGCTGGAAATCAGACAATCGGTAAGGTAGTCATGACGGTCGACGATGCTTAATTAGACGGAATATCTGGCATTTTATACCGTTCGACGGGCAGGGCTGCCCCGCAAATCAAGGGATCGATAGTCTAGATGGGTCAAAAAATCAGGTAAATGCATGGGTTTGCTCGATTTAATGCAACGACGGCGAGAATTCGGCTTCACACTGATGGAGTTGCTTGTTGTCTTGACGATCATCGCCCTGTTGACGGGCATTGCACTGCCACTCTACACACAATTCTCACAACGCTCCTATAGAACTGAGGCACAAGCAGACCTGCTCAACTGTGCCCAAGCACTGGAACGGTGGAGTGCCGCTCATTTTACGTATCTGGGGGCCGCTGACGAGGATGGTGATGAGGTTGCCGATGGCGCTGTCTCGGCCAGTGGCAGTGGTCCGCTGGGACTGGATGTGTGTCGGCCAAATTCAGTCAGGCAAAACCGATATACGATTTCTGTGGAGGCAACGACGAACACATTTACCCTCACGGCTACTGCTCCCAATAACACGGTTATGGATGGGGACGGAGATCTCTCAATTGACCATACGGGCAGGCGCACGTGGGATGCAGACGATGATGGTAGCATCGGGGCGAACGAAGATGACTGGAATGAAAATTAAATTGCCGATGTTATGGGTCTGTAATGCATGGTTCAGATGAATCTTCAGTCCGATTTGTTGGACAAACGGTTAAATTAAAGTGAGACGCGTGACGGCTTTGAGGCATGAAACGGGGTTCACGGTGCTAGAAATGCTCGTGGCCTTAGCCATTGTGGCGGTCATGATGACTTTTGCGATACCAGCCTTTAACGATTTCACCTTACAACGCCAAATCGGTGCCAGTGTGAATTCGCTTATAACCGCTGTGAACTATGCCCGCAATGAGGCTGCCCGCTCAGGTAGTGTTGTTACTCTGCAGGCGATCGATGCCTCGGAAAATAACAATGAATGGGGTCCCGGATACTGTGTAACCACAGGCGACCCTGGTCACTGCAACAACCCACTGAGTATGTTCGGACGAGAAGGTGGTGCGATTACTGTCGATGCCAGCGAGGGTCTCAATGGCGTGGACTCGATGTCTTTTAATTCGCGCGGAATTTTTCTCGGCACCGTTGGGACTTTCGAAATCTGTGGAGAGGATGTTGATTCGGATCCGGGTAGAGTGCTACGCATCAGTCAGATAGGGCGTGCAAGTGTGGGAGAGCTGATTTGTTTTCCATAGTAGGGATGCCGATAACCCAAAAAATATTGAATAGGCGTACACATCGTGGATTTTCCATGATGGAACTGCTCGTTGCTGTTCTTGTGATGGGCATAGGCGTACTCGGTGTGACTGGATTGCAACTGGTCAGTTTGCAGAATAACCAGGGATCCCTTGTTCGCGCTGAAGCCGTGCAACTGGCTTATGGCATGCTCGACCGGATCCGCGTCAATCCAGGAACAGGCGTGCCTGGCATAGATTACGCGGGCGTGGATTTAGAAGACGACCCACCCAGTGCAGGCGACTGTGTTCAGAATACATGTAGTGTTGCGCAGATGATCGACTATGATCTGGCATTGTGGAAGTGCTCGCTTGGCGCGTATCACGAGCACACTACATGCACAGGCCTGCGGGACGATAAATTACTGCCTGCAATTACGCTGCAACCGGGTTTGCCAGATGGTGATGGTGCAATTGGTATTGACGTGAACGGTGTGCTTACGGTTACCGTCCGTTGGACTGGTTTCAATGGGCAGGTGCAAATGCTGTCGATCGACAGTCAGGGATAGATTCATGCATACAAACGTCCTTCGTCACTCACCAAACTCGGGTTTCTCAATCGTTGAACTTCTGATTGCTCTTGCATTGGGCCTGCTTGTTGTCGCAGGTATTGTGCAATTGTTCGTTGGTAATAACCGCACTTATGAGGTGGTTAATGCGCAGGCGCGTCTACAGGAAAACGCGCGCTTTGCGTTCGACTTTATCACGCGCTCTGCGCGGTCGGCTGGTTACTACGGTTGCGCTCCCGAAACAGCCAATGTTGCACTGAATCTGGTTGGTAACTGGAACCTTATCCCGGAATATAATATGCCGGAGCCTGTTGATGGCTGGGAGAGCAATGGTAATGGTACCTTCTCACCGGACGATCTGACGACCATGCCTCGTTCGGGTGCTGCTGAGGTTAACGTTCATCTTACAGGCAACGGGATCGACCGGAATGAGCTGTCTGACGCGTCCGATATCCTCGTTTTCAGGTCGATCGAAAAGCCGGCGGCCAGACTTGCTCAGATTCTGCAGCCCGACGGAATTCCTATCGCTTATACCCCGGACGGGGAACCGTCGTTTGAGGTCGATGACGTGGTCGTGCTCGCTGACTGCGAACAGGCCGCGGTCTTTAAGGTGACGGATGTTGCAACTGCAGGTGATGAAACCACATTGTCCAGAGTTGTGTCAGGCGCTGCGGGTCCTTTCGAAAACAGTGCCACAGTGACGACGTCCACGGGAGACGTGATTGCCTCGACCCTGTCGATACTGGGTCGGTCGTATGGCGCTTCAGCGACCATCGCGCCTTTGGAAACAACTTTTTATTTTATCGCGCGAAGTACGGAACTGGCCCGGGTGGCCCAGGCGGGAACAGACGGTGTGGCGGTAAATGCGCTTTGGCAGAAGACAGGCAATAACGCACCGGTGGAACTGGTTCAGGGCATTGAGGATATGCAGCTTTTATTCGGCGTGGATACGACGGCTGATGAGGTGCTCAACGTCAATCAGTACCTCACCATCGATAATGTTGAGGATGTAAGGGAGATTGTGGTGGTTCAAGTAACTCTGATCGTCAGTAGCGTGGATGCGTTGGCTGAAACAGGTAATCAGAAGTTGCAACGTACTTTTACCAAAACGATCCACATCCGGAATATGGGTTAGGAGATTTTGCATGCTTAGGCACAAGCAACGCGGTGTCGCACTCTTTATCAGTCTCGTGTTGCTGCTGATTCTTACAATTATCGGGATTTCGGCAGTTCAAACCACAAGTCTGGAAATGCGAATGACCAGAAATCAGTATGACGCGACTCTGGCATTTCAGGCTGCGGAGTCGGCCCTGCGGGATGCAGAAGCACAGCTTGATGCGATCGTTAGTACGGCTGGATTTACCGAAACAGGTAATGCCGGCCTGTACATCGTCTCAGAGGTTGGCGAAGAAGAAAACTGGCAGCGTTCTGACGTATGGAATGGTTCTAACAGCCTCATCGCTGCTAATGCGGTCGATGGGGTTTACGAACAACCCCGCTATATCATTGAACATGTTGCTTCGGTCTTGCGGGAAGCCAATGCCTATGAGTTGGATGATCCGTATGCGACGGGCGGTTCCGATCGAGTTGAAATGTTTCGTATTACCGCTCGAGGTGTCGGCGGTAGTGCCAATGCACGTGTTCTGCTTCAGAGCACCTATGGCAGGATTCTGAACTAACAGCATGAGGCATTTCTCTGCAATCACATCGCTGGCAAAGCGCGTAGTTTTTTTCGCAGTCCTGGTGGTGGGTGTTTTCAGTGGTCTGGTACATGCAGCACAACCCATTGTCTTATTTGTACCGGGTCCCATTACGACCGACGAGGATGTAAATACAACGGTAGATATGACCGGTGTCTTCAGTGACCCGGATGGTCACCTGTTAACGCTCTCGGTGAATTCTGTTACCAACCCTGCTGTCAGCTCCGCCTTCATGACCGGTGAGATACTCAACATCACCCTGTTGCAAGATCAATTCGGTCATGGCGATATCGCTGTTGTCGCCGATGACGGTCTGGGTGGCATTAATCAGGTTGTCCTTGTTCTGACCGTCAATGAAGTAAACGACGCGCCAATCGTCGTTACGTCTGTGCCTGGTTTTACCATGGACGAAGATGTTGCTGCCTCTGCCGACCTGTCTGCGGTGTTTGATGACGTCGATATCGTCACCAATGGCGATGTGCTGACGTTTACCGTCAGTAACAATACCCATGCTGGTTTGTTCGATGGGGTAACAATATCGGCAACCAGTACGGTCGTCACACTCTCGCTCAGTCCTGCCTTTGATGCGAACGGCAGTGCTGACATAACGGTGCGCGCGACTGACCTTGGGGGTCTTTATGTTGAAGATACCTTTACGGTGACCATCAATCCGGTTAACGACATCCCTGCCGCTGCAAATGATACGAGAACGATTAACGAGGACGCAGGCGAAATCCTCATCTCCGTACTGACCAATGATTATCTAGCGGAACAACCGACCACGATCACGAGCGTTACCCATTTAGGCACGCACACGGTGTTGGATCAGTTCGACAATGAAGTCACCCGTGCAAACGCCAGCGTCAGCATCGATGGCACGAATCTGCTGTATGAACCGGCCCCCCAATTCAATGGCGTTGATACGTTCACATATACCATTGCCGATGCCCAGGGGGATACATCGACCGGGACCGTGGTTGTGATGGTGACTGGATTTAACGATCCACCCGAAGGGCCGGTATTCAATTCCTATAGTATGAATGAAAATCAAACACTGTTTGTCGATGTTGCCTCAGGTGTATTGCGAGGTGCTTACGATGTCGACGGCGCTTTGCTTGATGAGAATGGTAACCCTGTCGGCGTGACCATTACTGCGCAGATCCAGACATTGCCCGCAGTGGGTGTACTCAATTTCAATCCCCTTGATGGGTCTTTTGATTACACTCCGCCGCTGGACTATACGGGTATTGTGAGTTTCACATACCGTCTGTTTGACAACGAATCTTTGAGTGTCGAACCGGCGTACACGGCGGAAATTACGATCGACGAAGTCGATGTGGTCGTAACCGTACCTACCCCGGGCGAGGTGTCGAAAACGTTCAACCTCTCGCAAACACCCCTGGAACAATCTGGCACGGTTCCACCTAATGTGCTTGTTCTGATGGACGATTCGGGCTCTATGGATTTCAATCTGATTGTTTCGGATGAAAGGGATTCACACGGCGGGTTTGTTATCTCAAACGCAGACATAGCGAACAGGAGAGTGCGTGAAAGTGCTTATTACTACCTCTGGGACGGCCTTGACAATGAGTTTCCCGCAAGCAGTCCGTATGGACGAATTGCACCGACTGAAGATGCCTTGTCAAATGATTGGCGGACTGCAGGTAACAACTATGCAGTCTGGCGACTTAGGACCCATTTGTATAACAAGACTTATTATAATCCCACGGTAGCCTATGAACCCTGGCCTGGAATCGACAACGACGGTAATGAATTTACAGAGGCCT
The DNA here is from genome assembly GCA_036338285.1 of Pseudomonadota bacterium. Taxonomy (GTDB): domain Bacteria; phylum Pseudomonadota; class Gammaproteobacteria; order Pseudomonadales; family Azotimanducaceae; genus UBA4421. The sequence goes on from JAYZCO010000064.1 coordinate 22,426, forward strand.
TGGTGGGTGCTGTCCGTATTGATCCACGCGATTCATCAGATACGTTCGATCTGCTAGCCCTGCATTCCTATGAATCCTATCGCGTACCCAGATGGCACACCGCTGGTGGGCCCGCACGGGTGAATGTTAATGATCTGTATTTACCGTATTACTATTATGTCGAAGAACCGATCGGCACTTCGTATCCCGCTACACTGTGTGACGACATTAGCCCCGTACCACCCTGCAAGATGGTTATCGAGAATGTGAATCCCGGCAAAATATTTGTGGGTGGACCGAAACGGCATGACTGTATGGCACCCGATGACAATCCCAATACCTGCACCTACAGTCAGGAAATACAGAACTTTGCGAATTACATGCAGTTCTACCGTTCTCGTGAGTACGCGACCAAAGCCGGCTTAAGTACGGTCATTAAAGACGCACGGGACCTGCGTGTAGGCTTTGAAACAATCAGCAGCACCACCTCGATTGACATTGCCGATATGAATGAGGACCACCTAACCGGGAATAAGAAAGATCTGTTAGACACAGTCTATGAATTTAATTCCCAAGGGGGCACACCGCTTCGACAGTTGCTCGACCGCGGAGGCAAGATTTTAGGTTGTCAAACGGGCGGCGATTGCCCTGCACTCGACCAGCCTGAAGGTAACTGTCAGCAGAATTTTGCACTGCTGTTCACAGATGGTTTTTGGACCAGTGGTGCCGGCGTGTCTACCAACACGGACGAAGACGGCGCCGGTCCTTTTGACGGGGGGCGTTATGCAGACGACGTCAACGCAACGCTTGCTGATGTTGCGATGGAGTATTACGAGAACGACCTTTTTCCTGCTGTAGATGACGATGTACCCATCGGGACACGCGACAGAAACGGAGTCGTGCCCGGTACTTTTGATGGTCAGGAAACGATGCACCAGCACATGAAAACCTACACCATAGCGTTTGGTATTGAAGGGACGATTTCGGAAGAGACAGCAGAAGGCTGGAACGTATCAACGGCATTCCCTTGGACCGATCCATTTGATGAGGACATCTATAAAATAGATGATCTGTTGCACACGGCCATCAATGGCCGAGGTGAGTTCTTCGAGGCGGGCAATCCTACTGAACTGCAGGCCGTGTTCGAGTCGGCATTCCTGGAGTTTACACAAGCAGCTTCTTCTGCTTCTGCGGCGGCTTTCAACTCCACATCGCTCAGAGAAGACACACTTCTGTTCAGGGGGTTTTATGACTTGCGGGATCGCACGGGTGAGCTCACTGCGACTGCAGTGGGCACCGATGGCGTCATTGCATCTACCCCTGTTTGGTACGCATCGGAGCAGCTCGACAGCATCGACTATGACACAGAAAGGGTCATCCTCACCTACAATCCCGACCTATCGGATGCCGTTGCCTTTAGGTATTCAAATTTAGCTCAGGTACAGCAGAATATCCTGACGCTGCCGCAGGTGAACTATCTTAGAGGTGATCGCAGTAATGAAGGTGTGCTGCGGGAACGAGCTTTAAGCGGTGGCCTGCTCGGTCCAATCGTGAATTCATCTCCTGTATTCGTGGGCAAGCCGCGGGGTATTAATCGGGATCAGGTACCATATCCGACCGGTAGCGGTGATCTTTATGCTGAATTTGTTGCTGCCCAGAATGGTCGTAGACAGATGGTCTATGTGGGTGCAAACGACGGCATGATGCATGGCTTTGACGCGGATACTGGGGAAGAGCTCCTTGCCTATGTGCCGAGCATGATCATTGACAGTTCCAAGGTCTATGCGAACCAACTGCAGGACTATACTTCGCCGTTTTACTACCACAACTATTTTGTTGATCTCAGTCCGAGCCTGAATGATGTGTATATGCGGGCAACGCCGGGCGGTGATAAGGCATGGCGTACGGTACTTATTGGGGGGTTGGGTGCTGGCGGTAAAGGATTTTTTGCGCTGGATGTGACCGATCCGAATCTGTATGTGGATGAAACAACGGCTCAGAGCGTGTTTCTGTGGGAATTTACGGATGAGGACGATACCTACCCCGTTGGCCCGAATGGCAGTCCTGTCGGTGGGGCGGTCAATGCACTCACGGACCCGATGGGGGATCCTGTGAAAGACCTCGGGTACGCGTTGGCACTGCCTACCGTGCAGATGACGAACGAAACCGATGCCGGTGGTGATCAGGAATGGGCAGCGATTTTCGGCAATGGAGCCAACTCGACTTCGGGCATTGCAACGTTGTTTGTGGCATTTCTCGAACGGGGTATCGATGACTGGACCGATTCGGATGACTTCGTAAAGATATCCACAGGCTTTGGCGTGCCATTGCCAGGAGAGCAGCTTGAAGGCTATCCCAATGCACTTGGTACACCGGCGGCTGTTGATGCAGACCTTAATGGAACGGTGGACTATATATACGCAGGCGATCGTCTCGGTAATATGTTCCGTTTCGATTTGACCAGTGACAATCCCGACGATTGGGAAGCTGTTCGATTATTTCAGGCAACCTATGATGATGGTGTTGGGCCCGCTGTCATTCAGCCTATACAGGCAAAACCACTGGTGGTGAAGAATCCCAACGGTTTGGGCTTTATGGTGTATTTCGGCACGGGTAGCTTCATCAGCAAAGATGATGCGTCGACCAACGAAGTACAGTCTATTTACGGCCTATGGGACCGGCTCGAAGCAGCGCCTGCAACTGCAATGTCTGGTTCTAAGGCGTCGCGGCTGATCCAACAAACCATCACGAATATTGTAGATGATTTGGGCGCGGGTGCGATTACCCGCAGGATTGTAAGTCGCAACGATGTAGTGCTTGTTGCAGATGGTGAATCTCCGGGCGTATACGGTTGGTATATAGACCTGGATATGGTGAGAGCGACAGGCACCTTAAGTGGTGCATCCAACGTCGACAGCTCTGGACAGGCGCCGCCGATGCCACAATATCCGGGAGAAAAGGCGATTCGCAGAATCGTCTTTCGGGACGGTGCACTGATTACCACAACGGTGTTGCCGGCTACCGACGAGTTTTCCTGCTCAGGCGTGAGACCCGGTTCAATTCTCGTGATGGATGCTTTCAGCGGTGGTGACTTTGAAGAGGCGGTTATCGACTTCAATACGGATTCTGAGATCGACGAAAACGATCTGGTTGCAGTGGATGGTGAATCTTACAGCGGGGGTGTGCTGTTTAATCAGAATGACCTTGATGGCGCACTGGTTGATCTGTCTACATTAGGCGGCCAGTATGATACGGACTTCTTGTTCGTATCGGGCGGTAACGATACGGTCGCGTACCGTATCAGCGATATGTCAGGTAGACGCACGGGGCGTCTGTCATGGCTTGAATTGGACGAATCTGAGTAGGGGATCAGGCACAAGGCGATGAAAATTTCTTTTTTTACTGTGGAGAATAAACACTGGCGGTTCGCTTTATTGTTGGCCGGCATGGTCTCGATGGCGGCATTTGCCAATGACTATGCGCCGGCAGAAGTGACGCGCGAAGGAATGATCGACGGGGTTAGCTTAGCGAATTCGGAGCTTACCATTATGGCTCTGCGCTACGGTGTCAGCGAAACAGCCCATATCGAAATCGGTGGCAGCTATGGTGCCTTGAGCATGCTGTCGGTGGGTATGCGTGTGGCGTTTACCTTTAACCGCTACAAGGATGGACGTCGCGAGATCATTAAACTGCGGGAACTCGCTGCCCATGAAGAACTGGTGCTGCTCTGAGCAGCAAAGGGTGAATCCAACTAAGCGGTTCTGTTCAGCTTATCGACTTGTTGGTGTAGCGCCGAGATACGAGCCTGAAGTGCCGAGGCCTTCTCGCGCTCTTTAGCTACAACTTCTTGTGGTGCCTTGCTGACGAAATTTTCGTTATTGAGTTTGCCTTCAACTTTCTGAAGATCTGCCTGCGCTTTTTCAATGTCTTTTTCGATTCGACCGACCTCGGCGACGATGTCAATGAGGCCTGCGAGAGGAATCATGACCTTGAGATCCCCAACCAGAGCAAGCGCGTTGGGTGGCGGTTCTTCATCAGCGTCGAGCCAGGTCACGGAAGAAACATTAGCGAGCCGCTCGAGCATGGCGTTGCTGGCATTGGCCATCGCAACGTCTTCAGCTCCCCCGCCTTGAAAAACGATGTCAACTTCCTGACTTGGCTTTATGTTGGCCTCGCCGCGGATCGTTCTTATGCAGGTGATCACGGCCTTCAACCAATCAACCTCTCTCTCTGCGCTCGCATCGGATGTGAAGTCCACCGCGGCGGGGTAGCTTTGGGTCATGATCGTTTCATGATCGCCGGAAATACGGGGCACGACTTGCTGCCAGATGGTTTCTGTGATGAAAGGCATAACCGGGTGTGCTAGCCGCAGCAGACTTTCCAGAATTTCAAGTAAGGTGCGCTGACTGCCTGAGCGTTGTTCAGGTGAGAGGTCCTCATCCCACAGACGGGGCTTGATCAGCTCAAGGTACCAATCACAGTATTCATGCCAGACAAACTCGTATATTGCGTTGGCGAACCTGTCGAACCGGTAAGTCGCCAGTGCAAGTTCGCAGTCTTCGATCGCATGGCTAAATTTGGAAGATATCCATAAGTCGATGGTGGATCTCGACGGATTAAGAGAGGGATCGAAATCTTCGGTGTTGGTGAGTACAAACTTGGCGGCGTTCCAGATCTTGTTACAAAAGTTCCTGTAGCCGTCGATACGATTGAGATCGAACCTCACATCGCGGCCTGTCGTTGCCAGGGCACAAAATGTGAAACGTAATGCGTCCGTGCCGTAACCTGGTATGCCCCCGGGAAAGTCCTTTCGCGTGGCTTTTTCAATCCCGGGTGCTAATTGTGGCTGTGTCAGATTGCGGGTCCGTTTAGCAATGAGGTCGTCAAGACTGATGCCATCGATGAAATCGAGCGGGTCGAGACCATTGCCTTTGGTTTTAGACATTTTCTGGCCTGCGGCGTCTTTTACGAGGCCGTGTATGTAGACCTTTTGAAAAGGGATTTTGCCCGTGAAGTGAAGGGTCATCATAATCATTCGTGCGACCCAGAAGAATATGATGTCGTGACCGGTGATTAGCGTGTTGCTTGGAAGAAACTTTTCTAGTTCCGGTGTTTTTTCAGGCCAGCCGAGTGTTGCGAATGGCCAGAGTGCTGAAGAAAACCAGGTTTCCAGCACGTCGGTTTCCTGAGTTAATGCTAACTGATCAGCCAGACCGTACTTAGCACGCACCGCATTTTCATTGGCGCCGACATAGACGTTACCGTCATTGTCGTAATATGCGGGAATCTGGTGCCCCCACCATTGTTGGCGACTGATGCACCAGTCCTGGATGTCATGCATCCAGGAAAAGTAAAGATTCTCGTACTGCTTAGGAACGAACTCGATATCGCCATTTTCAACAGCGGCAATTGCGGGTTCTGCTAAGGGTTTGATTTTGACAAACCACTGATCGGTGAGCAGAGGTTCGATGATGGCGCCAGAACGATCGCCTCGGGGCACCATGAGCTTGTGGTCTTTAATTTCTCCAAGAAAACCTTCGGTATCCAGGTCGGAAACGATCGCCTGACGGGCTTCCTCCCGGGATAAGCCCTGGTATTTCGCAGGTGCGTTGGCATTGATGGTGGCGTCCGGATTGAAAATGTTGATCAGCGGGAGGTTATGCCGGCTGGCCACTTCATTGTCGTTGAAATCATGTGCCGGCGTGATCTTGACACAACCAGTACCGAACGCCCTATCGACATATTCATCAGCGATAATCGGGATTGTTCTATTGGCCAGTGGGAGCATGACTTCACCGCCTACAAGGTGTAGATAGCGTGTGTCTTCCGGGTGTACCGCAACGGCCGTATCGCCAAGCATTGTTTCGGGTCTTGTGGTTGCAACGGACAGGTAAGCATTCCCATCCTGCGTTGTTTGGCCGTTTTCCAGCGGATAGTGAAAGTGCCAGAGACTGCCGTTTTCTTCCTCGTTTTCTACCTCAAGATCTGAGATGGCGGTAGCCAGAGTTGGGTCCCAGTTGACCAGTCGTTGACCCTTGTAGATCAGCCCCTCATCAAATAGGTGCTCGAAAACGGTCAGCACAGCTTCGGTATAGGCAGGGTCCATGGTGAATCGATCACGGGACCAGTCGAGGCTCGAACCCATGCGCCGTATTTGATGCGCAATCGTGCCGCCCGAATTTTCGCGCCAGTCCCACACTCGTTCAACGAATGCTTCTCGCCCGAGTTCTTTGCGGTCTATACCTTCGTCTGCCAGCTGGCGCTCTACCAACATCTGGGTTGCTATACCCGCATGATCAGTACCCATCTGCCAGAGCGTGCGACGGCCTTTCATACGTTGGTAGCGTATGAGTGTATCCATCAGGGTCTGATTGAATGCATGGCCCATGTGTAGTGTGCCGGTAACATTCGGTGGCGGTATGAGAATACAGTAACCCTCGCCATTACCATCCGGGGCGAAGTGCTCTGCCTGTTCCCAGGCCTCGTATTGCGCCTGCTCGATTGCATGCGGATTAAAACTGCGGTCCATGGTCATGCGGCGCGATCTTCCCAGTCTTTCAATTCATGATGATGAAGCGGATACCCTCTTTTGCGATAGTGAGCATATCGTTCGCGGCCCGTTTCACGGGTTGCACCCACGATGATTTCAGCGACGCGATCGAAACGCCCGAAATAGGTTGGAACATCTTCCCCGAGGTTAATCAGCAGACCTTCCGCTATTTCCGGTTCGGCTGCCGAGATGTGTACCGGTGCGCGAGACGTGTCCTGGCCGTTTATTCGATGGGGGATAAAATGATGCTTCGGATAATCCCACATCAGTTCATCCAGGCTTTGAGATTGGCCATCGTTTGATGTGCGGACATGAACAGAGTGACCTCTTTGATAGGCTTTTAAGCTTAACCGACAGGCAAACCTCAGAACTGCATCAAATCCGGCATCTTCTAGAATGTAAAAATCGATACGCGTCATTTTCTACCTTCCCGCCTGTTCGCAAAGGTAGGTAAAAAGCAGGGGTACCGGCCTGCCAGTACTGCCCTTACGCGGTCCGCTAACAAATGCGCTTCCGGCGATATCCATATGGGCCCAGGCTACATCCTTAACAAACCTTGAAAGGAAGCAGGCGGCTGTTACGCTGCCTGCTGCGCGTCCGCCCACATTAGCAACGTCCGCGAAATTACTCTTCAGTGCACTTTGGTATTCGTCCCACAATGGCATGCGCCAGGCTTTGTCGCCAGAACGTTGCCCTGCGTCCAACAGCGAGTTGGCAAGCTTGTCGTCGTTGGCATAAACCGCACTTGCATGGGAACCTAAAGCGACGATGCAGGCGCCGGTTAGGGTTGCGACATCGATGATGGTGTGTGGCTTGAATGTTTGTGCATGGGTCAGTGCATCGCACAAAACCAGGCGCCCTTCGGCGTCGGTATTTAGGATTTCGACTGTTTTGCCAGACGCGCTGGTGACGATGTCTCCGGGTCTTGTGGCAATGCCGCTAGGCATATTTTCGGCGGCTGCAACGATGGTGACGAGGTTGATAGGCAGACGGGCGGTGATCGCTGCTTTGGTCACACCCAGGACAGCGGCTGCTCCGCACATGTCGAATTTCATCTCGTCCATTGCGCCTGGGGGCTTTAATGAAATCCCGCCGGTGTCAAATGTGATGCCTTTACCGATAAGCGCGATTGGCGCTGCAGATTTTTTGTCCCCTTGATAGCGGACGATGATCATCTGACCTGGGGTCACGCTGCCCTGGGAGACTGCGAGAAATGCGCCCATACCCAGCTCTGCCATTTTTTTTTCGGTAAGGTTGGAAACGGTGACATTCGGGTTTCGCCCCAGCTTGCGGGCCTCCTTCAACAGGTAGTTAGGATTGCACACATTCGGTGGTTCGTTCCCCAGGTCTCTGGCAAAAGCCATACCTGCATCCAGCGCGCTGCCAAGCCGTGCTGCGTTGCCTGCCGCTTTGCGATCCCTCACAATTAGACGCACGCTGGAGAGTTGTGAAACGGGGGGTGCATCCGATTTTTGACTGATATAGTGGTAGCTTGCGGTGCTTATGGCGCGCATGAGGTTCGATTGTTTGAAACTGTCGCGCCGGCGCTTGACGGGTACCTGATCGAGGGCGACGACGGCTTGTTTGACGGGCTGCCGTAAGAGGGCGGTGGCGGCACTGGCACACATCTGCCTGAACTGATCTTCGCTCAGAGAAGTGTCTGCGCCCCCGACGATGAGTAGACGCGCAATTTGACCGTCCAGGTGGACGCACAAAGTTTGATCCAGATTGTCTTTAAAATCCGTTGTCGCACGGCTAAAAAGGTTGGCTTTGCCCAGCGTGCGCGCCACCTTGCGTGCACGCTTCAACGTAGTCACCAGGCAGGGGGTTTTAAGATCAGTCAGGTTGCCTTCGATCAGGCTGTATTTCATAGTGCGTATGCCTTGGGTTTGATAAACCGCCATTCTAATTTATTTGGAGTATGGGTCATATGTCTGTTGCGGGGCGATATGTAAACCGAGAAGTCGCTGCAATCTTTCTTGTCACGCTGGTGATGTTGCTCTTAGTCGCTGTGGGCGGTCGATTTATCGGCTACTTGCAGGAGGCCGCAATGGGTAAGTTCTCCGGGATGGTTGTGCTGACAATCATGTATCTGCGTTTGCCGGAATTCATCCAGATCGTGTCACCGTTTGCGTTGTACGTCGCGATCGTTCTGACTATCGGGCGTTTGTATGCCGATGAGGAGATGGTTGTATTGCAAAGTGCAGGAGTCAGTACGGGTCGGCTGTTGCGCTGGTTGAGTATTCCTATGTTGCTCATCGCCCTTGGTGTCGCGCTTCTCACACTCTATTTAACACCACTCGCACAACGTGAGCTTGTCGACTTTATGGCTGACCAACGTACACAGTCTGAATTCGAAACGGTCAATCCGGGAATTTTTCATACATACGATCGCGGTCGTCGGGTGACCTACAGCGAATCGATGAGTGACGATCGACGCACGCTGAACAAGGTGTTTATGTCCCAGCGTCTAGAGGATGGCAGACAGATTGCGATCTGGGCGGAGTCGGGAACACAAGAAGGAAGTCCTGAATCGGGCACTCATTTTCTCGTACTGAAGTCGGGGAGGCGATATGAAGGGATGCCTGGAACGTCCGGATTCAGGATTGTCGAATTCTCCGAGCTGCGGCAGCGACTGGAAACTTTTGAGATTCGTGATCGGTTTGACGTGGAAGCCTTGCCTACGTGGGCGTTGGGTGCAGATCCACAGGCGAGTGCTGAGTGGCATTGGCGATTGGGGTTGCCACTATTTTGTTTAATAGGTGGTCTTTTAGGGCTGGGTATTTCTCAGGTCAAACCTCGCCAAGGTCGGTTTGCACGTGTGGTTCCGGGCATGCTCATGATGTTGCTGTATTATCTTGCGCTGCTGATGAATCGAAATGCACTCGACGAAGGGCAGGTTTCGCCCGGGGTAGGGTTGTGGGGCGTGCATGCGATCTTTCTGATTACGGCCTTATTTTATGTCAGACGTCTAGGCAATCCGGTTGAAACTTGACGGCAAGGTGCGGGATTCAACGGGCTTTCGGGAGCAGAACAACATAAGTATCGCTGCCTCGGTCATGCCAGGTCTGCTGGCGTGCGCCGACGAAATACCAAAGGTATCCGAGCCCGAAACACAGAAAAGATATGGGTGCTAAGAGCGCACGTTTGAACAACGCGGACAGATTGGGTTGTCCACCTTCGCCGGTGACGAGTTTTAAACGCCATGCTCGCATGCCAAGCGTTTGTCCTTGCCTGGCCCAGAAATAGAGATAGAAGCCGAGTGCTTCTGCGGCAAGGATAAGCTGTAAAACTGTACCGGCCACGGTTTCACCCTCATTCAACAAAACGCCACCCAATATTGTGAACATCCAGAGCGCGACGATAAGCAGCACATCGTAAACGAATGCACCCAACCTTCTGGTCAGCCCTGCAGGCGCTGCAGTAACGAAGGCCTTGGTCTGGCTCTTCTCAGAAAGACGCGGCATGTGCCTTCAGTTTGACGGGTTGGCCGATGTATTCATTTGCGACCATGTCAGCAAGTACCTCGGGGTCGGTGACGACGCCCCAGGCACGTGCACCAGCAGAGGTTTGGCAGGCGACGAAGCCCTTATCTAATCCGTTTGGACCATACATGACGGAGTAAGCTTCCGTTTGTGCATCGCCCTGGTAGGTCTCGGCGACATTACACTTTGTGAGTGCGTCAATCTCAGCCTGTGGTTCATCATGTTGAAAGTCGCGTGCGGGTGGTTCCGTGGAATAGATTCCAAAAGCGTGTTTCGTCAGATAGCCGCCGTTGGCCGTAATTAAACCCCGTTCACCAGGTGATGCGCGCAGAAGTTCGACCATCCTGACAATGGCGTGCATGACATAGTTGTTGAGTGGACCACCTGCCCACGTCAGTCCTCCGGTGACGGTGAGCGGCTGGGTCATATCGAGCCCGAGTTCCTGTGCGGCGACTTGCACTGCCGAAGGAAAACAGCTGTAAACATCGACCCGATCAATGTCAGATACGCAGAGCCGGGCCATTTCCAGGCAGCGGGCGCCGGCAATACGAATGGCCGGGGAGCTGTGTAAGTCAGCACGGTTAGATACAAAATAATGATCGTGCGCGTCAGTTCCGCACCATGGATAAACCCATTTTGAGGGGTCGATGCCCAGCTGGCGGGCCTTTTCAACACTGCATAGGATAATTGCAGCGCCCTGGTCGACATTGTTGTTTGAGTTCATGAACTTTGGGTAGGGGTAGGACACCGGCCGATTCACCGCCGACGGGGTGCGGATTTCCTCTGCGGTTTTTGCCTCCTGAATCCAGGCATTGGGGTTGGTTGCAGCGACGGCACTGAACCCGGCCCAGAGATTCGAAACCTGCTCGATATGTGCTTGTACAGATAAACCACGGGCATGACGTAGGGCAGTTTCGAATATCGGATAGACCTGAATGGGTCTGCCCAGGCGGATTGCTTTTTCTGCCTCATGACGCATTTCCACCTCCGAGCCGATGTGCAGATCAGGTTCGCTGTCGAATGTCTGCCATTCCAGGTCGACGTTCTGCTTAGCTGCACGTGCCTGGGTCTGTCCGCATTCAGCGCCGGTCATGACGATGAGGTTGTGCTTACCGGCAAGGATATCCAGGGCTGATTGGTTTACGGTGGATTGCACAAAATTCCCACCATAGGGTGAAAGGGCAGTTTCTGCGCCTGTGGCCTCCAGTATCTGTGAGATCCCAGCGGCCGGGTTTCGGTAGGGCCATAAACCGCGAATTACACGAATGGATGAGGGTAACAGATTGGGGATACCGGCATCTTCGCCAGACTGACGTACTGCACGGAGCATCAGGTCAAAGGGTTCCTCTGCACAGCCTGGGTCGGCGTTACGCTGATCGACATGGGCGATGCCCACAATTACGGGTGTATTTGGGTTCATTGGGGTTCCATTGATCGTGATTTACTCTCCGGGCTCAATTGCTGTTGCTCTGCAGGACTGTCCGCGCGGATGAGACCGGTTAGATTAATACTTACAGTGGACCAGTTCGTCGTCAATGGTATGAAATGTCTACTCGGAAGTCTTAACAGACTGAATAAGCCTTATCTCGCCATTGCCTACCCGAGAGCCACACACTGAGTCGTGATGGTCTGCAAACGCTAGGATGTGTAGATGAAGGTCTAAATGTGCATGGACTGCCATCTAGGTGGGGGTAGGTATAACGGTTGAGAGGCCTGTCACCGTAGCGGACATTAAAAGAAAAAAATATAGCAATAACAATATATTATGAAATTTTTATATAGTTGTTTCGATATTTTTTTATCGGCGTCAGCTAAGCACCTTGCCGGTGCTGAATTCACTGATCACAAACACCACCACTACAGCCCCGACAGCGCGCGTGCGATACTTGGCCTTAGAGCCGGAAGCTTATGATTGGTTCATACGAGGAAGGATACGGAGGCAGATCATGGTTTTTTCGGTGACAGACGAACACAGACGCAGTCTTGCTGACGATGGCATAGTCAAATTAGCGGGCGCCATCGATGCGCAACTGCTGGCCAAACTCGATCAGTGTTTCGAGTAGCCGGTCGCCAACCCAGGTCCCACGCTGATCGGCAACGCCAAAGGTGACGAGTTTACCTTCGTAGATCTTGCCAACCCTGCAGGTCGGACAATGTACGAAGAACTGATTCGAGGATCTGCCCTTCCTCGCCTCGCCGCTGACCTTTGGCAGTCCGCGTATGTGGGCTTCATGGCAGAAGAGGTCTTTTGGAAAAAAGGTCGAGCCGATGCCACGCTATGGCATCAGGACACATCTTATGCGCCATGGAATGGCGCACACTGGGTAAATTTCTGGATGCCATTGGTCCCGCACGCGGCAGACTATGCCATTCGAGTTGTACGCGCGTCGCACAAAGGGGTGATGTACGACGGTACAACTTTTAATCCGGCGGATCCTACCGAGCCGATGTGGGGTGATGCGGCTGACTTTCCTCGCCTGCCGGACATTAGTGGGGATTTGATGGTGGATCCAAAGGCATGGGACATGGTGGCGTTTGACGTTGAGCCAGGCGATATCGTTGCGCTGCATCCGCATTGTCTTCACTCGGGTGGCCCCGCCGATGAAGGCATGTCCGAACGCCGCACGCAGGCTGCCGTTTTATGCGATCAGATCTTCGATTCATGCAAAGCTTTCTGCATGCCGCACAGCAACGTCTAAGTGCCTGAATGCCTGCACTTATATTAAGTTGTTGCCTGAACATGCCGATTATAATTCTCAGTTTGAGTGAGGATTTATCTAAATAATGCTTTACCATCCCATAGCGAAAGTCTGCCCATGAGGCCAAGAGAGATTGCTATGCGTTACCCGATGACCTTGCTGATCGCCTTTCTACTGACAAACGGCGCGCCGACTTCCGGCGACACGCCCCGCCGATGGTTGGCAGGTGATCATCATATCCATAGTCAATTCAGTGTTGGCTGGGACGAAACCGACCCGCCAAAGCCGATCATAGGTGGAGATGCTGTCTACCCGATTCCCAAGAATGCCGAAATGGCAGCGCGGTTCGGACTGGAATGGATGGTCGCCACGGATCATGGGGGTCCCGGCCACAGCAAGATCAATCTCGAGCAGGCGTATCCTGAGTTAGTCGAATCACGAAAAGCCGTACCTGAAGTCATCCAGTTTCAAGGCCTCGAGCTCAATACGCCAGGCGCAGATCACTCTTCGATTATCCTACCCCATACGCAAAACGAAGCGGAACATTTGTTCGAGTTCGAATCACGATTCGACAAACGAGAACCCTGGCCTGAAGATCCGACACGCGACGATGAAGACTTCATGCTGGAAGCCTTGAAATTTGCCGATTCTCTGCCTGACAAACCGATCGTTATTGCCCACCATCCTTCGCGGTCTGCAACAGCACTGGGAGAGTACGGCCTCACCTCGCCAGCTGAACTTCGAGCCTGGAACGACACTGCGCCTGAAGTTGCTGTTGGCATGGAGGGTGCACCAGGTCACCAAGCCGCCGAGCTCAGCAAGACAGAACAAAAAGAAGGGTATCCAGCCTGGGTCTTCGCCCGTGGTGCCTATGGCAGAGGTTATCCGACACTGGGCGGTTTTGATCAGATGACCGCCAGAGTGGGAGGTTTTTGGGACGCCATGCTGGCCGAAGGCCGTCGCTGGTGGATCACCGCCAATTCAGATTCGCACATCCACTATACGCAGGGTGGTATCGATTTCTGGCCTGGCGAATATTCGAAGACCTATGTTCATGCCATTAAGGACCACGCGGATATTCTTGATGGTATTCGTCACGGTAGGGTGTTTGTCACGACAGGGGACCTGGTGAGCGAACTCTATGTGACGGTCGCCCAGGGGTCTTCACAAGCTGCCATTGGTGGTGAACTGACAGTGAGGGGTGGCGAAGGTGTCGAAGTCGTTATTCGCTTGAAAGACCCTGGCAACGCGAATGCCGCCGGCCGCTTTCCGACGGTGGCGAGAGTTGATCTGATTGTCGGCCAAGTCACAGGGCCGGGACAGGATTCACATCGGGATGCGCACAGTTTAGTACGTGTGGTGGCACGATTTACGCCGGATGACTGGCAGAAAGATGGAAGCTACATCGAGATGCGCCATAACCTCAAGCTGGACAAACCATCCTACCTGAGAGTCCGAGGCACCAACGTTGCAACCCAGCTTGAACCGGAACCGGACGAACTCGGCGAAGACCCCTGGTCGGATCTGTGGTTTTATTCTAATCCGGTATTCGTGCGCCCGGTGTTGCACATTGGGAAACGCCCCGGTAAGGAACTCAAACCGACCTCCTAGACTCTGTCTGAGGACTGATACCAATCGTGAGATACTAAGGGCGTACAACATTGTTTCCCCAAGGGTTGGGTTTAATCGCGCTTAATTGATTTAAATCGCAGCAAAAAAGAAGTTAGATTTGGTACCTGGAGTCGGAATCGAACCGACACTCCCGTGAAGGAACCGGATTTTGAATCCGGCGCGTCTACCAATTTCGCCACCCAGGCACAGGAATGACGCATATTGTAGGTTGATCAATGCCGGTTGCAAGATGCGTGAGACGGTGTGTCCGTCCCGGGTGATGGTCTGATACCATGCGCGTCCCATTGGTCGGTGAAGCCAGTGCAAATAGAAGAATTCGACTATAAGCTCCCGGAGCACCTGATTGCTCAGGCACCTATGCCCGAGCGTGGTATGTCTCGTCTGCTCGGCGTTGGCAGGGAGCAGAACTCGCACCATCAGTTTTGCGAAGTGCTTGACTTCCTAAAGCCTGGAGACTTGCTTGTGTTAAATAACACGCGGGTTTTGAAGGCACGATTGTATGCCCTCAAAGATTCAGGTGGGCGCGCGGAAATGCTGCTTGAGCGACTGGAGGATGCTTATCAGGGTTTATTTCAAGTGCGCGTGAGTAAGCCGCTCAAGCGAGGTCGGCTGGTCGAAGTGGGTGGACACGTCCTGGAATGCCGGGGACGGGTGGGAGAGTTTTATCGCATGCGTTGTGCTTATCCCCTGGCGGATCTCCTCGATCAATTCGGTCAAATGCCGCTGCCGCCCTACATCGGCCGCGATCCGGTCCCGGAAGATGAAGGGCGATACCAGACAGTTTACGCTTCTATTCCAGGTGCAGTGGCTGCACCGACGGCGGGTCTTCATTTCGACGTCGAACTGCTCGATCGGATTCGAAAAAAGGGATGCGAGATCTCAAAGGTCACATTGCATGTGGGTGCCGGGACCTTCCAACCGGTTCGTGGAAACCTGGCAGATCACACCATGCATGACGAACAGATTTCTTTGGATGCCAAGGTGGTACAAAGCGTAGCGCGAACGCGCAGCCGGGGCGGTCGGGTGGTGGCTGTAGGGACCACGGTTGTCCGCTGTCTTGAGAGTGTGGCGGCATTGTACGGTGGCCAGCTGGCACCCTACACGGGAATGACCAAGCTATTTATAAAACCGGGGCATGCGTTTAACGTGGTGGACAGATTAATAACCAATTTTCACCTGCCCAAATCGACCTTGTTGATGCTTGTTTGTGCCTTTGCTGGTAGGGAACGGGTGCTTCGTGCTTATGCCGAAGCCGTGCACAAAGAATATCGATTCTTCAGCTATGGGGATGCCATGTGGTTAGAAGCAGATGTTTGAGCTTTTAAAGGAAGACGGGGCTGCTCGACGAGGACGGCTGTCGCTTGGCCACGGAATAGTCGACACGCCGGTTTTCATGCCCTGTGGTACTTATGGCACCGTGAAAGGGATGACCCCTGATGATCTTTTGAGCGTTGGCACTCAGATGCTCCTAGGCAACACGTTCCACCTGATGTTACGGCCAGGAGATGCTGCCATTCGTGAGTTTGGTGGCTTGCATGCATTCATGCAGTGGCACCGTCCCATCCTCACTGACAGCGGTGGGTTCCAGGTTTTCAGTCTTGGTGATCTGCGCAAGATCAGTGAAACCGGCGTTGTGTTTCGATCACCTGTGAACGGAGACAAGGTCGAGCTCACGCCAGAGCGTGCCATTGAAGTGCAATGTAATCTGGCGTCAGACGTCATTATGGTGCTTGACGAATGCACACAATACCCGGCCACCCATGACGAGGCGGCTCAATCGATGCAGCTCAGTGCGCGTTGGGCACAACGGGCCATGTCGGCTTTTATCCAGACGCGTAAGACGCGTCTGAATCCGGACGCCAAACTCTTCGGTATCGTTCAGGGTGGTATGTATACGGACCTGCGGCGTGAAAGCCTGGATGTACTGAAGGAGGAGCGGTTTGATGGTTATGCAATAGGGGGTCTGTCCGTCGGCGAGCGCAAACAGGAGATGGATCGGGTGATGGTAGACATCCTTCCGCAGATGCCTGGTGATTGTCCCCGTTATCTCATGGGGGTTGGTACGCCGCAGGACATCGTAAGGGGCATCGAACTCGGTGTGGATATGTTTGATTGCGTGATGCCCACCCGCAATGGCCGAAATGGCTATCTTTTTACTTCCAAAGGCATTGTGAAGATTCGTAATGCCCGGCACAGGTCGGATGACAGCCCGCTTGATGAAGCCTGCGGTTGTTATACCTGCGCGAACTTTTCACGGGCGTATCTGCATCACCTGGATAAGTGTGGTGAAATGCTGGGCGCGATGCTGATGACTCAGCATAATCTGTACTATTATCACGCACTTGTAGCTCAATTGCGCGCTGCTATTGAAACGGGTACATTTCGCACCCGCGTCGAAACCCTCCGCAACGATTGGAATTCTGCACATGAATCTGTTTGAAACAACTGCATATGCCGCGCCCGCTGGACCCGGCGGTGATACCGGACTCATTAACATCCTTTTTCTGGGTGGTTTTGTCCTGATTTTCTATTTCCTGCTCATCCGGCCGCAGAATAAACGCCGGAAGGAGCACCAAGCCCTTGTCGGCGGTTTGTCCAAGGGTGATGAGATCGTGACAGCCGGTGGCGTTGTCGGACTGATCAACAAAGTCGAAGATGACTTTGTGAAGGTTCAGGTTGGCGATAACGTGGAGATGAGGATTCAGAAAACGGCGATAGGGGCGACCCTGCCCAAAGGTACGATTAAGTCGCTGGACGCTGAGTAAAGGTAAGGCGCTAACTGTTGAATAAGGACGCGCATGGCTGATGAGCATCTGCCACTGAGTTTTGGTGGCGCGCGGAACGCGACCAGACAGCCGAATACTTTTCGCCCATGGCAATATGTCGCGATTATGTTTGCCGTACTTGTCGGGGCGCTGTATGCAGCGCCCAATCTTTTTCAGCCAGATCCGGCTCTGCAGATCAGGCCGGCCAGCCAGGACGCCCGGCTTGATGAAGACATGCTGCTCGGGGCTGAGACGGTATTGCGTGCGCAGGGCGTCAATGTAACTGGTATGCAATTCACCGATAGCGTGGGTCTTGTTAGGGTCGACAGCGATGAGGGTCAGTTAAAAGCCCGTAACATCCTTGCCGCCCACTTCGCGGAGAGGGACTACGTCGTTGCGCTAAATCGGGCAAGTACGACGCCTAAGTGGCTCGAAGACCTCGGTGGTCAGCCGATGTCGCTTGGTCTCGATCTTTCTGGTGGTGTGCACTTTCTGTTGCAAGTCGATATGGATAAATATCTGGATACGGTCGTCAGGAATGCGGTCGAAAGTATGCAGGATGTGCTCAGAGAACAGCGTGTTCGTGCCGTTCGCGGTCGCGAATGGATGAATGGTCGAGATATAGAGATCAGTTTTAACGATGAGACAACGCGAGACCAGGCCCGTGCTGTGCTGAAAGATTTCGAAGATTTTCAGATTAGAAACCAGGATTTTGCGGGCAATCCAGGTCTTCAATACAGATTGAGTAACGACCGAATCAGGGCGCTTGAAGATCGCGCGATCGACCAGAACCTGACAAGCCTGCGCAATCGGGTCAATGAGCTGGGTGTGTCAGAACCTCAAGTGCAGAGGCTGGGGCGTTCAAGAATCGTGGTTGATCTGCCAGGGATACAAGACAGCGCCCGTGCTAAAGACATCCTTAACAAATTCGCCAATATGGAGTTCCGGCTCGCCGCGCAGCCCAACACACCCAAATTTCAGAGAGAAACTTATCCCTATGAAGGGCGTAACCAGGACATCCTGCGGCGGATCATCGTGACGGGTAACAATGTGCAGGACGCACAGCAGGCCTTTGACCCTGAAACTTCGCAACCGAACGTGTTGATCGAACTCGACAACGACGGTGGCAACAGAATGCATGATGCAACCAAAGACAATATCGGTCGGCAGATGGCGATATTGTTCATCGAACAAAAACCGATTGTCCGGCAAATAATGCGTGACGGAGAACTCGTTGAAGAATTTGAAACGCATGAAGAAAAACGCCTGATCAGCGTGGCAACGATCCGTGGCGCGCTCGGTTTTCGTTTTGAAATAACCGGTCTGTCCCTGCAGGAAGCCCAGGACCTTGCATTGTTGTTGAGAGCGGGCGCGTTGGCCGCACCGATGTATATCGTTGAAGAACGGACTGTAGGTGCATCCCTCGGTGACGAAAACATTGAAAGAGGCTGGCAATCCGTCGGCATTGGATTCGTCATCGTGCTCGGATTCATGATTTTTTATTATCGAATGTTCGGGCTTTTCGCCAACATCGCGCTCACGGTCAACCTGATGTTGATGGTCGCCATCATGTCTGTGTTGGGTGCGACGCTGACGTTGCCCGGTATAGCCGGAATTGTTTTGACAGTGGGTATGGCGGTAGATGCGAACGTGCTGATTTTTTCCCGTATTCGCGAAGAGCTTAAAGACCGTCCCCCGCAACAGGCGATACAGGCAGGCTTTGATCGGGCAATACTGACGATTACGGATGCAAACGTGACGACTTTCTTTGTGGCCATCATCCTTCTTTCGATAGGCAGTGGGCCTGTTCGAGGCTTCGCTGTCACGTTGGCTGTAGGTATCGTGACTTCAATGTTTACCGCGATCATGGTGACCCGTGCACAGGTAAACCTTTTTTATGGTGGGCGCAACCTGGAGGCCCTCAAAGTATGAAGCAGCTGAATATAGACTTTATGGGCAAGCGCTATGTGGCTTCGATTTTGTCGGCCGTGCTTCTGGTTATCTCGGTGGTCTCTCTTTTTTTCAACGGTCTAAATTGGGGGCTGGACTTCACCGGCGGGACCTTAGTTGAAGTGAGTTACGAAAGTCGCGTAGAGGCTGAGGAGATTAGACAATTTCTGGAGGCCGAGGGATTCGAGAACGGAACCGTGCAATATTTTGGGACTGATAGCGACATCCTGATCCGCATGCCACCACAACAAGTCGCTGATCAGAGTAATCGCGGTGATCTTGTAATCAGCAAACTGAGGGAAGCAGATGCCTCAGTCACTATGCGACAGTCCAGTTTCGTTGGTCCTGCGGTTGGGGACGAATTGACTGAAGACGGTGGCTTGGCTTTGCTTACGGCGTTAATTATTGTGATGTTTTACATTCTCTTTCGTTTCACCAAGCAATTTGCTGTGGGTGCAGTGACGGCGTTAGCGCATGATGTATTCATCGTGATCGGCTTTTTTTCTGTGTTTCAGTGGTCGGTAGATTTGACCGTGTTGGCAGCCTTGCTCGCCGTCATCGGTTATTCGCTCAACGACACGATTGTTGTGAGCGATCGTATTCGCGAAAACTTCCGCAAGATCCGCCGTGGGACACCGTTTGAAGTCATCAATCAGTCACTCAACCAGACCCTGGGCAGAACATTAGTCACGTCTTTGACGACATTGTTTGTTCTTTTGGCTTTGTTGGCCGCGGGCGGCGAGGTGATACGGGGCTTTGCGCTGGCCCTGAGTATCGGTGTCGGGGTGGGTACTTATTCGTCGATATATGTTGCGGCAAACGTACTGTTGATGATGGGCATCACACGTGAAGACCTGCTCGTCCCCCAGACTGATGATGCCAATCCTGAAGGCAGCTATCCCTAGTCAACCTCACCTGGCTTGTTTGATGGTCTTGAGCATCTCTTTGAGGACTTTAGGGTTGGCCGCAACGATATCACCTGTGTCGAAATAAGATTCGCCACCTTCGAGGTCTGAAACGAAGCCACCCGCTTCACGCACCATGAGTATGCCTGCAGCTATGTCCCACTGGGACAAACCGATTTCCCAGAATCCGTCGGTTCGGCCAGCTGCGACGTAGGCAAGATCTAATGCTGCGCTTCCGGCACGTCGAATGGCCCGTGCCTGGCTGGTAAATAAATGCAGGCCGGCCATGTAGCTATCCAGTCGTGTTGCAAGCGAGGCTGGCGGGATGCCGGTTCCTAAGATGCATTCAGCGATTTTCTTGCGCTTGGAGACACGAATGCGTTTACCGTTTAATTGTGCCCCATAGCCACGACTGGCGACGTATTCCTCATGTCTGATCGGATCCACGATGACACCGTGTTCGAGGTGGCGTCCGCGACGCACTGCGATCGAAACTGAAAAGTGCGGGATACCTTGTAGAAAATTCAGGGTGCCGTCCAAGGGGTCGATAATCCATGTGTACTCACTGTTGGCCCCTGAGGTGCCTGATTCTTCGGCGAGAATGGCATGATCGGGATGTGCAGCCTGGATGGTTGCGATGATGAGCTGTTCGGCGTGTTGATCAACATCGGATACAAAGTCGTTGAGCGCTTTGGCGGTGACTTCTCTTTCTTCCGGATGATCAAACGATTGTGCGATAAAATCCGCAGCGCGACGGGCTGCGCGCAGTGCAATATTGGCCATGGGTTGCATGGCGAGGAGTTTAAACGGTTGAAACAGGTACGCATAGTTTTGGTTGAACCAGGACATCCTGGAAATGTTGGTGGGTCTGCCAGGGCTTTGAAAACGATGGGGCAGAAAGAACTCTGGGTGGTTAATCCAAAGCGCTTTCCAGATCCTCAGGCTGACTGGCGGGCGGCAGGAGCGCTTGATGTGCTGGATAATGCGCATGTTGTTGCCACTGTTGACGAGGCAATTGCCGACTGTCACTGGGTGGTGGGTACGAGTACGCGTTCAAGGCGTATACCCTGGCCTGTTGTGGATGCGGCGGAGTTGGCGAAAAAAGTCAGCGCCCTTCCGGAACAAACCCGGGTAGCGGTTTTGTTTGGTCGGGAAGACAATGGTTTGAATAATGATGAACTGCGGCGCTGTAATTATCACTTGCAGATACCGGCGGCGTCGGACTACTCGTCACTTAATCTGGCCATGGCGGTTCAGGTGGTCTGTTATGAAATTTACCAGAAGGGACTGGATGGGCAGAAGCAGGTGGTCTGGGATCGCCCGATGGCCACTGCAGGCGACGTGGAAGGTTTGATGACGCATCTTGAAAGTGCGCTTACCAGCACTGCATTCATCGATGCCGAAAATCCTGGTCAGATAATGACCCGTCTGCGACGAATGTTCGCCAGGGTTACCCTGGACGATACCGAAGTGCAGATGTTGCGCGGTTTGTGTCGGCATGTCGAACGGTTGGGTAATTAGTAGACCAAAATAGTCGGTTATTGCATACTCGGGCGAGATTTGCTTCTTGAGAGTTTATGCGCCTGACGACGAAAGGACGTTATGCGGTTACGGCCATGCTGGACATCGCTTTGCATGACGATACTGCGCCAGTGAGTGTGCTTGACATATCTGCACGCCAGGCGATCTCTTCTGCCTATCTGGAACAGATTGTAGGCAAACTCAAACGATTCGGATTGTTGCGCAGCTTGCGAGGGCCAGGTGGTGGCTATGTACTCGGGCGCCGAGCCCAGGAGATTACGATATCTGCCATCGTGCGTTCGGTCGGTGAAGGCGTAGATGCCACGCGTTGCCGTGGCAAGGCGGATTGTCAGGAAGGACACATGTGCCTGACGCACGACCTCTGGGTGGACCTTTCTAAGCAACTTGATGACTTTCTCCAAGGAATCACACTGGCGAGTCTGATGGAACGACAACGCCAGGTGGTTGATATAGCCACTGGAAATGAAATCGATTCACACGATCTGATCGCCTCAATACCGCTTGGATAGGCGTTTTATGACCCAGCCGATCTATCTCGACTACGCTGCGACGACGCCGACTGATCCTCGCGTCGCCCACCGCATGGGCGCCTGTCTGACGGTGCACGGCAATTTTGGGAATCCTGCATCGCGTTCGCATACGCTCGGTTGGCAGGCTGAGGAGGCCGTGGAGGCTGCGCGAGCGCAAATAGCGAAACTTCTGCACGCAGACGTGCGGGAGATTGTTTGGACATCGGGGGCGACTGAATCAGACAACCTTGCCTTGAAGGGACCCGCCCTTGTTCCGGGTCAGCCGCGACGTCACATTGTTACGACGGCCATTGAGCACAAAGCTGTCCTTGACACTTGTGCCTACCTGGAGACTCAAGGCTTCGAAGTGACTTACCTCACACCGGATGCGCATGGATGCATCGAGCCCTCTGCTGTCGCTCGGGCGCTGCGCGACGACACGCTCATCACATCGGTGATGCACGTAAACAATGAGCTTGGAACGATCAATGATGTGGCAGCTATTGGTGAATTATGCAGAGAGAAAAATGTTTTATTTCATGTAGATGCAGCACAAAGCTTTGGAAAGCTCGAGATTAATGTTGCGACCATGGCAATCGACTTGCTTTCGATTTCTGCGCACAAAATCTATGGTCCGAAGGGTATCGGATGTCTTTATGTGCGGCGTGAGCCACCCATTCGTATGAGCCCCTTGATACACGGCGGAGGGCACGAGATGGGCTTGCGATCAGGAACGCTCGCTACCCATCAGATTGTTGGGCTGGGTGCTGCCGCTGAGTTAATGGCCGAGCATATGCACGCAGAGCAGGTGCAGCTTTCCGGCCTCAAACAGGCTTTTTTACGCCATGTGAATCAGATCCCGGACATTCGGATCAATGGCCATCCCGAGCACAGTCTCCCGGGCATAGTGAACGTTGCCTTTGCTGATGTGGATGGTGAGACACTGTTACTCGCACTGGACGATCTGGCAATCTCAAGCGGATCAGCGTGTACATCTGCCTCCGTTGAACCGTCATATGTGTTACAGGCCGTTGGTGTGCCTGATGAATTGGCGCAAGCGTCGCTTCGTTTCAGCTTTGGTCGTTTTACGACCGAAGAAGAAGTCGACCACGCGGGTGTACGCCTTGGTGAAGTAATAGGCCGATTGCGTGGGCCATAAGCACGCGTATAATACGCGGCCGCAATCCCGGCGTTGCCGGTAAATCCTTTATTTATTAAATACATAGCGCGATTGCCATGGGCAGGTCGCAATTGTTTCTGGAGGCCACAATGGCTGTGGAACGTACCCTTTCGATCGTCAAACCGGATGCGGTGGCCCGCAACTTAATTGGCGAAATTTACGCCCGGTTCGAAAAAGGCGGGCTAAGAATCATCGCCGCAAAAATGCTCCTGCTTTCAAAGGAGCAGGCACAGGGTTTTTATTCTGAACACGAAGGTAAATCTTTCTTCGATGATTTGATCGCCTATATGAGATCCGGACCGGTGGTGGTGCAGGTACTGGAAGGCGACGAGGCCATTGCGACGAATAGACGATTGATGGGTGCAACCAACCCTGCTGAAGCGGAACCTGGGACCATTCGCGCTGACTTTGCTGAATCGATTGATGCAAACTCAGTGCACGGATCGGATGCGCCTGCTTCTGCAAAACGAGAAATCGCATTTTTTTTCGGTGAGGATGAAATTCACTCTCGCTAGTGCCAGGAACTAACCCGCGTGCATAATCTTTACGGTCTTGACCGCAATCAATTAGAAACACTGTTTGTCGAGCAGGGTTTGCAAGCGTTCCGCGGCCGTCAGTTAATGAAGTGGGTCTACCATCAAGGACGCACCGATTTTTCCGCGATGACTGACCTGCCTGCATCTACCCGGGCCTGGCTGACTGAAAACGCTTGTCTGGATCTGCCTACAGTTAACACACACCACCGCTCAAAGGACGGGACTTTGAAGTGGGGGCTCGATCTTGCCGATGGCAATCTGATTGAAATGGTGCTTATACCGGAAAACCAGCGAAATACGCTCTGCGTGTCGTCACAGGTTGGTTGTGTGCTCGACTGTAGCTTTTGCTCAACCGGCAAACAGGGATTCAGCGGCAACCTAAGTGCTGCGACGATGGTGGGCCAGTTGGTGCTGGCAAATCGTGAACTTGCGAAAGAAGGCAGGGCGGTAACAAACGTCGTTTTGATGGGCATGGGTGAGCCGCTTTTGAATTTCGACGCTGCGGTGACGGCGACCAACATCATGAAGGATGATCTAGCCTTCGGGATATCCAAACGCAGGGTCACGATCAGCACTGCGGGTGTGGTTCCGGCGATACTTGATCTGGCCGATGTGACTGATGTTGCTCTGGCGATCTCGCTGCACGCCCCGACAGACGACCTGAGAGACGAACTTGTACCACTGAACAGGAAGTACCCGATTAAAGAACTTCTTGATGCGTGTACCCACTATGTCAGTCACCTTGGTGAGCGACGGAAGCTCGTCATGGAGTACACTTTAATCAAGGGGGTCAACGACCAGCTCGAACATGCCGAGGCACTCGCACGATTGCTTCGAAGCGTGCGCTGCAAAATCAACCTGATTCCTTTTAATCCCTATCCAGGCACTCAGTATGAACGTCCCGGAATGGGGGACATAAGCGCTTTTCAAACGTATTTAATGAACAGTGGTTATGCAACGATGTTGCGCACAACGCGTGGGGATGACATTAATGCAGCCTGTGGACAGCTGGTTGGTCGAGTGCAAGACCGAACGAGGCGTCAGGAAAGGTATAGAGTGAAGAACCAGGTTGAAACGATAGCCATTGGCCCGGTGCGACCATGACACCCAGCGTCTACAGTCAATTCAAGCGCCGAATCATCGCGCTGAGTCTTTGCGTGGTCGTTTCGATTTGCTTGCCTGGATGTGTTACGGAAACAACAGGCGGTTTGCCGGGGCCGGCTCCCAAAGAAACCCGGGTCAAAGCGCAATTAGAACTTGCGCGGGGTTATATGGAGAAGCGGGATTGGATACGCGCCAAACCTCCCCTGCAAAGGGCGCTGCAAATTGATTCTGCCAGTGTGGAGGCCCACGTCTTATCCGGGGTCATGTACCAAGCTGAAGGGGAACCGAGGCTGGCTGAGGGACATTTCAAGCGAGCCTTAGGCATTGAACCTGATAACCCTCAGGCGTTGAATAATTACGGTAGTTTTCTTTATGCCGAAGAGCGATTCAATGATGCCCTGGTACCGTTAAGCACGCTGGTTGAGAATCCGGATTATCGGGCAAGACCACGCGCCTATGAGAGCCTTGGATTGACCTATTTACGTGTTGGCAATACGACGAAGGCGATATCAGCCTTCCGCAGGGCCCTTGAGCTTAATTTTCAGCTGGCACGTGCCAATCTGGAATTGGCCCTCATACTTTTTGAGGAGGGTCAGGTAAAAGAGGCGAGTCAACATTTCTTCCTCTACAACCGGGTCGGCAAGCCGACCGGTCGGAGCACTTGTCTGGGCTTGAAGATAGCGTTGATACAGAAAGATGAAAATCAGGAAGCTCGGTATCGCCTGTCGCTTAATAACTTGTTTCCTGATCAGTCAGCGCGATGTCTGAAGACACTCTGAGTCAAGCCACGCCCTGGTCTGTCCTTGCCCAAGCTCGGGCTGCCACCGGCCTTTCAACGCGGGATGTCGCCGAGACGCTGAATTTGTCTATCTCCGTGGTGCAGGCGATTGAATCGGGTGATGAAAGCAATATGCCGGCCCAGGTTTACGTCAAAGGTTATGTGCGTGCTTATGCGAAACTGTTGAATCTTGATCCGGAGCCTTTAGTTGCAGGTGTTTCGCCCGATTTGGGCCTGAGGACACATCAAGTTGATGCTGAGGTGAACAGACGCATAAGCGATCGGCGGCTCTACACAGGTGTCGGCGCAGGCGTGGTATTGGCGCTGATTTTCTGGCTGCTAGGGTCGACATCTGATGATAAAAGTGCGCAGAGCGCGGTCGAACAGAAAGAAGGTCTGACCAACCAAACAGCCCCACCCGTTGCGCCGGCCCCTTCAGTCGTGGAATCTGAGGTGGTGGTTGAGTTGCCAGATGCACCGGCTGCCAACCCGGTGGTGGTTGAACCCGCATCGAACGAAGCAGCAGTCCTCAGTGACTATGTGAGCCTTTTTCCTGAGGGCGAACACCGGTTGGAGTTGGATTTTACCGAAGAGTGCTGGGTAGAAATCAAGAACAGCAACGGAGAAACTTTGTTTGCGGATCTTGGCCGGCCTGGAAAAACCTTCAAGTTCTCAGGCTTAGGGCCTTTCCACGTTCTGCTGGGTTATGCGCCAGGTGCGGCGCTGCGTTTCGATGAGGATCCTGTTGTGCTGTCACCACATACTCGCAACAACGTTGCATCTGTCGTACTCGGCCAGTAATTGAAGGAGAAAATCTGATGGTCCAGGCCGTCCGCGGGATGAGGGATGTACTGCCGAAGGAAGCTCGGCGCTGGTCTCTTGTCGCCGATGTAATAGGTAATGTCCTTAAACACTACACGTATGAAGAAGTTCAGCTGCCGCTCCTGGAATATACTGAGCTCTTTGCACGCGGTGTGGGAGAGTCGACCGATATTGTTGAGAAAGAGATGTACAGTCTGGCTGATCGGGACGGGGATTCACTGACCCTGCGACCGGAGGGTACAGCGAGTTGTGTGCGTGCGCTCCAGGAAAATGGACTTCTGTTTAATCAAACCCAGAAAGTTTTTTATAGCGGACCGATGTTCCGTTACGAAAAGCCGCAAAAAGGCCGTTATCGTCAATTCAGCCAGATCGGGGCAGAGGCCTTTGGTTTTTCGGGCCCGGATGTAGACATCGAACTCATCCTCCTCTGCGCCGATTTCTGGTATGAATTGGGCCTTGCAGAACATGTGGTGCTTGAGTTGAACACGATTGGCGGACAGGCATCGCGGCAAGCCTACCGTCAGGCGCTCATTGAATTTCTGACACCCCATAAAGCAAAGCTGGACGAAGACAGTCAGCGACGACTGCAGACCAATCCGATGCGAATCCTTGATACAAAGAACGAACAGACTCAGGAATTACTGGATGAAGCACCTGTACTTCAATCGTATCTCGATGATGCCAGTTTGAAGCATTTCGAGATGCTCTGCGCAGGGCTTGACCTGTACGGCATACCGTATGTACACAATGCCCGCCTGGTGCGCGGCCTGGATTACTACACAAATACCGTGTTTGAGTGGACGACTTCTGCACTCGGCGCGCAGGGTACTGTTTGTGCCGGTGGGCGCTATGATGGCCTCGTTGAACGGCTGGGTGGTCGCCCGATGCCCGCTGCGGGTTTTGCTTTAGGGGTAGACCGGGTCGTATTGCTGCATGAGCAGGTACACCAGGATCTTGCACCGGATTCTGTTGATGTCTACGTTTGCTATGCCCAAGAGAGTATGATGCGCGCTGCACATGAGCTAGCTCAGGATATGCGGAAGACAGGACTGCGCACGCGCTTACATCTGGGTAGTGGAAACTTCAAAAAACAATTGAAGAAAGCGGACAGATCCGGGGCGCAGTGGGCTTTGATCATCGGCGAGCAGGAATTGGCTGATCAAACGGTCACAATCAAGGATTTGCAATCTGGTGTGCAGGAGACGGTAATTAAATCATCTGTGCGTGGTCATCTAGACGCGCAGACCGGAAAACAATAGCGAGCGGAAGTACTCTGTGTCTGAATATCTTGAAGAAGAAGAACAACTGGCCAGGCTGAAAACCTGGTGGGACGAAAATGGGCGCACGCTGCTGGTCGGTGTTGCGGTGATGTTGAGCGGGATCGTCGGCTTCAACTGGTATGTCGATTTCGATGAAACCCAGCGCCACGAAGCGACGAGGGCATACGAAACCTATCGCCAGGCCAGTGTTAGTGGAAACACGGAAATTAAAGAAGCGGCGTTTGATAATCTCCAGACAGACTTTTCTGGGCGTGCCGTTCATATATTTGCGCTCTTTGAAAAAGCAAAAGTCGCTTTGGATACGGGTGACCCGCAGCAGGCTTTGGAACATTTGGAGCAAGCTGTGGCCACTGCGGAAGATAAGCTGGTCGCAGATCTGGCCCGCATTCGACTGGCAAGGCTACAGCAGGAACTTGATCTAAAAGACCAGGCGTTAGCAACGCTCAGCAATGTCCAGGGCGAGGGATATCGGGCATTGGTACTTGAAGCCAAAGGTGACATACACTCGGCAGCCGGTGAAGTCGAGCTCGCGCACCAGTCTTATCAGGCGGCTGTTGCAAGTTTACTGGCCAGTGACTCACGACCTTTTTTGAACATGAAGCTTGAAAATACTGCACCGTTTAAAGGCGAGTACGTTGCCATGACCGATGCGCTGACTGAAGCCTTGAAAGCTGCGCAGTCCACGCTTGAGCAAACGGATGAAGACGAACCAACCACTGATGCTGATGTTGTAGAAGAGTCAGAACAAACCGAGGGCACTGTAAGTGATGGCGACGACTAACACCTTGATGCGGCTGGTTTCCCTCATCGGGATTGTGCTCGTTATATCCGGTTGCAGCTGGTTCAGCTGGCTTCCCTGGGTCGATGATGCGGATGAAGAAGATAAAAAGGACGAGCCTGCCGAACTCGTTAAATTCGACCCTGAGGTCAAACTGGAACGCGTCTGGAAAGGCAATATCGGTGAAGGGTTGGGCAAGAAATATCTCCGCTTAACGCCGGCCATCGTCGCTGACCAGATCATTGCCACGGACGGATATGGGTATCTCGAGTCGCGAGACCGGTTCTCCGGCAAACGCGTATGGCGTACCCACGTGGACCCTATACAGAAAGGGTTTCTTGGCTCGCTCAATTTTTTTGACCGTTCAGATCCCAGCTTTGTTGGTGGTGGCGTAGGTGTCGGCGAGGGGCTGGCTTTTATCGGCACGACAGAAGGCGAGGTGGTCGCCCTGGATATAAGCAGCGGAGAGATTCGCTGGCGTGCAAGCCTGGGGACTGAAATTCTTGCGACTCCAGCAGCTGACGATGGCCTGGTTTTCACGCAGACGATCGACGGGCGCCTGGTTGCGATGGAAGTCGAACAGGGTGAGGTTCAATGGGCATACGACAACCAGGTGCCTGTTCTCACCCTACGGGGCACGAGCTCTCCCGTCATTGAGAACGACATTGTTTATGCGGGTTTCGCGAATGGCAAAATCATCGCGTTTCGCGGGACAAACGGGGAGCCTATCTGGGAGCACAGGGTTGTCTTACCGGAAGGGCGTTCTGAACTGCAACGCATGGTAGATGTCGATTCGAGAGCGATCGTTGCACAAAATCAGGTTTTCGTTGCTGCCTATCACGGGCTGGTTAAATCCTTGTCCAAACGCGACGGTTCACCCCGCTGGGAGCAGGAAATATCAACTTATCTCGATATGGCATATGGGTACGGGCAGGTTTATGTGGTCGACGAAGAAGACATCATCAGCGCAATTGATGAAAACACGGGTGAAGTGATGTGGACGCAGGAAGCGTTCCGGTTACGCCAGTTGAGTGCGCCAATCGCATTTTCGAATTACGTCGTATTTGGTGACAGTGAAGGCTATGTTCATGTTCTGGCCCAACGGGATGGACGTCTGATGGGTCGGCGCAAAGTCGATGGCCAGGGTGTTCGCAGCAGTATGATCGTGGCTGAGTCGACGGTCTTCGTCCTCGGTAACAGCGGCAGTCTTCAAGCACTGGACATTGAGCGACGTTAGCGTATGTCAGCCCCGTGTGTTGTTCTGGTGGGGCGCCCTAATGTAGGCAAATCCACAATATTCAATAAGCTGACCAAGCGCCGTGATGCGCTTGTGGCCAATGTGCCCGGTCTGACCCGTGATCGTCGTTACGGTGCAGCGAGACTTGCTGGGCTAAACGTCTCTCTTATCGATACGGGGGGTCTGTTTGGTGATCACGATCTGGTTGATGTGCTCGGTGAACAAACGCGCCTTGCCGTGGCTGAGGCGGATGTTGTGGTCGCGGTATTTGACGGCCGCGACGGGGTAACCAGTTCTGATGAGGACCTGGTGGATTATCTGCGTCGCGAAGATGTGCCCTTTGTCCCGGTGATCAACAAGGTAGATGGTCTTAATGAGGGGGTCGTCGTTGCTGAATTTGCCCACTTTGGCTTCGATAATCCTTTGCTTGTTGCCGCATCACAAAATCGTGGCATGAGTGCGCTTGGTCAATTGGTTGCGGATAACATTGATGTTGAAGACGTTGATGATGAGGAGATTGAACAACTCAGTGGCGTTCGGGTCGCCATCGTTGGGCGACCTAATGTAGGCAAGTCGACACTTGTTAACCGTCTGCTCGGTGAGGAGCGGCAAGTTGTATTCGATATGCCGGGCACGACTCGAGATGCGATAGATATTCCGTTTCACCGCGATGGCACTGATTATGTGCTGATCGATACGGCGGGCGTTCGGCGCAAGGGTAAAGTCGGTGAAATTGTTGAAAAATTCAGTGTGGTCAAAGCGCTCGATGCGATGGCCCGTGCGCATGTTGCTGTCCTGGTCCTCGATGGCCAGGAAGGCATCGTGGATCAGGACCTGCACATTCTGCAATACGCCCTAGAAGCCGGGACGGCGATCGTCGTGGCACTCAATAAGTGTGATGGCCTTACGGATGGCCAGAAATCGAACATTCGGCAAGGCGTAGAGCGGAAACTTAATTTTGCACCCTGGTTGCCATTGCGTCGGATATCAGCACTACATGGGACGGGTGTAGGCCATCTCTTGAGTGCGGTTGATGAGGTCTATGCAGCGGGTGGTTTTGAGTTCAGCACATCGGTACTGACACGCCTTGTGCGCAACCTGATCGAAAGTCATCCGGCGCCTGCTGTACGTGGAAGACAGATAAAAATCAAAATGGCGACCCATGCAGGCGGACATCCCCCTGCCGTTGTCATCCACGGCAATCAGCTGAAAAGTTTGCCTGCAAGCTACAAGCGTTATCTGGAAAACAGCCTTCGTGAGGCGCTCAATTTAGTTGGGAATCCGATCCGCCTGGAATTCAGAGACAGTGACAATCCTTTCTCAGGACGTCGCAACGTATTGACCAGACGTCAGCAGGCGCACCGGGGCCGTGTGATCAAGCGACGCAAGAACCGAAAGAAAAAGACCCGCTGATGTGTCGCGGTATCGCCAGGGTATTTACTGGCGCTATCCGGCTTTAATGACCTGGTTGAGCAGTTGCATAAAAAGGGTTGGGTTGACGCGCACACCATTCAAGCTCACAGACCAATGTAAGTGTGGCCCGGTTGCGCGACCCGTTGAGCCGACGCGTCCGATCGTCTGGCCTTTGTTGACACTCGCCCCTTCACGGACGTCGAGCTTGCTCATGTGACAATACATCGTCACGAGCCCCTTGCCGTGATCGATGAAGATCGTGTTGCCGTTGAAGTAGAGCGCATCGCTCAATGTGATGGTGCCGCCACCGGCTGCGGCGATGGGTGTTCCGGTATCGGCCGCGATGTCCAGTCCGCTGTGGGGGCTGCGGGGTTTGCCATTAAAAAAGCGTTTGTGTCCGAACAGACTCGTGGTGATCCCTTGCAGAGGCTTCATGAAGCCGTCGTCGACACTTTGTTCGGGTCGATGCTGTATGTACAGCCTTCTTTGGCGTCTGGATTCTTCCTGTATGCGCTCACGGACATCGTCTGGTGGTGTCACCATCGCTTCGTTTTCCAGCGTTATGTGTTGCTCGGTATAGGCATGTGAGCGCACGGTAAAGGGGTGTGATTTCGTTTCTTTTTGTACTTTATAGGTAAGCGTTGCCGATCCTGGCGTTTGTTGCATGGGTATGGCGATGAGGGCGTGGTCGTTGATGGTAAACACAGGCTTATCTCGAAAGCGGATGTCAGTTGCACCGTTGGGTATGGGGAAAAGGTAGACCCCACCAGGAATCGCTGACGGAGGGTCGCTGTAGGCGTTAATGGTTGCAACAAAGAATCCGGCCAGAGCAAGCGCAGCGAGCGGTAGGCGATCAGTCCTCATCCTGTGCTATCCGTTAGGGTCTTTGGGTTTGTATCGTCGACGACTGAGCGTATAGATCCGTCCTGTACATACGTCGTTAAGGTGTCGCCTGAGGAAACTTCTGCACGTGAAGACACCACGCGACCATCCTCGTTTGTCACCAGACCATAGCCTCTGTCTATGGTCGGTAATGGGGAGAGGTTGTGCAGCATCCGAGCCTGTTGGCCGACATGCTCACGTTGCTGCTCAAGGTGTTGTTCGAGCGTGAGTTTCATACGGCTAATCTTGACTACCAAATTCTCATGTTGGGTTTTGATCCGCGCACGCGGACCGATAGAGCCTAGTCTTTGCGCGAGGCCATGGGCCTGTAGAGCTAGATGCGTGATCCTGGCTTTAAGGGCGCGTTGTGTGCGTTGTTGAAAGCCTGAAACCTTTTCGAGATAAGTTTCCAACGCCGCTTGAGGGTCTGCGATCTGCAGCAGCGAGTTTTCGACGCGCAGGTGCTGATGCTCCAGATAATGCCGGAACATGGTTGTTAAGTGTTGTTCGAAGTCTGCGAACTCGGATAGAAGTTCAGCGGCATCCGGACTGATCAGTTCTGCTGCAGCACTGGGTGTGGGTGCCCGAACATCGGCAACAAAGTCAGCGATGGTGAAGTCGATTTCATGACCGACGGCTGAGACGATTGGGATCGTGCTTGCATAGATAGCACGGGCCAGTGTTTCAGAATTGAACGACCACAAATCTTCAAGGCTGCCACCCCCTCGGGTCAGGACGATCACGTCGGGTTTGAGAGTCAAACCCGCCGACAGTGCGCGTAAGAGGTCTGCTTCTGCCTGATCGCCTTGCACCAGGCAGGGGATGAGCGTGAGGTTAAGCGAGGGATAGCGGCGCTGCAGTACGGCCCGAATGTCTCTAAACGCTGCGCCTGTTTCGGATGTCAGTATGGCCGCATGCTCGGGAAACTGAGGAAGCGGGCGTTTGTTCGCTTCTGCAAACAGACCTTCTGCTGCAAGTTTATCTTTTAGTTTGTCAAATGCCTGGCGTAAAGCACCCTCACCAGCAGCTTCCATGTAGTCGACGATCACCTGAAACTCACCGCGGCCTTCGTACAGACTGACTCTTCCGCGTAGCAACACCAATTGACCGTCACCGGGCTGCATCTGAGTCATGCGATTACGATTAGCGAACATCGCACAGCGGACCTGTGCTTTTTCGTCTTTTAGTGTGAAATACCAGTGGCCGGAGCGTGGACGGGCAAAGTTGGACATCTCACCGAGCACCCAGACCTCACGAAAGTGATCTTCAATTGTAATACGTGCCTCGCGGTTGAGATCGGAGACTGAGAGAACTGCATGTTCGTTGTTGTCATTCACAAACAGATCATCATTGTTAAGAACCAGGAGATCAAGGTTTAGGCACGGCGGGAAGCGCATGATGTAGATTTCGGGATGGACAATCCTGACGCCTGCCCGGCTGATGGAAGGCAGAGTCTGGGGCCGCGAAGGGGTGATGAATTTACTTCAAGAATGATGATCGGTAGAATACTGCTTTTGTGGGGACAGTAAATGTTGCGGATCGCTGCCGATGCCTTAACTTTTGACGACGTACTCCTTCTGCCTGCTTACTCACAAGTCCTCCCATCCGAAGTCTCACTACAGACGCGACTCACGCGCGATATCAAGCTAAACATTCCGCTCATCTCATCTGCGATGGATACAGTCACCGAAGCGCGGCTGGCGATATCGATCGCGCAGGAAGGTGGCATCGGCATCGTGCACAAAAATATGACGATTGAGCAGCAAGCGAGGGAAGTCAGGGCCGTCAAGAAATTTGAGTCCGGCATCATTCGGGATCCGATCACGATCAGACCTGAAGCGACGTTGAAGGAACTTTATGCCATCACGACGGACAATGGCATATCCGGTGTGCCGGTAGTCAGTGGCGACAAGCTTGTGGGTATAGTGACGAGTCGAGACATCAGGTTTGAGCATCGTATCGATGTGTGTGTGAAAGATGTTATGACACCCAAAGATCGCCTCGTCACGGCACTCGAAGGAACTGGTTTTGACGAGATCACTCGCATGCTGCATGAGTATCGCATCGAAAAAGTCCTGTTGATCAACGAAGACTTCGAACTGACAGGTATGGTCACGGTTAAGGATATTGCCAAGGCACAAGCCTATCCGAGCGCTTGTAAGGACGATCTTGGCCAGTTGCGCGTGGGTGCCAGTGTCGGCACGAGTGGTGAAACGGATGAGCGTGTGAGCGCCCTTGTTGAAGCCGGTGCAGATATTGTTGTAGTGGATACCGCACATGGCCATTCCAGGGACGTACTAGACCGAATTGGCTGGATGAAACAGACCTATCCAGACTTGAACGTTGTCGGTGGAAATATCGCGACCTATGAAGGTGCTAAAGCGCTGATCGATGCGGGGGTGGATGCCGTTAAGGTAGGTATCGGTCCCGGCTCCATATGCACAACACGAATAGTCGCGGGTATAGGTGTGCCGCAAATTACTGCGATCGCCGAGGCTTCTCGTGCAGGTGAAGAGGAAGATGTACCGATCATTGCCGACGGGGGCATTCGCTATTCGGGCGATATTGCCAAGGCGCTGGTCGCCGGGGCCAGTTCAGTGATGGTAGGCAGCCTGCTCGCGGGCACAGACGAGGCCCCTGGTGAAGTGGAGCTCTATCAGGGCAGAACGTACAAATCCTATCGAGGCATGGGCTCGTTAGGTGCGATGTCACAAAGTAATGGCTCCAGCGACCGATACTTCCAGGAGGTAGAGGGCGATGGACGCAAGTTAGTGCCGGAAGGCATTGAGGGCAGGGTTGCTTATCGAGGGCCGGTGGGTCCCATTGTCCATCAGCTGATGGGTGGCGTTCGGGCTTCGATGGGTTATACGGGGTGTGCCAGTGTGCATGCAATGCGCACGGAACCGGAATTCGTGCGCGTCAGTGCGGCCAGTATGGTTGAGTCGCATGTGCATGATGTGGCCATTACCAAAGAAGCGCCCAACTATCCTGTGAGCTGATTTCAGCGACGGGATTGAAGCAACAAATAACAAACCAGTTGACCGAAGACACTAGTTAGAAGGGACGTGCAGAACATACATGACCAGCGATTGCTGGTAATTGATTTTGGTTCGCAGTATACGCAACTCATTGCCCGCAGAGTGCGCGAGTCGGGTGTGTACTGCGAAATACACCCATTTGATATACCGGATGAATTCATTGCTGAGTATGCGCCCCGAGGCATCATTCTATCGGGTGGACCCGAAACGGTTACCGCCGGCGAGACTCCCCGTATAGCGCCTGGCGTATTTGCAGCGGAAGTGCCCATTCTTGGTATCTGTTATGGCATGCAGGCGATTGCCAGCCAGCTTGGCGGCGCTGTCGAAGGTTCGGACCAACGGGAATTCGGTCATGCCACCATTGAGCCCTCTGCCCCCAGCCAATTGCTAGGATTGAAGGACGAATCCATTGACGTGTGGATGAGCCATGGTGACAAGGTAACGGAAATACCGCCAGGATTTGTCTGTACCGCGCGTAGTGCGAGCGCGCCGGTTGCGGCCATGGAAGATCCTGATCGGCAGATATTCTGCGTGCAGTTCCATCCTGAAGTCACGCACACAACCAACGGCAGTGCTTTATTGGCGCATTTTGCCGGTGAGATTTGTGGGTGCGATGGCGACTGGACTGCTGAGAATATTGTTGAAGATGCGATCTTGCGAATTCAGGATTTGGTCGGAGATGACCCGGTCGTTTTGGGGCTTTCAGGCGGTGTGGATTCATCCGTTGTAGCAGCGCTATTAGCGCGCGCTATTGGCCCACAGTTGACCTGTCTTTTTGTCGATAATGGACTTCTGCGAAAAGATGAAGTTGGTGAGGTGGAAGCGGCCTTTGCGCCTGATTCGGGTATCGGAAATGTGTTACCGCTGAGCATTAAAACGATCGATGCCCAGGATGAGTTTTTGCAAAACCTTAAAGGCCATGAAGATCCGGAGTCGAAGCGGAAGATCATAGGCGCGACATTTATCGATGTTTTTGAGCGTGAAGCCAAGGCGCTTGAGGGGGTTAAGTGGCTCGCCCAAGGGACGATTTACCCGGATGTGATTGAG
Organism: Pseudomonadota bacterium; assembly: GCA_036338285.1. GTDB lineage: Bacteria > Pseudomonadota > Gammaproteobacteria > Pseudomonadales > Azotimanducaceae > UBA4421. Next base: position 58,537 of record JAYZCO010000064.1, read on the forward strand.
TCAGCTGCGTCCAAATTTGGCAAAGCGCATGTCATTAAATCGCATCATAACGTTGGTGGCCTGCCGGCAAGAATGGCGTTGGGGTTAGTTGAGCCTTTAAGGGAGCTGTTTAAAGACGAAGTGCGTGAGATTGGACTCCACCTCGGCTTACCGCGCTCGCTGGTTTTTCGCCACCCGTTCCCCGGACCGGGGTTGGGCGTACGGATTCTGGGCGAAGTGAAACAGGAATACGCCGAGACATTGCGCCAGGCGGATGCGATTTTCATCAGTGAATTACATGCCGCCCAACTCTACGAAAAAGTTGCGCAGGCGTTTGCGGTATTTTTGCCCGTTAAATCTGTCGGTGTTGTCGGTGATGCCCGACGTTATGAATATGTCATTGCCCTGCGTGCCGTGGAGACCGTTGATTTTATGACCGCGCGCAGTGCCCGACTGCCTTACGATTTCATCGAAAAGGTCAGCAATCGGATCATTAACGAAATCGATGCGGTCTCGAGGGTCGTCTACGATATTTCGTCGAAACCGCCTGCCACGATTGAGTGGGAGTGAAGAAGAATTATGAAAAATAAAGCCAAGATAATACCTTCTATTAGATATAAAGATTGCGAGAAAGCCATCGAATGGTTATGTGAAGTTTTTGGATTTGAGAAATATCTTACAGTTCCTGGCGCTGCAGGAAGTATTTTGCATGCTCAGTTGGTTTACAACGATTGTATGATTATGTTGGGCACAGCGCATGAGGGGGATGAATTTGGTAGATTGAATTCTTCTCCTCTAGAACTAGGAGGACAGAATACCGCAAGTATTTATATGGTTGTGGTTGATGCTGACGCTCACTATAAAAAAGCTGTAGAAAAAGGTGCAGAAGTTGTTCTTGATATTAAAGACGAAGACTATGGTGGACGGGGTTATACAT
>JAYZCO010000065.1:0-36414 GCA_036338285.1 Pseudomonadota bacterium
GCGTCGAAATTGCAATCGACACGCACCTCGAAATCTGCCTGGCGTATTTTTTTGTTGAGGCTTCGAGACACCTTCATCTTGCCCGGCGCGAGCGTTGCACGGCGAGCGGGCGACCACCATAGAATAAAGTCGTCGTCGGAATTGAACCAAGGGAATATACCGCGGCCGTAGGCCTCGGTCAGCCATGGGACATTAAGTGCGCCTCCGGCGGCAAGGAGTCCATCGGGTTCAACCAGCGCACTTTCGGGATCAGGAAAGCGCACTGGGTGGGTAGGAAGAAGTGGAATTGACAATTCAGTTGCGCAGAATTTCCTGGAACGGAGCCGACTTTTTGTGGTGACTGACGATATCAAGCAATGTCCGTCCCGATGCGTCCCGTGCATTTACATCGCCGCCTTTTTGCTTATAAAGGGTAACAAAACGACCGAAATCATCGACGCGCATACTTCGATATGCATACAGCAGCTTGCTGTGTGCTTGGGGTGTTTTGCCCATTGGGCCCTTGTCGAGGAAGCTTGCAATCTTGGCCTCGTCCCAGACCTCATCGACTATCTTTGCCTTGTCAACCCGCATAGTTTTAGGGTTCATATCGCTAACAAGCCTACATTGTAATAAAAAAGAGTCGGGTGGTGTGTTTTATAGCACGTGATAAGAAGCGAATTTAAAGGTTTGATTTTGATGAAAAAAAGTTATCCACAGGGTTTGTTTACCCCGCAGGCTTTGCGTAAACTCGCGTCGGCTCACTGATCAAGGATATCTTAGTGGCGTCGTTGCTTCCTGTTCGGCTCCTCCCTGTCAGAGAAATATGTTTGGTAGGGTTGGTTGGTCTCACTGTGTTTCTCTTCCTCGCGATCGGCTCTTATTCTCCGGATGACCCGGGATTTAGCTTCGCGAGCCCACATACAGATGCCACAAACCTGGTAGGTGTCAGCGGCGCTTATTTTGCCGATCTGGTCCTTTACCTTTTTGGTTATGTTGCGTTCCTGATTCCTGTCGCGTTGACGATGCTGGGCGTGCGTCTGCTACTTAACAGACAATTCCAGCTTAACTGGACGTTATTGGTGGTGCGTGGCAGCGGCTGGTTGGCCCTGTTCATTGCCGCATGTGTAATCCTGGAAACGCACATCCACAGCAGTTCGGCGTTTCCTGCCGGTTATGGGGGCGTATTCGGTCAGTGGCTGGCCCAGGCTGGCGCACCCGTCTTTGGCTCGGTCGGGTTAACGATTATTGTGACCGCCGTAGGACTGATTGGATTTCAGGCCGGAACCGGGTTGTCGTGGCTTGATATTGCTGAGCTGAGCGGAAGGGCGGTGCATCATGTGATCGGCTGGATGATCGATGCCGGTATACAGGTGCGCACAAGGATTCAGGCAGGTAAACATAGAAAAGCCATAGTCGATCGCAACACTGAGCGCCTGGAGTCAAAAAGAGTGAAACCAGCACGCAAAACACCGGATATTGTTGCGAAGGTGGAGGCGCCTAAACCAACACCTAAATCAACGCCTAAACCAACGCAAAAAGTGCTATTCAGGTCAGAGACGCTCGGCGAGTTACCGGATCTTGATTTGTTGGATGAGAAGAACAGGCAGGAAAATGCCGGCTATTCCCAAGCCTCACTGGAAGCTATGTCACGCCAATTGGAACTCAAACTTGCAGATTTCGGGGTCGAAGCGGAAGTGGTCAGCGTTTTGCCCGGCCCGGTGATTACCCGCTTTGAGCTGCAGCCTGCAGCGGGTGTTAAGGTGCAGAAAATCAGCAGTCTTGCCAAGGATCTTGCAAGATCGCTCGCCGTGATTAGTGTGCGCATCGTCGAGGTCATCCCTGGAAAATCGGTCGTTGGGATTGAAATCCCGAATGAACATCGAGAAATGGTGCAGTTAAAAGAGGTGATTGCATCACCGAGTTTCCAAGAATCGCGTTCGCCCCTTACTTTGGCCTTGGGTAAGGATATAGGGGGTTCAACGGTTGTTACCGATATAGCCAAGATGCCCCATCTTCTGGTTGCCGGTACAACTGGATCGGGCAAGTCTATTGGCGTTAATGCCATGCTCTTAAGCATTTTGTGCAAATCCACACCTGAAGAAGTGCGCTTCATACTGGTTGACCCTAAGATGCTGGAATTGTCTATCTATGATGGTATTCCCCATCTTCTCGCGCCTGTCGTGACAGATATGAAAGAAGCCGCGCATGCACTTAATTGGTGTGTTGCAGAAATGGAACGGCGCTATCGACTGATGGCGGCACTGGGTGTCAGGAATATGGCAGGGTTTAATCGGCAGGTGAAAGAGGCCGCAAGTCGGGGGCAGCCGCTCACTGACCCGTTGTGGGCCGAGGAAGAGGTGCCAGCGCCCCAACTCACAGCCTTGCCCGCGATAATCGTCGTCATTGACGAATTTGCCGACATGATGATGATCGTTGGCAAAAAAGTGGAACAACTCATCGCAAGAATTGCGCAGAAAGCACGGGCTGCTGGGATTCACTTGATTCTGGCAACACAACGGCCCTCCGTTGATGTGATTACTGGTCTGATCAAAGCGAATATTCCCGCGCGCATTGGATTTCAGGTTTCTTCTAAAGTGGATTCGCGCACGATTTTAGACCAGGGCGGGGCGGAGCAGTTGTTAGGTCACGGGGATATGCTCTTTCTGCCACCTGGTACGGCTCTGCCTCAACGGGTGCATGGCGCCTTTGTTTCCGATGAGGAAGCACACAGAATTGTGAATGACTGGAAGCAACGAGGACAACCGGAGTACCTAGAAGAGATAGTATCCGGCGATCTTTTGACCGATCCCTTTTTGCAGATCGACACAGGTAACGATGCTGAGCAGGATGACGAACTTTATGATGAAGCTGTGCGGTTTGTCCTTGAGTCACGCAAGGCATCCATTTCATCGGTCCAGCGCAAACTACGTATCGGTTACAACCGAGCTGCGCGTCTGATCGAGGCCATGGAAACCGCGGGTGTAGTGAGTGAAATGAACACGAATGGCAGTCGGGAAATCCTCGTACCAAATCGTGAATAACCCAAGGTGGTTGCTCCTTGCTGTCTATCTTAGCGCCAGTGTAAATACGTGGGGCCAGACCAGTCCGGCTGAGTCGTTGGCAGAGGCTCTATCGGGATTGAACAACGTCAGGGCGCAGTTTACGCAAACAGTCACAGACGGGTATGGGCAGGTGGTCGAGAAATCGACGGGTAAGATTGCGTTGGCGCGGCCGAATGCACGCTGGGAAGTGGAAAAACCCTATCCTCAGACCCTCATCCTCAGTGGTTCGCAACTGCAAATATACGACCCCGACCTCGAGCAGGTTACCGAACGGGATATCACTGAAGACTGGGAACAAGTTCCACTCGCTCTGCTGATGGGTGCCCAGCGCAAGCTTAGCGAGCACTATCTCATTACCACGGTTACACGAGCAGTGGTTGTGCAGTTTCGTCTGGTACCACTGACGCCCAGTGTACTTGCTTCGATAGAGATAACGTTTGGCGACGATCAGCTCAAGGAAGTTGTCATCACCGATAGCGGGGGGCAGAGAACGATTGTTGAGTTCAGAAACCACCGGGCTGGGCAGGTGATACAATCCGAACTCTTTCAATTGAAGTTGCCTCTGGATACCGATGTTATTCGAGGATGATCAGGGTAGCAGCAAACTAGATTTCGGCGAGCACGGTCTGGATACACGACCACTTGCTGAACGCATGCGTCCGCACACAATCGAGCATTATGTAGGCCAGGCACATCTTCTGAGCAGCGGTAAACCGCTTGCAAGCATGATCGCGCAGAAGAGTATTTCTTCGATGATTCTCTGGGGTCCTCCAGGAACAGGTAAGACATCCCTCGCTCGCCTGCTGGCAGAGAACGCCGATGTGCGCTGGTTGGGACTTTCTGCGGTCTTGGCTGGCGTTAAAGATGTTCGCGAAGCCGTTTCCAGAGCTGAACTTAACAAAAGCCAGGGTGCAAAAACTGTGCTTTTTGTTGATGAAGTACACCGGTTCAACAAAGCCCAACAGGATGCATTTCTTCCGCATGTTGAAAATGGGCTGCTCACATTTATCGGTGCGACAACCGAAAATCCTTCCTTTGAAGTCAATGCAGCACTCCTTTCGCGTGCGCGTGTATTTGTGATTAAGGCACTGTCGGCGGAGGAGCTGAACCTTGTCATTAACAGGGCGAAAGCACTATTGAACGTGTCAGTAACGAAAGGTGCAGCGCAGCTACTGGTTGAAGCCGCGGATGGAGATGCCCGGCGAATGCTCAATCTATTGGAGACGGCTGTGCAGATGGTCGCAAATGATGAGCAGGCGATAGACACTCAAGAAATAGAGAGCGCCTTTGGTCAGAAACTTCGGCGTTTTGACAAAGGCGGCGATCGATTTTACGAACAGATATCGGCTTTGCACAAATCTGTACGCGGCAGCGCCCCGGATGCCGCGCTGTATTGGTTCTGCCGAATGCTCGATGGCGGTGCGGATCCTCTATACATCGGCAGGAGGCTGATCCGCATGGCGAGCGAAGACGTAGGCAATGCCGACCCCAGGGCGTTGGCTCTAACGCTATCGGCGGTAGAAGCCTATGAGCGGCTTGGCTCGCCAGAAGGGGATTTAGCATTGGCGCACGCGGTGTTGTACTTAGCTTCAGTCCCCAAAAGCGATGCTGTATACAACGCTTATAACCAGGCCATGGCATTGGTGAAAGAAACGGATTCCTATGACGTTCCCATGCACATCCGTAACGCACCCACAGCCATGATGAAAGGGATGGGGTATGGTGCAGAATATCGACATGCACACAATGAGATCACAAGTGAAGGGGCTTATGCCGCGGGTGAAACCTATTTTCCCGAAGAACTCGGCGAAAAGGCATTTTACCTGCCGCTCGATCAAGGCCTGGAGGCCAAAATTAAAGCCCGCATGGCTCGCCTGAGAGCACTTGATGAATCTGCGGAGTACAAGGATGTCTAACTCTTTACTGCTGGTCGCGACGGGTGGCGCGATTGGTGCCTGTTTGCGCTATCAGCTGGGGCAATGGTTTCCACTGGGCTTAGCCGGTGTGTCTTCTGTATTCCCATGGACCACCGTAGGTATTAATATCGCCGGCTCGCTTGCCATTGGTATTGTCTGGAGCGTTTATGTGGATGCTCACTGGTTCCAGACATGGGGGCGTGCACTTTTAGTCGCTGGCTTTCTGGGTGGGTTTACCACGTTTTCCGCGTTTTCATTGGAAGCGATGATATTGTTTGAGACGCATCGGACGGCGGCGGCCATTTATGTCGCGACGACCGTTGTTGGCTGTCTTGTTGCTACCGCTGTAGGGTACTGGCTGGGGACATATGCCAGTGCTGGAACGAATTGAAGGAATGAAATGTTAGATGTCCGCGAGCTCCGACGAGACCCTCACAAGTATGCTGATTCTTTGAAACTCAAGGGCTACGACCTGGATGTTGACCATTTTTTGAGCCTAGAAGCCGAACGCAGTCGCCTGCAGCAGGCGACAGAGTCTTTGCAGAATGAGCGCAATACCAAATCGAAGGCGATAGGTGCAGCTAAATCCCGCGGTGAAGACATTGCACGGTTGGTCGCTGAAGTTGGGGACCTCGGTGATCGTCTGAATGAGACTAAAGAAGAATTTGAAACGGTTCAGACAGACCTGATGGAAATACTCCGTTCTGTTCCTAATCTACCCGATGCCAGCGTACCGCCCGGAAATAGTGAAGACGATAATCTTGAGATTTATTCGTGGGGAGAAATACAGGAGCTAAATTTCGAACCGTTAGATCATGTGGACCTTATGTCAGACGGAGGACTCGATTTCGAGGCGGCTGCCAAAATCTCTGGTAGTCGATTCGTCGTCATGCGCGGCCAGGTTGCACGTTTACACCGAAGCTTGATTCAGTTCATGCTCGACATGCACACCACCCAACACGGTTATCAGGAAGTCTATGTGCCTTACATCGTTAATGCGGATAGCTTATTTGGTACCGGACAACTACCGAAATTTAAAGAAGATCAGTTTCGGCTTGATCAGGAATCAGAAACCTACCTTATCCCGACTGCCGAAGTCCCGGTGACCAATTTGTATCGTGACATGATTGTGTCGGCTGATGATCTTCCCATCCGACACGTGGCGCATACGCCATGTTTCCGCTCGGAAGCCGGCAGCTATGGGCGTGATACCAGAGGGATGATCCGCCAACACCAATTCGAGAAGATTGAACTGGTGCAACTCGTTCACCCGGATGACTCATGGACTGCACTTGATGAGCTGACGGGTCATGCTGAAGCTATTCTAAAAAGCTTGGATCTGCCTTACCGGGCCGTCAACCTCTGTGGAGGGGATCTGGGCTTTTCCGCAGCGAAAACAATCGATCTGGAAGTCTGGCTGCCTGGCCAAAGCGCATACCGTGAAATATCCTCTTGTTCTAACTTTCTGGACTTCCAGGCGAGACGTATGCAGGCCCGATATCGCGATTCGGATTCGGGCAAACCGGAGCTGATGCATACGCTCAATGGATCAGGCCTGGCGGTTGGACGCACACTCGTTGCGATACTTGAAAACTATCAGGACAGCGATCAAAGGGTGGCAATCCCCGATGCTTTGCGCAGCTATATGGGCGGAGCGATGCACCTGGACAGTTGAACGATGTTCAAGCTACCTCTATTCCATGACTTCGATGGCGTAGATTGCCTCGTTGTCGGCGGTGGCGAAATTGCGTTGCGGAAAGTCATATGGCTTATTCAGGCCAACGCCCGCGTTCGAATAGTTGCACAATCTTTCGTCAAAGAAATTCTTGAACTGGGCGATTCGGTTGAAATGATCGAGTCGAATTTCGATCCAAAATATCTCCTGCCTGAGACTCGTTTGATCATATCCGCTACGGGTAAAGAAGAAATCAGTGCGCTGCTATATAACCTCGCAAATACGCAGGGTCTTTTAATCAATACGGTGGATGATCCAAGGCGTTGCAATGTTACTTTCCCGGGAATAGTCAATCGCGAACCGGTGGTGGTTGCTGTCTCTACGGGGGGGACTGCGCCCGTGTTCGCACGAATATTAAGAAGTTGGATAGAAGAGATACTGCCGCTTGGCTTAGGTCGTGTAGCAACTTGGATCGCAGACCGAAGGGTTTTTTTAAAAACAAAATTTGCCACCGTCCATGCGCGGACGCGTGTGTGGGATGCGGTTTTGACGAGAGAAAATGTATACGACATAGCGACTGGGCGAGGTGATCATGCCAGGCGCGCTTTTGAGGCGGTGACGAATGCCGAGGAGCCATCGGGAAGGGTAATGCTCGTCGGCGCGGGCCCTGGAGATCCTGAACTTATAACCCTTAAAGCACTCAGGATTATACAAACCGCAGATGTGGTTCTTTTTGATCAGCTCGCCAACCCCGGCTTGCTAGAATTTGCCCGCAGAGACGCTGAGAAAATTTATGTTGGTAAGCAAGGACCTAAGCCTAACGAACCGCCTTCTCGGCCCAACAACAGGTCATCTCAGCAACAGGGCATAAACGAGCTGCTGGTCAAGCATGCGGAGTCTGGTAGCCGCGTTTGCCGGTTAAAGGGCGGCGATCCCTTTATCTATGGTAGAGGTGGTGAAGAAGTCGAAGCCCTTGTTCAGGCAGGCATTGATGTGGAGGTGATCCCTGGTATCACCGCTTCATTGGGGGCGGCGAGCTATGCTGGGATTCCTCTGACGCATCGAGATATCTCACAGTCTGTTCGATTCGTTACCGGCCATCGAGTTGAAAACTCCGTCAACGTTGATTGGCCGGAGTTCACTAAGGCAGGACAGACACTGGTTATATATATGGGATTGGTCGGTTTGCAAAAAATTTGTGAACGACTCATCGCCCATGGTGCGCCGGCTGAAAGACCTGTAGCCCTGGTGGAAAATGCAACATTGCCGGAGCAACGGGTTTTAGTCGGCTGTCTGGATTCGGTTGCAGACATTGCAGTCCGGGAGGAAGTGAGCGGTCCGACGGTTGTCATTATAGGTGAGGTGGTCGCTCTTAAGATGCAAAAGCAAGTTACAAACAGTTAGCCGGCTTTGGCAAACCGGAAATTTTGGCGACCATTTTAGCTGGAGAATCACCGAATAGGCGCATGAGTGCGATGCTGCTGCCCAGCAGCGGGTCGACTTCACTGTGAACGAGTTTAACGAGTGGACGCATCGCCAGTGACACCTCAGTCTGCTCATAGAATTTTCGTATTGCATCGACGATGGCCCAGTGATCATCCTGCAATTCAATACCTTCGTTGTGTGCAAGGATCTTAGCGACGCCTGGACTCCAGTCATTGATATTTAACAGGAATCCTTCCTTGTCGAGTGCTGGTTTCATGGCCAGCTGACAACCGGGCTGTGCTCTACCATGAGGGCAACCAGTTCAGGATGATCGATGCCATTTGAGCACTCTAAGCCATGGGCTGCACATTCCGCTTCCATAACCAGATAATTATCACGATCCGGGTGGCAAACGGCGGCGCCTAGAAGAACAATGGGTTCATCCGTATCGGCCCGATAAAGACACTGTTTAAGGCCCTGATCTGAAAACACTAGGTGGACCGAACTCATCTGGCGCCTCTGAGGACCACATCCTGCTGTGCAATGAGTGCCGATTGAGACGAGTGGTCAAGTGGCTGAACAGGGCAGATCGCGTCTTGGGGATCAATCGCATACCGAGACAGCGCATCGGCACACGCGAAAACTTTCTCTATTTCGTACATCGAAAGCGCTGCGAGCATGTTACCTGGCGCACGCAAGCCGTAGCTTGTGCCGTTTTGACCTGGCTTCAGGTTGTTCACGCCCTCGTCGATAAAAAGGATGGTTACGTCCATCTCAAAGGCGGCGGCCACCATTGCTGCCTCAAGATGCTCAACGACCTGGCTGCCCACAAATGGTGAAACGGACACGATGCAGAGGAGTTTGTTCATGCTGGGAACTCAACGTGTCGGTCCGAGTTGGCAATTGCGTCGACTAATTGTCCCAAGCCTACCAGGGTGAAGCCGTCGGATAGCGTATCGGTATTAATCTCGTAGCGATCTGCTTCAGCGCCGTCAACAACGCCGCGTTTGAGCCCGTTGGCGATGCAAACTGCGAGTTCAAAACCATGTTCTTGCGCAAGTCGTTGCCATGCGAGCGTAAAATCAGTTTCATCCTGAGGCGGCACGCGCGAGCGTAACGCAGCATAAACTGCGTCGTGATAGAAAAAAACACGGGCGACAGAATGGCCTGTGCTGAGGCAGGCCCGGCAAAAGTCCTGTGCGTGTACGTGCGCGGCGGTCGCATAGGGTGAACCCAGCACGGAGACAGAGAATATCATGCGCGAATTATAGGGGGGACGGTAAGGGGAATATAGGTAGCCCGGGTAGCATCATGTAAGACGGTTGTCGATGACTGGCATTTGTGTGCAGAAAATCTGCCTGTCCGGGCAATCAATTAATTTGTCCAGAGCGCATTTTCGTGCGCCTCGGCATCGAATTAGCGTACGCCATGGCACTTTTGTCCTCAACAGAAAGGCGGGGTGATTCGCTTTTGGCCTTGTTTGATCGGTATTACCAGGTATTGAAATGCATGATGTTTTCGACTGGTGGCCGGTAGGCTGGTTTAAAGTTCGTTCCAACGGTGTAGGCAATTGGAATCAGTGCGATCTGCATGAATTCGTCATAGGGCACATCGAGTAAATCGGCGACTTCTTTTTCAAACATCAGATGAAGGGTCGTCCAGGCCGTACCAAGGCCTCTGGCTCTGGCAGCGAGCATGAAATTCCACGCGGCGGGGATAATCGAACCTAAGGTTCCTGTTTGAGAAATGATATCCGCACCGGCTTCGTTATCGGTGCGTCCCGCTATGCAGGGAATCATCAATACCGGGGCCTGCGCCATGTGGTCTGCAAGGTAATCTGCCGAAGATGCGGATCGTTGTTGACTCTGCGTCAGCGAGTTGTCGCTACTGTCCATGTGCAGTTTATGGATCGCGATCGGCATTTCCCGGTAGACCGAGAAAGCGCGCTGGTAGATTTCACCAATCTTCGCGCGTTTAGCCTCATCTGTCACAAACATGAACTGCCAACCCTGCGCATTGGAACCGGTGGGCGCCTGTATGGCAATCTCCATGCATTCTTTGATGACCGATTCAGGCACAGCGCGATTGAAATCGAGACGTTTTCTCACAGCTCGGGTTGTGCTTAAAAGTTGATCGTTGCTCAGTTCAAGTTGTTCATGTGGCATGACTATCTCCACGGTTGTCGGTTTCGGGGTAAAGTAGTGTTAGGTCGATCGTACCATCATCGGACGTAACCGGGGTGCAATGGCGGGGTCTTTTTACAGTGTCTGCACTGGGTTTGGGTATGTGTGGCGGTGAATTCTTTCGACATTGAGCAGGCCCCAGTATGACGAAAGCCTGCCAGCGGCCATAATGACACCTCGCTACACCAGGGACCTAAGGACAACCGCATGGATTATGAGCTGTATCAACTGGATGATTGCCTGACATCTGGTGGTCAAAAGATGGACCTGAAACTTGCCTATAAGCAGTACGGGGAACTGAACGCGGCAAAAGATAACGCCATTTTGGTGCTGACATCCTACTCAGGCACGCATGAGGATGCCGAGGATATATTTGCGGAAAGTAGTCTGCTTAGTCTGTCCGATTACTGTGTCATCGTGATCAATATGTTCGCTAATTCTCTGTCGTCATCACCCAGCAATACGCCCAGTCCCCTGGACGGCCCACGCTTTCCGTTACTCACGGTACATGACAATGTCATGTTCCAAAGAGAGCTCATAGAGAAACGGTTTGGCATATCGAGGCTTGAGCTGGTGCTCGGCTTTTCCATGGGTGGCTTACAAACCTTTGAGTGGGGCGCGCAGCATCCGGACATGGTCAGAGCCATCCTACCGATATGTGGTGCGGCTAAAGTATCCCCGCACAACTGGCTTTTCCTGGAGGGCGCAAAAGCGGCGCTCACCTCGGATCAAAACTATGCCGGGGGTGATTATGTCGCCCGACCGGAAGCTGGTTTTGAGGCGTTTTGCAAAGTTTATGCAGGCTGGGTCTTCTCACAGGACTTTTACCGGGAAAAACTCTATCAGGACATGGGTATGGCCACCCTTGACGATACCATTGCTTTCATGCGGAATTACTTTGGCAGAAGGCAAGTGAACGATTTACTGTCTATGCTTGCGACCTGGCAGACAGCCGATATTTCTGCAAATGACCGTTATAACGGTGACTTTGAAAAAGCCCTCGGGAAGATCTCTGCTAAAGCCATTGTGATGCCGGGAGAGACGGACCTGTATTTTCGAGTCGCGGACAGCGCCTATGAGGTTGAGCACATGCCGAATGCCGAACTCAGAGTGATTCCTTCCAAGCTGGGTCATGTTGCCGGCAGTGGCAGTGATCCTGTAGGTAAAGCTGAGATAGACAGAGCAATTATGGACCTGCTTTCTTAAGGAAAGCCTGAGTCAATACCCTCGACGTTTACGACCAAATATTTGCAGTCCGTGCCATTTCTGATGTCGGTCTCATCGACGGCCTTTCCTCATGACACCTAAGCGCCCGATGAGTGTGTCGCGGTAATTTTCATATGCTGGCCATTGTTCGTCGGTTAGGATTTCTTCCATCCTTGCATCCATTTCTCTAATGAATTTTCTGCGCGCACTGGACATTTTTTGCTCGGTCTGTTCCGGACCCTGGGTTTGTCGGCGCTTCATCAATGACAAGACCCGTGCCATTAAATCGTCGATAAGTTCGCCTGTGATAACCCTGAATTGTTGAATTTGTTCACGATTTAGCTGCATTGCTGCAGCAGCCTTTGCAATGTCAGGATGCTGCCATGAACTGAGTTGGCCCTTTTGCTCGTTCTGAGTGCCAGATGCTGTTGAAGCATCTGCAGGCACATTTTTTTCAACATGCCTCACGCAGCCACCGATTACCTGCCGGGTAAGTACCGGGGCGGATTGAAAGGCTTCGTTCTTGGCTGCCGCAGGAGTTGCCGCGTAGACGAGAAGTCCGTCGATATCAGCGTTGTATTTCGTGCCTGTATCAAACATACACGCACACAATGGTTCAGCTCGATTGCTGCCACGACCTCCGGCTTTTTCAAATTGAATAGCACAGGCGTTCTTCCACTGGCCTGCATCGTCCTGCTGGGCAGTTGTTGAAAGAGGTAGTCCGAGTATTAAGATAATCAAAAAGGGTCGTTGAATATTCATAAATATACCGTTTCAGATATGACTTCTCAGGCTAAGAGTCGAACGTTTTGTTTTGCCAGCTAGATATCCATACCTAGTTTGAGTACAGAGAATAAAAGCATTTTTCGCTCTCCTTGGCGAGCGTCGCGTTGCTCGAACGTAAGATTTAGGGCACGGGGCCTGTGCCACGGTGGGCAAGGGAGGAGATGACGGGTGATGATACAAAAGTTAAACAACGCTTTTAAATATTCTGCAAAGGCGATTTCCGTAAATATCGCGGGTTCATGGGTCAATTCACCACTGCCTTTCTCGTCACAGAACTTCATGATAGGGTCGGATAAGAAGATCACCTGAGGCGGGAGGGGGCCGGTACTGTCTCATGGGCCGATACATTCTGAAGCGACTTTTGCTCATCGTGCCAACACTGTTTGGCATTATCCTGATTAATTTCGTGATCGTGCAGTTTGCCCCGGGTGGCCCTGTCGAACAGATCATTGCTCAGGTTCAGTTCGGTAATATGTCGACAACGGCAGGTATTTCCGGTGGCGGTGATGCCGGCCAGTCTTCAAGCGCTAACACGGCCACCAACGTTGGGAGTACTTACGGTCTTGATCCGGCTCTCGTTGCTGACCTGGAGCGCCAGTTCGGATTTGACAAGCCAGCCCATGTTCGTTTCTTCACCATGGTGGGCAACTATCTGACCCTTGATTTTGGCACAAGTTTTTATCAGGACCGCCCTGTGATCGAACTGGTCGCGGAGCGCATGCCCGTATCCATCTCGCTCGGACTATGGTCGTTATTGCTTATTTATGGCATCTCTGTGCCGCTCGGAGTTGCCAAGGCGGTACGCGATGGTTCACCTTTCGATATCTGGACGAGTTCACTCATATTTGTCGGATATGCTATTCCCGGCTTCATTTTTGCTGTGATGCTGATCGTGGTGTTTGCCGGTGGTAACTATCTTGACTGGTTTCCACTCCGTGGTCTCGTCTCGGATAACTTTGCCGATTTATCCTGGTGGGGCCAGGTCAAGGACTACCTGTGGCATATGGTGTTGCCAGTTGCCGCATTGACCATCGGTGGTTTCGCTACGCTGACCATGCTGACAAAAAATTCGTTTCTTGAGGAGATCAGCAAGCAGTTCGTACTGACCGCACAGGCGAAAGGATTGTCTGAAATACGCGTGTTATATGGGCACGTGTTTCGAAATGCCATGTTGATCGTGATAGCCGGCTTTCCGGCAGCCTTCGTCGGCATTCTTTATACCGGTTCGCTGCTGATCGAGGTCATCTTCTCTTTGGACGGTATGGGGCTTCTTTCTTACGAAGCCATCATCAAGCGTGATTATCCGATCCTGTTCGGAACACTGTTCTGTTTTACGATGATTGGTCTGGTTATGCATCTGATCGGCGACCTTGTTTATGTGTTTGTTGACCCCCGCATAGACTTTGAGACACGCGGATGAATCCGGTCAACCAGCGCCGCTGGCAGCAATTCAAATCGAACCGGCGTGGTTATTACGCGCTGTGGATCTTTCTGGGTCTGTTTCTTATATCGCTCATGGCAGAATTCATCGCTAATGACAGGCCGTTGCTCATGCAGCATAAAGGAGAGTACTGGATACCTGTTCTGTTCGATTATACGGAGCAGGACCTGGGGGGCGAATTGTCGATTCCGGCCCAATATACGACCCCTTATGTGCAGGAGTTGGTAGCGGCATCCGGGGGATGGATGATTATGCCCTTGATCCCCTACAGCTTTGATACGCAGGACTTATACATCCAGCAGTCGGCGCCGGCGCCACCCTCTGCCGATCACTGGCTCGGTACTGACGATCGGGCCAAAGACACGTTGGCAAGGCTCATCTATGGGTTTCGACTTTCAGTTCTTTTTGGACTCACGCTGACGGCACTGAGCTCAATCATCGGCGTCAGTGTGGGGGCATTACAGGGATTTTTCGGGGGTGTCGTGGACCTTGCCGGTCAGCGAATCGTTGAGATTTGGGCGGGGTTGCCCATCCTCTTGGTGTTGATCATCTTATCCAGTGTCGTCGAGCCGAACGTGTTTTGGCTGCTTGGCATTCTAACGCTGTTCAGCTGGATGCCACTGGTGGGGGTGGTGAGGGCCGAGTTTCTTCGCGCCAGAAATTTCGATTTTGTACGAGCAGCGCGTGCTCTGGGAGTTAACGATTTTAATATCATGCGCCGTCACGTCCTGCCGAACGCGATGGTTGCTACGCTCACGTTCCTCCCTTTCATCCTCAGTGGGGCAGTGACCATGTTGACGGCGCTCGACTTCTTAGGCTTCGGCCTACCGGCAGGATCACCCTCTCTGGGTGAACTGCTCGCTCAGGGTAAGATCAATCTCCAGGCACCATGGCTCAGTATCGCTGGTTTCGTCACCCTGGGAACCATGCTGACCCTTCTGATTTTTGTCGGCGAAGGCGTTCGCGACGCATTTGACCCTCGGCGCAGCTTAGTGTTCCAGTCATCGTCCCGTCAGGAGGATGCAGATGTGCCTAAAACGCCCTAATTACTTTCCGGTTAGCTTAGCCATACCGACACGAACGTTCTCCGCCTTAGCCTCGTCGTACCACCAGGTGTCGATCCATCCTGAGCGCTGTAGGCGAAAGTCGAATTGGGGTTGGTCAAATTTGTCCCAGTAAACGAGACGGTAACCGGGCGATCCCAGACCGTTAATGTAGTAGAAGTTCCACAACATAATGCGGTCCAACGCACGGGTTGCGGCGTAAAGTTCCTCAGGCTCTCTAGCTGCCATGATGTGATCGATCATGGCATCGACTGCCGGATCTCGTATATTGCTCCAGTTCTGCCCACCCGGGGTGTCCGCTGAAGCGCTTCCAAGACGGTTGCGCAGCATGATACCTGGGATATTAGGCGGCTCGAAGTTGTGACAAGTGCCATCGAATTGGTCGTTGCGCATACGAAACAACCAGTTAGAGACTTCCAGAGTACGAAGGCTGGTGCGTATGCCAATCATGTTGAGCATGCGTGCCAGGGGTGTTTCTTGGCGCATGGAATAGGGCGAGTTGAATACGAGGTCCAGAGTTGGGTAAGGCTCGCCGGTCTCGATGTTGGTCATCCGACCATCGCGTATCTCCCAGCCGGCTTCCTTCATGAGTTCAATCGCACGCTTTACGTTGTCTCGGTCAAAGCCATAGCCTGTCGTTTCATTACCATTAAATTCGGTGGTGAAAACACGATCGGGAATCTGTCCACGCCAGGGTTCTAAAAGCTTAAGCTCCCTTTCTGATGGCAGACCTGATGACGCCATGGGTGAGTTATAGAAAAAGCTCTTCGAATAGTTGTAGAACCCGTACATCAGTACCCGGTTGGTCCAGCGAAACTCCGACATGAGCCATAACGCTTCGCGTACCCTTACATCCGCTAAGTAAGGGCGCTCTACATTCCACTGAATGGGTGCCCACAGTCCCCAGGGACGCGCGATGTCAACGAGCTCTTTGTTGAGATACCCGTTTTTTACTGCGGGGAATTCGTACTGCGTTGTCCAGTTCTTTGAGACTGTTTCAGATCGAATGTCGATGACATCGCCCTTAAGCGCTTCTAACTGTACGGATTCGTCTTTAAAGTAGTCGATCTTCATGTTTTCCCAATTGTGGCGACCGACGTTCACCGGGAGGCGATCCCCCCAGTAATCCTTAACCCGCTCTAAGACCAGGTTTCGCCCCATCTCGAACCTGGCCATTTTGTAAGGTCCGCTGCCGAGGGGCGGTATGACGGTGGTTTTGGAGATGTCCCTGTCTTGCCAATAGTGCTTTGGCAGGATTGCGTAATCGCCGATGACGAAGATGAGGTCGGGGTTGGCAACCGATTCCGGTTTAGTGCGAAACAGCACTTCGTGATCGCTGATTCGCTCAATGCTGCCGAGTTCACCCAGGGCACTGCGAACGCCAGCGGCGCCTTTTTCTTGCAAGGTTTCAAATGTAAAGATGACATCGTCGATGGTCAGTGGGGTGCCATCGTGCCAGTACGCGCCGTCACGAATCTTAAAGGCGAAGGCTTTGAAGTCGTCTGATACCCACACGCCTTCAGCCAGCCGACTGTACGCGCTGGCCGGCTCGTCCAGGGAGCGTTCTAGTAATCGATCGTAAATGAGAGATGTGGCGCCCATGCGCCAGAAACCGAGGGCCACTCGGCCCTTATCAATTATGCCATTGAAACTGTCGTAGGTTCCCATTTCCGGAATACGGATGGTTCCACCCAGGGGGGCATGAGGATTGACATATTCGAAGTGCTCGAAATCAGCCGGGTATTTGAGTGGCTCGATGTAGGAGACGCCATGCGCATAATCGAATGCATCGTCGGCCGCGACGAAGGTGGTTACACATAGGCAGATCGCATAGATCAAACTCCGCACGGCGCACTCCGCTTGCGAGACCTTTGGAAACAAGAGTGTAAGTGTAAATGGTCCGGGTTAACACGAATGGATGCGAGACGTCTTGATTTTCGCCGTGGTCCAGCGGACTTGTAGTCTAACAACCCCATATGCGGAAAATGGCTCCGTTTGGGGCGGGTGGGGAATTTATCGGTTAATCTATTGGACACTCAGGCCTTATCGGTTATTGATAACATGAATAACGCAAAAATATGGTCACGGTTCTTAGTCATCTCAGTGCTGATTGGTTTAGGCGCAGCCTGTGGGGGCGGAGGAGGTGGCGGAGGAGGTCAGCAGACACCTTCTCCACCGACTACGCCGCCGCCATCTACCGATGCGCCAGCCTGTTCGCCTGCTTCCGGACCTTTCTCGGCAGTTTTTCCAGATGGCGACTGGCAGACAAGTACGCCCGAAGCCCAGGGTTTATGTGCTACAAACATAGATGAAGCGCTCGACTATGCCTTTGCCGAAGGTAATGACACGGGTGCTGTAGTGATCATCAAGAATGGCTACATCGTGGCCGAACGCTACAGCTCAGATAAAGGCACAGATGACTTAGTGACCAGTTGGTCCGTCGCGAAAAGCTTTACGAGTTCACTTGTTGGTGTTGCCCTAAGCCGTGGCGAAATCGCTGGAATGGATCAGTCCATGGCAGACTACATCCCCGCCTGGGCCGGCACTGCCAAAGCTGACATAACAGTCAGTCATTTACTCACCATGCGCACCGCATTGGAACTCATCGGGGACCCAGATGGCGATGGTGTTCCGGATGGGTCTGATTTGTATAACGCAGATGATCAATTGGCACTATCCCTTGCTCGACCATTGGTTGGCGATCCCGGGGAGAAGCTATACACCTATTCTAATTCCGATGTGATGATTGCTGGTGAACTGCTGCAAGCTGCAACCGGCGTTTCTGCCAGTTATTACCTGCCTATTGCAATTGGTGATGCCATTGGTTTTTCCGGTGAGTGGTGGACGGATGCTGTAGGTAACGTGCTCACCTATTGTTGTCTTGACGCAACGCCCCGGGATTTTGCCCGTTTCGGCTTACTCTTTGCGCGCAATGGCGAATGGGATGGCGATCAGATAGTAGATGAAGACTGGATCAACGAAAGTACGGTGACCGCGCGTGGTGGTAACTATGGATACTATTGGTGGCCGGCTGCACCTGACGGCTTCACTGCGTTAGGCGTACAGGGTCAGGTGATTGCCGTGTACCCTGAAGATGATCTGGTTATTCTGCGCTTTGGTAATTATCGTCGCAACGGCGACGGCAGCACTGTGCGGTCTGGAAATAACTATCACGTCACCAACCCGCCGCTGGATTTTAATACAACGACCTTTTTAGGCCTGGTCCGCGAAGCGCTGCCACCCCGTGACGAAAGCAGTAACACCGCGCCAACGGCCGCCATCAATCGGGATCAGGTGGCCACCGTCAATAGCAGGGTCACACTCTGGGCGGGAGGCAGTCACGATCCGGATGGCGACCGAATCGCCCTCGACTGGGCATTGGTAGAAGCGCCTGATGGCAGCCAGGCGCTGATTGAAGGTATAGGTGATACAGTCTATATCACGCCGGATCTACCGGGCAGCTACCAGATAGAGCTGACGCTGAGTGACGGACTCGCCAGTAGCGCCACTGTATCCACCAGCATCCAAGTGGTTGCCGATCGGAATGTGCTGGTGACGGGCACCCACGACGGCGAGTGGCCAAACTATGCAGGCAACCTATCCAGTAACAAATACTCACCGCTGAACCAGATTAATGCGGATAATGTGGGTGAGCTTGAGGTGTTATGGCGCTGGCGCTCACCGGACAATGACATCAGTGTCGCTCAAAACTCAGTATTCGAAGCGACCCCGCTGATGATTGACGGAGTGCTCTACACCAGCACGTCGTTCAGCCAGGTGGCTGCCATTGATGCCGCCACAGGTGACACTTTGTGGGTGTATGACCCGCAGTCTTACCAGTTTGCCCGTCCACCCAACAATGGTTTTTTACATCGGGGTGTTTCATACCACGAAGACAGTCAGGGTAAGAAAATCCATATTGCCACGGGTGATGCGCGTCTGATCGCACTGGATGCTGTGACGGGCAGCCCCATTGAATCCTTTGGGTCTCTGGGCAATGGGACCTTGAACCTGCTCACCGATGTGCCACGCCTGAACGAGAGCACCATTATTCTCAATAACGCCCACAATCAACCGGATGTGCCGGATTTGGTTGGTGCCGTGACCCAACTTGGTAATTCCTCCCCAGGCATCGTTTGTGGGGACGTATTGGTACTCGGTATACAGGTTCATGACGGGGAAGTTTTACCACCATCGCCGCCGGGTGACGTACGCGGGTTTGATCTAAATACCGGTGAGCTGTTGTGGACGTTCCATACGGTCCCACGGGCAGGTGAGTTTGGCATCGATACCTGGGGCGACGATACCTGGCAATCCAATGGCAATACCAACGTCTGGGCGCCAATGAGTGCAGATGAAACTTTAGGTATGGTCTACCTGCCCGTCAGCTGTCCTACGAATAACTATTATGGAGGTCGTCGACCTGGCGACAATTTGTTCGCCAATAGCATTGTGGCACTGGATTGCCGTACGGGCGTGCGTCAGTGGCATTATCAGACCGTACACCATGATATTTGGGACTACGACCTGCCTGCCGCGCCCAATCTCTTAGACATTGTCGTGGACGGCGAACCTATCAAGGCGCTCGCCCAGGTCAGCAAACAAGGATTCGTTTATGTGTTGAATCGTGAAACCGGTGTGCCGGTGTGGCCGATTATCGAGACATCGGTGCCACAATCAGATGTGCCGGGCGAAATCACGTCCCCTACACAACCTATACCAACCAAACCGCCTCCGTTCGTTCGCCAGGGTGTGGTGCGAGAAGACTTTATAGACCCTGCCTCAATCCAGGACTACGACGTGGGTCCGCTCTATACACCGCCTACAACGAAAGGTCTGGTGGTAACGCCGGGAGAGGGTGGTGGTGCCAACTGGGGGGGTGCTTCTTACGATCCAACTACCCAGATTCTGTACGTAGCCGGCTTTGGACCGCTGACCTATGTGGTGCGCTTGGAGCAGGGTAATGCAGAGAATTTTTTCTACGTATTTCCGGACCCTGTTTTTGGCCCTGCCAGCGGATCTCCCTATGCGGGCCTGGGGTCAGCGATTACAGCTTACGACATGAACGCCGGGGATATACTCTGGCAGAAGGCAGGTGACTCAAACCAATCGGTCATGGGGAATTCAGCCTCTATGATCGCGGGTGATTTGCTGTTTTACAAAAACAGTTCACTGAACACATTAAATGTCTTAAACAAAAGCAATGGTGATCTGTTAAGGGCCATACCGTTGGATGGGCGGCCTACAGGTTCGCCGATGACCTATATGTGGCAAGACAAACAATATGTGGTGGTGGCATTGGGACGGCAAGACGAACTAACCGAACTGGTTGCACTTACTTTGCCGTAACGACATTGGATGCTAAAAGGCCATGTTCACGGGGTTGGTTGAGCTCACTCAGGGGGCGGGGCTGCCATTAAAGTACGAGTGTGCGCGCTCAAAAGCGTCGCGACCAATTTCGATTCCGATCAGGCGACCGGGAAGGTCGTCCGAAGGCGGATGGATACCCCCCCAGATACGGGACAGACTGCACTGGTCGGAGGCATCCTGATAGGTTGCCCATTGCAGTTCCATGTCAACCGAAGGGCCTTTTTCAAACACTAAAAACTCGTTTGCGCGGATCTCAAAGCTGCTCATCCCACCGGGAAAATGCGCATCACCCGTGAGCGCCGTCAGCACTTCGGCGGCTGCGCGGGAATAGGTTGAATGACCTGAGACGTATCCTGCGAAAGGTGGGGTCACGAAACTGGGTCGCTGGTAAGGCCACCAGTTCTCGGCCAGTATCCACCCGACACCGGCCACATCGTTGACGGGATCGGTAATGTAATCAGGGCCTCGCCAGGCTTTAAACTTAATTTTGCCGACGTGTTCTTCGTTGTCCCCGGCCAGCGCGTCATCGGCTTTGACTAATTCGATAAAGCCAGGTTCCAGCAGGATACCGTCGTTGTGGTAAGAGGATAGTGTGGCGTCGCTACTTTGCCCGAGATCAGCCATGGCACGCAGTGATGAAATGGGGCGAATATAATCATACCAACCCTTAATACCCCAGGCGGTGACGGCTGCATCGTGCATCGAACCTCCCAGCACGAAGTAGGTTTTGATCTCCCATTCAAGGGGTGTTAGCTCCGCTCCAGAGCCCATGAAACGTCGCTGTAGAAGCGGGTGATCGTTAACCTGGTTGGCAATCACGAACCAGTGGCCTGGTGGCGTTTCCGAATCGGGACCGTCTGCCCAGAACTCGGCCAGCACCCGTGTGTAGTCGCCCCGTGGGACCATTTGTGTTTCGTAAGGTGCACCTGTGACTGGGTTGATGCTGTATCCCTTGCCTGGATCACCGCCTTCGATGGTATTGAAAAAGTCGGTATGATCGAGAAAGCGGGTGGGCAGCGGGTCGTTGTTACCGATGCTGGCGGGCGAGATGTCGATCATCGTGCCATCGTTCGGATCCAAATGTGATGACCAGATGGCCACCAGACCAAATGCCCATCTGTAGTTATCTGAAAGACTGCCACTGGCGGTGGGTGGCATGCCAGGATCGTGGTATACCCAATAGTCAAAACCATCGCGCTGGTAGGCGGTGCGGTCCGCTTCGGTGAGCGCGAATGGATAGACCTGGCCCCATTCCGGGCTTAAGAATTCCGGTTCGTCGGCTGCTGGGTTGCCGGCCTGGTCGATAAACTCACCTAACCGAAGTGGCTGCCAGCGGTCGAGATCAAGTAGGTCCGGGTTGCCTGGCAGGGTAGGTTCGAGGGGTGGATTGACTGGCTCATAAAACCGGTTTCCATAGTCACCAGCCTCGTTGCCGCCATCGACGAACCCGAAACGCAGATAACAATCAGCGATATAATTACCAAGGGCACTGGCCGAACCCTGGTCGAAATCGGTTGCCTCCTCGGTAATGTCGTAGCCGAATGCCTGCATGAGTGCATCGGCATCACGACGAATAACGCTGGCACCCGGTGAGTTGCTGAAACGGTGGCGTATGATCCGGTAGGCGGCATAGCTGATGGTCTTGCGCTGTGCCTCCGTCTGGTTCTCAGGTGTGGCGATGCCGTCGAAGGGACAGGCGTCACCGGCTCGGGTGCGGCCGAGTAGCCAGGGCGTCTCAACGCTGGTATAGGCACTCCATGCGTCATACATGGCGGAGGAGACGTGGAAGAGATTGCGGGCGTGTACGGTAGGTCGTGCAAAATCGTTGCGAATTGCTTCCAGTAGCACTTCGTTCCAGCGTCGGGCAATGCCGACAGGCGCATCTGGCGCAACACCAGGAACGTAATTCGCTGTAATCGTTACGTTGCCACCCGGCATATTGAATGTTGTGCTCACGGCTTGGGAATCGGCAAAGCGGCCACCGTTGTCACTCGACCAGTGGGAAAAAAAGTACCCCTCCTGCGCGGGGGCCGCTTGTATAGGTATCTCTTCATCGACTTCGTAAGCACCTGCCCCTTGACCGTTGGCGACCACCAGGCGGATGTTAAATTCTTCCTGCTCAATGGTGATGAGTTGATCGGCTGAGACGCCAGTGGTCGCACTGAGGCTGCCATCAGGCCAGCGCACCTCGATGTCAGCCTGGGTAGCTTCGCCGAGGCCGAAGTGTGCTTCCGCGGGGTTTTGCGAGGCGAAGTTGTTTCCGGCCCTGATTTCGCGCACCTGGATACTGTCGGTTGTGATCACACGTACCCAGGCGCCAATGGCGTGATGATTCGTACTTGCACTGGCTAACTTAACGGCGAGGTAGTGGTTAGATAAGGTGGATTCATTGCGGTAATACGCCAGATGATTTTCCCCGCTGTTGTTGATGAGCAGATCCAGGTCACCGTCACGATCGGCGTCAAAGCAGACGACCCCGCGGCCTTGGCCTCGGTCAGCTAATCCTGTGGTGGTTGCCTGTTCGTTAAAGGTGCCATCGCCATTGGCGAGGTAAAGGCGAGCAGGATCATCGCCGAAGAAATCGTCGAACCAGCCATTGACGAGGAAGAGGTCGAGGTGCCCGTCGTTGTTGAAGTCGGCAAAACAAGTGCCCCAGCCCCAGCCACCGTCTTCGACGCCTGCAATCATGGTGTCGTCGGTGAAGGTGCCGGTCCCGTCATTGTTGTACAGGCGGTTGCCGGTACCCGCGAAGGCATCGTTGTCATTGGTGCTGAATATAGATGTTACGAACCAATCCATATCGCCATCGTTGTCGTAATCGCCCACCGCGGCCCCCATGCCGAACTCTTCGTCGATGACATTGGGGTCAGTGGCATAAGTGAAGGTGCCGTCTCCATTGTTGAGATAGACCCGACTCGTTTTGAAATCAGATGCCATCAGTAGATCCAGGTCTCCGTCACCGTCGATGTCACTTAAATTCGGGGTGAAAGAGTAATCGGTATCCGCCACGATCCCCTGTCCGGGGGTGATGCCGAGTAATGTGTCCGCAATACCCGACTGGATACTGTAGCTTTCGAAAGTGCCGTCGCCGCGATTACGCCACAACGTCTCTGTGTCACGTTGGGCATCGCTCCCCCAGTGACCGAGAAAAAGGTCCAGATCGCCATCTTGATCATAATCCGCAAAAGTAGCGGAGTAGGTATTGGCCACTGTGAGCACAAGACCGGATTCGGTGGTCACATCGACGAATGTGCCCTCACGATTTTCCAGCAGGTAGTGTGGATCCTGACCGATGGCGCCGATGAATAGGTCGAGATCGCCGTCGCCGTCGATGTCTGCAAAGGCGGGACCGCTCGCCTGATGAGTGAAATCAAGACCGACGGTTGCTGCAATATCCTCAAACGTTCCGTCTCCCTGATTTTCATACAGGCTGTGTGGATTCGTGCGGGTACCCACTTCGAAGAGGTCGATGTCACCATCGCCGTCGTAATCGACAGCTGCCACACCGCTGGCCTGCCATTCGTCTGTGGTTTCACCGACCAACCGCGATTCGTTGTCGAAGCCTGCTGCAATTGTGCGTTGAGCAAATGTCAGTGCGTCGGCGGGTTGTTGAGGTGTTGCTGGCGTGCTCGCAGCGTTTTGCTGGGTAGATGAGCCGCCACCGCCTCCGCCGCCACATCCAGCAAGCAATACGACAAACAGGCCTGCGGCAAAGTCACGCGCTCTTATATGCCGGTGTGGAGATGACCGGCGCCGTCTCAACCGCCATTTCCGCCCCATTTTTTATCCAACTGGTTACATCGATGCGCTTTTGAGAATATCGATTGCTACGTACAGCGTCTACCAGTAGGGGTCGATGGGCGATTGTCTAGGTTTTATGCATGGGTCGGCCAGACTGCAGGGTTCTTATGTCATTGCTGGAATCGAGCATTCCGGCTATCGGCCGCTGACCGACTGCATGCCTGTTTCAAAACCAATCAGGAGCCGAGTTTTTGTAATGCCGCCCGGGCAGCATCCATCTGCGTAAACCCACCTAAACTGATCGATCTCGATAAAATCGTTTTGGCTCTTTCGGCTTCGCCGTTTTTGGCTAAAGACATGCCGAGATGGTAGTGAGTCAAGCCGTTTTTTGGATCTTGTTTTACGCTGTCTTCCAGTAGCTCAACAGCCCGCTGGTTGTCTCCACGAACAAGCAATATCCATCCCAGTGTGTCCTGAGCGCGCGCGTTTTTCGGCGCATTTTGATAGGCCTGCTCCGCAAATTTCTGAGCCTGTCCGAGTTTATTTTCGGAGAGATAAAAGAGGGCGAGATTCATTAAAACAACCGGATCGTTCGTTGGCAGCATGGCATCGTAGTGTTCTATGGCAACTTTTGGTTTTCCCATATCAATCAAGGCCGCGGCGATTAGTTTGTGCACGGGTTTGTCCTGCGGGTGTGTTCTAAGCCAATGATCCATAAAGACCACAGCCTCCTCATATGATTTCTCGCGTAGCAACCATTTGGCTGCTTTGATGAACGCGGGGCGATAGTTTTCGTTCGCAAGCCTTCGGTATTGCTGCATAGATTCTGTTGTACGACCTTTCGCATGATCAATGTCTGCATGCAATAGCGCCAGCCGTTGGGCGGAGATAGATGTATTCGCGAGCTGGTGAGCATACTTTTGTGCTGTGGTGAAGTTTCTATCGGCCAGTTCCAACTGCGATAGATTGAACAGCACCTCTGGTGGCGGTGTGCTCGTCATTGCAAGGATGCGTTGATATTGTTGCTTGGCAGCAGTTGAATTCCCTAATCCTAGTTGAATTTTTGCAATTTTGGCGATGATCTTCGAATCTGTAGTGCCGCGGTTTTGAAGTTTGGTGAGGGCACGGAGCCTGCCTCTGGCACTTGTTGTGTCTTGTTGGCGTAACGCGATTTCAGCAAGAACAACCAACAAGCGTGGACTATTCGGGCCCAGTTTAAGGCCTGTTTCGGCTTCACCGATGGCGCGGTCGAGGTCGCCGTCATGCATTAAAAGGGTTGCGAGCCCGAGCCGAGCGAGATGAGAGTTTGGGAATTGTTGCACCACCGCTTCAGCCTGGGATAAAGCCTGTTTCGAATTCTGATACGTCGAGGCGATGTCGATTAAAGCCAGGGCTGCCTGTTCACTACCAGCCTGGGCCTGTTCGCGGTAGATGGAGAAAGCATCCTGCAGCGCACCACGTGTGATCGCGAGATCTGCCAGTGCCTTTGTAGCAGGGAAATAGCCTGGGTCAGAAGAGAGCGAGCGTCGATAGCTCTTTGTTGCGCTTTCGATCTGTCCATCGGCCGCCTGGGCCTTACCTCGAAGAAAATATCCCAGCGGTGATTCGGGATAGGCTTCAATCGTATTCTGAGCAACTTTTAGAGATTCCGCTGTTTCGCCCTGATTTAGTTTGAGCATCGCCAGCAGGTAGTAGCCTTTGAGGTTTTTTTCCGGTAAATCCAGGGAGAAGCGCAGTTGTTCTTCAGCTCGTTGCGAATCTCCATCAGCTGCAAGTACACCCGCCAGCTGGCGTCTCAGTTGGGGGTTATTGGGGAGGGCCTCGATTGCCTGTTCGAGGGTGCCGACGGCTTTAGTGATGTCGCCCATCTGCAGGTGAGCCTGGCTAATAATAGCCTGTATGCTGGCTATGTCTTCTGCCTGGGGTACGTGGCGGAGTAGGTCGATTGCCTTTCGTGGGTCTCCGGATTGCAAAGCCATATAGGCCAAAGTCTTTGTAGCGTCCTCGTTTTTGCCGCCTTCCTTTCGATAGCGAGACAGGTATTTAGACGCAGACTCGAATTCCTTAAGTTGGAAGTGAGCAAGGCCCCTGAGACGAATTATTTCAAGGTCACTCTGATTTTCCGGGGGTACCTGATCCAGAGCCAGCAGCACTTTTTGATATGCGCCGTTGCGAAAATGCAAGGTGGCTTGCATGGTATAGGCGGGAACAAAGTTCTTATAAATATTGGTGAGTTTATTAAGGCTCTCCAACGCTTTATCGTCTTCTTTTTTTAGTGCAAATATACGTGCTTTACCCATTTGAATGGCGACTATTTTGCCGGGCAATTTTTCTGCTATGAGCAACGCTGACAACGCGGCTTCTAAATTCCCCGTTGCTAATTCGATATCACTTTTCAGCAGCCAGATTTTGCGATCATCTGCTTCGAGGGTGACGGCTTGTTCGATGTATTGTGAGGCGGCTGCCAGGTCTCCGTTGAGGTAGCTCAGGTGCGCCATTCCTGATAAACCCCGTGCAAGGTGCAAACCGCTGAAATATTGCGATTGGGCCTTTTCCAGGTCCCCGGCCTGAAGATAGGCATCGCCTAAGATGACGGCTAAATCCGGACTGAGTGCAGATTGCTCTTCTAAGGCACCAACGACCTGTGTATTACGCCCTAAGGCGTTAAGTACGCGTAAATAAGTTCTCCTGGTACGCGGGTCATCGACACCAAGGTCGCGGGCGCTATCTAAATTATTTAAGGCAGAGTCGAATTCCCCTAACTCAAAACGTATCTGGCCTATTAAGGCTCGGGGAATACCGTCGTCAGGTGCTTTGCGAGCGGCGTTCTTGAGCTCGATGATGGCGGCCTTGTATCGTTGTTCTTCCCAGAAAGCTTTACCCGCCGCGATATGTTCGGCGGATGTTGTCCTATCGCACGCTCCGGCGATCAAAGACAGAAGCAAGCAGATTGTCCAGTTCGCGGATGTACGCAAAATGCTTCCAGGATAGAAACTCGCTTGTCTTTTGTACTTATTCATATCGTACCCGATAACGCCAATAATCTTGACCAATTAGCCCTGTCGCGGGTGTTTGGGTGTGTTGATCTGGTCCGTTAATCAGCATAACGATATTGTCGCCGATGACGTGTGGTTTGAATCACAAATACTCACTTTCATTAAATAACGGCGCCACCGTGATTCATCTGATCAGTTAGATCGCGGCCGTATGGGTCGTGCGTGCAGGATATGGATATATTTACTGAAAAGGTTGTGCATTTTGGTGAATTTGGGATTTGTGTCCTGAAATGCAGGTGCACGGGCGTCTAATATGTTCCGGGACGAACCTGGAATTTGTTTGACATGACTTCGACATCCCAGCTTTTATCTCATGCAGAAAAATTGAGACGATCGAGACGGCCTCAGGCCGCTTTGAAGGCTTACAAAAATATTCTCGATGCCACTCCGGATAATACCGCAGCGTTACAGGGAATAGCACTTGTCTCGGTTGACGAGGGTAAGTTGGTCGTTGCCGAAAAGTGGATGCTTCGGGCGATTCAGACCGCGCCTGAATCTGCGGAATTACAAACTAATATGTGTGAGATCTATCGCCGCCTTGGTCAGTATGATCATGCGGTGAAGCATGGCCGTAAGGCGATTAACCTGGCGCCTGAAAATACACGATCGAAATACAATCTGGCCATTGCGCTTGCTGACAGGGGCGATCTTCAGTCTGCAGAACAAATCTATGAATCTATCGTTGAGTTGGATCCAACACATAATCTGGCCTGGAACAATCTGGGAACTTGTTATGCGGGTCGTGATGATGAGGATGCTGCTTTAGACGCTTACCTTAAGGCAGCCACAATCGATCCGAATCATGCTGAAGCGCAAAATAACGCGGGTGCAATTTTTCTCGAACGTGGAGAACTGGAGCTGGCGAGAAAACACTTAATCGCTGCTGTATCCGCCAAAGAAGATTTTCTGGAAGCGCACCACAACCTTGGTTCAGTACTGGACTATACCATCGATGATCCGCATTTCTCTTTTCTCGAAACGCAAATGCTGCGTCAAGGAAGCTTAGCTGACGATCAACGCATGCGTCTGTTGTTCACCTTGGGCAAGGCACGGGAAGATGTGGGTTATCATCATCTGGCTTTTCTTGCTTACAATGAAGCGAATAAGATAAAGCGCACCACCATTGAGTATGACGAAAAAAGAGGGCAAATCCTCTGCGATAAACTGGCCCAGGCTTTCGATGGAATTCCTTGTCCGAAACCTCAACCGGTGCAAGCAGGCGCACCTATCTTCATTCTTGGAATGCCTCGATCGGGAACCAGCCTGATTGAGCAGGTGCTCAGCAGCCATGGCAATATCCACGGCGCTGGTGAGGTAAAAGACTTTCACGCCGCGATCAGTTCCTATCCCGGGGTAGGTCCGATGCTAGAGGCTGAAGAATGGGTGCCTTCGCTGAGCCAGGATGACTTCTTAAATATCGGTCAGGCCTATCGACAAAAGATGCAGGAGTATGGCGGTTCTGCTTTGCGTGTGACCGATAAAATGCCTGGTAACTTTCATTATCTGGGTTTTATATGTCGTGCCCTGCCGGATGCACGGGTTATCCACAGCATGCGTGACCCAATGGATTCTTGTTTGTCCAATTTCACTAAGCTATTCAGGGAAGGTATGGAATTTGCTTATGATTTGGAACAAATCGGGCGCTATTACAATAGATATATCGAGATGATGCAGCACTGGGATCAGGTGTTACCTGCTGGTTATGTGTTACATGTCCCTTATGAGTCGATGGTGGCTGATCTAGAAGGGCAGGCGCGAAGTATATTGGATCATGTTGAGTTGGGTTGGGACGAGTCGTGTTTGAAATTCTTCGAGAATCGACGTCGTGTTTACACTGCCAGCGTGACCCAAGTGCGCAAGCCCATCTACACGAAGTCGGTCGCGCGGTCAGAGCGTTTTGGGGATGTATTGCGTCCTCTGCGCAAGATTGTTGGTTCATCTTATCCACACGGCCTGGCACAAATACCTCAAAACGACTGATGGTTAAGTAGGCGTGGGCGCAAAGGATAGGCCTGTTGCTTAAGTTGGTGCTATGAGGGCCTTGTAGAATCCCTCAGGTATTGATGAACACGTATATCAGGGCCAACTCAACGCGCTGTTAGGGTGTTGAGGCATCGGTAAATTGGTGCTGAGTTCTGCCGACAAACACCTGGCAGTTAGATACCCATCGCCTGTTAAGGTCACAATGGCTAGGATGAGACTTTTCACCGGGTAAGACGCCACGGTGGGCTTCGTTGACCGATTATTCATTTACCGGAGGGACCAAGAGTGACTAATTTAAGTCTGAAGGCTGCAAACCAAATTGCGGCTGCCGCAATCGCACACGCACGCGAACACGATACCAAGCCGATGGCCGTCGCTGTTTTAGACAGTGCGGGGACCTTAAGGGCACTGCAAAGCGAAGACAATGTTGCGCTGATGCGACCGGATATCGCTCAGGGCAAGGCCTGGGGCTGCATTGGCTTAGGCGTATCGACACGCTCCTTGCACGGTGCGTTTGAGGCCAGGCCAAATATGAACCCGGCGTTTTATGCATTTATGGGGCTTGCAGGCCATCGGCTGGTGCCTTCGCCGGGCGGTGTGTTTATTAAAGATGGCGACGAGATTATTGGTGCTGTTGGTGTATCGGGCGATACGCCGGATATCGATGAAGCCTGTGCCGTGGCGGGGATCGAAGCCGCTCAGTTAACAGCGCAGATTTGAACGCAACCGGGCGATGCGATGGGTATTGCCATCAATGGTGATATGAATCGCTGACTTAAAGGGATTATAGATTAAAGGGCCTTTGGTCAGGGCGTATACCAGATTGGGGAAGTGTAAGCACGGTCTTGGATCACCAGTGGAACTTCAGGCGGCATATCCATGTCGAAGTAGGCGGCGTCATAGGCTGTCCACCGAGGCCGAGGAATTTCAAGCACCCGTGCATAGTAAAAAGCGCGTTGGGCAGGATTGAATGACGGGTCCGACCACACCACGCCCAGTTGGGGTGCGCCGATGGTATTGGAGAAAGTGGCTAGATCGACATTGACGGTAGATCCCACCGGGGGCAGTTTGCCTGTGTTCGGATCGGGCTGTCGTTGTCCTGACCAGGCCACGTCGTAAATTTGCTCGTGACTCTGGCCGTCTTTACCGACCCAGCCCTTGATAATCTGAATGCGATCGAGATTTGCGCCATCCGGGTCTTTGGCTGCCGTGATCATAAAAGTCGGAGGCTTGCCTGTGTGCTCGGCGATTAAATCACCGCCCATGGGGACGCCGAGATTAAAGGCGATGTCCAGATAGTTCGGTTGGTCGAGGTCTGTCTGGGTGTATTCCCAGCCGCCAAAAAATCGGACAGTGATGCGCGAGCCGGTGGTTGCATAGACCTCTCGGCGTTTCATTGCCTCGAAGATGGCCGCTCTTGTGTTCTCTGTCGCCCAAACTGCAGCATAACCGGATGAGACGATGCGCCAGTTTTGCCAAAGTCGGTTATTGGCCATGGCATTTTTCGTGCGCGCCATACCGGGTTCTGATTCAGGAAATTTACCGAAAAAATTATCTTCCTGGGTTGTGGAGAGGCTGTTGTGTCCATCGGTGCTGCCGATCATGCCAAATTTGAACGGGTTGGTTCCAAACCTGGATTGGTATTGTAAACCCAGCTTTAACGCGCCGCGGGCGTACTCGTGCTTGAGCATCCAATCTTCTTTGGCTTGAGTCCGACCGATGTTATCGAAATCCCAGGTTTCGTAGTTTGCAAATTCGTCGTTCGGCGAAAGGAACGGGTGCGCCTCTCCGTCCCCTTTCACCTGAGTGACTTCGGCTAACGGCTCCCACCTGGCACGCAATTGGGCATAGGCTGCATCCAGCGGTTTGCCGTCTATGCTTTGATCAGGAAACATCATGCCATTGGAGAGATTTCCATTGTGGGGTATGGCCAGGACCTCACCGCCGGTTAACGCTTCATAGCGGGCAAGTGCTTGCCACAGATCGCGGGGGTCCAGACTGTCCTGGCCGGAAAATGGTGGGAGCTGGCCGACTTTCTCAACACTGTCTTTGTAGATGACGACTCGATGCAGATTGTTTCCATTGATCATGGATGTCCATTCGTAGCCTGTCAGGGCAGTGAATTGTCCGGGCCGGTTGTACTCGTCCGACGTTTGCGCCACATCCTGCCAGATCGATCGCCTTGTGGTTTCCGGGAATGGATAATTGTTCTCGGGGTCCGACATGCTTGCCGTAAATGCAGCGATCAGCTTATTTGGATTACCTTCTTTCAGGTACTGCGACCACTGCTCACCGGCCCGGGTGCCAGCCACTTGTGGGTCATTTACGTTGAACCTGTAGTACCCACCAAGATATTCAGCATGATCTGCGACAACGAGAAAGTCCAAAGGCCGACGAAGCTGAACCTGCATGCCATTGTGCGCGGTCATTGCCTGTCCTTGAGCAAATCGGTAGGCATCCGCGGGGGTCAGGTGCATGTTGCCAAGCGAGTAAGCATCTGCCGAGTTGCGTGTGTGCAGGTGCGTATCCCCCCAGTAAACGGTTTGTGGATAAGTGTTGCCAACTGGCTTGGAATACTCGGTCGCAGCAAAACTGTTTGCTGCGCTGGCGAGCAGCAGCACGAACCATGCGCTTGAAGGAGTGGAAAACATAGGTGACCTTTTTAAGCAAAACTCATCGTCGATTGTTATACCTGATTATCGCTTCGAGGTTAATCAACAGATTACGTCGAATGTCGCACCGTTGCCTGGCGCCTGGCCCTATATTGGACTCTTGATGAGTTTTGCGCACCGCCGGATGTTTGAGCTAATGGCACAAGGCGGTCGAAGTCATGACGTGTCGAGACGCATGTGAGTTTTATCCTAAGGCATGGGCCTTGCTCGTGACGGTTTTTCCTAAAGTGTGTCTTGTGTGGTCTATTATGATCATTTGGTTATTAGCTATATGCGGGAGGGTATGCCATGCAACCACCATTCGGGACCGTTCGCCAAATCGCCTATGTCGTGACAGATTTGGAAGTGGCAATTCGATATTGGCTGAGCAGAATGAATGCCGGCCCCTTTTTTTTGTTTGAACATGCCGAGCTTGAGAATCAAATCTATCGAGGGGCGCCTTCGGATGCAGACGTGTCGCTGGCCGTGGGGAATTCCGGCGATCTGCAGATCGAACTCATACAATGTGAGAACGATTCGCCTTCGGTTTATCGCGAGTTCTTAGAGTCGGGCAGGGCAGGGGTACATCACTTAGGATTAATGCCTGAGCACTACGCTGACACTTGTCAATCGTACCGAGACGCAGGCTTTGAACCGGCTTTCGAATGTTCGATTGGCGGAACTGCTTTGGTGTATTTCGACACCGTTCAAAGTCTTGGCCATTTCACTGAACTGTGGGACAGAAGCGAAAGCTTCATTAATTTTATGGCAGAAGTGAAGTCAGCAGCCCAGAACTGGAACGGAGAAGAACCCATCAGAACGGCTGGCTTATAACGGCCTAATTCATACCGGGCGCTGATAACCGCTGCTGTGCTCTGCAATAAACCGGGCCAGGCGTATGGTTGTGTAATCGCCCCCGTAAGGACCTACTACCTGAAAACTGACAGGCAGCCCGTCGGTGTCCAGACCAATGGGTGGTGTTGTAGAGGGTAGATACGCCATACCCGTTAATATAGTCCAGCGTACGAGATCGAGGTAAGGCCTTTCCTTGCCGTCGGATAAGAGCGTTCGATTGGCAAAATTACCCTCGTGATTGTGAGGGAAGGGCGGCACGGGGCTGATGGGCATAATGATGGCATCGTAATGGCCAAAAAATTCAGCCCATTTGGAGCGAATCCCTTCTCGCCTGGTGTGGTTATCCAGCCACTCGCGGTGCGTTGTCTGAGGTGATGCGCCCTCATCGTCTAAATCATCCAGTGTTTCTGCGGGCATAGACTGCAGCATCGCTGAGGTCACTAACCACATGCCCAGAGAAAATGCCTCCTCTGGATCAATATCCGGTCTTGCCGTCCGGTTGACCGAGATGCCGGTCGCCTCGAGATTATTCACAGCCGACTCCAGGACAGGGCGCACTTTGCTGTCAACCGGGCAAAAGGGATCGTCCAACCACGCCGCCACTTTGAGAGATGCAATGTCTGCAGGCGGTTCAGCTAGCGAAGCAACGAGCGGGCCATCTTTGCGCAGCATCAGCTCAAGCAATAACTCCAGATCTTCCGCCGACCTGGCAATGGGACCGATCACGTTGACATCGGCTTCGGTGGTGCCGCCAAATTCATGGTCGATATAGCCCGTCGAAGGTACGACACCAAAGCTTGGTTTATGCCCGAAGGTGCCACAAAAAGAGGCAGGAAAACGTATAGAACCTCCAATGTCGGTACCGATTTCAAAAGAGGTTAAGCCTGCCGAGACTGCTGCCGCTGCCCCACCCGAACTTCCTCCCGGTACCCGGTCTGCGTTCCAAGGGTTTACAGTAGTGCCAAACATCTCATTGTAGGCTTGGATATCCCCTGACCATCTGGGGAGATTAGATTTGCCGAAAACGATAGCGCCGGCGTCCTTGACTGCCTTGACGACCGGGGCGTCACGCTCCGGTACATGATTGTGTAACTCCGTGGCGCCCCCTGTTGAGCGAATACCTTTTGTTTCAAGCGCATCTTTGACGGTGATAGGAATGCCGTGCAGTGGGCCCACGGTCTCTCCAGCAGTGATCATTGCGTCTGCCGCATCCGCTGCTGCTCTGGCACCCTCCAAATCCGTCGTCACCACGGCATTAAGCTGTGGGTTCACCGCCTCCAATCGTGTGATAAATAGTTCTAACAACTCTCTGCTGGTAAATTCACCATCCCGAATTCCCTGGGCCTGCTGGACCGTTGACCAAAAGGCTACTTCTTCTTTGATTGCCATAAATCACCTTCCTCATTACAAGCGTTTGAACCCGATTCAATCTTCTGTCGACCTTAAACTCTGATGCAATTTTGCGAAAGAATCGGTTTCCATAGATTTTGCCTCGGGTATTTATGTTAGGGCAAAGCCGTTGTTTGTTGAACCGATGCTACCCGACGTGGCCTTTATACTCCGGAGTGCTTGGTAGAGGCCGAGCGTAGTCCCTGTTGCCTGATGAAGCAAAGACAAAGAGATCTTTGGAGGCGGCGCAGACAGTACTGATCAAAATAGGAGGGAAACAGAAAAAATGCAGCCGGTGAAGATCAGCGCTGCGAATGTGTAGGACATGACGTCTCTTGTGCTAAGTCCGGAAATGGCCAAAACAGGGATCAGAATCAGGGGTTGAATCAAGTTTGTCCACTGGTCACCTAGCGCAACGGCCATGGCAACCCTCGCGAGATCTGCGCCTGTCTCCTGGCCAGCCGCCATCATCAATGGCCCCTGCACAGCCCACTGTCCACCGCCAGAAGGTATAAAGACGTTAAGCAACCCGGCCGAGAAGAACGCGAATAAAGGCAGGGTGGCTGCTGTTGCGATGGAAGAGAAGAACTCGATGATCCTTGCTGCAAGACCAGACTCTGCCATGATGCCAGCGATGCCTGCATAAAAGGGATATTGAAGTAAGAAGGGCGCTGCGACTCGTCCACCTTCCAGGATAATATTAAAATAACGCCGAGCTGTGCCTGCCATTGCAAGTCCGATGAACAGAAAACCGAAGTTTAAAATGTTCAGTTCGAGACCGCGTCCACGCGTGAAGAAGTGGATACCCAGATAGAAAAGCGCCATGAGCAGGACAGGAACAACCAGTATTCGAGACCCCTCTAACCGTTCGCCGACAGTTTCTTCTGTGGTTACCTCTTGTGCGGTTGTGGGTGACTTTGATTCGGGTGGCATTGGACGAACCGATGACGGGTCGCGTGGGTGTAATCTTGCCATCAACGGAGGCAGACTCACGAGGACGGCCAATACCACCAATAGATTCCAGCTTGTAAACAGGGTCGAAGAAGTTGGGATGATTCCTATTTGACCCTCTAAGAAATGGCCCGGACTCGCGATAGCCAGTGCAACCGAACTGGTGAGTCCCTGATGCCAAAGTACAAAACCGGAGAAGGAAGCAGCGACCAGCAGGGGATAGTGCACGGCAACCCCTCGGTCGCGACAGGCACTTCCAATGACACGAGCCACGATGCCACACGCGACCAGACTGAAACCCCAAGAGACCAGGGCGGAAAGGCCGGTAACGACACAAGCCGTTATGTAGGCAGCTCGGGCGGTATGAATACGGGCTGCCATTCGACGAAGGAGTCTTTCGACGGGTGGCGTGTTGGCCAATGCATAGCCGAGCAGGAGCGTGAGAGTAATCTGGTTGGTAAAGGTGAGCAGATTCCAGAAGCTGTCACCCCAGGCTGTGATTGTATCGTCTAGGGCGTAACCGACACCGAACACGGCCCACACAACGGTGAAGAGCGTCAGCAGCAATGCGACCGCGAACGATTCCGGGATCCAGCGAACAAATAAGTCGACCCCTTTTTTCATCTTTTTCCAAGCTCCCCTTTATAAAGCGAAATCAAGGGCACTTTGCGATAGGCGAAGCGTCCGTATGAACTAACTTACTCTAACGCACCTGACGATGGGCGGGGCAAATTGTTGTCGCGTTGGCGACGATGTGTTGTGGGGTGACGATGGGTCTGTGACTGGGCCAGCGACTGTGGTGGTATCGCAGTCGCGTGGATTAGGTTTAAGGTAATATGTTTGATGACCGTGGGCGAAGCCTTAGCGGCTGGCATGGTGAAGGGGTATGCGCAAAAAGAAGCGCGATGCATACTTCGGTCTGTGCCGGTAGGCGCGATGACTCAACCTTTCATACGCACGGTTCCCCTTGTTTGCTGCGGTAGGAAAAATGGACCTATTTGAATACCTTCAATCAATTATCGCCATCGTACTCGGTTTGGCGATCACCAAACTGCTTCAAAAAGTCGCCTGGGCTTTCAAAGGCTTTCGATCGACCCCCGGCCACTGGCTCGTACTTGCTTGGAGTGGGCTCCTTTTGATCACCGTGCTCGGCTACTTTTGGGTGTTTTGGCGTCTGTTCAGTAGTGTGAGTGACATGTCTATATGGATATTCATTGCGTTTCCATTTACCCAATGTGCCCTTTTCTACTTAGTCGCTGAATTTCTCCCGGTGCCGGCGATACAAGAAGGTGATTTCGATTTGGCCGGATATTTTGTCGATCAGCGCCGCCCTTTCTTGATCACACTGGGTTTTTTCTGGCTACACCTGAATGTGATGCCTCACTTTGCGCCGCTGGTTGGTCTCGAATTAAAACAAACCCTGATCGAGATGACCTTGGGTTGGCTCATACTGGTGCCGTTGTTGATCGGTGTACGCAGCAAGTACTGGAATTGGCAAGTCAGCGCATGTGCTGGTTACGGTTTTATATTTCTTTCCCAGGAGCTCATCCAATTGGCAATTTCGAACTAAGCCACTCCAGGCAAACAGTTCTCGCAACGCATGCAGCGGGTGCTCGGATGAATGCGACTGGCCAAAGCAAGTATAGGTATGACACCCTTGCGCTTGCTTTGCCTGGAG
>JAYZCO010000066.1:0-37382 GCA_036338285.1 Pseudomonadota bacterium
GCACGACCGACCAGTGGCGCAGCGATCGCGCCCACAGCACTGGTCACGGTGAGTCCGAGCGCAACACCAAGGCGCGAATCTCCAAACTCTACCGCGATCGCCTTAAAAAAGACGCCATAGGAATAAAAAAAGAAGCCAATGGCGACGAAGTCGACAAAAAATGCCACCACGACCATTCTCCATCCCAGAAAATGATCCTTGAA
The DNA here is from genome assembly GCA_036338285.1 of Pseudomonadota bacterium. Lineage (GTDB taxonomy): Bacteria > Pseudomonadota > Gammaproteobacteria > Pseudomonadales > Azotimanducaceae > UBA4421. The sequence goes on from JAYZCO010000066.1 coordinate 204, forward strand.
CAACACGGTGTGACCCTATGCGGAATAGCCAGTATTCTACACAAGGGCTCGAAAGGTTATTGGGGGGACTTTATGGTCAGGGGTACTCGCAGAGAAAAAGATATACCCACAGCCGTTCGGGAAATCTGTCTGTCATTTCCCGGAACTGAAGAAACAGTCGGCCACGGCTTACCTGACTTCAAGGTCATTGGGGGCAGAATATTTGCCACTTTGGCCGTAAATCATCACGGCGACGGGCGCTTGGCAATGTGGTTGCGGATGCCGGTAGGGGACCAGCTCAACTACGTCGACGCAGAGCCTGAATACTTTTACGTGCCCCCCTACGTCGGCACCCGTGGTTGGCTCGGCGTCAATCTCGACAAAGGCCTCGACTGGCTCAGGGTAGCCAAATTGGTGCGAGGAGCATTCGTGGAAGTGGCCCCCAAAAAGCTTACAGCGAATCTCGGGGCAACCATCGATATCACCCCCCCCACAAGGACCATTGACCCCATTGAATTTGACCCCTTTGTCGCCAACTATGCCCAGGCGTGCCTGCAAACGATCAGAGACGTCTGCCTTGCCTACCCCGAAACCCATGAAGACACCCAGTTCGGCAATCCATGTTTTCGTGCAGGTAAGAAAAACTTTTGCACGCTCTATTTTCGTGATCGCAAACTGATGCTCTCAACCTGGGTCGGTAGCGAAAGCCAGGCCGCCCTTACCTTCGATAAACGATATAGTATCCCAGCCTATACAGGTCACCATGGTTGGATCGAAATAAACCTTGAGGAACCATCGATGACAGGCGAAGCTGAAAATCTGATAGAAGCCAGTTATCGTCACTTTGCGTTAAAACGTATGCACAAATTACTCGACGAACAGACAAATTTAAAATAAGGGATACCATGGCAGCACCGTTAGATGACATCGTAGTCATCGAGATTGACAACTGGATGGCTGCGCCCAGCGCGGGCGCGATCCTGGCAGACTTGGGCGCTCGCATCATCAAGGTGGAACCGCTGTCCGGCGACCCGATGCGTGGTTTGTCTCGACCGATCAAGAACGAGGATATCCCGGAATCCATCAGGCAGTTGGATTTTCAATTCGACGTAGATAACCGCGGCAAAGAGTCTATTGCGGTTGCCCTCGACCAACCCGAGGGTGCCGAGCTCGTCCGCCAACTGGTAAAAAAAGCCGACATCTTCATGTGTAACCTTTTGATCAATCGCCAGCAGAAGTTCGGACTCGACCCCGAAACTCTGCTGAAGCTCAAACCGGGCCTGGTGCATGCCACCCTTACAGGCTACGGCACATCCGGGCCCGACGCCTGGCGTCCAGGCTACGATGTCACTGCATTTTTCGGTCGTTCCGGACTGTACGATGCCCAACGCGAAGGCAATGACGGGATCGTGCCAATGGCACGGCCTGCACAGGGTGACCACACCACGGGGCTTGCCTTCGTGGGATCAATCCTTGCCGCGCTTCGACTTGCTGAAAGGTCCGGCGAAGGGCAGGTAGTCGAAACCTCGCTGTATGAGACCGCCGTGTGGACTCAAGCCTCCGACTATGCCGTTACAGCCGTCGATCACGCACCTGTGCGACGGCGCGCGCGCAAAGAGATGCTGGCCATTACAGCCAATCGCTTTCCATGTGGCGACGGTAAATGGGTTGTCCTAAATATGATGCCGGACACCGCATATTGGGCACGTATGTGTCAGGCGATTGGCGTCGAAGACCTTATCGACGATGAGCGATTCATCGATTCTAGTGTTCGTTATAGAAATATGGCAGAACTTATTGATTTAATTGATGAAACTCTCGCTAAAAAGTCCCGAAACGAATGGGGAGAGATCTTTGATAAAGCTGGCCTAATCTGGGGACCAGTCATGGGCCTGCACGAGGTTCCTCAGGACCCACATGCAATCGAACTCGGCATGTTCCCTAAGCTCGAACACGCCGACGCCGGCCCCTACCCAACGGTGAATGCGCCCATGCGATTCGCAACCGCTGACGTGAGGCCGAGAGGTCCTTCTCCTCGTATAGGCGAGCATACAGACCAGGTGCTTACCGACTTTGGCTTTAGCCAGGCAGAGATTGAGAGTATGTTAGACGCGAACACGATAGGGAGAGAGGCAAGTGAATAATATTGTTGTCGTCGACGTTATCCGTACGGGCCTTGCTAAAGCACACAGAGGTACATTCAACCTCACCCGATCCGATGACCTTGTCGCGCATTGCATAGACGCGTTGCTCGAACGCAATCCAAAGGTCGATCCTGGGGCAATCGAAGATGTGATCCTCGGATGTGGTCGGCAAGTGGGCGAGCAATCGGCAAACGTCGCACGCCATGCTGTCGCTTTATCCAAACTACCCATCACGGTACCGGCCACGACGATCAGCCGCGCATGCTCATCCGGCCTCAACTCGATTGCATTTGCTGCCACGCAACTCAACTCAGGGTGCGCCGAAATTATGATGGCCGGTGGTGTTGAGTCAATCACGGGGCTGGACAGGGGTACGCCTGCACAGTTTGATGAAAACCCTCATCTGCTCAATGCGATGCCGGATATTTTTATGGCCATGGGCAACACCGCCGAGGTGGTCGCAAGACGATACCAGGTCACACGTGAGGCCCAAGATCAGTTTGCCCTGCAATCTCAGCAACGCTATGCGGACGCGCAGAATGCCGGTTACATCGCCGATGAGATAGCACCTATGGAAGTCCAGTGGCGCAAAATGATCAATAAAGAGACAAAAGAAACGGACATCGTCACAGGCGTTGTAGACCGCGATGAATGTAATCGCCCAAACACGACCATAGAGGGATTAGCAAACCTCGGGCCGGCCTTCGAGGAAGGCGGCTCAGTCACGGCTGGCAATGCATCACAACTTTCAGATGGGGCTGCCATGGCACTCCTGATGACAGAGACCCGGGCAGAACAACTGGGTCTGGAACCAATGGGCTACTTTCGCGGATTCACAGTCGCCGGGTGCGAACCCGATGAAATGGGTATCGGTCCAGTCTTTGCAATTCCTAAGTTATTAGACTACACGGGGCTCAGCCTGGACGACATCGATCTGGTGGAGTTGAATGAGGCATTCGCAAGCCAGTGCTTATACTGCCGTGACAGGCTCGGGATCGACAACGAGAAATACAACGTCAATGGTGGCTCGATTGCCATTGGCCATCCATTCGGCATGACCGGTGCACGACTGACAGGCGGACTCTTAAGAGAACTTAAGCGCAGGAATCAGAAGTACGGCATCGTTTCGATGTGTATCGGCAAAGGAATGGGCGCTGCGGGTCTGTTTGAGGCAGTATGAGCCGCATTTTTCGGTTTAATCGCCTGAGGAGTTTTCATGACTGATCGCAGGGCTTTTCTGAAGATCGGTGCACTCCTAGGCACCGCGAGCATGGTGCCTGGACAAACATTGAGTGCGCGCGAGCTTGCACAACAAAAAGGTGCTCAAGGCGTACAAAGCTATCGCCGTCTCGGTCGAACCGGCTTGATGATCTCCGACATATCATTTGGTTCTGCACGACTACGGACTGGACAGGAGCACCTCATCGACCACGCGCTGGACCGCGGCATCAACTACCTGGATACCGCAGAAGGCTACACACGCGGCCGTTCGGAAACAGTGATTGGCAAGGCCCTCAAGAACAAACGTGACCAGGCCTACATCGTGTCAAAGGTTATGACGCGTGCCACATCTCGTGCGGATGGGTTAATGGATGACCTCGAGTCATCCCTGCGTCGTTTGCAGACGGATTACGTCGATGTATACATGAATCATGCGGTTAACGATATTGCCGTGGTCGCCAATCCGGAATGGCAGAAATTTGTCGACCGTGCTCGCGCTCAGGGCAAGATCCGGTTTGTAGGGATCTCCGGCCATGCGGGGAATCTTATCGATTGTGTTGATTATGCAATCGACAACGAGCTGATCGATGTCATGCTGACCGCCTACAACTTTGGCCAGGACCCCAAATTCTACGAGGGCATCACATCCGGAATAGATTGGATTGCGACCCAACCCGATCTGCCACGCGTGATATCCAAAGCAAAGAAAAAGGACATCGGCGTCGTTGCGATGAAAACCCTCATGGGGGCACGTCTCAACGACATGCGACCGTACGAACACGAAGGTTCCACATTTGCTCAAGCCGCTCTCAGTTGGGTGCTGTCCAACCAGGAAGTAGATGCGTTAATTGTCACCATGACCGCATCAGAACAAATCGATGAGTATCTCGCCGCCTCAGGAACAACCAACGTCACCGTTGATGCACGACGTTTGTTGGATAGATACGCACATCTGAATGGCGTCAATTACTGTAAACACGCCTGTAATCAATGCGCCCAGGTATGTCCATCTGGTGTGCCGATTTCAGATGTGCTGCGCACGCGCATGTATGCAACCGATTATCAGGACGTCCAGTTTGCACGCGACGAATACGCCCTTTTAGAAGTCAATGCAGCCGCCTGCCTCTCTTGTTCTGGCCAGCCTTGCCAGGATGCATGCCCGAATGGTATCGAGATCAACAAGCTTTGCGCACCGACGCATCGTATGCTGGGTAGCGGCGAATTACTTACCTAATCGGGGACATGCTTTGACACTCGAGGAAGTTCTTAAACAGTTCAAGGACGGCGAACTCGATCCGGACAAGGTCGTAGCCGCCGTCCGCGCCTCTATGGCGGAAGATTTACAGCATAGTGTGGTCGATCACGATCGGGAGAGCCGTACGGGCGCCGAGGAAGTCATTTTTGGCGAAGGAAAAGAGGCTTTTCAGATTCAGGACATCATCGACGCCATGCTCGAACACGGCTCAAATGTTCTCGTTACACGGCTTGATGCCGATAAATACCAGGCATTAAAGAATTTGCCCGAAGGTGCCCAATACCATGCGCAGAGTCGGATGTTAAGTTGCGTGCAAACCGCGAAGGCACCGCCAGCCACAACAATCAACGTCATCACGGCAGGCACATCGGATATTGCTGTAGCGGAGGAAGCTGCACTAACAGCAGAGTTTTTTGGCAATGAGGTGACACGCATATACGATGTGGGCATCGCCGGCCTACACCGGTTACTTGCACGCCTTGACGATGTACGCGCCGCACGGGTTCTGGTCGTCGTCGCCGGGATGGAAGGTGCACTACCCAGCGTCATCGGCGGTTTAGTCGACAAACCTGTGATCGCCGTCCCAACCAGCATAGGCTACGGCGCGGCGTTTGATGGCGTCGCAGCGTTACTCGGCATGCTCACCAGCTGTGCTTCGGGCGTATCGGTTGTAAACATCGACAATGGTTTCGGCGCTGGCTATCTGGCGAATACAATAAATCGCCTGTAGGATACGCAGATGGAAGAGGAATTATTTCTTAAATATCAGTCACTTAAACGAAACATCGGTGTATACGAGAGCGTTATTGTGGCCTTCTCTGGCGGCATAGACAGTTCACTGGTTGCCTATGTTGCGGGTCAGGTGCTGGGCGAGCGCGCACTCGCCGTCACCAGCGCCTCCGCCAGCCTCAAACGTGCAGACCTCGCACTTGCAAAAAAATTGGCGACTGACTGGGGTATCCGACACAAAGTCATTGTCACCGACGAGCTTTCAAAACCGAATTACAGAGCGAATCCGATAGATCGCTGTTTTCACTGTAAAACCTCTCTGTACACCTATCTTGAAGAACTCACACGATCTGAGAGCGTGGAGGTTGTACTGAATGGCACCAATACCGATGACCTCGGGGATCACCGGCCCGGTCTGATCGCAGCCGAAAATTTTGCAGTCCACTCACCCCTCGCCGAATGCGGATTCAACAAAGAGAACATACGCGCACTTGCACATAGCCTTGGACTCGAAAATGCCGACAAGCCACAGGCAGCCTGTCTGTCCAGCAGATTCCCGTACGGCACCGAGATAACACTTGAACTCCTTGAACAAGTCGAAGCTGCCGAAGAAGTACTCGCCGATCTGGGGTTTAATCAGTGCCGGGTCAGGCATCACGGCGACGTTGCGCGTCTGGAAGTGCCACAGGATCTATTTCAACGAGCGCTGGCACACCACAACGAATTGAGCGAACGCATCATGGCAACAGGTTACCATTACGTCGCCCTGGATCTATCCGGATTTAAGTCCGGCTCTCTTAACAAGGTCCTATCTACAAGGCAAATCAACGTTGCAGAGGTGACCTGAGTCTCATCACGGGTGAGCTGGAGTGGCGCTCCAGCTATCAGGACGGTTGCCGGACTTTAGTTTAAGGGCAATGTCCAAATCTCCGCTATCCGGCGCTCACCAGAACATCGTCGGAGACGTCGCGCAGAAAAAGGGGCTCAATCCCCAGCATTTCGGCATCGTCAGCGAGTGCGCGATCATCAGGAACGGCCACAGCTTCCCCGGCCGCTTTAAAAACGGCGTCGAGGAGACTTGCATCACTGGTTGTGTTGAGAAACAACCCCGGGCGGGAGAGCACAAAGTCTACAGCCCGTTTCAGCGGCCCCGGTTCGCGAATCGGCTTATACCAACTGAAATGTTTCTCAGGATCGTCTTCACGCCAACGCCGCATGGCAACGGCTTTGATGGTTTGCATCGCCACCCCCCGTTGTTGGCACAGCGCGTATAGCGCATCGAAATCCGCCGCGTATTGTTGATTCTGCATCATTGCGTAGTTGTAGGGTGTCAGGATCGAGTCAAACTCGAAAGCTTCCAGACTCTGACGGTGCATTGCCGGTGCATAGGTACCGTGACCTGTAACACCAATAAAACGAACCAACCCTTCTTCTCTCGCCTCAACCAGTGCTTCCAGTACACCACCCGGTCCCATCGCGATGTCCCATTCGCTCTGTTTCGTCAGATTGTGCATCTGAATCAGATCGATTTGATCAACTTCCATACGTTTAAGAGACGCGCGCAACTGTTCTGCAGCCTCATGCTTCGTACGCAATCCTGTTTTAGTGGCGAGAAAGAAGTCGGAACGGCGGGTTTTCAGGAACGCCGCCAGTCGCAGTTCCGCATCACCGTAACTTGCCGCCACATCGATATGATTCACGCCATGAAGATTTAGTTTAGCGAGCACTAAATCAGCGCGTTGTTGGTTCATCGCACCCAGTGCCGCTGCACCGAAAATTGTCCTCGAACTCATGTGGCCGGTGCGACCAAATGGAATTTTCTCAATCAATCTTTTCTCCTCACAAACCCGCTAGTTTGTCCAAACATGTATGCAACCGCTTTGATATTATTGTGCCACGACCAGCAAGCCAAAGCAGATGCCTGAATTCGTTCATACCTATGCCGCCAACCCACTCGATCGCAGTGAGGCGCTCCGACGCAGCGAAGAGACCATCACCGAGTTAAGCTTGCACCCACATAGCCTGTTTTTACCATTTCACAAGCTCAATGTTTGTACCCAAGACGGATCCCTTGCCTGGCTGACACAATCGCAGACCACATCCTTTAGTTCTGCACAAACGATATTTCTAGGTTTGCATGAGGGCGTCGCCCGTTTTGCGATAGACCTGATCGAAGCACCTGACGAATTGACCTTTACCGATTGTCGGGCCATCGCGGCTTCGATTCCCACGGAGGACACGGGTGTCATTGCCCACGCGCGTGCGCAACTCTCCTGGCACCAACACAATCCGTACTGTGCACAGTGCGGCGCCCGCACTCAACCAGAGCGCGGCGGCCAGATCCGCCGATGTACGGGCTGTGAGAAACACATTTTTCCACGTACCGACCCTGTTGTAATCATGCTCATCATAGACAAAGCACAAGGTAGTAGATGTCTGTTGGGGCAATCCCAGGGGCGTATGGCACAAAGCAAATTTTATTCTGCCCTGGCAGGTTTTGTAGATCAGGGAGAATCGCTCGAAGAAGCAGTACGTCGCGAAGTCTGGGAGGAGGCAGGCGTGCAGGTAGGCGACGTGATATACCACTCATCTCAACCCTGGCCGTTTCCATCCCAGCTCATGATCGGGTGTCATGGCATCGCCGACACTCAGGACATCAACATCGATGCCGTCGAGATGGCAGACGTGCGCTGGTTTACTCGCCAGGAAGCCCGTACAGCCATCGAGCAGACAAATCCGAATTTACGCGTCCCTGGCGCTATGGCGATTGCCCACCATCTCATTCGCAGTTGGGCCTATGACGAGGTCAACCTGTGAATCTCGTCTGCTGGAACTGCGGCGAGGGTCTCGACGATATACCGCGGCCGATCAGCCGGCATGCAACCTGTAGCCATTGCTTCAACGAGTTACATTGCTGCCGGCTATGCCGTCACTACGATGCCAAGCGCAATATGCAGTGTTTCGAGGATCGCGCTGATCCACCCTTACAGAAAGAAAACGCTAACTTCTGCGATTTCTTTGCACCTCAAATCGGCGCCTTTCAGGAAAACACTGCAACAAAAACCGATGCGGCGCGCAGCGAGCTGGGCGCATTATTCGGTGCGGAGGCAGATGAATCGGACTTGGATGTGTCCACCGATGACCCATCGGAGGAAAGCCTCAGCGAAGAAGCGATTGCTCGTAAGAAACTCGACGATCTTTTCGGCTAGGGAGGTGCACGTGGATCAGCCACCAAAACCAGAACTTAAGATCAATACCTGCCGTAATGCCAGACTACTTACAGCAATGGCCTTAAGGCTATACAGACATGACCGTTGACGCCAAGCGGGCATCGCGAAAGAATAGACGTACTGAACAACAACAACATATGGAACAGAAGTATGAGCATCGCGAGTCTGGCGGGGATATTTAAGATATTCAGTGGTTCTGAGCCCACCGCAGAGGAACAAGCGCAATTGGCCAAGGAAGCTATGTTAATGACGTTGTCCCGCGCAACCGCGGCGGATACCAACATCAAAGACATCGAGGTGGAAAAAGTACGCGAAGTACTCTTAGCCCGAACCAGCGAAGATTTTCCTGCTGCCGACGTGCGTGTGGCTGCCCATTCGAGTATTTATGAAAAGGCCCCCCTGGAAAAGTACCTCGCCTCAACCTCGAAAAAACTGGGCGTAGACGACCGTATGGGTATTGCCGAAGCCCTTCGTGATGTAGTGAATGCCGATGGCAGGGTAAGTGATCGGGAGATTACTTTTTTCAATGACATTGTCGAGGCACTAAACCTTACTCCAGCCCAATTGATGGGTCTCAAAACCGAAGAATAGCGCCCCCTTACGGATTGCAGAGCGTGCTAAGCGATGGGCAACCGCGGCCTGGAAACGCTGCAGCCGCCATAATTGCGTCCGACTAAATTTCTTGTCCGGCCTGCATCGGAGGCTTTTTTAGGCTTCTGTTTTGTCTTGGGCATCCGCTTGCCGATAGAGATGCTCACCGCATCGATAACAATAAGTGGCCTCCTGCAAATGTCCTTCGGCAGAACAAACCGGACAGATCCGAGTATTCGCGCGTCTCCTGCTTGCCTCGTTCAGTTCAAGGGTAACGATGCCAGTCGGCACTGCGATGATTCCGTACCCCATGATCATGATCACCGTAGCGAGTGCACGGCCAGCGGATGTCGACGGCGAAATATCTCCGTAACCCACGGTCGTCATCGTCGTCACTGCCCAATAAATTCCATGCGGAATGCTCGCAAATTTCGTGCCCTGCCCCCCTTCGATAAGGTACATGAGGGACCCAAAGATCACTGTCAACGCAAGGACACTGCAAACAAATACGGTGATTTTACGACGGCTGGCTACAAGCGCCTGAGTGATCAACTCCGCCTCACCTACATAACGCACCATCCGCAGGACTCTGAATATCCTCAAGACTCGAATGATGCGTGTAATGAGGAGGTACTGGGCGTCGACGATCCACAGACTCAAATAGGTCGGAACAATACAAATCAGGTCGATAATGCCGTAGAAGCTGCGAGCATAGAGCCAGGTATTCTGGATACACCACAGGCGCAGCACATATTCAATCGTAAAGAGACTGGTAAAGACCCACTCAGATATATACAGATAGGTACCGAACCGTTCGTGTACCCAGGCCACTGAATCCGCCATCACAGCCAAGACACTGAGCAGAATCAATACGATCAACCAGACATCAAAAGCCTTACCCGCCGGGGTATCAGCCTCAAAAATGACTTCACGAATTCGATCTTTGGTCAGCGACATCCTGAGGAAGTCCAATCAGACGAGCCAAATCAATGTAACACAGCCGGCACTTCTGTTGGGCTAGTCATACAGTTGCTCAATGAGTCTGGTCGACCGTTTGAATCCCCTATCAGAGCTTAGCAAGCCAACACTTAAGCGTGTTTTATCTCAATGGGGCGGCTTTGGGCGCTCTCCCGCTTTGCGATACGCAGGTAAAGGACACCATCATGGCTACTCGCTTCAATGCGCTCGTGATCCGCATCATCGGGCAGTCGAAAAGTGCGTAAAAACTTCCCGTAACACCGTTCAACTCGGTGCAGGCGGCTACTTTCGTCACCTCGGCCTACTTTGCGTTCGCCGCTCACTGTCAGTACGCCGTCGGCAACGCTGACTGAGAGGTCTTCTGAGGCAACCGCTGGCACCTCGACATCAATTTCATACGCACCTTCGCTCTCTCGTATGTCCACCAGAGGAAGCCAGTCGGCGCGTCTTACAGAGGCACTCGGTCGCTCCAACCCTTGAAACAAGTTATCCAATTCTTTAAATGGGCTCCAACGTACAACGTTCATTTCAATCTCCTTGCATTCGACTTTATGTCAGCTGTTCCTTTTGTGTGGGCAAAAAAAGAGTTTCAAAGATCTTGAAATTGAATATTTCACCCCAACCCGCCACGTCAGTCTGGGATGCATCAATCGGTCTGGAAAGCCCGAAAGAAATTTCAGTGAAAAAACCGCAATAACATGTATCAGAAGTGTCGCCAGGAGGCTCACTCGCGCTTTGTAATCTTATACACACGCTCTATTGCCTCGCCTATCCCTTGCTTTTCAAAATGAGGCGGTAAGGCTGTTGTGATGAAGGCCTCAAGCAGTGCAACATCACAACGACGTCCGTATAGACCCTCGACCTCCTGAGCATCTACTGCGTGAGGAGGGCCATCGATAAGCCCTTGGTCATACTCCAAGGTGATTAAGAGGATCTTTGCACCTTCAGGGATAATGCGGAGCATATGGTCTGCATATCGAACGCGCATACCCGGTGGTAACGCAATCAGAGCAGCACGATCAAAAACAGCTTCTACACCTGATAGCAGCGGCGTCATCAGATCAAAAAAATCACCATGCAGGATTTCAGTATGGCGTCCGCGGTAGGACACAAACCGGTCAGCCACTGTCGAGCGCACTTCTGATTCATCACGGAAATAATGATCGATGGCCTGCCGTGCAATCTCCACGCCGACAATGTCATGACCTTCAGACTCAAGCCATCTCATGTCCAGAGACTTACCACACAAGGGAACGAATACCTTTGCACCCGAGGTAAGATTCAGCGACGGCCAATATTCCATCAGTACCGGGTTGTAATCCGCCTGGTGAAAACCGACCTGATCCTTCTGCCACCGTTCCAACCAGAATCTGGGTTTCATTCGTCCTCCCCCTTACAATCTCTGTTGGGGCAGCTACTCCGCACCGCCTTGAGAATCTACGCTAAGGATCGTCCCTCCAACACTTTTATGTGACCGACTTTTGCTGGTCCACCGTTGCGACTATAGTCGTTTTTGGCACCTGCAAACTTTCTGACGCTCATCGCACAATGCCTGGGATAGGCTTCGCCTAAGAACCAGGCAGTGCGATTACTGTCCCTTCCCGGCGTTTGTCAGCCACTCCATAGAGCCCCTCTGAGGTCACATGGATCAGGTGAATGCCCGATTGCTCCTCCTGGCTCTCCTGTACGTCATAACCTGTACTGCGTAATTGGGCAGCAATCTCGGCACCTCCGGCAACACCTGTTTCAACACGGACTCTTGGCCCGCGTGCAATCACATTGGGATAGTCGACCGCATCCTGTGCATCCAACCCCCAGGCCAGTATCCCTACGATGGTCTTAGCCACATAGGCTGGAATTGAATTCCCACCCGGCGAACCCGTCACCAAGACGAGTTGCCCTTGACGATCAAATACCATAGTCGGCGACATCGACGAACGCGGGCGCTTGCGAGGGGCAACAGCATTAGCAGGCAAGGCTTCTTGCGCCTTTATATCCCGCGCAAAGTCCGTCATTTCATTGTTGAGAAGAAAACCATGCACCCAACGGGACGATCCAAAAGCGGCCTCTACGGTGACGGTCATGGACACCGCATTGCCTTCGATATCGACGATCGACAGGTGCGTCGTACCCGCGGCTTCTTCGGTCGTATCGACACCATGGGACGGGGTTTTCAAACCGCCCAATACCTTTACAGGATCACCATGTACCGGCAGGGCACCCGGTTCAAACCGGTGGGCGGCCCGATGGTCTAGATATTGTCGGTCAAGAAGTTCCTCAACCGGCACACGGACATAATCAGGATCCGCAAAGTAGAAATCCCGATCCGCATAGGCAAGGCGTTGAGCGTCAACAAAAGCTTGCAAAGAATCTCGCTGATCAGTTGCGGCCAGTCGTTCATAAAGTTGCGCAATCATGATCTGCAGGGCACCCGACGAAGGCGGCGTTGCACCACAGATCCGATACACGGCGAACGATCCACATACGACTGGCCTGGTTTGAGCCGAATACCGGGCCAGATCAGATGTCGTAATCGTCCCCGGATCCGGGTCCGCTCTGACTGCTGCCACAATGCCTTGCGCAACGGAACCTGTGTAAAACGCATCAGCCCCTTCGTTTGCAATGCGCTGCAGCGTCTGTGCATATTCTGGATTGGTCCGCGTGAATCCAGCCTGCAATGCTGATCCATTAGGATAGAAGTATTCTTTCGCACCAGGATTGTCATCGAGCCGGCTCACAGGTCGCAGAAGTTTTAGCAAACTTGCCAGCCGAGGGGAGACAATAAAGCCGCGCCTCGCGAGGTTGATGGCCGGCTCAAAAAGCGTCGGCCAGTTAAGCTTGCCATGCTGTTTATGTGCTTGCTCATAAAGCGCTACTGCTCCCGGGACGCCAACGGCCTTACCACTCTGCCAGGCACGTATGAACGGCATGACTTCGCCGTTTTCCATGAATGTATCCGCGCTCACTGCCTCCGGTGCGACTTCACGCCCGTCGTGGAACGTCAACGCCGACTCTGTCCGTTCATATACCAGCATGAAACCGCCGCCGCCGATCCCCGAGCTTTGCGGCTCGACCAAACCCAGCACAAGATGTGCCGCAATCGCTGCGTCAACTGCGTGGCCTCCTTTTTCGAGCATTAACCGGGCCGCATCGGTTGCGTAATGGTTTGCGGTCACAACCATGCCGCCCGGACCCCAAGGCTCGCTGCCGGATTTCTTTGTCACACCCGGAGAGGAGCAATTAACCATCAGGACCAGGGATATCAGGAGTGCGAAAGTGCGGCTTGTTGGCAGATGATCCATATAAAATCAAAGCGATCCAGTGGGGGACTTAAAAGCCTAGCACGAGTTTGCCGCCATGCCGATTGCGGACCCAATCATTACAACCTAAAGTCGAACGATGGCAAATACTATGGTCCTGAAACGGCGAGACCTCGGCAGGTTGAGACGAATCGCCCTAAATGCTCAAGGACTCCTGCACAAAGCGCCCTTCGGCCTTGGTCTGTCCGGCGCAAGAAAGGCGATCGAGCATATCGGCTACGTGCAGATCGACACCATCTCCGTCGTACAGCGCGCACACCACCATGTGCTGCACTCCCGAGTGCCAAACTATCACCCCGATATGCTGAACAAGATGCTCAAGGAAAGGAGCGTATTCGAGTACTGGTCACACGCAGCGTCTTTCCTGCCCATGCGGGACTACCGCTTTTCGCTTCTGCATCGCAGGGACCTGATCAATCGCCGCCGCAGGTGGTTCGAAGACCGCGATGAAAATATGATCACGGACATTCTGCGAAGAGTTGAACAGGACGGGCCCATACGCTCGCGCGATCTCGAAGATCCGCACACCAAACGCAAAGGGTGGTGGAACTGGAAACCCGCAAAACGGGCTCTGGAACAACTTTACTTTGAGGGTGATCTCATGGTCACCCACCGCGATGGCTTTCAGAAGGCTTATGATCTGACTGAAAGGGTATTACCCACATCCGTTGACACATCGATACCCACCTATGACGAATACGCCATTCACCTCATCGACCAGCAGATTCGTTGTCATGGCCTTGTGACACGAAAAGGCATCACTTATATGCGCACCAACACCGAGCTGCAAGCTTCAGTGAAGCGTGAAGTCGAACGCAGGCTTGCAACCGGACAGCTCACCGACGTACAACTTCCTGATGGACAGAATTACCTGCTTCGAACCGCAAGCCTCGAGGCGGCAACGCCCAAAAGCACAGCCAGGCTAAAAATTCTGTCCCCGTTTGATAATGCTGTGATTCAGCGCGAAAGACTCCAATCGCTGTTTGCATTCGACTATCTCATCGAATGTTATGTACCGGAGCCAAAACGTAAGTTTGGTTATTTCTCCCTGCCGCTGATCTATCAGGCGGCTTTTATTGGGCGCATCGATTGCAAAGCACACCGCAAGACCAACTTATTAGAGGTCCGAGCGCTGCAACTCGAGGACAATCTGAAAATCAGCCACACCGAAGTAGCCTCAGCATTGATCGACGCAATTAAACCGTTTGCGACATTCCAGGGATGTGAAAAGATATGTATAACGCATGCGCAGCCTCACGCATTCGGTAGAACTCTGAAAGGCACACTCAAACAAGGAGATTCACGATGGGTTATCAGCACCCGGAATATCTGATCAGCGTAGATGAACTCAATGAAAGCATGGATGACCCGAATCTGAGGGTGTTCGACAGCGCCGTCTTTTTAAGACCAAAGGAAGCTGGCTACGAAGTTGAGTCAGGCCGTGAAGTTTACCAGTCTGGCCACATACCTGGTGCAGGATTTATCGACCTCGCCGAAGCCTGGGCAGACACATCATCTGATCTTCGCTTCACGCTTCCCGCGGTTGATGGATTGCAAAGTGCCATCGGCGCGAGTGGCATCAACGCCGAGCACAAGGTCGTACTCTATTCCTCAGGTCACCTCATGTGGGCAACCAGAGCCTGGTGGTTACTCTACTTTGCGGGGCATACTCAAATTGCAATCCTCAACGGTAATCTGGGTGCTTGGAAAGCGGCAGGCCAGGCCCTGGAGACGGGAGAATCCGTGTATCCACCCACAACCTTTTCGGCTTCACCTCGCACAAGCCAGTTTGCCGACACCGACACCGTTGCAGCAGGCACCGACGGAGTGGTTTGCACAATTAATTCGCTTTCCCGTTCACTTTATGAAGGCAGCGGCGAAACCTATTACGTTCGCCGTGGGCATATCCCTGGCAGCAAACTCGTCTACTACGACTCACTTCTGGACAACGAGCACTTCCTGCAAGAAGATGCGCTGCGCGATAAACTTGAAGCCCAGGGAATGCTCTCGGCAGACTCAGTGATCACCTATTGCGGCGGTGGCATTGCGGCAACGGTAGATGCATTTGCATGTTTGTTATGCGGTCAGGAAAATGTGGCTGTGTACGATGGTTCGATGTCCGAATGGGTTCAGGACCCGAAACGCCCCTTAACCCTTGGGATGCAGCCTTAACAGCGCACGATATAACCAAAGATATACTCAGTGCCTTAGCGCTTGCGCTACTGTCTTAGCGGGCCCTACGCCCGCCAGACGATCTCTGCGCCATGATGGCTGCGAACAATCTGCTCACCGCCCCGTTCGAAAAGAATCAAGCCATCGAGAAACTCAACGTCGGGTCCATCCACCGGCTCAAGCCCTAAACCGTGGCGCATCGTGTATATCGTCATGTCATGCGTAACGCAAAGGTCTAAGCTTTTGCCCTCTAGCGGGAAGACCAGTTTCGATGTCAGAACGCGCATGATCAGTTCTACCGCAAGCTGTGCCGGGATCATTGCATCATCCGGAAGTGATCCTTCAAACCATGCCCCGACGTAATCGGCCAATCCATCCATCGTGCTCAAACCTTTCCACATCTTCTGCTGATCGAGCACATAGAACACACCAAGCGCCTCCACCGGTCGGGTCCGGCCGCCAGCCCCCCCCGCATTGACATGCGCATTAATGGTGATTTCAGCCGTCTCCATACATCGGTCCGGAGGGCTGGCATAACCTCTAATATGCACATCTTTCGGCAAGCGTTGTCCAAGCACCTCACATAGGCTGCGCCCATGGTCGGTTAGCTTGTTGAGCAGATCGTGGATGCTACGATCGAAGGTCCTGGCACTGTGTCGCATGAGCAGGACTGCACGTTCGACACCGTCATCGAATACTTCATTCACCAGTCGGGCAGTCTCTCGACCAAAGTGGTTGCTCATATGCTCGGGTTTAACACCATCATCCAACGCATTTCCCCTTCTCTGACATCAAAAACGGACCTATCCTACCCGCCTCAGACAACGAAGGGGAACGATATGGGACGTTTAGACGACAAAGTTGCTGTAGTCACCGGTGCAGGCCGTGGTATCGGTAGAGAAATCGCACTCCTTATGGCCAAGGAAGGTGCAAAGATTGTAGTCAACGATCTTGGTGGACATACCGACGGGACCGGAACCACCAACATCGCTGCGGACGTCGTTGCCGAAATTGTCGCCGCAGGTGGCGAAGCCGTGAGTAACACCGCATCCGTCGCCGAGGTTGCCGGGGGTGCCGCAATCCTGCAAACCGCAGTCGACGCTTTCGGAGGCATGGACATCCTGATCAACAATGCAGGGATATTGCGAGATGTCACGATTTTCAAGATGGAAGAATCAGACTGGGATGCTGTCCTCGCCGTGCACCTTAAAGGCCACTACTGTTGCTCGAGACCCTTCGCACAGTACATCAGAGAAAACAATCGCACCGGTTGCCGGATCATCAACTTTTCAAGTGTTTCCGGCCTGTATGGTAACTTCGGCCAGGCAAACTATGGCGCGGCCAAAGCAGGTATTGCAGGATTTTCGCGCGTCCTTGCGCTGGAACTCGCAAAATACGGTTGCACCGTCAACACCATATCGCCCGGTGCACTTACGCGCATGACGATTCCTTTACGTGAAAATCGAGGAGAAAAGGTAGGCGACCCGGAACTCGAACAGGGTGGTCCTCAGCACGTTGCACCAATCGTTGCCTGGCTTGCTTCATCTGACGCCGGAAACATCACATCGGAGATTTTTCATACAGGCAGAGGCGGCGTCGGCATCATGCAACAGCCTCGAGTCATCAAGCAGTTCAAGAAACGCGACGGACTGTGGACACTGGATGAACTAGACCAGGTAATGCCAGAACTACTGTCTGCCCGACAGGCGAACCTTCAGGCTGCTGACGCGGCAGAGAATACAATCGAATTTTAATCGACAAATAAACCATCGCCACGACCAACACGGTGGAATTCGACCTTTATGCAAGAATTTGCCGGCACCAACTTTTTATGTCTCGGTTCGTGCAGCCAGCCAACGCGCTGCTAGAAGCGACTGCCCGCTTCAGGTCGAACTCTACCGCGGCATGTTGCTTGAATTCTCAGAACCATTACAGCTATGCTCAAAGTATGGATATCCGGGCGTTTTCACTTTGAAAACGCGTGCATTCCATCGATTTCCATCTATGTTCCCGATTCATTCACTGTTTACAGGCCTGATTTACTGATGACGATCCGCTGGGGAATTCTTGCCACCGGTCGCATAGCGAACACCTTCGCCCGTGGCATTGAACAGTCCAAATCTGGTGTGCTGCACGCAGTCGCTTCGCGTAACCAGAAAAAGGCGCGTCTTTTTGCGCAGCATCACCCGACACTAAAGCACGCCCATGCTACCTATGAGGCACTCATACAAGACCCTGAAATCGATGCGATCTACGTCGCGACTCCCCACACAAATCACGCGGCGTGGACCATTCGTGCACTGAATGCGGGTAAAGCGGTTCTCTGCGAGAAACCCATGGGACTCAACCACGCCGAGGTGATGGCCATGGTCCAGGCAGCTTCGTCCAATCATGCTTTTCTCATGGAAGCGTTCATGTATCGGGTCCATCCGCAAACTCAAAAAATTGTTGAACTCCTAAAGGCGGGTGTTATCGGCGAACTGCGTCATATCGAGGCACAGTTTGGCTTCCAAGTACCATTCGACCCTACCTCTCGACTTTTTGCTCAAGAACTGGCCGGCGGCGGCATTATGGATGTGGGTTGCTACCCCGTCTCTTTCAGCCGCCTGCTCGCCGGGGCGCCTGTTTCATTGAGTGGCGCCGCACACCTGGGCGCCACAGGCGTTGATGAATGGGCGAGTGCACTCCTGACCTTTAAAAACGATGTCACGGCACAACTCACCACGGCGGTGCGCGTAAACCTTGACAATCGAGCCACCCTTTATGGTTCTACCGGATCAATCGATGTGCCACAACCTTGGAATCCCAGCCGAGCGGATGGGCAATGGTCGATTCGAGTTAAATCCCAACTTGAGCAGACCGACGAAGTTGTTAATGGTACGAGCGGCAACATCTATGCCGAGGAAGCCGATCACTTTGCCGAGTGCCTTGAATCCGGACAAATTCAATCCCCCCTGATGTCGTGGGACGACAGTCTCGGTAATGCCCAAATCCTCGACCTATGGCGCAGAGAAATCGGTCTTGAATACGAACGAGAAAAACCCACCAGTCTAGGCCCCGCCCTGCCCGCAAACAGGCTCGACCGACCGCCGATCCCCCAGGTCACCATAACCGGGCTTACAAAAGCTACCTCACGCCTGGTTATGGGCTGTGATAATCAGCCATCCATGAGTCATGCCGCCGTTATGTGGGATGACTTTATTCATCGAGGTGGCAATTGTTTCGATACCGCTTATGTTTACGGCCAGGGAAAAATGGAAAGGCTTTTTGGCCACTGGCACCAAGCACGCGGTAACCGCGACGATATCGTCCTGATTGGCAAGGGCGCTCACACACCCAATTGCTACCCTGAAGCAATCAAGCAAGAACTCGATGTCTCCCTCGACCGCCTGCAAACCGACTACATCGATCTTTACTTTATGCATCGTGACAATCTGGATATTCCTGTCGATGAATTTGTCAGTGCCCTTAACGACGAAGTCGAGCGAGGTCGAATAGGCTCGTTCGGTGGTTCAAACTGGTCGCTGACCCGCATACAACAAGCCAATCGCTGGGCTGACAAACATAATTTGCAGGGCCTGTCAGCCGTCTCCAACAACTTCAGTCTTGCCAGGATGGTTTCACCGGTATGGCCAGGGGTTGCTACGGCAGATCATGCAGAATTCATTGACTACCTGACCGAACATCAAATGCCGCTTTTCCCCTGGTCCTCACAAGCCCGAGGTTTCTTTACTGATTGGGGTGGGCAGGTGTTGCGCAATGGCGGCGGCCGACGTCTTGCAGCGACCGGTGCCGAACCGAACGCTGAGGAGCTCTTGCGTGTATGGGACAGCACAGAAAATCGCAGCCGCCGAAAGCGTGCACAATCACTGGCAGATCAAAAAGGCATAGAACTCATCCACATCGCGCTCGCCTACGTACTTACGCAGCCTTTTCCTACCTATCCGCTGATCGGGCCGAGAACGCTTCAGGAAACGGACAGCAGCCTTGCCGCATTAGAATGCCATTTGTCGCCCGAAGATCTGGCCTGGTTACGAGAAGACTAACGACGACGATTCGCCAGCGATACGACGTTGCTGCCACCTACCACCTGTTGCTTTAGCCTGAACAGAATTTCCCAGGTCCGAGTCTTGCCCAATTCCTGCCAGAACCCCCGGCAGGCGACACCATTTGCTGTGTTAAACAAGGCCACAGAAACAGATTGAGTTTGGCCCTCGTTCCATAAAAGGCCGAGGTTAGGCTCACTTTCGAGTTTTGCGCGTCCGTCCAATGCCACAGCACCGACACGCGCATCAATCACATACGTACCGACCTCGTCCGGCGCAATACGAATCGATATATTGCCGTTAAAATCAGCGCCGAGCTGCCCGTCCAGGGTGATACCACCCGAATCCTCAGTAATATCCAGATCGACCTCGAGTTTTTCGCCGAGACTTGCCCCCTCTACCAGGAGTGTACCTGTTCCGAGCCATTTACCTTTACCTAAGATCAATGCCGTTCTCCAAGTGCTTCCGTCGAGGCTATCGCCACTGTGCGCCCCAGGGCCTGGATGCAGCGTTCATCCTTGTTGCGCGCATTATTCACATGTGAAGAAACCGGTATTGCAGACAGATCCATCGGCAGACGGGACTCAAAGAGATGGGCCAGCGCGGCCGTGGGCTGGTCTGTATCAAGCCAGTCCAGGGCTTGTTTGGGCGACAACATAACAGGTTGACGATGGTGTAGCCCTTTCATGTTTTCATTCGCTGCCGTGGTCAGAATCGTAAAGCTTAAGAGTTCTTGGTCTGCTTCTGCGTTGTACCAGCGATCCCACAGCCCGGCCAACAGCAGCCCATCATGAGCCTGCGGAATGATGAAATACGGCACCTTATCTCCACGTTCACGACACCACTCATAAAACCCGGTGATCGGCACGACACATCGGCGTTTCACAAAAGGCTCTTTAAATGCCGCACTTTGCGCCGCGGTTTCAGACTTTGCATTGAACATGGCGTACTTCGTTGACACCTCCCTCGCCCAGAATGGAGTCAGCCACCAACGCATCGGTAGCAGCTGTGGATCACCATCAGGCCCGATTCTGAGCACCTGAACGGTCTCGGTAGGCGCGAGATTGAAGTTATCTGGTCCCGGGTGTGGACGCCCGACAAGATCCATTAACAGCTTAGAAAGCGGATCGGATGTGACGTTAAATCGGCCACACATCAGGAGGCTTCGTGTTTGCCAATCTGCCAACCGCTCTCAGCCAGGGTCCGCTCGGCAAAATCTCGTGGCGCCACTTCAAGTTGCGTGCCCATTGTGTCATTCCACCGGTTGAGAAAACCAAAAAGTGAAATTACACCGACGATTTGCGTGATTTGACGCTCGGTATAATGGGCCTTAAGCACCGCGAAATGTGCCGGACCCGAGCCATTGGGTACCTCTCCCGCGGCTAACGCCAGACCAACGACTGCACTTTCTGCCTCTGTAAAGAGATCTGAGGTTTCATGCCGGAGCACTGAGTTAAGCTTTTCTTCACTGATGCCGAATCTATGTGCATTATGAGACGTGTGCGCCTGACAATATCGGCACCCACTCGAGACACTTACTGTAAAGGCAATAAGCTGTATCAAGTCTGGTGGTAGCGTTTCATCGGCCCTTAGATCTTCCGGTACCCGCTGATAATTTGCAGCCATGGTTGCAGACAGGTCCGCACCAAAAATGGTGCTGGCGAGCATTGAAAATGCCACCGTTAATTGAGGCATATGGCTCATCGTCAGCATACTGTTAGGCACGAAACCCATCGTTGCCTGGGCTGCGGCGAGTACATGCTCCACAGAACCCAACGTTTCGCGTGGGATTGGTTCAACATTTGCCATGGCAATTCCTCCTGGCCATTAGTGTAGTGGTTTGCCTTTTGCTATTCATTAAGGAATCCTTAGCAAGACAAAACGGCTGTGTCGGCGAGAGGATAATATGAGTGCACTAGAAGAATTTCGCCTGGAGACGCGGGACTGGCTGGGGAAAAACTGTCCACCGGGCGCACGCGGCGAAGGTCAGATTGCCACTGGCAGCACCAAGATCAAAATCCAGGATCCGGACGTCGCACTCTGGCTTGAACGCATGGTGGAGAAAGGATGGTCGGCGCCGAGCTGGCCTAGAGAGTACGGCGGCGGCGGTCTTTCAACCGACGAATACGTCGTTCTTGTTGAAGAGATGCGGGCCATTGACGCGCGCCCTGCACTCGCGGGCATGGGGACATCTTTAATCGGTCCGACGCTCCTTGAATACGGCACCGATGACCAGAAAATGCGCCATATACCTAAAATCATCCGTGGTGAGGTTGCCTGGTGCCAGGGCTATAGTGAGCCTGGCTCGGGCTCCGATCTTGCGTCACTTAGTACACGTGCGGTCGACGAAGGCGATCACTTTGTCATCAACGGGCAAAAAATCTGGACCAGTGGCGCACAGTTTGCTGACTGGATGTTTTGCCTCGTCCGCACGGATCCGGATGTCCCTAAACACGAAGGAATCAGTTTCGTCCTTCTGACCATGGATCAGCCCGGTGTTACCGTAAAACCGATTCAGCTCATCAATGGTTATTCTCCTTTCTGCGAGACATTTTTCGACAACGCCATTGCCCAGAAAGAAGACTTGGTTGGGCAGATCAACAAAGGCTGGACCGTAGGCAAACGGCTCCTGCAACACGAACGTTCCGGCATGAGCTCTCTCGTCGGAGCGCAGAGCCGGGACCCAGGACCTTCTCTCATCGATGTTGCCAAAGACTCTCTCGGCCTTACCCCTGATGGCAAGCTCGCAGATGCGCAGACCCGTCACAGCATTATTGTCCACAATATGAACAATAAAGCCTTTGCACTTACCAGGCGCCGGACAGTTGAAGAGATCGACGGTGGACAAACGCCGGGCCCGGCCACTTCCATTTTCAAAATGTACGGAACTGAATTACAGCAGGAAAAAAGTACCCTGATGTGCTCCATCCGTGGCGTGCAAGGTTACGGCTGGCAGGATTCGAACAACTTCAATGACGATGAACTGGAATGGACCCGGGCATGGCTGGGCAATCGAGCCGCTTCAATTTACAGCGGCACAAATGAAATCCAGAGGAATATCATCGCTAAACGCGTACTTGGTCTGCCGGACTGACCACCAAACAGACGGCCTGTGCAGTCGCCTTTGATGCGCCTGCACTGGACCGATGGAGTTAGACGTGCAGCCACCTGAAGCGAAACGTATCCCAACATCATTCACACACCACGGCATTACCGTGGAAGATCCTTATGCCTGGCTGAAAGATGTCAACTATCCCGAGGTTTCTGACCCACAGATCATCAACCACCTACAAGCTGAAAATCTGTATTTCGACGCTTACATGGCACGCCTGGAAGCATCCGTTAAGACCATTTTTCAAGAGATCAAAGAACGGCAGCCTGATGAAGATGAGAGCGTGCCTTATCTGAAGTCTGGTTGGTATTACCAGTGGCGATTTTCTCACGAAGCGCAGTATCGAACCTGGTACCGGGCGAGTGAAGAAAAACCTTCCCAGTGGGAACTGTTGCTTGATGAGGTCGCCTTAGCTGAAGGTTTGGATTTTTTTCGCCTCGGCGGTTTAAGCGTGAGCCCAGACGGCACGCGCTTGGCATACAGCGCAGACACGACAGGTGCTGAGCGTTTCACGACGCGCGTGCTGGACTTAACCAATCGCAAGACAATTGCAGGCCCGATCCACGACACGCTCGGGGCAGTCGTTTGGGCAGCAGACAGTGACAGCTTTTACTATGTGACCGTCAGTGAGGCGTGGCGGCCTTACCGGATCTGGCAGCATGTGTTTGAGACTCAGGGCGACCGGCTGGTATACGAAGAAAAAGATGTGAGTTTTTTCGTCTCCATTGATTTAGCTCAGTCTGAAAAATACGTCTTTATCAACTCAGGGGGACATACAAACAACGAAGTGTATTTCGTGCCCCGGACTAATCTGGCCGCCGAACCCAGATTGATATCGGCCAGACGTTCGGCACACGAATACCACGTCAACCACGGTAATGGATCGTTCTTTATTCGTTCAAATCGCGATCACGTGAACTTTGACCTGTATCGGACTGATGAGCAAAACCCACAGGAAAGTGCCTGGGAAAAGATCGTTAGCGGAGATTCGCGTCACTATCTCGTCGACCACCTGCCACTCGCCGACCACTTAATCGTCCAGCAACGCATCGACGGCCTGGACCAGATCAAGGTCATGTGCAACGGTGATCAGGCACACTACATCGAGTTTCCGGAACCCACATACCATGTCGGCCTCGGCACCAACCCCAATTTCGACAGCGCGACACTGCGCCTGGCATATACCTCGATGATCACCCCAAACACGGTGTACGACTACGACCTCAATTCGCAACAACTCACGTCCCGAAAGGTCCAGCCCATACCTTCCGGTTACGATGCCACGCGCTACATCACTGAACGGTTGCAGATTGAAGCCAGGGACGGCACTAAAATCCCCATTAGCCTGGTCAGGCACACAAATACCCCCACCGACGGCAGTGCCCCGCTCTATCTCTATGCTTACGGCGCATACGGCATCTCCATCCCACCGTCGTTTTCCACCACAAGACTCTCACTTCTTGACCGCGGTTTTATTTTCGCGATCGCACATATCAGAGGGGGTGACGACCTGGGCTACCAGTGGTATCTCGATGGCAAGCTCAGGCAACGCACCAATACATTCAACGACTTCGTCGATTGTGCCCGAGCTCTGATCACACATAACTACACCTGTGCAGGGCAGATAGCGATTGCCGGCGGAAGTGCCGGGGGTGAACTCATGGGTGCTGCTTTGAATCAGGCACCCGAGCTCTGGGGAGCCGTCGTTGCGCATGTTCCATTTGTAGATGTGCTGAACACGATGCTTGATGAGAGCCTGCCCCTTACCCCCCTTGAATGGCCCGAATGGGGCAATCCCATTGAAGATGCAGCCGCGTTCAGACTGATCCAGTCCTATTCACCCTATGATCAGCTCAAACCTGGAACCTATCCGCCCATCATGGTCACGGCAGGCTTAAATGACCCGCGAGTCACGTATTGGGAGCCGGCCAAGTTCGTCGCACGACTCCGGCACCTGAAAACAGATGAAAATCCGCTCATTCTTAAAACCAACATGGGAGCAGGCCATGCAGGCAAATCAGGTCGTTTTGAGTCCTTTAAAGAGACAGCCGAGGAATATGCATTCTTTATAGACTTATTGGGGCCCGGCCCCTCGGAATGAAGATACGACCTTAAGCCGTGCGCATAGTGTGAGTTTTGTCTTCATTAGCCTGCTGCAGGCGTTCGCGGATGATCGTCTGAACGACGTCTACGGTCGACCAGTCATGCATCATTGTACGATCACACCCTTCGCATAAGAATTCGACATCGCACATGATGCGATTCAGTAAATCGCTATAAGGCAATCGGGATATGTGCTTGCAGCTTGAGCATTCGAGCCCAACCGCCGGATCGATCCCAATGTAGTTTAAAGCCTGAGTCATCCTTTTCTGCTTCTTTCATGATCTGTGTTCCTTCACATTTTAAAGAACCCTGCATCGCCGAGTCTGATCGGCAATGCAATTTCGTGACACCACGCACACTTTATCTGCTTAAGGGGTCACGCAGATCCCCCGTACTGAATTATTCGTTCGAGATTGACCTCAATTGATCACGAAATTCCGGCGCCGCAATATTGATCAGGGCTTCTATGCGCTCCTTGCGGGAGGCATTTTTTATCCGCGCAATACCATGTTCGGTCACGACAATATCGACATCCGTTCTGAGCGCTGTGGCCATCTCGACCTTGGGGACGATACGGGAGACCGTGCCACCCCTGGCCGTTGCGTTCATCGCCACGATCGAACGCCCGCCTTGTGCATGCTTGGCCCCGCGCATGAAATCGACAGATCCACCCGTTCCTGAAATCTGCCTGCCCCCAGCCACCTCAGCATTGATGGTTCCACTGAGATCAATTTCCACAGCTGAGTTAATGCTGACAAAACCGGGGAGCCGCGCAATCGCTGAAGCTTCGTGGGTGTAATTTGCACCCCTGAATATCACTTGCGGTGTATCTGCCAGCCACTCATAGAGCGCATGTGTACCGAGACCAATACCCGCAATGTGGAGTCCTGCGTCGATGGGCTTACGGTGACCATTTAAGTTACCGTTGCGAATCAGCCGCATACCCCCGTCATCGATCAAACCGCCATGTAAGCCAAGGTCATTCTTATCATCCAATTGACCGAGAATTGCTGCCGGTATCGCGCCAATTCCGGTTTGCAGACAATCACCGTCCTCGATAAGACCCGCAACAAGCGTACCGATTCGCGCGGCGGCCGCATCGATTTTCGCTGGGGCCATTTCAGGAACGCTTCTTGCCGATTCGACCAATAAATCTATCCGTCCTTCAGGAATCATCGGTGCGCCGGCCGGGGCCACAATGTTTGTGTTCAATTCAGCAAGCACAACGTCGGCCGATGTCAGCACGGCGCCGATAAAATCCGTATTTGGACCGAGACGCAGCGTACCCATGCGGTCCCTCGCGACCTGTATCATGGCCACATCTATATCTTTGCAAAGATAGTCATACACCCAGCGCATCTGCATGGGCTTAAAAAGTACACGGTCGGGATCTTCGGCCTTGGCGAGTGCGGGGGTCATGAAGAAAGTCTCAACCGAGGCCGTCGGTGAAAACGAGGTGAAATCGGTGCTGTTCATGCCACCTAACGGAAACTGGATAAAGCGCAGATTCTGCGGAAGCGTCTCTGTCTGCAGCTCCTCCAGCAGACTCACGGGCTCATTACTCGCTGCACCGACAAAGATCCGCTGATCAGCCTGCAACAGGTCTGTGATGGACATTTGTCCCTACCTCCTCGTTATCTTTTCTCCACTCAATTATGGCGCAAAAGAATGTAACCATAGGCACCCACATAAAATGCCGGTGGAAACCACATGGGCCAAAACGTAATCAACGTGTTTTCGCCCGGAGTGATCCCGACCAGCGCATGGCGCACATACAGGAATCCTACCGTGAGCAGCACACCACAAGTAAAGGCCAGCACGATACCTTGCCTTGGATTAAAAACTGAACAGGCCGCACCACCAATGATTCCGGCTACCCACACCGGAATCGTGACAGCCAGGAGACTGTTGCCACCTAACGCATTGCTCAGGACATACCACACCACAAAGGTAACCCCACTGCAGATGATCGTACGCAAAACTACCAAGACAGCGTGCATACTCCCTTTCCCTGAAGACAAAAGCGGCATGATAAACCTAAACGTGATCTAATCGGGCATGCACGCCGGTTCACTTTCCTATTCAAGTCTCACACAGCGGTTTGCCAGCAAATTAGGTATCCGTCGCCCGTGCAGATGAAATGAACATTCCCAGCCCACCCCCTGCACACTGGTTTCGCCGTGAAGATGAGACGAATGACAGAGATTTCTATGCCGCGCCAAGATTCGTGGCACATATCGACCAAGAAACGATCGATGCATTGCGCGACTACTACAAAAACTTCCTCGCTGGCGCACGCGATGTTTTAGACCTCATGTCCTCGTGGATCAGTCACTATCCAGCAGAGCTTACATTTCAGCGCGTTTCGGGGCTCGGAATGAATGCAGAAGAACTCGCCCACAACCCCCGATTGACTGACTGGCAAACACAAGATCTCAATGCCAATCCGGCCCTACCTTATGGCGATAACACCTACGACAGAGTGACCATCGCAGTTTCAATCCAGTATCTGACGCATCCCATTGAAGTCCTTACTGACGTCAGCCGCGTGTTAAGGCCCGGTGGGAAAATTTGCATCGCCCTGTCCCACAGGCTCTTTCCCACCAAGGCCATCGCTGCATTCAGGGCCCTGGCGCCACAAGACCGAATCCGTCTTGTCATGTTCTATTTGGCGGAGTCGGGCTTAGAGGATATCGAATATATTGATTGTTCTCCCTCAGGCTACGATCCGCTCTGGATTGTCACCGGTACGGCCTGATTTGTCCTGCAACTCCTGTGCAAGTTAGGCAAAGCGCTCAGCGTAGGTGTGGACAGGCTGACTGGTTAATCGTCGATGCATCTTGTGGCGCAATCTGACCCACGGACAACCCCTCAACGCCTTGAAAACACCCTCGGATCTCTTTTATGGTCGGTGTATGCGCATCTATACCCACCCAACCTGTACAGAGCACGAAGTCTCACCAGGTCATCCGGAGCGACCGGAACGACTGACTTCTTTACTCCACCATCTGCACGAGACGGGTCTCACCCAGGACTATCCCCTGCACGAAGCGCCTCAAGCGACCTTCGATGACATCCTGCGCGCCCACCCGCAATCACACCTGGATTTCGTCAGGCGTATGTCACCCGCTGAAGGCGTCGTTGCCCTGGATCCGGACACCTGGATGGGCCCGAAAAGTTTGCCTGCTGCAATCTTTGCCGCAGGTGCTGTCTGCGCGGGTGTAGATGAACTCTTAAATACCGACGAGACGCGCATTTTTTGTGCAGTGCGACCGCCCGGACATCATGCCGAGAGCGATGCCGCCATGGGGTTTTGTATATTTAACAGTATTGTAATCGGGGCGCTTCGAGCACTTAAACGCACAGAGATCCAACGTGTGGCAATCCTTGACTTCGATGTCCACCACGGCAACGGCAGCGTCGAGATCTGTAAGGATGATCCGCGAGTCCTGGTCTGTTCAAGCTTCCAGCACCCTTACTACCCGCATCGTTTTTACGACAGCGATTGGCCCAATATCATTAATACGCCATTGCCTGCAGGCAGCGGCAGTATGGAGTTCAGGTCGGCCATTGAACGCGACTGGATTCCTGCTGTTGAACAACATCAGCCCGACTTGATACTCGTCTCAGCTGGCTTCGATGCGCATCAGATGGACCCCCTGGCCGCTCTCAACCTGGACGACGCGGACTTTACCTGGGTGACCGACCTGATCGTCGCCATGGCCAAAGAGCATACTTTTGGAAAAATAATTTCAGTACTTGAAGGCGGCTATGACCTCAAAGCGCTGGGCCAAAGCGTGACCGCGCATCTCAAAGCACTCGCAAACTAATGCAAACAGCCCAGCCACTGCTTTTAGACCGTGAAAGGGCCCCATCCAGCCCGCCCTTTTACAGATAACCTACTCGCCTTTGAATTCTGCGTCGCGTTTTTCAAGAAAAGCAGAGACGCCTTCAGCAAAATCTCTCGAACCCCCAGCCTGATTCTGCAGATCCGCCTCTAACTCCAGTTGCTGCTCAAAGGAATTCTGCCAGGTAGACCAATACGCTTTGCGTATTAATGCCAGCGACCGCGGCCCATTCGCTAATTGCTTAGCAATACCCATCGCCCCTTCGATGAGCGCGTCATTATCCTCGAATAACTTATTGACCAGACCCCAGTCGTATGCCTTCTCAGCAGGCAATCGCTCAGCAAGCAGTGACAACTCCATTGCCCGTCCCCAACCGACCAGGCGGGGCAACACGAAGGTAGAACCACCGTCTGGGACAAGACCAATCCGTGCAAAGGCCTGGAGGAAATACCCGCTTTTCGAAGCGCAGACAATATCGCCCATCATAGCAAAACTCATACCTACACCCGCCGCTGCACCATTCACCGCAGTGACGATCGGCATGTCCAAACCCCGAAGTTCAAATAGCAACGGGTGATAACCATGTCGCAGCGATCCGCCCGCACCCCCACTATCGTCTTGCCTTTTTGCATCATCCTGAAGGTTTGCGCCAGCACAAAAACCACGACCTTCGCCTGTTAGCAAAACACAGCGTGCGCCATTCGACGCCTTTCTTATTTCCGCGATGGCCTGCCCGAAATCTCCAAGCATCTGACGCCCCACGGCATTCATCACATCAGGATGATTAAACTTCAACAACGCTACTTTACCTTCGAACTCAAGGCTCATCCGTTCCATGATCCCTCCCCCTTAAAAACAAAACCGGCACAAAGAAAAACGATCAAAGCATAATGGACGGGAAACATCCGCACAAACGGAAGCTCAGCCATGGGCAATACAACCCCACGACGCTTGTTGAGAGCTATCCTCATGCTGCCCCTGTTGGTGATCGCTTGCCCGGCAAGCGCTGTCCTTCAAGACAGCTACACAACGGGTGATAAAGAGGCACGCAAAAACGATCCGCACAACCTGGTGCTAACGCTGCGTCGTCCTGAAACTGCCAACGGTCAAAGAGCTTAAAAATTCGCCTGCTCGCAGAATTCGACAGTACAAGGGACGGCTCGAGCATCGGCTATTCCGCTTTCTTTGAACCAATCATTCGTTGAGCATCTCGCCATTCATCAGAGCAGCTTACGGTCGGGTTCGCACCGATGACTACATCGAGCGTGGCAACAGCAGCCTTTCATATGAAGCTGAAGCCAAAGACGAATACCGCCAAGATGGCGTTATACTTGCGCTAACCGTACGCGTTGATTAACTGGGAGCCAAATGGGGCACGATCACTCGCACCACCACGGCCCGAATGACGAAAAGATTCTGGGGCGTGCATTTTTTCTGATTGCAGGCTTCATGCTGGTTGAGCTTATAGCAGGCATTCTGACCAATGCACTTGTCCTCATTGCCGATGCAGGCCACATGTTCCTCGACGCCGCGGCCATAGGGCTGTCGTGGTGGGCCGCACGTATATCCGCCCGCGGCAACGACCACAAACTGAGTTATGGATATCATCGATTCCAGGTACTCGCAGCTTTTATCAACGGTCTCACACTGGTCGCGCTGGTTATCTGGATTGCGTTTGAAGCCATAAGCCGTCTCAGTGCACCCGAGCCCATACTACCTCTGCCTGCTTTAGGGGTAGCGGTCGTAGGCCTGATCATCAATATCGTGGCATTTCGTTGGTTACATGATGCTTCAAATACAACCAACGTGAGATCTGCAGCACTGCACGTGCTTGGCGATCTGCTCGGCTCAGCCGCCGCCATCGTCGCAGCACTGTGCGTGTATTTCTTCGGCTGGCTCTACGCCGACCCGATCCTTGCATGTCTTATCGGTCTTATTTTAGGTCGTGGCGCATACCGGGTATTGAAAGAATCCGGCCACATACTTCTGGAAGGCGTACCTAGGGAGGTCGACCTGGCTGAGATCAAGCACACGCTCTTGAGCTCGATTCCCAACATCGTTGAAGTACATCACATGCATGCCTGGGCCCTCACGGCTGAGAAACCACTGCTGACACTGCACGCACAGGTCGAACAAGAGTCTCATGTACAGGCAGTGATTGGTGAGATCAAAGATATATTGAATGCCCATTTCGGTATCGATCATTCGACCATACAGATCGAACTCGGCCCCTGCCCCGACGATGATTAAGCTTCAACCCACGCGCCCACCCCGACTATTCGATGTTGCAGATACAGCGAGCGCCCATCGAAACCCTTCGATGCTCAGCGTCTTCGCCTTAAGCAAAATGCAGGTTGGTTGTGTGTATCACGACCGGGATCGATTAAACCGAGTCTATCGAAGGCACCGGTAAGATGCTGCATCAACGCCTGCAACGAATAAATATAGGAACGGCGCTTTATTCTTAAACCAGAGGGAAACACCATGCCTAAACCCGGACACACAGGTTTCCAACGAATCGTCAAAGCCACAGGATATTCCTGGCAGGGTTTTAGAGCTGCCTGGCAAAACGAGTCTGCTTTCCGTCAGGAATGTACGCTCGGCATAATTCTCCTACCACTGGCTTTCGTGATCGGTCAGAGCATGCTGCAGGTTGCAGTGCTCATCTCCATGCTTGCCGTTGTGCTCATCACTGAACTTTTAAACTCTGCAGTCGAGGCCGTGGTTGATCGGGTCGGCGATGAGCATCACGACCTAGCCGGTCGTGCTAAAGACATGGGTTCAGCCGCGGTCTTTGTGAGTCTTGCGTTGGTCGTTATCGTCTGGACGATGATGTGCATAAAAAACTTCATCATGACCTAGACAAAAAAAGCACATCTTGCCCATGCCTTATGCCCGAAATCGCTTTCACTTATCCCCGTTTCTCAGATCGGCGCTCGGTCAGGAAACTGCTGTCGCAATATTCGCTTGAGAATCTTGCCACTGGGGTTGCGAGGGATTTCGTCCACGAATTCAACCCCTTGAGGCTGCTTGAAACGGGCAAGCTTACCCTGACAAAAACTCAGCACTTCCGCTTCAGTTAATGCCGCATCGGACTTAACCACGATCGCCAGCGGGGACTCACCCCAACGCTCGCTCTCCTGCCCGATCACGGCTGCCTCGACGATGCCTGTATGTGAGGCGAGCACCCCTTCTATTTCGGCCGGGTATACGTTTTCACCCCCCGAAATAATCATGTCCTTGATGCGGTCCTGGATCGCGACAAAACCCTCTTCATCCATGAGGGCTACATCACCCGTACGCAACCAGCCATCATCAACGATCGTCTCTGCAGTGGCTTCCGGGCGGTTCCAGTATTCACGCATGATGTGCGGCCCCTTAACCCATACTTCACCCGCTTGCCCGGGCGGGCAATCCTGACCATCATCATCCACCACTCTGACATCTGTGTGGAAGAAGGCTCGCCCTGTGGAATCGGGCTTGCGCAACGCGTTCTCGGCATCCATCAGACAGGCAGGACCACAGCTTTCAGTTAAGCCGTAGACCTGCAAAAGTCCGACGCCCATCTCATGATATTTCTCGGTTAAAGCAACGGGCACCGGGGCTGCACCCGTCATGATCCAACGCAGCGTCGAGTAGTCATATTGATCATACGCCACCTGCACCATGAAATTGAGCATGGCAGGGACAGCAAGACCTATGGTTATCTTCTCCTCCTGGATCAATTCCCAGGCACGTGTCGGATCGAAGCTGCGCATCACGATGTTGGTCGCACCGCGCCAAACATTGACCGCCAGCGGCGTAAGTGCACCCACGTGAAACATGGGTAGACACGCCAGATAACGATCGTTAGCTTGATATTCGGCCGTCGCACCAATGGTCATTAATCCCCAGATCGCCGTATTGTGCGTATGCACAACACCCTTAGGCAGGCCAGTGGTGCCCGAGGTATACATGATGTACAGCATATCGTCGTCTTTGCCACCGACTTCGGGTTCATCAGCCGGTGCAGCGTCGCGAAACGCCTGGTAGCTTTCGGCAAAGTGGCCAACTGCCTGCTCTCCTTCTACCTGCAGCCACTGTTTTATGTCTGTTTTATCACCTCGTGCGTGCAGTTCTGCAACCGTTTCCAGAAATTCTTCACCAAATACCAACCGCTGGGTGCCACTGTCCTTGAGAATGAACTCGAGTTCATCCGCCACCAGACGCCAATTCAAAGGGACAATAACAGCTCCGATCTTAGCCAGCGCATAGTAGGATTCCATGAATTCACGAGAATTCATGAGCAAAAGCCCGACGCGCTCACCTTTTTCAATGCCCGCCGCAGAGAAAGCATTCGCCACACGATTACAGCTTGCATTGAGCGCGTGATAGGTCAACCTGAAACTGCCGTCACCCTCGACATAACCTTCAAGATCCGGTGACAAAAATGCCCGCTTTGTCAGAAACAGACCAAGATTGTTCTGCACTTTTTGCTCCTAACTGGCCTTGGCGTCTTCACGGATAACCCGAGCACCTTCCGGGTCCACGGGAATGCCATGCACAATACGCGCATTGGCATGGCCCAGCTGCTGCAACGACATCGCTGCGTTAAGCGCTGACCACAGCCCTTGCGCATCCTGCGCCTGATTGACGCTTTGCTTAGCAAGCCGAAGCCCCATCGAGGGTCGTTGAGCAATCCGATCAGCCATTTGTGTGGTAAAACCGGTCAAATCTTCACGCGACACCACATGATTAACCATGCCAGCCGATTGAGCCTCGACGGCAGACATCATGCCACCCGTAAAAAGCAATTCTTTCGCCTTACGTGTACCAAACTCCCACGGGTGCGCAAAGTACTCAACACCGTTGACACCAAATGCAACGACCGGATCAGAAAATGTGGCCTCTTCGCTTGCGATGATGATGTCG
The DNA here is from genome assembly GCA_036338285.1 of Pseudomonadota bacterium. Taxonomy (GTDB): domain Bacteria; phylum Pseudomonadota; class Gammaproteobacteria; order Pseudomonadales; family Azotimanducaceae; genus UBA4421. The sequence continues at coordinate 33,843 of JAYZCO010000066.1, forward strand.
CATACCCAGACAAGCATAAGGCCACCCGCAATCACCTTGCCCTGGACTTCAGCAATGGTCGGTTTGGGGAAATTCCGCCATCGCCAGCAAAGGCCTAGGTAGATCTCTTCTTCCATCGCCTGATGACCTTCCTGCCCGGGTTTATCGTAGCCTCCCCAGGCCGTCACCGGCGTGAACGAGGCAAATGATTCCTGGTCACGAAGATCATGCCCCGAAGAAAAATGCGGCCCGGCCGCAGCCAGAACGACGACCTTGACCTCATTGTCATGTCCGGCAAGATCAAATGCATCATTGACCTCATAGAGCATACGTTTGTCCTGGGCATTGCGCGTATCCGGTTTGTTCAGCGTGATGCGCGCTACACCCTTTTCACTGACTTCATAAGTAATTGTTGAAAAATCTGCCATCCCCGTTTCTTCCGCTTACTATAGGTTCTCGCCATTTAACAACACTCTGCTTCGGGAGTATATGAATTGGATTTCACGTACAGACAACCGCTGAACTGGCGATGGATCGCAGCGGCCGGTCTCTTTTTGTCCGGCTTCATTGCTCTCATGGCCGGCGTACCACTGTCTGAACGTCCAGATTTAATGAACGCCGGCTGGCTGACAAAGGCGTATTACACACTGGGTCTGTTTGTTGTTGGTGGCCTAGACCTCGGCACGCCGGTGGGTGGGCCCGTGTGGGCGCAGGCGCTTCTTTGGTTGGCCTACTTCGGTGCACCGCTACTCACCGCATCAGCCGTCATCGAAGCCATATTTCAGGTTCTCTCACCGAGCCGCTGGCAGTTGCGTAACGTTCAGAATCATACAATCGTGTTCGGTTCCGGCCAATTAACGATTGGTTACCTGCGGCTATTGCGGCGTCATTCACCCGACGCCAAGGTGGTCGTCGTTGACAGTCAATTCGACCCGGTCCGCCAACAGGAACTCCGTCACAAATACCGAGCAAGCACCATTGTCGGCGATCTGACACACGATTATTTACTCAAGAATCTTCGCCTGAAAAAGGCCCGGCGCGTGATCCTTTTAGGTGATAACGACTTCCAGGCTTTCGAGGCGGCATCCCGGATATTAAGACAGGCGCCACGGCTCGAATCGCGTCTGATCCTGCACTGCCATAACCTACGTTTTATGCGCTCTGTACAGAATACAGATCTCGTCGAAAAGTGTGAGGTCTTCAATACTTACAATCTGGCAGCGACCGGCTTTGTAAAAGACAGTCTGCTCGCACATTTTGAACAGACAGCTGCCAAAGACACCGTTGTTATTGCCGGTTTCGGGCGGTTTGGCCAGTCGGTGCTCGAAGAACTTCACTTAATGGCAAAGGATGAAATTGAAAAAGTCACCGTGGTTGATCGGGACGCGGATCGGCGGGTTCTCGTTGTCGCGGAGCAGAACCGCCTTCAATACAACTTTACACAAAACGTTTTTCAGGGCGATATCTCTCATCCTGAGGTCTGGCGTCGCGTCACCAACACACTCGACCTGGATCAGAACCAACCCACCGTCATCCTTGGCACGGGGCAAGAGCAGGACAACCTCAGAACCGCGCTCTGGATCAAAGGGCGTTTCCCGAACGCCCAGGTATTCGCACGCACCAACGACATCTCCAATTTCGCCCTGGAAGTCGGCGCGGAACACGGCATAAAAAGCATCAGCATCACTCAGTTAGTAGAAAACAACATGCCTGAGCACTGGCTGAGGGCAAATTGAGAAAGGTCTTCTGGTTCAACGCGCTTTAGGCGGCATTCATAGGGACACCTAAAACTGATTTTCGTGGTATCAACTCGCCTGATCTCAGATCCGAGATCAGCTCTGTACTTCTACACAACGACTTGATTTAGCGAAAAATTCTCAATGCACTGACGCACAATGATGAGCGGATTTCGTAAGTGCAAAGAAAGTTGTCGGTTAGTTTCCACCATTGTCAGCCAGAATTCGGAAAAATAAGCAAATATTACTTAAGGTACAAATTGACTCACCTTCCTATTCGGCTTATAAACGCCACCTGAGGATATAAAAGCCTCAGCCCGAGGGGAAATAAATCGTGTCCGCCGACAAGACAGTGCTCTATTGTAATCTGTCAAGAGTGGGCCAACCGGAGAGTAGAGATATGTCTAAGACCTATCGAGGCGTGAGCCTATTGTTGGCTATGTTCTTATCGGCAACAGTTCCAAGTGTAACTGTGGCTGAAGAAGAGACCGAAGGCCGACGAATCGAAGAGGTAATCGTAACGGCAGAACGACGTGAATCGACCGTCAGCGATACTTCAATATCAATCACCGCCTTTACAGGCGAATTCATCGAAGATTTCGGTATTCGCAACCAGGAAGACCTGCAAAACCTGGTGCCGGCAGCCGTGATCGAGCCTTACGACATGGCCATCCGCGGTGTCGGCCGGAACTTCCGCTCCCTGGGCGGTGACCCAGGCATCGCCACCTACTTAAATGGTGTCTACTCAGAAGACTTCGGTATTGCTTCCACCGAAGGCGGGCTTTTCGATATCGAACGCATCGAATTCCTGCGCGGGCCACAGGGTACGCTCTATGGACGAAACGCGATCGGTGGCGCGGTTAACTTCATCAATAAGATCCCGACTGAGGAATTTGAAGGGGAAATACGTGTCGTCGCCGGATCTTACGAACTTAAAGAGATGTACGGCGTCGTCAGCGGGCCAATCATCGACAATATTCTGCAAGGAAGAGTGACCGGCATAAAAAGAACACGTGACGGCTACTACAAAGAGCAGGGTGGCGGCACGGACCCTGGTGACTATGGCGATGAAAACTACGCACTGTCACTACGATTCACACCCACAGAGAACATCGAACTCAACATGCGGGTTAACGAACGCAGTTATGCTCGAATGATGGCTGGCGCAGACGCCGCAGGCATCATCAACATCAGTCAAAACGGTGGCCACACGCGCGATACAACAACTTACTCACTGGGTTATCGAGCTGTTGATCCCGGCAACGTTTGCCCGAATAACCTCACCCGAACGGTACCCGTCGCCACCCCAGGTGTCCTTGGCGGTACAGGCTGTATGGTTTCCGGTGCGCCAACGTTCAACTTCACCAATCCAATAGATGGTTCAGACGTTGTCGCGCAGCGCGTCACTTCCGGCGCTGACAAGACCACACTGGGATTCGAACACCCCAATTTCGCTTATGGGCATGACGCCTCACGTCAGCATCTCGTTGGAATCGACAACATCGACGGCGACCAGCTCTATACCGACACAAACGGTCAGCAGGATGAGTATTTTGACCAGCAAGCCGTGTCAATGGACGTGTTGTGGAACATCAACGATATGTTCGCGATAAAGTACATCTTCGGCTATACCGACTACTTTTACGATCGCAGCAGCGATGTTGACCTCACCAGTTCGACCGTCATGGACAGGACGTTCTATGTGATGCAGGAAACGGAGTATGTATCCCACGAACTGCAGTTTTTCATCGACCCGACTGAAAACCTTTCTATCACGGCGGGACTTTTTTACTACGACGCCAAGATATCGCAGCGCGGAGATTTC
>JAYZCO010000067.1:0-65518 GCA_036338285.1 Pseudomonadota bacterium
ACTAATGCGCGTACTCGCAAAGGACCGAAGCGGCCGATCCGTAAGTAACGGGTCTGCAAAAGAAGAGAGATAAGAGAACCTTATGGTGGAACGAAAAAAAACCAAGCGTGTTGTAGTTGATGGGGTCGCCCATATACATGCTTCGTTTAACAATACGATTATCACGATAGCGGATCGTCAGGGTAATGCACTGTGTTGGGCGACTGCAGGCGGCTCGGGCTTTCGGGGATCACGTAAGAGTACGCCTTTTGCTGCACAGGTAGCGGCAGAGCGAGTCAGCACAACCGCGCTCGAATTTGGCATGAAGAGCGTAGATGTGTTGGTCAAAGGCCCGGGCCCTGGTCGAGAGTCGGCGGTCCGTGCACTCAACGCTGCGGGTCTGAAAATCAACAGTATTTCTGACGTGACGCCGATACCACACAATGGCTGTCGGCCACCGAAGCGTCGACGCGTTTAAGCGCCGATAAGCCGGACGTAAAAGAAGAATTTAGGAAGAGGTAGAAGAGTATGGCCCGATATTTAGGACCCAAGCTCAAATTAAGCCGAAGGGAAGGTACGGATCTCTTTTTGAAGAGCGGTGTCAGACCCATCGATTCGAAGTGCAAAATTGACCATGCGCCTGGGCAGCATGGCATCCGCCGAGGACGTATGTCCGACTATGCGGTACAGCTGCGCGAAAAGCAGAAAGTCCGTCGAATTTATGGCGTGCTGGAAAAGCAATTCCGCAACTATTACAAAAAAGCAGATCGAAAGAAGGGTGCGACCGGTGAAAATCTGTTGAAGCTTTTAGAATCGAGATTGGACAACGTTGTTTATCGTATGGGCTACGGCTCTACGCGCGCCGAATCTCGTCAGTTGGTATCGCACAAGGCGATCACCGTTAATGGCGGCATCGTAAATATCGCTTCGTATCAGGTCAGTCCTGATGATGTCGTCGCGGTGGTAGAAAAAGCCCGGGGGCAGCTGCGTATTCAAGCGGCATTGCAGCTAGCCAGTCAACGAAACCCAGTCGAATGGGTGAATGTTGATCCGGAAAAGATGGAAGGTGTCTTTAAGCGATTACCAGATCGCGAAGAACTGCCATCTGAAATCTATGAAAACCTCATTGTGGAGCTTTATTCGAAGTAAGGGTTGTGCCCTGTTTTGAGTGAATAAAATAAAACGCCCAAGCGTTAGGAGACAAATTGTATGTCACAGTTGGTGAATGAGTTTTTGACCCCCCGGAACATCGATATCCAGTCCGATAGCCCGCTGCGTGCGCGCGTCACCCTGGAGCCACTCGAGCGCGGATTCGGTCATACCCTTGGCAATACGTTGCGCAGGATCTTGCTTTCGTCCATGCCTGGATGTGCGATCACTGAAGTCCAGATCGATGGGGTTTTGCACGAGTACAGCACGCTAGAAGGCGTGCAGGAAGATGTCATTGACATCCTGCTCAATCTCAAAGGCATTGCAGTTACGCTCCATAATCAGGATGAAGCGATCATTAGCCTGACAAAGGAAGGGAGCGGTGAAGTGACAGCTGGTGACTTCCAGCTTACCCAGGACGTGGAAATCGCCAATCCAGATCACGTCGTTTGCACGTTGAATGATAATGGTGCGATACGCATTGAAGCACGCGTCATGTCTGGTCGCGGTTATGTGCCGGTCGATTCAATCAATGATGAAGAAGACAGCCGTCCTATTGGTGTATTACGTCTCGATGCGTCATACAGTCCCATGCGCCGTGTGGCCTATAGTGTTGAAAGCACTCGTGTCGAACAGCGCACTGACCTAGACAAGCTGATACTCGACCTGGAAACAAACGGCACGATTGATCCTGAAGAAGCGATCCGTCGCGCTGCCACCATATTGCAGCATCAGTTGGCGGTATTCGTGGATCTAGAGAGCGAAGGTGAGCAGGTCGTTGAAGAGAAAGAAGATGAGATCGATCCGATTCTGATACGACCAGTCGATGACCTTGAGCTTACGGTGCGCTCGGCCAACTGCCTTAAGGCCGAGAACATCTATTACATCGGCGACCTCATCCAGCGTACAGAAGTTGAGCTGCTTAAGACCCCTAACCTGGGGAAAAAATCGCTGACGGAGATCAAAGACGTGCTTGCGTCGAGAGGCTTATCGCTGGGTATGAGATTAGAGAATTGGCCGCCTGCGAATCTGTATGCGGGCGCCCGACTAGGCTAATTCGCGCGGGTTAAGACAATAGCCGCTTGAAGTTATAGGAACGAAAAAATGCGTCATCGCAAAAGTGGTAGACATTTAAATAGGACCAGCTCACATCGCCAGGCGATGTTTCGCAACATGGCCGCGTCGTTGATCGAACATGAGATCATCAAGACGACCCTGCCCAAAGCGAAGGAGTTGCGTCGTGTTGCCGAGCCGCTGATTACTCTGGCGAAAGAAGATTCTGTCGCCAACCGCAGGTTGGCTTTCGCCCGTACTCGCGATAAGGCGGCTGTAGGAAAGCTTTTTTCTGAATTAGGACCCAGGTACGAAGCCCGCCCTGGTGGCTATACCCGAATTCTGAAATGCGGACACCGAGCGGGTGATTCTGCACCAATGGCCTATATCGAGTTGGTTGACCGTCCGATTGACGATGACTTTGATTACGATAGGGACGACGTTGAAGAGGCGATCGAAACTGAGGCTGAAACCCTCGTCGGACAAGAAGATATCGAGGATGCTGAACTGATTGAAGATTCCTCTGCAACAGAAGAAACCGAAGCGTTGGCAGATGAGGTGCCTGCTGACGTTGAAGACGTCGAAAATTCTTTACCCCCAGACGAAGAAGCAAAAGACAAGAACTGACACGTACAAGCAAATGCTTGGCGAGCAAGCTTGAGGTTGGCTTAGCGCAAGGCATCTTTGCAGGCGAGGTTCGGTTTGTCGATCTGATGGGTTTGCTATCCCTTAGCGAAAACATATGGTTATGTGCCCGTGGTTTGCAATGCTGCTTCGCGATGTGAAAGGCCAGCCAGAGTCGTATCGGGAAATTGTGACCTGGTTAACAGACGTTATTTAACATGGTTTGCAAAATACAGACTTTCTCGAATGCAAAGGCTCATGCGATGGCCCAGGAAAATTCAACCTTACTCAAGTCTCTCGAAGGACGTCTTTTTGTCGAAAGTGGACGACTTTTCTATGTGCTCGATGTGGACGTTCAGGCGGGCACCGCAAGTGTCAGTGTCGCTGACGAAACCGGGCGGAGCGTCGTCGAGATGCCCTTAAATGAGATAGGTGCCAAGGTAGGTGCCTGCAATAAACTCACGCTGGATGGTCTACGCTCAGCTGAGACAGAAAGCCGCGTTGCGCAGGGCCCTGGGGGCTGGCACTTTGACTCTCGGGAAGGCAGATTTGGTCCGTTTGAAGATGAAGAAGAAGCCAAAGCCCGGCTTCGTCAACATATCCTCATGGTTCAGGGTGTGGACATCGAGTACGAAGGCCGCGTCGCAAAGGTTATTTCGCTTTAGTACGCTCGCACTTCTCGTCGGGACGAGAACTAACCTTGTGAGGCTGGCAACACCTGTTGTAAAAAATGTCCAGTATGGGATTTTTTGACGACTGATATCTGTTCAGGTGTGCCGGTAGCCACGATCGTCCCACCACCGGATCCTCCTTCCGGCCCAAGATCGATGACCCAATCCGCTGTTTTGATCACATCCAGATTGTGTTCGATGACGACGATGGTATTGCCATGATCGCGTAGCCGATGCAGAACGTCGAGTAGCTGCGCGATATCGTGAAAGTGTAGTCCTGTCGTAGGTTCGTCCAGAATATAGAGGGTCTTGCCCGTGTCACGCTTAGACAGTTCGCGGGAGAGCTTGACGCGTTGTGCTTCCCCGCCGGACAGTGTTGTAGCCGATTGTCCGAGCCTGATATAGGACAGCCCGACATCCATGAGTGTCTGCAGCTTGCGGGCGAGCATGGGTACAGCGTTGAAAAAAACTGACCCTTCTTCGACGGTCATGTCGAGAACTTCGTGAATGTTTTTACCTTTGTAGCGAACGTCCAGCGTTTCCCTGTTGTAGCGTTTCCCACCGCAGACATCACAGGGCACGTAAACATCAGGCAGAAAGTGCATTTCCACCTTGATTACCCCGTCTCCCTGGCAGGCCTCGCAGCGGCCACCTTTAACATTGAAACTGAATCGGCCCGGCTTATACCCTCGGGTTCGGGCCTCAGGTACTTGGGCAAAAAGTTCGCGTATAGGTGTGAACAAGCCCGTGTACGTGGCAGGGTTGGATCGCGGTGTACGACCAATCGGGCTTTGATCGATGTCCACGACCTTGTCTAGATGGGCCAGCCCGTCAATTTCATTGTAGGGCGCTGGTTTAAGATTCGTCGCTTTGTTAAGGGTGGATGCGACGATAGGGTATAGGGTTTGATTAATCAGTGTGGATTTCCCTGATCCTGAAACGCCTGTCACGCAGGTGAAAAGACCACACGGGATGTCCAAATTGATCCCCTGCAGGTTATTGCCGCTGGCACCGGTCAGGGTGAGGACCTGCTTTGCGTCTTGAGGGATTCTCTTTTTAGGGACCGGGATGGATTTCTTACCGGAAAGGTATTGCCCGGTAATGGATGCCTTCTCAGCCACGATGTCTTTAATCGCACCCAGAGCCACAATTTTGCCACCGTGGATACCGGCACCGGGTCCGATATCGATCAGAAAGTCCGCGGCCCTGATCGCTTCTTCGTCATGTTCGACGACGAGTACCGTGTTGCCGAGGTCGCGCAGGTGCTCTAGGGTGCGTAGTAAGCGTTTGTTGTCACGCTGATGCAAGCCAATGCTGGGCTCATCGAGTATATACATCACCCCAACAAGACCGGCACCGATCTGACTTGCCAGTCGAATGCGTTGTGCCTCACCACCGGATAATGTCTCTGAGCTTCGGTCCAGGGTGAGGTAGTTGAGACCGACGTCCGAGAGAAACTGCAGGCGGGCGCGAATTTCTTTGAGAATCTTGTCGGCGATCGCCGCACGTTGGCCTTTCAGTTTCAGCGAATTGAAGTATTTTAATGTCGTTTCGACGGAGCCGTGAGTTACCTCTGGGAGGTTGCTTTTACCTATGAATACGTGGCGTGACTCTTTACATAGACGGGTCCCCAAGCATTGTGGGCAATCGGCAATGCGCAGAAATTTCTGCAGGTTGTCGCGCACCATGTTTGAATCTGTTTCACGATAACGCCGCTCCATGTTTGGGATCACGCCTTCGAAACGGTGTCTGCGCCTGATGATGTCACCACGGTCGTTGGCATAGCTGAAGTCGATGCGCGTCTGTCCGCTGCCGTAGAGGATTGCCTGTTTGTGCTTTTTCTTAAGCTTTTTGTAGGGGGTTTCGACGTCGAAACCGTAATGGCTTGCGAGGGAAGTGAGCATGTGAAAGTAGTACACATTGCGTCGATCCCAGCCACGAATGGCACCTTCCGCCAGAGTCAGGTCTTCGTCTGTAATGAGCAGGTCCGGATCGAAAAAATTGGTCACGCCGAGACCGTCGCACGATTGGCAGGCTCCAGCAGGATTGTTGAAGGAGAACATTCTCGGTTCGAGTTCTGCAATGGAATAACCACACGAAGGACAGGCAAAGCGTGCAGAAAACACCAGCGGCTCGTCGTCTTCGTTGGCCATGTCGCGGACGAGGGCGACCCCGTCGGTCAGCTGAAGTGCGGTTTCAAAACTTTCAGCGAGACGCTGTTGTACGTCATCTCGTATTCTGAGCCGGTCGACCACCACTTCGATCGTGTGTTTTTTGTTTTTATCTAGATCGGGTGTTGCATCCAGATCGACGACGATGCCGTCGATGCGTACGCGAATAAACCCGTTACTACGCAGTTCCTGGAATACATGGAGGTGTTCTCCCTTGCGCTCTGTAATCACAGGCGCGAGCACCATGACGCGCTTATCGTTCCCCATGACCATGACTTGATCAACCATTTGACTGACGGTTTGTGCTGAGAGTGGTAAATCATGGTCAGGGCAGCGGGGCTCGCCAACTCGGGCAAACAACAAACGCAGATAGTCGTAGATCTCTGTGATGGTGCCGACGGTAGAGCGAGGGTTGTGGGAAGTTGACTTCTGTTCGATGGAGATCGCAGGTGACAATCCTTCGATATGGTCGACATCCGGTTTTTCCATCATCGAGAGAAACTGGCGGGCATAGGCGGAAAGCGACTCCACGTATCTCCGTTGTCCCTCGGCGTATAAGGTATCGAAGGCCAGCGAGGATTTACCGGAACCGGAGAGTCCTGTGACGATGACCAGCTGATCCCGGGGTATCTCCAAATCGATGTTTCGGAGGTTGTGAGTGCGCGCGCCGCGTACGGATATCGTGTCCAATTTGGTTTCCCAGGAGCGAGCCGAACAAAATAACGTGATCGGGTTTTGCGGGCAACTACCTGAGGGCTGACAAATGAATATTAGGCGGCAATATAATGGCTGGGGTGCAAACCTTCTGAAACCAGATGAAAAGTAATGCCTGTGCGCAGCCTGGTTCCAATCGGTTTAAATGCGCAGCGAGACCCAGTAAAAGGTGATCTGTATCAGATCGTTTCCGCGATCGAGTTGAAGAATTGCCGCGTAGACCGGTTGAAGGAAAGTGCCGGGTTGCGCTCAGGTGCAGTTCGTTTTGTATACCTACGCCGCAATCAGTGATTTCTCATTGGGTGACGCGGGGGATTCCTTTACACTAGCCGGTACTTGGAGGACTTACTCGAAGTGACTGGCAGCTTCAGCAAAAAACTGCGGGTTCTTCAAGATGTACGGAAGACCGGAGAGGTTATTCGACGAACACCGTCAAACCAAAAGGGCCACAAAGGCGCTTTTGGGAGAGAAACTAACGAAACATAAGCGCTAAATACCGCACCGAGGACGACATATGGCACGGGGAATCAATAAGGTTATTTTAATCGGCAATCTCGGGCGTGATCCGGAAACGCGTTATGCCCAAAGCGGCAGTGCGGTCACGAACTTCAGTGTGGCGACATCTGAGAGTTGGCGCGACAAAACGTCGGGTGAACAGCAGGAACGAACCGAATGGCACAATATCGTCTGCTTTGCCCGCCTTGGAGAGATCGCCGGTGAATATCTGCGTAAAGGCTCGAAGGTCTACATTGAAGGCAGCCTACGGACAACCAGTTGGGAACAGGACGGCCAGAAGCGCTATCGAACTGAAGTCATGGCCAGGGAACTGCAGATGCTAGATAGCCGTGGAGGTGGTGCACAGGCGGGGGGTGGTATGCCTGCGAGTAACGCTGAACCTTCTGGTGCGCCTTCAGGTTTTAGTGGGGGCAATCAGGCACCGCCAATGGACAACAGTCCAACCCTGACGGACGATACCGATTTCGAAGACGATATTCCGTTTTAGCAAAGCGGGCAGATTGAGTTAACAGGCTAAGGTGTCGCTCATCGCTTAAGCCTTCAGTCAGCTTAAGTCCGGGGTTCAGGTATACGTGCCTGCACAGCACCGATGTCCTGCAGGCCATGTCATTCGTCGTACTGGTTGGTCAGCGCCTGTTAGGATGTCTCCCATGAGCTGTTGCCTTGGTCAAATTCCTGCTATTTGCCAAACTTGTCTTGACCTAGATCGATCAATATCCAAACCAGATAAGCGCAAGTAGACCTGCCCCGAGGATCAAGCGGTAGATGACATAGGGTGTCATACCGGTACGGTCCACGAGTTCAATAAAGTAGTGGATACACAGATAGGCGGTGAGGCCGGACACCAGCGCACCTGCAGCAAGTGCTTCCCAGTCACTAACGCCCAACTTAAGCAGATCGAGTGTCAGGAGTAACTGTGCTCCGGCAATGGTGGGGATTGCCAAAAGAAATGAAAAGCGCGCTGCGCTTTGGCGGCTGAGACCCAAAAACAGTGCGGCAGTGATCGTCACGCCCGATCTCGAAGTGCCCGGTATAAGTGCAAACACCTGTGCACAACCAATGAGGAGCGCGCTGCGCCAACCAATCTGATTGTTTTCTCCACTACGACGGTCGGACCAGAGCAAAAGGAGGCCAAAGACAATCGTTGTTGTGGCGATCACGGGCAAAGTACGTAGGTGCGCCTCGATCACGCTTTTAAAGATTAGGCCTATTATCACGACCGGGATGGTCGCGGCGGCCAGTTTCATCGTCAGTTCGACATTTTCGGTATAAGCCCGGTTGACCGGGTAGCGGCAAACCTCGATTGCCATATGAGTGAGGGTCTGACGAAAGAATAAAATCACCGCAAGCAGCGTGCCAAAATGCACGCCGACATCGAATGCCAGACCCTGGTCGGGCCAGTCACTGAGCAAAGAAGGCAGTACGAGGTGCGCGGAGCTCGATATGGGCAAGAACTCTGTCAGGCCCTGGACGATGCTGAGGACGATGATCTGGATCCAATCCATCGTTCAGGCAGTAGACAATTTATCGGAAAAGTAATTGAGCACTTCCTGCAAAGCAGCTTCCGCAGGCTCACCTCCTTTGATGAAATCGAGGGTCAGGACTGAATGTGCGCTACCAGGCAATTCGATCGTTCGCACACGTTGTGTATCCTGATTAAAGGTTTTGTCTATCGCTTTGAACTTGTTGGCGGTACATAGCCGATCGCCGGCGAATCGCAGTGCGAGCATCGGCCCCTGTTCGCCTAGTCTATGCCGTGCAGCGACGATTTCATCAGGTGACATGTGTAGGCTATCCTGATCGCCAAAGGGCATCGACGGTTGACTGGCAACGCCTGCCATGACGTGATCGTCAGCCATTAGGGATATGGCGAAGTTGCCGGTGAGACACATGCCGATTACCCCGAGCGCGGTTGCGCCGCGAGTGGCTTTCAAATCACCGCACAGAGCACGTAGCCAATCGACGATGGGGCTCGATTGGTTTTTGGCAAAGACACTGAATTCTCGGCGCATACAAAAGACGCGCAAGAGATTGCCTGCCATCGATGTGCGCCCGAGGGGGCCGAAGAGGTGTGGCAAGACCACCCGATAATTCTCCGCGCTGAAACGGTTGGCAAGTGCGAGAGTCTCGGGTCCGATGCCGGGCAGTTCCTGTATGATGACGACGGTCGGTCCTTGACTGCCACGCACGTAAACGTCGTGGCTGACGTGATGTCCGCCTCGAATGGGCGCTGCGAAGCTATATTGGTCGTAACCGTCGAGCATGTCCGGCCTCGATAAATTCACGGGAAGAGAATAATCGAAAATGACAGAAGAACTAGCCCTATTTCCCTTGCGTACCGTGCTCTTTCCTGGTGGTGTTTTACCTTTGCGCATCTTCGAACCCCGCTATGTGGACATGGTTGGTCGTTGTATGCGGGAAGGTAAAGGCTTTGGGGTAGTACTCATTCGATCAGGTGTCGAGGCGAGGGGTTCGCCTGAAGATCACCAGCCCGATATCTTTACTATTGGCACCGAGGCTAAGATTGTTGATTTCAATCAGGCCGATAATGGTCTGCTCGGTATTGTTGCCCAGGGTGGCAGGAAGTTCGCCGTTCGCAGTAGTTTTGAGCAACGCGATCATCTCTTAGTTGGTGATGTCGAATACCTTCCAGACGAGCCCACAGGCGAGCTTTTACCAGAACACGAAAGCCTGGTATCGGTGCTGCGCCAGCTGACCGAACATCCGCTGGTGCAGAAACTTCAGTTGGAAGTAGATTTCGAACAGGCCAGATCAGTCAGTCTCCGGCTTGCAGACCTACTGCCTATTGAGCCCGAGATCAAACAGTCCCTCTTACAACTGCGCTGGCCAAGGGAAAGACTCACAGAGCTAAAAAGAATTGTCAGTAAATTCCAGCAATGAGGTTTAATTGTGTTTGCCTTGGAAATAGCGCTGCCTTCATCCCGGCCGTATAATGCCCGCGCCACACTGGGACGAGTGATTCGAAGAGTGCCATGAGCATTGACTTACAAGCTGAATTAACTGCCATGGGTAAGGCGGCACGCGCTGCATCGCGGGTGGTTGGTACTGCATCAACCCAAACAAAATCGGATGCCCTGTGTGCTATTGCCAACGAGGTCGATAATGCGCGAGCACGCATTAAAGATGCGAATGTCATTGATATGCAGCGGGCTGAGCAGAAGGGCATTGACCAGCCGCTGATTGACCGCCTGCATCTGGACGACAAGGGCATCGATCGAATGATCGAAGGCCTCCACCAGGTGGATGGGCTCAAAGATCCTGTCGGTGAAGTCACGGATCTCAACTATCAGCCCACTGGAATTCAGGTAGGTAAGATGCGGGTGCCGCTAGGTGTCATTGCGATGATTTATGAATCTCGCCCAAATGTGACAGTCGATGCTGCAGGGCTCTCAATTAAATCCGGTAATGCCTGTATTTTAAGGGGTGGGTCGGAGGCATTTGAATCCAATCAGGCGATCGGTACGTGTATAGAGCGAGGCCTGGTTAACGCCAATCTGCCAGAGACGACGGTGCAACTGTTCAAAACAACAGATCGTTCGGCGGTGGGAGAATTGCTCAAACTTGATGCCTATGTGGATGTCATCGTGCCTCGAGGTGGAAAGGGACTGATCGAAAGAATCATGCAGGATTCTGTTATTCCGGTGATTAAGCATCTGGATGGTATCTGTCACGTATATGTCGATGATGCGGCCGACATCGCCATGGCGCAGGAGATCGCGTTTAACTCCAAGGTCGAGAAATATGCGGTTTGTAATGCCCTGGAAACGCTGCTCGTGCATCGAGATGTGGCGGGCGGCTTGCTGCCAGGATTGGCAAAACGTTTCGATGACGAAGGTGTCGAATTGCGCGGATGCGAAGCCGCGCGCCAGTTTGCTGGGAATATGGTGCCTGCGAGCGAAAAGGACTGGTATGAAGAATATCTGGGGCCAGTGCTTTCTGTTCGAATCGTAGATGGACTCAATGAGGCCATCGCCCATATAAATCAGTATGGCTCGCAGCATACCGACTGCATCGTGACGGAGAATTACACACATGCACGCCAGTTTGTTACAGAGGTCGATTCAGCGTCGGTACTGGTCAATACGTCGACTCAGTTCGCAGATGGTTTTGAATACGGGCTTGGCGCAGAAGTCGGCATCTCTACGGATAAGATTCATGCTCGAGGACCCGTCGGCTTGGAAGGTTTAACCTCGCAGAAATTTGTGGTCTACGGCACGGGGCAATTGCGCCATAGATAGGGCGATCGGTCTCTGTGGAGGCACCTTTGATCCGGTGCATCGAGGGCATGTGCATGCAGCACGAACAGTCTGTTCAGCGCTGGGCCTGCCGTTGGTACGAATGGTCCTCTCGGCGCGCCCAGGCCACCGGAATATGCCGAATACGACGATAGAACATCGGTGGGAGATGTTGTGTCTGGCGTGCGCTGGCTATCCGGAACTCGTGGCTGAAGATATTGAAATCAGACGCCAAGGTAAATCCTACACACTCTTTACGGTGCAGGATTTGCATGCGCAAGGATATGTACCCTGTTGGATTATAGGTGAGGATTCGTTCGCCACTATATGTGATTGGCATGGTTGGGAAGAGATCATCAATCATTGTAATCTAATCATTGTTGATCGTCCGGGGTCTGATAGGCCTCTGTCTGCTAACGTGATGGCCTATGAACACCAAATTCGGGTTGAGACTCTGGATCTGACACAGTGTGGGCAGCTGTGGCGGCTTACGGATTTGCAGGGTCCTGGGCCTGGCGATGTAGCGATGATGGATGTCTCTGCGTCTGAAATCAGAAAGAAAATCGCATTTAAGGCGGATGTTTCAAATTTGCTTGAAGAAAGCGTCTGGACCTATATTAAGCGACACAATCTCTATAGGGGGACATCTATTTGAAGGCAGTTGAACTTCGCGATCAGTTGATAGGCGCACTAGAAGACTTGAAGGGTCAAAATATTGTGTCCATAGACGTGGCGGATTTGACCACGATCACTGATTTCATGGTGATCGTCAGTGGTAGATCGAACAGACATGTAAAAGCGTTGGTGGACGAAGTCATTGAAGCGGCCCGCGAATGCGGAGAGCAGCCATTGGGTGTCGAAGGCCGTGAGACGAACGAGTGGGTATTGCTCGATGTAGGTGACGTGGTGGTGCATATCATGCAAAAGGACGCGCGTGCATTTTATGACCTTGAACGATTCTGGTCGAATATCCCTTTAGAATCGCAAGAAACCGAAACGACTGTCTGATGGCTTCAAACTGCTTTCGAGGATGAAACTGAAAATTCTGGCCGTGGGGGCCAAAATGCCCGGTTGGATAAGGGAAGGTTTCTCAAGCTACGCCCTGCGTATGCCGCCGAGCCTGAAGATTGAAATGATCGAGATTGCTGCGTCGACGCATAAAAATGACCCCAAACGTTATGTGGTTGAAGAGGGAGAACGTCTGCTTAGGCGTGTGCGAGACAATGATTGGTTGGTGGCGCTCGATGAGCATGGCACGGGTTGGAGCACAATGGATCTGGCGAAACGCCTGGATGAATGGCAGATGAAAGGTTCTGATGTTGTTTTTGCAATCGGCGGTTCTGATGGATTGTCTGACTCGGTTTATAGCCGCGCCAATGAACGCGCCTCATTGTCAGCACTGACCTTTCCGCATCACTTGGTTAAGGTTATTTTGGCCGAAGCGTTGTATCGTGCCTGGACCGTCAACAGTGGTCATCCCTATCACCGTGCCAGCCCGCGTGGCCGCCAGCGCGCCTGAGCAAAACGAACCATGGTCAAATCTGCGATTAAAGATCCGATTCGTGAAAAACAGATGTTTTTCAATCGAGCTGCGATCCTTTTCACTGCTGTCGTTGCGCTGCTGGGGTTGATTGTTCTGCGAATGGTCCAGCTCCAAGTCTGGGAACATGAGGCTTACCAGACGCGGTCTGACCAGAATCGTATTCAGGTGCAGGCGTTGGCACCTCCTCGCGGGCTGATCTACGACCGGCACGGGGAGGTTTTGGTATACAACCGTGTTCTTTCCAGTCTCTCCCTCGTTACAGAACGCAATGACGATCTGGCGGGCACATTACAAACGCTGAGTGAGCTTATCGGTATATCTCCGGCTGATGTATCGGAGTTTGAATATCGCCTACAACGCAAACGTCGGCCTTACCAGGCCATCGCGTTGAGACATGCCCTCGATGAGGAAGAAATTGCTGTGCTGGCAGTTAACCGACATCGTTTTAAGGGTGTGGAGGTGGTGACGGAGCAGGTCCGACAATACCCTTTTGGCGATCTGCTAGCGCATTCGGTTGGATCCGTAAGAAGGGTGACCGAGCGGGATCTGAAAGTCTTAAACGAAGTACAGTACAGCGCCACACGATTTGTTGGTCGACTGGGTGTGGAGCGTTTCTATGAGACTTCTCTGCACGGAGAAGTGGGGTACCAGCAGGTGGAGACAGACGCCCACGGACGCATTCTTCAGGTATTGGACATACAACCACCCATCGCTGGCAAAAATGTCACCCTGCACTTAGACAATCGGCTTCAGATCGCAGCAAGCGCGGCCCTGGGCCAACTGCGTGGTGCAGTCGTTGCATTGGATCCGCGTACTGGTGGCGTGCTGGCTATGGTGAGTCATCCGGGATACGACCCGAACATTTTTGTGTCGGGTATGTCGAGTGAGGAATTTCGTGAACTCAGTAACTCCGCATACAAACCATTGTTTAATCGAGCCATCAATGGACAATATGCGCCGGGGTCCACTTTTAAGCCGGTGGTGGGACTCGCTGGAATAGTCAATCTGGTGACAACCTGGGATGAAGTCATAGAAGACAGGGGTGAATTTCGTTTGCCTGGACAAAGCCGTTTGTATCGGGATTGGAGCTGGCGAAAAAACAATTCGGGCGGACAGGGATCTGTTGATCTGCACCGGGCGATATATCGATCGTCTAACGTTTATTTTTACGATATCGCCAGTCGTCTGCAACCTGAGCAACTGATCGGATTCGCGCGTCAATTTGGCTTCGGGCAAAATTTTGCTGTCGATGTCGCGAATGCAAGTTCAGGACTGCTACCCGATCCTGTCTGGAAAAAAGGTTATAAGGGCGAGGTTTGGTATCCCGGTGATAATGTGAATATGGGTATTGGACAGGGCGATCTGCTGGTGACACCGCTGCAGATGGCAACGGTTGCCGCGACCATTGCAAACAGAGGTCGAGTCGTCCGACCTCGGATGCTTATGGCATCGGATTTGCCGCTGTCCGAAGTAGACCCTCCCGAGCGGTTGCCCGTCGTGAGTGGTCTAAGTGTTGGAGATTGGGAAAAGGTTGTGGCTGCAATGGAGGATGTGGTACATCGCGGCGACCAGGGCCTAGGCGAGAACGGCACGGCGTGGGCCTACATAGGCAAAGACATTTCTTATCGTATGGCCGGTAAATCAGGTACGGCGCAGGTTATCGGGATCGAGCAGGGCGAAGAATACGAGGAGGATGAACTGGAAGAATTCGACCGCAACCATGCCTGGTTCATTGCGTTTGCGCCGGTGGAGAAACCGGTCATCGCGCTTGCAGTCTTAGTGGAAAACGGAGGCGGTGGAAGTTCCGTGGCGGCTCCGGTTGCACGCGAAGTGCTGGATGCGTATTTACTCCCTCAACTAGCGGTACGTTAATTGGCTCGAGATTTCATACGCAGTTTGCCGGAGCACGAGCGCACGCGTGCCAACAGTTGGCTGTTCGCTATTCATATTGATCCGATACTCATGCTTTTGCTGGGAGTGGTGGTTCTTTATGGCCTGGTGATTCTTTTCAGCGCCGTCGATCAAAGCGAGGGTCTGTTTCGCGCGCAGTTTTTTCGACTGGGCATAGCCTTTGTTGGTTTATTGATTGCAGCCCAGCTGCCGCCACGATTATATGTGCGCTGGGCGCCTTTCGTTTATGTGTTTGGGGTTTTTCTACTTGTATTGGTTCTGGCTGTGGGTGTGACCGTTAAGGGCAGCCAACGCTGGCTCGATATCCCAGGGGTGACTCGCTTCCAACCTTCTGAACTGATGAAGATTGCCGTGCCTCTGGTTGTCGCCTGGTATTTTCACGAACGCCCGTTGCCGCCATCGTTTAAAGATGTGTGTGTGGTGTTGGTGATCGTCGCGATCCCGGCAGGGTTAATCATTCCTCAACCTGACCTGGGCACGGGTATTTTAGTCGCCGTAGCAGGAATGGCTGTGGTTGTCCTGGCCGGTCTACCCTGGCGGTGGATGGTGTACGCTGGGCTGTCTTTCGCGGCTGCTGCGCCTGCCCTGTGGTACATGCTCACAGACTATCAGCGTAGCCGCATACTTACGCTTTATGATCCCGAAAGTGACCCGTTAGGGGCGGGTTGGAACATCATCCAATCTACGACGGCTATTGGTTCGGGGGGTATCTGGGGCAAAGGCCTTCTGCAGGGCACCCAGAGTCATCTTGATTTTCTCCCGGAGGCTCAAACCGACTTCATCATCGCTGTGATTGCAGAAGAATTAGGCCTCGTCGGCGTGTTGCTATTGTTGTTGCTTTATCTTCTCATCATCGCACGTGGTTTTTTTCTGGCAATCAATGCCGAATCCACGTTCGGGCGCCTCCTTTCAGGGGCACTTATCCTGACTTTTTTTGTCTACGTATTTGTAAATATTGCAATGGTCAGCGGTCTGTTGCCGGTTGTCGGTGTGCCATTGCCACTGGTCAGCTACGGGGGTACGTCTGCAATCACGCTCATGGTTGGATTTGGAATTATTATGGCGATAAGGGCACATAAGGCGTGGTAGGCAAGCGGTGGATTTGGGCCTGTATGATGCTTTTGATTCCGCTGGTTGTCGTTGCCGGAGGTAGTTATGGCACCCGTAAGGATGTAGCAGATTACATTGAGGACGTGGCGCAGGCACATGGATTTGATGCAAACCAGTTGAAGAGCCTGTTGGGCGCCGTGGCGTTTCGTAAGGACATCATAGACCGCATTTCTCGGCCGGCAGAAAAAGTGTGGACGTGGGGTCGCTACAAGCGCGTGCTGGTTGACGAACAGCGTGTTGTCGAAGGTGCGAAATTCTGGCGTGCTCATCGGGAGACTCTCAGCAGAGCAGAGGAGGTCTATGGGGTGGCGCCCGAAGTGGTCGTTGCCATTATCGGCATAGAGACCCGCTATGGGCGTATTACAGGTTCGTTTCCTGTGCTGGAAAGTCTGATGACTTTGGGGTTTGACTATCCCGCTCGGGCTGGTTTTTTTCGCAAAGAGCTCACCGAATTTCTTCTCCTTGCCCGTGAAGAAGGCAAAGACCCGACTGCGCTTAATGGTTCGTATGCTGGGGCTATGGGTTATGGCCAGTTTATTTCTTCAAGCTATAGACATTATGCAGTCGATTTTGACCGGGATGGTGTGCGCGACATATGGCACAACCCGGTGGATGCCATCGGCAGTATTGCTAACTATTTTCACAAGCACAGATGGCAGGGCGGGCATCCACGGGCGCTACGGGTCCGCCTGTCGAGACCGATTACCGGCCTTTCCACAGCGCTCGATCAGACCGAGAGGGTATCGGATTATCTTGCCCTCGGAGTGATCGCTCCAAGCCTGCCAACTGATCTCACGGCACGGCTTTATGAGGTTGAAGGTGAAAATGGGACCGAGCACTGGCTCGCGCTACATGATTTCTACGTGATTACCCGATACAACCGCAGTCACCTCTATGCGCTGGCAGTTCACCACCTTGCTGATCTCATTAAATCCCGTTATGTAAGTGAAAAATGAAAGTGCATCTGTACCTTGCCACGGTTTTTATCGCCTTCCACGCACTGATCTCGGGATGCGCATTCTCCACTTCTCAACCGCCCTATCGTCCGCAACAAGACAAAGCACCAGTTACGACTGACGAGACTCTGGAGCGACTGGCGAGGCTGCCAGACCCGGAGGTGACGAACGAACCAAGGAGTCGGGGCGGTAACGGTCCGGTCTATACGGTGCTGGGCAAGCGTTATCGTGTCATGGACAGCTCTAAAGGATTTGTGCAGGAAGGTATGGCTTCCTGGTATGGAACGAAGTTTCACGGCCGCAAGACGTCCAATGGTGAGCGATTTGATATTTACCGCCTCACGGCTGCACACCCCCACCTGCCTTTGCCGGTTTATGTACGCGTAACGAACCTTGCCAACGGACGCATGACTGTCGTTCGAGTCAACGATCGTGGACCGTTTTATGGTGATCGGATCATTGATCTATCCTACGCGGCAGCCGTTAAGCTAGGCTTTCATAAGGACGGCACCACTCGCGTTCGTATAGAGGTGTTAGAGCCTTCGACAAAAAGGCCGGCATCGCGACCGGGCCCCAGCGCTTATCTCGTTCAGGCAGGTGAGCACACCCGGCTGCAATCGGCGGATCAGACACGGTTTTTGATCGCCAAACTGACGGGTTTTAAGGGAACGGTTGTGCGTACCCCAGATGATGGTCTTTATCGGGTGCAGGTGGGCCCTGTTCCGGCAGGCGCAGCGATGGACAGACTGCAAAGCGTTCTTCTGGCAGCTGACTTTGGTAACCCCAGGTTGATACCACTGCGCTGAGACTTCAGGCAATTCTGCTTGTTAGAATACGCGCTTCTTATTGGAAGTGTTATGACGTATCTGTTGCTTTGCCCTATTTCGAATACTGCCTCGTATCTCTTTCGATATCTGTTTTGCTTCTTATCTGTACTGTCTGTCTTGGTCATATCAGGATTCAGCCAGGCTGCGGTCCCAATCATTCCTCCGGCTCCGAATATCAACGCGACTTCCTATCTACTGATTGATGCCAATTCACAGAAAGTACTTGTAGAGCACAACCCCCACGAGCGGAAAGCACCTGCCAGTCTGACCAAGATTATGACAGCCTATCTTGCCGAGCAGGAAATTGTGGCAGGTCGTATTACCGCCGATGATAACGCGCTTGTCTCGGTAGGTGCTTGGCGGACTGGCGGATCTAAAATGTTCATTCGCGAAGGGACTAAGGTAACGGTAGGCGACCTGCTGCGAGGGATCATCATTCAATCCGGCAATGATGCGAGTATCGCTTTGGCAGAGCACATAGCCGGTAGTGAGGACGCATTTGCGGACATGATGAATCAACAGGCCGCGATTCTTGGCATGACGAATTCTCATTTTACGAACGCCACTGGACTGCCGGATGAAGCACATTACAGTTCTGCCTGGGATCTGGCGCTGTTGACGATTGATCTGATTCACCGCTTCCCTGAACACTATGCGATCTATAGCGAACGGTCGTTTAAGTTCAATAACATTGAACAACCGAATCGTAATGACCTGTTGTGGCGTGACAAAACTGTCGATGGTGTAAAAACGGGGTATACCAGGGCAGCCGGATACTGTCTTGTGGCCTCTGCTGTACGCGAAGGGATGCGCCTGATATCCGTCGTCATGGGGACGGACAGCAATCAAGCGCGAATGCGCGATAGTCAAAAGCTCTTATCCTATGGTTTCCGTTATTTTGAAACTCAAACGTTCTACGAAAAAGAAATCGCGCTAAAAGAACACGAAATTCATTACGGTGAGGCTGAAAGCCTCAACCTTGGCATTGCGAACGATGTGGTGCTGACCTTTCCTCGTGGATACTACAATGACATCAAGGCCAGTCTTGAGGTACCAAAGCACTTAGAAGCACCGGTCGCAAAGGGAGATGAGATCGGTGAACTCCGCCTTAAGCTGGATGATCAGTTGCTTTATACAGCGCCCTTGATTGCACTCGAAGAAGTACCCGAAGCCGGAGTATTTGAACGGATCGGTGATTCCATCTATCTCTTCTTTAATCGGCTTTTTGATGTTTGACTTTGGGCGCTGTACAGAAAACCGCGCAAGATGAGCGAAACACCGAAAATCGAGTTCCCTTGTGATTATCCGATTAAAATCATCGGTGAGCGGAACCCCAATGCCATAGCGGAGATTCTTTCTATCGTCAGAAAGCATGCACCGGAGGTAACAGCGGACCAGGTAAACAGCCGACAAAGCCGCAATGGCAATTTTGAATCTCTGCGTGTGACCATTGTCGCGACGGACGAATTGCAACTCGAGTCGCTACACACTGAACTTGTCGCCTTGCCATCAGTGAGATTGGTATTGTGACACTTCCGATCGTTGTGCGTGACCTTGGACTCACGAATTACCCGGCGGTTTTGCTGGACATGCAGAATTTTACTGCAGATCGTACCGCGGATACCGTCGATGAAATCTGGTTGACCGAACATGTGCCCGTTTTTACCCAGGGACAGGCAGGCAAGGCGGAACATGTGCTGGCACCTGGAGATATTCCTGTGGTGCAAACGGATCGTGGTGGGCAGGTAACCTATCACGGCCCCGGGCAGATAACCGGTTACCTGTTGTTTGATCTGCGTCGTATGGGGGTTGGGGTTCGAGACCTTGTCACCAACATTGAGCTGTCGATGATGGATGCAATTTCTCATTATGGTATCGAGGGCAAACCACGCTCAGACGCACCGGGTGTTTATGTCAACGGAGACAAAATTGGCTCGTTGGGGCTCAGGGTTCGGCGCGGTTGTTCTTATCACGGTTTGAGCCTTAACGTCGATATGAACCTGGAACCGTTCTCTCGCATAAACCCTTGTGGGCTCATGGGCGTCGAGGTCACACATATAGCGGCTTTTGCACCGGTTGATTTGCAAGAGGCAAAAAGCAAACTCCTCGCAGCGCTGTTGGCACGCTATGACCTTGAAACGTTGTAGAGGATCCGGGACGAATCAAGCGCAGACCGGGCAGTCCTTTCGTTTCGGCAGTTTCAATGTGCGCCACTCCATGTACTTGCCATCGAGGTAGAGTATTTTCCCTGTCAGTGTGTTTCCGACATTGGCGATCACCTTGATGGCTTCTAGTGCCTGGCAGGTACCGATGATGCCGACCAATGGAGCAATAACGCCGTTTTCGGAACAGCTCAACGTCGCATCGTCACCTTCATCGTAGAGGCAGTTGTAACAAGGTGCGTTAGCCTGGCGTGGATCGAAAACGGCAATCTGGCCTTCCCAGCGTATGCCGGCGCCGGATACAAGGGGTACGCCTTCCTGCCAGCAAGCCGCATTGATTTCGAAGCGGGATCTGAAGTTGTCTGTGCAGTCCAGGACAACCGTTGACCGCGCGATTGTTTGCCTCAGTTCTTTGCTGGATGGGCGGTGACTGATGGCTGTGACCTGGCAGCCGGGGTTTATCTCGCGAAGGTGCGCTTGTGCAGATTCCGCCTTGTTGACACCTATACGGTCCGTCGTGTGGACAATTTGTCTCTGTAGATTGGACAGGTCGACCTCATCGTCGTCGCACAGTATAAGTTCGCCCACACCAGCGGCAGCGAGATACAGGGAGGCGGGTGAGCCGAGTCCGCCGACACCGATAATCAGTACCGTTGCATTGCGTAGTTGTTCCTGGCCCTCGATATCGACGTCAGAGAGCATTATCTGTCGGCTGTAGCGCAGGAGTTCTTCGTCGTCCATCGGAGTTACCGCCAATATCCGTATGTCATACGTTCATTGTTACCCAGATCTCTCCGGGTTTCGATCTCCGCTAACCCGGCTGTGGCAAACAGGTCTCTAACGGCTGTACCTTGGTTATACCCGTGTTCAATTACCAGAACACCGCCGTTGCGGAGGTGGTGGGGTGCGCCAGCGACGATTCGAGTCAGATCGTCTAAGCCTGTGGGACCCGAAACCAATGCGGCTCGGGGTTCGTACCGCAGATTCTCAAGATGTACGTCTTCAGTCCCAACGTAAGGTGGATTGCTGACGATGATGTCCCACCGACCGGTCAGCTCTGAAAACCAGTTCGAGACGATGAATGCTACATTTACCTGCATTCGTTGCGCGTTGGTGCGCGCAACCGCGAGGGGGCCTTGAGAATAATCTGTCGCGGTTACCTTCAGGTCCGGTCTTTCGTGCGCAATGGCGATGGCGATGGCTCCGCAACCGGTCCCGAGGTCCAGCACGTGTGCATTGTCTGGGGCTGTGTGAAGCACAGTTTCAACGAGCAGTTCTGTTTCTGGTCGGGGTATGAGTGTTTGGGTTGTGAGTTGAAGCGTCAGCCCCCAGAACTCCCAGTTACCTAAAACATAGGCCAGTGGTTCGCCAAGTCTGAGTCGTTGTAGAGCATGGTCTATGCATTTGAGCGCTTTTTCGGGAATTTCTGTCTCCGGCCTGGCCAAAATGCCGGCTTTGCTGATGCCGAGTATTTCGGCGAGGAGTTCTTCCCGGTCCCGCCTCGATATGTCATTGGCGGCCGTCATCCACTGGGCGATCGAGATCATCCTTCGTTGCCGAGATTCTTTAGCTGATCGGCCTGATGCTCCTGAATGAGCGGCTGGACGACTGAATCGAGTTCCCCTTCGATCACCTCGTCAAGTTTATAGAGGGTGAGGTTGATTCGGTGGTCCGTCACGCGACCTTGTGGGAAGTTGTAGGTGCGGATTTTTTCTGAGCGATCTCCTGAACCGACCAGCTGGCGCCGATTTTGTGCCTGCTCGGATTCTTGTGCGGTGCGAGCCGCGTCGAGAAGCTTAGCCTGTAGTAAAGATGTGGCACGCGCTCTGTTTTTGTGCTGTGACCTTTCGTCCTGACATTCGACAACAGTCCCGGTGGGCAAGTGCGTAAGACGTATGGCGGAATCGGTTTTGTTGACGTGTTGCCCACCCGCTCCTGAAGCGCGAAAAGTATCTTCACGGATATCTTTTTTATCGATCTCGATAGAGTCGATCTCGTCTACTTCCGGCAGAATGGCGACTGTGCAGGCAGAGGTGTGTATGCGACCTTTAGATTCGGTTTCAGGCACACGTTGCACTCGGTGAGAGCCTGACTCGAACTTCAATTGACTGTACACATCTCTCCCTTCAATGCGGCTAATGACCTCCTTGAAACCGCCGTGTTCGCCGTGGCGTTCATTGAGCACTTCCAGACGCCAGCCCTTTGTTTCGGCATATTTGTTATACATACGGAAAAGATCACCGGAGAAGATTGCAGCCTCATCCCCACCGGTTCCTGCCCTGATCTCAAGAAACACATTGGAGTGATCGTTGGGATCTTTTGGCAGTAGAAGGAGTGTCAACTTCTGCATCAGGTGCTCGATCTGTCCCGAAGTTTCTTCAATATCTTCTTCTGCCAGTGCCCGCATCTCTTGGTCATCCTCTGCCTGCAGGAGTTCTGTGCTTTCGTTCAGATTTGCCTCGAGCTTTTGTACTTCGCGAAAGCAACTCACCACAGGTTCGAGTTCGGCATATTCTTTTGACAGTGCAGTAAATTTTTCACGATCACCCATGACCTCGGGATCCGCGAGGAGCGCAGAGACTTCTTCGTGACGGTCGTTAAGACCAGCGAGCTTTGCGAGCATGGAGTGAGTAAGCGCCATCAGACTCTACTTGTTCAGGCTGAAAGTGAGTTTTGTCAATCCGATCCGTCTTCAGAAGGCAGATCGAACAGTGTGCGGAAGTATTCTAAAAGATCTGATCGCCCTTCTGCACTGGCATTGCGTATTGCCAGTGTTGGGGCGTGTATAAGTTTTTGTGTGAGGTTGTGACTCAAGCGTTCCAGAATTTGGTCCGCAGGCAGGCCCTTTTCGAGGTCTTTGAGCGCACGGGCCAGTTCAGTCTGTTGCATATCGGTGGCTTGGGAGCGAAAGCTTGTGAGTAAGGATTGGCCGAGTTGCAGCCGGCGTTCACGCTGATACTGGGTGGCGCCATCTAAGACAAATACCTCCGCGTCCGCCGCCGCAATGCGACGCTGTTGCATATTGTCTTCGATGATCTGCGTGAGATCGTCTATGGAGTAGAGATAAACATCGGGTAGTTCGCCGACGCCAACCTCGATATCACGGGGTACGGCGATATCGACCATAAAGATAGGCTTGCGTCGTCTCTGCTTCACTGCGGCTTCGACTGTGCCTTTACCAACGACTGGGAGGGACGAACCGGTCGAGGCGATGACAATATCGAAGTCAGCGAGTCGTTCTGAGATGTCTGTTAGCTGCATTGCCTCACCGCTATGCTTGGTGGCGAGCACTTCGGCGTTAGCGATCGTGCGGTTGGCAATACCAATGTGATTGACACCTTTGCTTATCAGATGCTCTGCCACGAGGTCGATTGTCTCGCCGGCGCCGAGAAGTAATGCCTTCTTTGTGGAGAGGTCGGCAAATATTTGTTGAGCGAGTTGCACCGCTGCGAATGCCACGGATATCGGATTTTTTCCAATATCTGTATGGGTGCGCACCTCTTTGGCAGTGTGCAGGATCACTTGTGACAGGAGGTTGAGCTCTGGTCCCAGGGTCCCGCTTCGACGGGCGATTTCGTAGGCTGTTTTGACTTGGCCGAGTATTTGCGGCTCGCCGAGTACCTGGCTGTCCAGGCCTGCGGCAACGCGGATCTGGTGTTTTGCGGCGTCCTGATCCCAATGCTGGTAGGTCACGGCCTCGAGTTCGTCGACGGCAATTTCACGATGGTTGCTCAGCCAGCCAGCCAAGTCAGGGTCTCTTCCTGCTTCAAGTGCACAGTACAGTTCAGTGCGATTGCAGGTGGAAAGAATGGCTGCCTCACGCACGCCACTGACTTCGTCGACCATCTGACCCACAGCCACAGAAAGGCTTTCTTCGGGAAAAGCGACCCGTTCACGGAGCTCAATCGAGGCCGTGCGATAGTTTAAACCGTATGCCAATATGGTCATCGCGTTTGGAACTTCAAAGCCAACATCCAATGATAGCAGATTGGCGGCCCGAGACGGCCCTTAAGTATTTAATTTACCTAGTGATTTTGGTGATATGGATTGCTTTGTCAGGGTGCGCTGGACGTGGACAGGGATCGACGCTCGATCAACCTCCGGATTTTATTGCCCGCGGTAAAATCGCCTTACGCACGCCTTCCGGCAACCATACTGCGAATTTTGCCTGGCAACAGTACGGTGAAGTCTACCGGGCCGATGTATGGGGAGTGCTCGGTCAGGGACGCCTGCAACTGGTGGGTACACCGTCACGTATGGAAGTGCGACGGGGACGTGAACGGGTTGCCGTCGGTGATCCTGAATCTTTGATGAAGACGCACCTTGGTTGGCAGTTGCCTGTGGCATTCTTGCCAGGATGGATGCTGGGCGAGGGTGTTTCGGTGCTTAATCCGACTGCCAAGGTGGCAAATTGGACGGTTGAGTTCAGCGATTTTAGGTCGGTTGAGGACCCCGACAGCGTGTCCATATCGGCCGAAACGCCGCGGCGTCTTGATGCGCGGAACGGGCCTGTGCGACTTATCGTTTTGATAGGTGAATTTGTGCAATAACTCGTTGATTTGTAAGCCTTCGCGTTTGACACACATGGACGGGATACGGAGAATAGCGCGCTCGCGATATTGGGGTGTCGCCAAGCGGTAAGGCCCCGGGTTTTGATCCCGGTATGCGCAGGTTCGAATCCTGCCACCCCAGCCACAATTGGGCTACGACTGTTTTAGTTAAAACAATTCCGCCAGCAAAGTTCTGGTAAATACGAGGAAAGCGAGTTGGCTAATTTGATGCTGTTTTCCGGGGGGGCTAATCCTGAGTTGTCCGCCAAGGTCGCTGATGAACTTCACGTCACGTTAGGACGGGCTGACGTCGGACGGTTCAGTGATGGTGAGGTTAACGTGGAAATTCACGAAAACGTCAGAGGTAAGGATGTCTTTCTCTTGCAGTCAACCTGCGCGCCGACGAATGACAATATCATGGAGCTACTCATCATGGCTGACGCGATCCATCGGGGATCGGCGACCCGACTGACGGCAGTCATACCGTATTATGGGTATGCTCGACAGGACCGACGTCCGCGTTCGGCACGCGTGGCGATCAGTTCGAAGGTCGTAGCCGACATGATCAGTACGGTTGGGATCGATCGGATTCTGACGGTCGATCTGCATGCAGATCAGATCCAGGGGTTTTTTAACATACCGGTGGATAATGTGTACGGCTCACCGGTGTTGGTAGATCACATCCAAACCAAGGGATACAAAAACCCGATTGTGGTCTCACCTGATGTGGGTGGCGTGGTCAGAGCACGTGCGATCGCCAAGCAGATCCATGATCTTGACCTGGCCATCATTGACAAACGCCGACCACAAGCAAACGAAACCAAAGTGATGAATGTGATCGGTGATGTAGAAGGCAAAACTTGCATTCTCGTTGATGACATCGTTGATACGGCGGGGACATTGTGTACTGCAGCTGAAGCGTTGAAAGAAGAGGGCGCAATCAAAGTCGTTGCTTACATCACACACCCGGTTTTTTCGGGGCCGGCGGTAGAAAGAATTACGCAGTCTGAGTTAGATGAAATGGTTGTCACGGATACCATTCCCTTAAATGAGGCTGCGTTGGACTGTGAAAAGATCGCTCAGTTAAGTCTGAGCGAGACGTTGGCTGAGTCGATTCGGCGTGTCAGCAATGAAGAGTCCATCAGCGCAATGTTCCGCTAGGATAAACTGGCAGAATTGCAAACTCGCGGTGGTTGGTCGCAAACCGCAGCGAATCATAATCAAAATTGGAGACGAGTATGTCAGATCGGATAAGCCTGACTGCGGAACTCCGGGAAGACGTAGGGAAAGGTGCGAGCCGCCGCCTGCGACGACTTGGAAACCATGTTCCAGCAATTATTTATGGGGCTGAAGAAGCACCACAAACCTTGGCGCTGGCTGTGAATGAGCTTGATAAAGTCATGCAGCAAGAGGCGTTTTACTCTCAGATTCTGGATGTTGTTATTAAGGGTAAAAAGCAACAGGCTGTTGTCAGGGACCTGCAGCGTGACCCGGCAAACAGCAAGGTCCAGCACATCGATTTTTTCAGAATCAGTGTCGACAAAGAAATCCAGGTCAGCGTACCGCTGCACTTCATCAACGAAGATGTGTGCGTGGGTGTCAAGGTCGGCGAAGGCAACATCACGCACAACCTCACTGAGGTAGAAATCAGCTGCCTCCCGGCGGCGTTGCCCGAATACATTGAAATTGACATGGAAGAGGTCGACGTGGGCTCGTCTGTTCACTTGAGCGAGCTGATTCTTCCGGAAGGCGTCGTGATTGTCGCCCTCACCTATGGCGCCGAGAGAGATATACCCGTCGTCAGCGTCACCGTACCTCGTGGTGGCGGCGAAGAAGAGGAAATGGAAGAGGAAATGGAAGCAGCCGAGGGATCGGAGGAGGAATCCGAAGCCGGTGACGCTGATTCTGATGGCTCAGAGGCTGGCTCTGATGAAGGCGGCAGTGAAGACGAATGAGTCGGTGTCGGGAATACTCGTCTTTCGGGTTGTCCCAGCTCGGAACAGAAACTGGTGTGCCCGCTTAGGCTGATTGTGGGCCTTGGAAACCCGGGCCCGCAGTTTGAGCGAACACGCCACAACGTGGGCGCATGGTGGGTGCGAGACCTGGCCGATCGCTTGGGCATCAATCTGGTGTCGAATGCCAAGTTTAAGGGTGACATTGGCCGCGGCATCATTGCGGGTCAGGATGTGCGCCTGTTACTGCCGGGCACGTTCATGAACCACAGCGGTGATTCAGTGGGTGCTGTTATGCGTTTTTATAAGCTGGCAGTTGAAGAAGTGCTTGTTGCTTATGACGAGATGGCTTTTGAACCTGGTAGCGTTCGGTTGAAGCAGGGCGGTGGAGATAACGGACATCACGGGCTTAAAAGTGTCCGCAACGGCTGTGGCAACATGGAGGACTTCCACCGACTACGCATTGGGGTTGGTCATCCTGGAGACAAATCTCGTGTCACCGCTTATTTGACCCAGGTAAAGATGCCGCAGAAAGAAGAAGAACTCATTGGGGGTGCCTTAGCCATCCCCGATGCGGTATTAACAAACATCATCAAAGGTGACTGGCAGGCGGCGATGAATGTGCTGCACGCCGGTGGTGATCCTGCAGTGGAAAACAAAGAGGACTAGACGTGGGATTCAATTGCGGCATCGTTGGGTTGCCGAATGTCGGAAAGTCGACCCTGTTCAATGCGCTCACCAAAGCGGGGATCGGTGCGGAGAACTTTCCGTTTTGTACGATTGATCCGAATACTGGTGTTGTGCCGGTGCCGGACCCGAGGCTTACGCGACTCGCTGATATTGCCCAGCCAGAAAAAGTAATTCCCGCGACGATGGAATTTATCGACATTGCAGGACTTGTTGCAGGTGCGGCCCAGGGAGAAGGGCTGGGCAATCAGTTTCTTGCCCACATCCGTGAAACACACGCCATTGCCCATGTCGTCCGCTGTTTCGATGACGAAAATATTGTCCACGTGTCTGGCAAGGTATCGCCCAAAGACGACATCGAAGTGATCAACACCGAACTTGCACTGGCGGATCTCGAAACCCTTGAGCGGGTGTACGATCGCACGCGTCGTCAGGCCAACTCCGGCGACAAGGACGCGCGAGCCCTGTTGACGATACTGGATAAAGTGAAAGAAAAGCTCGAAGCCGGGGACCCGTTGAGGACCGCCAACCTGACGAAGGAAGAAAGGTTTGCTATCCGTGAATTCCACTTTATAACTGAAAAGCCGGTCTTGTACATTGCTAACGTCGCCGAGGACGGCCTTGAAGACAATCCGTTAGTTGAGATGGTGCAAGAAATCGCTGAGGTCGAGGGGGCGGAAGTCGTTGTCGTAAGCAACCGCATTGAAGCTGAGGTGGCGGAACTAGATGATGACGATCGGGCTGAATTTCTTGAAGCGCTTGGGCTCAAGGAGCCGGGTCTTAACCGCGTGATACGCGCGGGCTACAAACTCCTGGACCTACAACAGTATTTTACGGCCGGACCCAAAGAAGTACGCGCATGGACGATTCCAGTCGGCGCCAGGGCGCCCCAAGCTGCGGGCGTCATCCACACGGATTTTGAAAAGGGCTTTATTCGTGCTGAGGTCATCAGCTATAACGATTACGTTGAGCACAAAGGCGAGCAGGGTGCTAAAGATGCAGGTCGTTGGCGTCTGGAAGGAAAAGAATACGAACTGGCCGATGGGGATGTCGTGCATTTTCGGTTCAATGTTTGAGTGACGACAGAGGCGACAATCCTGATTGATGGGAGCGTGGTAAGCCGGGGCGTGTTGATTGAGCTGTTGTTATCTCAGGGATACCCTGTTTGTGTGATTATGCGTGCGTGCACAGGCCCCTAAAGAAGGGTTACGACACTCTTAGATGTCTGTAATACCAACCCGTGGCCGTATTCCCGGTCCAAAAAAACACTGGGCTAACAGGGTGAGGGTTGGCAGGGGGTATTGTCCTGCCTCGAGTCGCATCATAAGTGGCAAAGGCGCCTTTACGGGTCGTCTGCCGCACTGCGAATCTTGTCGGTGTAAGGGCTCAACTCGTTGGGGTCCTGCCTCGCAGATAACAGAAAGTGCCAGCAACGAGCAATACAGGGGGTGCGAAAGACACGAGCGCATAAACATCCTGATAGGCGATGGCCACAAGGATGACAAGCGCGCCGGCGTATGCGAGCAGGTATTTATTTTCATGCAGGGCCATTCGCTTGAGAATGAAATATCCAGGCGCGCCGAAAATCGCTGACAATAGGTAGGAAAGTAAAAGCGTGGCCACCAGTACGACGATGATTTGGACGATGCCTAGATTCAAGACAAACAGATAAGGAATGACGCCAAGGACACCGGCTGCGGGTGAAAACAACATCGCCCTGCGCACCGATTTCTTTTCAAACTCAACCGGTGCAGTACTCGTATCCGTATCAGTCACGTTCGTCTCCACTAACAACTTCGACGCTCAAGCCTAAAGCAAACAAAAGCTGTTTTGAAGAAGCCTGCTTGATAGCGAGCAGGATGATGCTTATGCGTTTGCTTTTCGTTCTCTGACCTCGGCGATCACTTCTTGGGCGACGTTTGCCGGACAAGGGGCGTAATGTGAGAACTCCATAGAGAACTGACCGCGGCCGGAAGTCATCGTGCGTAGGTCACCGATATAACCGAACATCTCGCCCAAAGGACAGTCTGCTTTGACCCGCACACCGGTCGCGCCCGCCTCCTGCGACTTGATCATGCCACGGCGACGATTGAGGTCTCCAATTACATCACCCACCTGCTCGTCGGGGGTGAACACGTCGACCTTCATGATTGGTTCAAGGAGTTGAGGGGCTGCCTTTGGCACAGTCTGCCGATAAGCTGCTTTCGCCGCCAGTTCGTAGGCAATAGCCGATGAGTCCACTGGATGGTAACCACCGTCTACCAGGGTCACTTTCACATCCAGGAGCGGGAACCCAGCCAGCGTGCCTTCTTGCATAGAGATACCGAAGGCTTTCTGCACGGCGGGCCAGAACTCGCGTGGTACGTTGCCGCCGGATACGACCGACTCGAACTCGTACCCTGAACCGACTTCGCCAGGTTCGATGATGTAATCGATCTTTGCGAACTGGCCTGCACCGCCGGTCTGTTTCTTGTGGATGTAAGTATCTTCAATCCGCTGGGTGATGGTTTCACGATAGGCTACTTGCGGTTTACCAACCTCGACGTCTATGCCGTGAGTGCGTTTGAGAATGTCGACCTTGATGTCGAGATGCAACTCACCCATCCCCTTCATGATGGTCTCGCCGGACTCATCATCGGTCTCGACGTAAAAAGACGGGTCTTCTTGAATCATTTTGGACAGTGCGATGCTCATCTTTTCGGCACCCGCTTTGTCTGTCGGGGCGATGGCAACCGAGATCACCGGGTCTGGAAAGACCATGGGTTCAAGCGTCGCCACTTCGGTCGAATCAGACAGGGTGTGACCGGTTTTAGTATTCTTCATACCCAAGAGTGCGACGATGTCTCCGGCCTGGGCCGATTCAAGCTCTATGCGATCATCGGCGTGCATCTCGACTATACGACCGATGCGCTCAGTTTTCCCCGTATAGGTATTGAGAACGGTATCGCCTTTGCTTAGTGTTCCTGAGTAAATGCGTGTAAAAGTCAGTGCGCCGTAGCGGTCATCCATAATTTTGAATGCGAGCGCGCGCAAAGGGTAATCGGGGTCAACCAGGGCCTTACCCCCTGTCTCGTTACCTTCGATATCAACCTCTGGCTGGGGATCGACCTCCTTCGGGTTGGGTAGATAGTCGACCACTGCATTGAGTACGTTCTGGATGCCCTTGTTCTTGAATGCAGAGCCGCAGAATGTGGGGAAGAAGTCGAGGGCAATCGTGCCTTTGCGTATACAGCGCTTGAGATCTTCTACTGAAGGTTCTTCACCCTCTAGGTAAGCCTCCATCAGGTCATCGTCCTGTTCGATGGCGGTTTCGATGAGCGCCTCACGGTACTCGGCTGCCCGGTCTGCCAGGTCTTCAGGGATCTCTTTGATCTCGTAGTTTTCTGGCTGCCCGGAGTCATCCCAGATGTATGCTTGCTGGGTCAGGACATCAACGATCCCGATGAAATTATCTTCTATACCTATGGGCAAGGTCATCACCAGCGGAACGGCACCCAGGACATCTTTAATCTGGTCAACGACGCGGTAGAAATCCGCACCTAAGCGGTCGAGCTTGTTAACAAAAATCAGGCGCGCGACTTCAGAATCGTTGGCGTAGCGCCAGTTGGTCTCAGATTGCGGTTCGACGCCGCCAGAGCCACAGAAAACGCCTACCCCACCGTCCAGGACTTTAAGTGACCGGTAGACTTCGATCGTGAAATCGACGTGCCCAGGTGTGTCGATAATATTGAGCCGGTGATCCGCCCAGAAACACGAGGTCGCGGCGGATTGGATTGTAATGCCGCGCTCCTGCTCTTGCTCCATGAAGTCGGTGGTCGCTGCACCGTCGTGTACCTCACCGATTTTGTGGATCTTTCCTGTGAGTTTTAAGATCCGCTCAGTCGTGGTGGTTTTGCCGGCATCCACATGCGCGAAGATGCCGATATTCCTATAGCCTGATAAATCAGTCATGTTGTTTCTCAAAAAATTAGCCTGCGTTTAAGCCTCTTTTCTCCATTTCTATGAACAGAGAGGGCTCACCGCCCAACAATAAATACTTAACTTATTGAAAAATAAGGATTTTATTGTGAGGCCCAATTACGGAGCGCGTACCTTACCATCGAACGCGCCCTATCTCACGCGAAATCTGTAGGGGAAATGTCGGCCTAGAGGCTTAGATCAACAAATACAGGCGCATGATCTGATGCGGTCAATCCTTCCTGTTTCTTGCGAAATTCCCGGTCGATGACGACTTCGCTGACGCCCTGTTTGATTGCATCTGTACCCAGGACGAAATCGATGCGCAGGCCCTGCTTGCGATGAAAAGCGCCCCCGCGATAGTCCCACCATGAATATGCTTGCTGATCCGGATACCTGTGCCGATAGAGGTCTGTCATGCCCAGGTCAAACAGTTTCTTTAGGCGCGTGCGTTCTTTTAGGGTGTGGAATATGTCCCCTTCAGCATCGTGACCACGCCAGGTGTCGATGGGATTAGGGACGATATTGAAGTCACCGCACAGAATACGTAGGGCATGATCACCCCTTTGCCAGTGGGTGGCCAATGAGTCGTACCACGCCAACTTGTTGGGGTAGTCTTCGTGTGCGATGGATTTTCCGTTTGGACAATAAACCGTTGTAAATTCAAGACCCCCACTGGTCTGTGCCGTAATCAGGCGTGAACCCCAGGCTTCCTCACCGGGCAGGCCTGCCTGTTTGAGATCAGCGGGTTGTCTGGTCAGGATGGCGACGCCGTTCCAGCTTTTCTGACCGTGTACCAGACAGTGATAGCCGAGATCGCCGAAGAATTCGTGGGGGAATTGTTCGGTTGGGATTTTCAACTCCTGCAGGCCGACAACGTCAGGCTGTCGGTCTTTTAACCATAGGGCGATAAAGTCCAGGCGAGCTCGGAGACCATTGATATTCCAGGTAGCAATTCGCATTCAGATCAACTTCCTTATCCACATAGTGTCAGTAGTTCCAGCCAATCAGGTTCCAGTAGTTCAATACCGACAGATACAGCACGAAAAGGACGACCACGTAGCTATAACGTAGGCTTGGCCAGCGACCATATTCCGGCGCTTTCCATATTGGCCACAGATAATAGAGCGCACCCAGAGTGAAGCCGAGACTTACTAACGGGAAAATCAAGACAAAACCCACGCCGCTGGGCGGGAAATCGAATACCATATTTTGCATATTGCTCGCTGCTACGATAACGCCAAGGCCTGCAAGGAAGGCCAGGTTGGCCACAGCAGCGGAGGTGACCAGAAAACGACCCCGAGCTGGTTTGCCACCTAAACCATCCTTACGGTTGCGCACGGTATTGATCGTGACGAACAAGCTGGCCAGCAGTGTGAGAATTAGGATGAGCTGGTGATTGGCGGCGCTGGTGAAGGCGCTGACTTTATCACCAACGATGATGGGCATGTCGCCCAGCAGCATGTGCGCAATCTCACCTTCATCGTTGCGGGTAAAGACCAGACGGCTCTGGCCGCCGACTTGTTGAAATACGTAGGGTGTAACCTCATAGAATTTGCCGCCAATCTCCGGTACCGGGATCTGGATCGCACCTTCACCTGCGGGAATGACAGGCAGGTCGCCGCCGAGGGCTAAAATGCCTTCGAGTTCAGTGTAGGAGCGTCGGTTCATTCGGTAACCACCGACGACTTCGGCGATGCGTACTGCGTTGTCCTCGGTTGGTTCGAAGACGTAGCGGGGCGGACTTGGTGGATAGAAGTAGTCGATAATGCCATTGCTGATGGCATCCCGAGCGCGGGCACCGTCCGGGGCGTTGAAAGACAGGAAAAATCCGAAACGACGCTCCGGGTCCATCACCATCGATGAGTGAAAGGCGATGGTATCTCCAGCGTGACCGATAAAGCGTTGCCCATTTCGCTGTGATTCAATAAATCCGTGCGCCATTGCCGTCACCGCCTCATGATGCTGAAAGAGCCTGCTGTGCATGCGCTCGACGGTTGCGGGTTTAAGTAACTGTGTTTCGCCGAACCTTCCGCCGTTGAGGTGGGCAATCATGAAATGGCCCATGTCGACGCCGGCCGCGGAAAGCGCGCCTGCAGGGCCGAAGTTTTTTATGAACTCAAAGCCTGTGGCTTGGAGGCTACTCTGTTCCGATATGTAGCCTGTCGCCATGTCGCCGGCAAGATGTGTGGGAAGGGGTTCTTCGAAGGTGGCATGTGTCATCTGTAAGGGCGTCAATATGTGCTGCGAGACATAGTCTTCAAAAGACATTCCCGAGACGTTTGCGACAATAAGTCCCGCAAGCGCGGAGGCCCAATTGGAATAAGCGGCGTGCTTACCCGGCGGTCTTACCTGGGTCGGAATGTGTGCACCAAGTGATTCGGCCAGGGGTCGAAGGTCGGATTCGTCGCGTGCGAAGAGAAATCCTGCCGCGCCGTCTTCTAACCCAGGTGCGTGGGTCATGATATGGGTCAGCGTCATTGGCGTGTCAAATGCGTTTGGAATGGTAAATTGGTGCACGTATTCGGACACGTCCGCATTGAGGTCCAGTCGGCCTTGCTCAACGAGTTGCATGACCGCGGTCCAGGTGAACAGTTTCGATACCGAGCCCGGTCGAAAGAGGTGCCGACTCGGGTCCACGGGTTCGCCACTGACCAGATCGGCTGCACCATACCCCTTTGCCAGAGTAATCTGATCTCCATGCACCATGACAAACGTCATGCCCGCGAGTTCATAGTCGTCGAATTGAGCGGCCACCAGGCCATCGAGATAGGCTTCGAACGCGCGATCGTGGGCAGGTGTGCCGACCTCTTCGCTGTGGCTGAAGGTGACAATCAAAGTCAGCAACAGCCCCGAAATGATTGAGGCGCTGAGGTGTTTGCGCATGGGGGACCAACTCGAGTGATTATAAAGGTGCATTATCGTCTGACAGCAGGCTTGAAAAAAGAGATGGATCGATATTTCCACCACTTAAGATCACCACAACATTTTTGCCCTTAAGGTCGCTGTTGCCCAGAACAGCAGCGAGCGTTGCAGCACCGCCGGGCTCGACCACGAGCTTGAGCTCCTGAAATGCGAAGCGGACGGCGGCTTTAACCTGCTGGTCGGTCACGGTAAGGCCTCCGGTGACGAGTCGTTCGTTCACAGCCCATGTTAACTCGCCGGGCTGGGGCGCCAGCAGAGCATCGCATATAGAAGTCGGGGCCTCGTTGTTTCTTACGCGCCGACCCTGCTTAAAAGACCGCGCATGGTCGTCGTGGTGTTCGGGTTCAACCGTCATGATTTTTGTGTCTTTGCTCAAGGATCGAACGGCCGACGCCACGCCCGCGGTCAAGCCGCCACCACTGCAGGCAGTGAGTATCAGATCCGGTGTCACGGGGGCTTGTTGCAAGACCTCAAGCCCGATGGTGCCTTGTCCGGCCATGACGTCGAAATCGTCGTAGGGAGGCACAAAGAGGGCACCGGTATCGCGGGCGATGCGCATGGCGATTTCTTCTCTCGACTCCCGATCGCGATCATAAATGACGATGTGGGCGCCGTAGTGACGGGTCTTGTTGATCTTGATTGTTGGCGCATCAGCGGGCATGACAATGGTCGCTTGCGTACCGGCAATCTGTGCGGCTCGAGCCAGGCCCTGGGCATGGTTGCCCGAGGAACAGGCAACCACGCCCGCCCGCAAAGCATCATCATCGAGCTGGCTGACTTTGTTGTAGGCACCTCGGAATTTGAATGATCCCGTTCGTTGCAGGCATTCTGCCTTCAAGAAGATGCGGGCCTCGGTGCGCGCGTTGAGTGCTTCGCACTCAAGGAGCGGCGTGATGACCGCCTGAGACTTGATGCGCACAGCCGCCGCTTCGATATCCTTCAGAGTAAGGTTTGTGTGCACAGCCATAAGGTGCACTGTACCTGAGAGGCGAAAGGGCTGGCACCCCCGCCTTGCCTATGATGCAGATTGCTGGAAATCTTCAAGTAGGTCACACTCGGGTATGTAGATAAGGAAATTGCCATGCCCTTGGCGTTTAATCGAGAGGTGTTCATAACGTGCGCGGTGACGGGGTCCGGCTCCACTCAGGACCGCAGCCCGCATGTGCCACGTTCGCCCAAAGAAATCGCGGACAGTGCACTGGCCGCGGCGGATGCAGGCGCGGCGATCGTCCACTGCCATGTCAGAGACCCAGAGAGTGGTGTGCCCAGCCGAGACCCCGCTCTATATCGAGAACTCACCGAATATATTCGCGCAGCGAACACCGACGTGGTTTTGAACATCACGTCCGGCATGGGGGGGGATTTGATCCTGGGTGATGTACAGGCACCGTTACCACCGGGGTCAGGGACCGATATGGCGGGTGCGAGTGAGAGAATGCAGCCGATTCGAGAATGTTTGCCGGAGATCTGTACCCTGGACTGCGGCACCATGAATTTCGCTGAAGCCGACTATGTCATGACGAATACGACGGGCATGCTACGTGCCATGGGCAGTGAGATCACGGCTTTAGGGGTTCAGGCAGAGATAGAAGCCTTTGATACGGGACATTTGTGGTTTGCCAAACAGCTGGTTGACGAAGGCGTGCTCATAGATCCGGTTTTGGTGCAGTTATGTATGGGGGTCCCTTGGGGCGCGCCGGACGACCTCAATACCCTCATGGCAATGGTCAACAATATTCCCTCAACCTGGCATTGGTCTGCATTCAGTCTCGGTGCCCACCAGATTCCGTATGTGTGTGCGGCTGTCCTCGCCGGTGGCAACGTGCGGGTTGGCCTTGAGGACAATTTATATCTTGGTAGAGGACGCCTTGCCAGTAACGCTGAGCTTGTTGAGCGGGCCCGCGTGCTGATCGAGGGTATGGGTGCACGGTTGCTCAGCCCTGAGGAAGTCAGGGGCC
The DNA here is from genome assembly GCA_036338285.1 of Pseudomonadota bacterium. Taxonomy (GTDB): domain Bacteria; phylum Pseudomonadota; class Gammaproteobacteria; order Pseudomonadales; family Azotimanducaceae; genus UBA4421. Next base: position 35,672 of record JAYZCO010000067.1, read on the forward strand.
GTTTGAACCTGACGAAGCGCAACCCGATCGGATAACCCATATGCCTACAGTGTCTATTGTTGGTGCGGGGGTCATCGGCACGGGATGGGCCATCAGGTTTGCCACGGCGGGCTGGCAAGTACGGGTGTATGACCTTTCGGACGCAACGCAAGATCGTCTCTTGGAATCCCTCAAGCGCGCCCGACCGTTCTGCCAGGCCTTGTTCGGAAAAGCGCCTGAAGAGGTGGCCGTAGAGTTTTGTGATGGATTGGACGATGTGCTGGACGGCAGCGATTGGGTACAGGAATCCCTACCTGAAGCGTTGGAGTTGAAGAAAGACATGTTGGCGGAGGTGGAAGGGCGCGTGGGTCGTGATACGCCAATCTGCAGCTCGACTTCCGGGTTTAAACCTTCGGTGCTGGCTGAGTCTCTGTCTTCAGGTGAGCGTTTATTTGTTTGTCATCCGTTCAACCCGGTATATCTCCTGCCACTTGTGGAAGTGGTCCCGCATCCGACAGTCGATCAGAAACGTACAGAGCGGGTGATGGAAGTCCTGCGAAGTTTGTCCATGCGCCCGTTATGGGTGCGTAAAGAAATTGACGGACACATCGCCGATCGCCTGCTTGAAGCAGTCTGGCGGGAGGCACTGTGGTTGGTTCACGATGACATCGCAACCACAGAGGAAATTGACGATGCGATCAAATATGGTTTTGGGCTCCGCTGGGCCCAGATGGGCCTATTTGAAACGTATAGGCTGGGGGGTGGGGATGCAGGGATGCGTCATTTTCTCCAGCAGTTCGGTCCGGCGTTGCAGTGGCCCTGGACAAAATTGACGGATGTCCCCGAGCTGGACGAAGCACTGATCGATAAGATCGCTGATCAATCGGATGCGCAGGCAAAAGGCACGTCCGTCCGTGAGATGGAAAAGACCCGTGACCGAAATCTTGTCGCAATATTAAATGCGCTCAAAAAGGCGGCTCAATAGGCCGCGGAAGTGGGAAATAATCAGAGCAGTCTGCTGGGTGGCGCCAGGATGAACTAAAAAAGGGGCAACAAGGGTGCGGCTTATGGTGCCCAGTCCCAGGTCTGATACTGGCCGGGTTCTTTGGAGCAACGCATCCGCTTTAAGTTAGAGCCGACCAGCTTCACCCGCGCGCAACTGATGCCTTGTACCTTCATGCCGTAGCGGGCGATGTAGTAGTCTGTCTGGTCGCGTACGGGTTTGTGGTATTTTTTGGGCAGCGCGCTGAGCGATTTTTCATATTCTCGTTGCAGTTTTCGGTCACCGGATTCGGCAGCAAGTCCAAGCAGGGCGATACCGATCAGAATGTTTTTTTCGACGCTATGACCATTCAGATGCATCAGGGCGAGGCTGTGTTGGGCGCGCTTAAACCCGTGGCGAGCAGCTTCAGCCAGTAGCGGGTAGGCAGCTTGGTAGTCGGGTAAGCGAAACAAGGCAAGCCCGCGTTCTTCCTGATCAAGCCAGGTGCGGATGTCTTCGTAAAGGGGATCATCGATGGGATAACCGTATTTGTCGACATGAGTTTCAAAGTGGGTGGACTCTGCGTGAAGGTTGAGAGTGATAAAGCAAAGCGTCAGTGTCCATATTACAAGGCGCATTCGATGTCTCCAGAGGTCGAAACCTGTGCGGTGGCCTTTAGTATGCGTACTTGTAGCGCATCAATCATTAAGAATCGTGACCCCAAGGCCGGATGATTTTTAAACGATGAGTTAAAGATTGAAATATACAGGCGCAGGCGTGGCAGGCTCGATGCGCTTTTTTCTGATTTGTGGTGGGGGTGTTGGTGACCCTGGGTGCTCCAGAGTGGGAATTTTTTGTTACTTGGGGTGATTAATTCCAGGGTGCCAGGGATCCGAGAAGCACTTGGCATCAAAAGCATTTGTCTATGTGACCGCGTTTTTAAGAACATCACTGGCATCGATTCGAGCACAGGGTAAATTGACAAGGTCGTGGTGTGAAAGGAGAATGCGCGTCCGTCGCTTGGCGGTGTTTTGATAAATGGCTAGGTAGCTCAGCTGGTTAGAGCGCAGGATTCATAATCCTGAGGTCGGGAGTTCAAGTCTCCCCCTAGCTACCATTAAATCAGCCTTGTTATTTCGAATCTCTTTTTGACCTAACAAGGGGCTGCGATAGGGACACATTCCATGTCTAATAACAGCCGACTGCTTCGGGCCTGAACGGACTTCGAAGCCAGCTTTTGCTTACTATCCGATGTTCTGACTATTCTACTCAGTCGGCATGTATGGACTGCACGACATTTGAGGTGGGCCGTAGTCTTCGAACACTATGTCGGCAATGTAGTGAGCAAGAAGAATAGAGATATCTTCAGCGGTGGCAGGCCAAGGAACAAATTGCCAAAGCTCAAGAACTTGCTAGAGCGTGTGTGAAGAAGAACTACAAGGATCGTTGATGATTGGTAAATATTAGGATGTAATAGCGGGAAAATACATCAATCTACACGACACGGTATTGTAAAAACGGAATTAATCAAAATTAATTTTCCATGCTGGAAAGCAGCATGACCACGACACGAGTCCACATCGTGGGCTGTCGTCGCAGTGGGACAACGCTGATGATGGAACTCCTATGGTATGGCTTCCGTTTCAGCGGCCGGGACGAACATGAGGTATCCGTATTTGAGCCAATCCCCAGCGGTCACAACCTCTATCTCACTAAAAAACCGCCTGACACTTTACGAATCCATCGGATATTTGAAGCTGATCCAGATCTGCATGTCATTGCCATGCTTCGCGATCCTCGTGCGGTGATCACCAGCACCCATCCAAATCGACCCAATGTCTACTTTTCGAGTTACTGGCGCTGGCAGGAATATCTGCGAGCGGTAGAACCGCTCCTTGGGCATCCCCGCTTCCAGCTCGTACATTACGAACAATTGGTAAAAGACCCTGCACGCGTGCAACGTGACCTTGAGCGGCGCTTTCAGTTTCTTCAGCGTACCAGGGCGTTTATCGATTTTCCGGAGGGTGCAAATGTGCCACCCGGACTGGCTATCGATTCCTTAAACGGAGTACGCGATCTGGACGTCAGCCGAATCACAGGTTGGCAAGAACACCTGCCTAGGATTAACAGTCAGCTACGGGACAATCCAAGGATGGCTCAGGATCTGATCGATGCCGGCTACGAAAAAGACGACGCGTGGACCCGCATGCTCCAAGGCATCGATCACTACAGCCAAACGTACAAGGACGAGCCACCAGGAAAACTCCGCACCATCGAGACCAATGTTCGCTTCTGGCGCAAAACCCGATCCTACCTCCGATCTCTACGGTCGCGGACGAAAGCGGCGCATGAATAGCTTCGCGAATGGGTTCAGCCATGTTCGGATCGGTGCGGTAGGCCTTATCGAAATCATGATTCTCCATCCGGGCCTTGCCTTCAGCGTCATTGAACTGCTGGCCTGGCAACAGAACGACAACCCTGTGCAACGGGTTCGAATCGAACAGGAAATTACGAGTGCAGACATGTGATCTTTGCGGTGGACAGGATAACGAGACGTTCGCTACCAAATACGAATTGAATTACCTTTGTTGTTCCGATTGCGGATTCATATACGCCGACCCTCTACACTTCGATTTTACGGCATACAACGAGGAGATGAACGAGGACCTGCACGACACCCATGTCGGCAAGCTTGAGTCCCCGAGGTACGCCAGAACGTACGCCAAGTTGCTCGGAGAATTTGAACCCTATCGAAAGACGGGGCGCTTTGTCGAGATCGGTTGCAGTACGGGCAGCTTCTTAAAACGCGTCAAAGACGCGGGATGGGAGGAGATGGGAATTGAACCGGTAGAATCCTCTGCCAGGTTCGGCATTGAGCAACTGAGTCTGAATATTCACATGGGTATCTTCGAGTCGGCTGAGGTCGCTGGGGAATCTGTGGATGTTGTATATTCAAACGCCGTCATTGAACACCTTAAAAAACCCAGCGAAGTAGTTGACCAGGCGTTCGAGGTGCTGAGACCTGGCGGTCTCTTTTATGCCGATACTGTCAACATCGATTCTTACACCTGGGACTTTCTCGGCACGCGGTGGAAACTCGTCGATCCACGCATGCATCTGAGCCTCTTTACACCAGAAACGCTAAGTGCTTACTGTATCCGAGCAGGATTCGAGGTAAAAAGAATCACCACCCATGGCGTACGTTTTCATGCAACGAGGGAGGATCGACCCACAGGCGTTCTTCGCCTTGTGGACGAACTGCGGAAAGCACCTTACAGCTTCGCGGCACGGCGCACACTCAGGGGCGATAACATCGCAATTTTTGCAGAGAAGCCAGCCTAGTGGTTCTATATAATTCTTGGCCTCGACAAACACTACGCTGACTAGTGATTGCCGCATGTGCAAAGGTACACTCACTTGCGTTGATATCTTGCTCGTCCAGGGAGAGGCCTCGTATGAAAACTAACACTGTGAAGATCTCGTTCTTTTTGACCACTATTTGTATGTCACTGTTGAGCGCTGCCCAAGCGGATTCGGGAAACGTCACAGAGGCTCGGGTGCTTAAGGAAAGCACCACGGGACAAAACTGGTTTCTTAAGGGAGGAGATTTCACCGGGCAACATTACTCGCCGCTCAAACTCATCGATGATGCAAACGTTGACCAGCTTGGCCTGGCTTGGAGCACCGATTTGCCGATACCGGATGGCGTTTCCACGACGCCTATTGTTGTGGATGGCGTCATATACCTTTCAGGTGCGTATTCGATTGTGTTGGCGATCGATGCCGCGAGCGGACGCATTCTTTGGCAGTTCGATCCGGGTGTGCGTGAGGTGTTGGGAAAGAGCCCAATGATGTCGTGGCCCGCACGCGTCAACCGGGGTGTCGCCGTCTGGGCAGGGCGTGTGTATCTCACGACAGCCGATTGCCGGTTGATCGCGTTGCGTGCAGGCACCGGCAAACAACTCTGGAGCAAGAAGACCTGCGAGACAGCAAAAGGGTTTTTCATTACGGATTCACCCTACGTGGGTGGCGGCAAAGTGTTTCTTGGTAACGCGGGATCCGAATCTGAAAGTAAAGGCCGAGGCTATGTCTCGGCATACGATGCGGCAAGTGGCAATCTGCTATGGCGGTTCTACATCGTTCCGAGCGATGACCCCAAAGAAAACGACACGCCCGCCATGCAGATGGCGGCGAAGACCTGGTCTGGAGAAAACCTTGCCAAACACGGAGGTGGTGGGCACAACTGGAACGAGATGACCTACGACCCGGCTTCAAATCAGCTTTTCTTCGGTACCTCGGGCGCCTATCCCTATTTACATAAGGAACGTGCTCCTGTTGGCGGTGACAACCTGTTCTTGTCTTCTATCGTGGCAGTGGATGCCGATACGGGTGAGTACCGATGGCATTACCAGACCGTCGATAAGGACAGCTGGGATTACAACGCCACGATGAACATCGTTCTGGCTGACATGGAGATCCGCGGCGCACAGCGGGAAACGCTGTTGATCGCGCCGAAGAATGGGTTCCACTACACACTGGATCGGCACAATGGTGAATTGCTGGCAGCGGGTAAGTTCGCGAAGACGAACTGGGCCTCTGACATAGACATTGAGACGGGCAAGCCCGTCTACGATCCCGCCGGTGAATACTGGAACCTGAAGGAAGATGAGAGCAGCTACCTCTGGCCGAATATGTGGGGTGCGCACAACTGGCATCCGATGGCTTATCACCCGACAACGAACCTGTCGTACATCCCGGTAGTTGATGCACCCGCACAGGTGAGTGGCGGGGAAAACACGGAATCAATAGTTATGCTGACCGAAGTGGATGGTCGACCGCACGCGCCTGGCAAGCTCGTGGCCATGGATCCTGTCAACGGCAAGGTGCGCTGGACGGTGGAGCACGAATACCCATTCAACGGAGGTCTGATGACCACTGGAGGAAATTTGTTGTTTCAGGGGCTGGCAACCGGCGAATTTCAAGCCTATGCCGCCGACAGCGGCGAGCGGCTCTGGTCGGTACAGACGGGGTCGGCCATCAACGCCTCGCCCTCAACCTATTCTGTCGATGGTGACCAGTACGTTGTGATTTCCATAGGCGCTGGTGGTGGCTTGCAGTTCCAATACCCGGAAATGCACAACGCGACCGCCACCAAAGGTCCGACGCGCCTGCTCGCTTTCGCATTGGAAGGCAAGCAGGTGATGCCGGAAGTGGAGATCACTGCCCGTACATTACCCGGGCAGCCAAAATCTGAAGCATCACCCGATATCGTTGCGACAGGAGCTGCGCTGTACTCGGGTTATTGCAAGATCTGTCATGGCAGTAAAGCGGTCGCACGATTCAGCGGCTCTGTACCCGATCTGCGTTATGCGACAACCGCGACGTTCGAAACCTGGGATGCGATCGTGGTGGGTGGCTCAAAGGCTGCTGCTGGGATGCCGGGTATGGAAATTTCGATAGAGCAGTCTCAGGCGATTCGCGCCTATGTGCTTAATCTTGCTGAGGCATTGCGTCGTCAACGCATTGAGTCCTTCTAACCGCATGGCTTGCGACATTTGTGAGCCGATTGGTGTTGCGATCAGAGTGTAAGACTGTGGTCCGGGACAGATCCGGCATGTTCAGCCACTTGCAGATGTTATTCGCGTTATATCCTGATGTGATTATTCAACGCGCTCGAACAACCACGCGCCGGAGACATGAACTTCAGAGACGCTCACGACTTCTCCCGTCGCATCGCGATTGAAGACCCATCCAAGACCAAGGCTGCTGTCGAACGCGGTCTCAGACTGAGCCACAAGGTGCGCTGTATCGAAGTTGGTGTTGCCGCCTATTTTGGCATAGCGCGGCGTGCGCTTGATAACCAGTTCACCGGTGTCGAGTGTAACTTCTACGGTGGTCGGACGGTTGGCCCAGAAGCCTCGGTAAGTGCCGACATATTCCTCGAGTATTTCTTCGGGGACTACGACCACTTTCTCTTCGGACTGCTCCATAGCGCCGCTATAGTGGCGCCGCCCCGTCGAGGACTCATTGCAGATGACCTCGAGCATCACCGACTCGGGCATCATCACAAGATCTATCGTTGCCTGAACGGGTCCATCGATAAACGTACCAGCATCCTCGTAGGTGATTTCTAGTTCCATGTGGCCATAGTCGAGACGCGTGTAGCGTTCCGTGATCTGCAACTGATCCGTATGTGGCAGGCCTTCATGAGTCAACCAGGTCTTGTCGTTGTAGCCGTTGCTCTCCACAACGAGCGTATCATCCTCCCAAAGGCCGACCGAATAACCCATCCAGCTAGGCAGAAGCGGGTCCGCCTCAAGCTTGCGACCATCCATAAAAACCTGGCGATAAGTCATATCGGAATTGAGAATCGCGATGATCTGTGGATGCTGCACGATCTGGCGCATGCCGCCTGTTAAAAATTCCGCCAGATAGGCCCCCGGCCCACTGGGCAGGCAGTGAAATCTCGGGGCATTTGAATGAAAGTTTCGCTCAGCTTCGGCGATCGCGTCGAGCGCCCAGCCCTTAATTCGGGATGAATCGTACAGGCTACCGCTCGCGTTCAGGGGCACCCACAAGCCGGACAGATCCACTCGGTCATTGGCCGTTCTTGGCGCTGGAGCTGTCAGATTGGGCTTGCCATCGTCGGTGCGAGGCACGAGCGGAAACCCCCAGTCAAACCACTGCGCATGCACGGATGAGCTCATCGAGACTACCAGAATTAAGGCTGTAAGCTTTCGCATTGGCTTCTTTCCCTTTCCCTTTCCCTTTCTCAGATTCAGCCCAGTAGGCTGATTCTCTCAATGGATCCAGAAGACCTCTGGGTTGGCTAAGGGTATATGATTACGCAGACTGAGACCAAGAGAGCTGCCACCCGGAGGAGTACAACATGCGTACACGATCAGGTCGAACACTGCTGGAGACGTGCCTAGTGGTAGCCTCTCTTTTCATATCAGTCTGTGCTCTGGCGCATCATTCTTTTTCAGCCGAGTTCGACGTCGGCCGACCTGTCGAGTTCACGGGCGCGGTCGTGGAAATCGAGTGGACCAATCCCCACGCGTGGGTGCATATTGTCACGAGCGACGAAGAAGGAAACGGACAGCGGTGGGCCATCGAACTCGTGGGAATCAATGCGCTCGTGAGAAGCGGCTTCAACCGGCGGACGGTAAAAGTTGGTGACGTGTTGACGGTATCGGGATTTGGCGCACGCAACGGCACAAACGCCGCTAACGCAACTTCCATCGCACGGACCCAGACAAGCGAGATGCTTTGGGCAACGCCAGGTTTCTTGCGTGACTAGCCCCGACATCACACCTTCGGTGGTGAATTGGCTGGGACTCTCGCAGGATAGAGAGGAGGAGAGGGAGGAGCAGCGTGGCTCGGTTTATCAGCCTCCGTATGTATGCCCGACGAATTCCAGTACGGTTTTGCGCACGGCTTTCGCATCAGGTGCCCAGCGCCGGCCCTCACCTAGGAAGATGGTCGTACCTTCGAGCAGTGACATCAGCGCGAGTGCTTCTGGCCCCGGGCTGGAACTGCCGGTGAGCTTCAAAGCTTCAGTTAGGATCGAGTAGTAATAGGTGTAAAGATCTTCCACAAGATCCGAAACCAGGGGTTCGACTCGTTGCATGGCCCACAACTGTGGCCACAGATGGTCGCCACTCAAGGTTTCCCCTGCTTCATCGTCGAGAATGAAGATCACAATTTCCCGAACACTGAGTGGCTTGTCTCGGTCTTGTAGTGCGAGAAAAGATTGACGGTAAGCGTGGGAGATGTAGCCGACCAGGGCACGCAACATGTCTTCTGAGGTCCGAAAGTGGTACTGCAACGCGCCCAGTTTCATACCACTCGCCCGAGCGAGCGCCCGCATCGTCAGGCTTGCATAGCCCTCATCCGCAATCAGGTTGACCGCTATCTGCAGAATCTCCTGTTTGCGTTCAGTCATTTGGTTAATGCTGGGGGAAACGGCTGTTGACATGTCGGTTGACAGGCTAGAACATGTCGCATGACATGTAAAGTGATTTAAGAATTGAGATGGGACGCTAAGACTATGAGAAGGGCCCTGGGTTATTTGTTGTTTGTCGTTTCACTTTCAGCATTCGCAGAAGACCATCGAGCTGAGATCCATGCCGCCAAACGAGCGTTTGAGGTTGCTTCTGAGAAAAACGATTTAGCAACCTATTTCGGCTTTTACGCAGAAGATGGGACGGTCTATTTCGGTGGTGCCGCAAGGGGCGATATGCCTGCCTACCGGAAATTATGGGGCGAGTTAATGGCGGCGGGCGGGACAAGCGCAAACCAGCGCTCTTTACCAGGATGTGAAAGGACACGAGTTAGAGGCAAAGCAGATGGGTCGTAATGTATCGCGTAGAGACTTTTTGAATGGGGTGGCACTGGGTACGGGTGTTGGGTTGCTGGCACCGGCTGAGCTGTGGGCGATGGTGTCCGACGAGAACGGGGCCGCTCGCGGGATTTATCCACCAACGCTCACTGGCATGCGGGGCAGCCATGAAGGGTCTTATGAAGTGGCCCACGCACTGGCATGGGAAGGCAGGAAACCAGCACACTACCAAGCGCTGGATGAGCAATACGATCTGGTGGTCGTGGGCGCAGGGATGAGTGGTCTGGCGGCTGCCTACTATTATCGTGAAAAGGTGGGTCCGAGCGCGCGGATACTGATCCTGGACAATCATGATGACTTCGGTGGCCATGCGAAGCGTAACGAGTTCCACCATGAAGGCAGAATGGTGTTGAGCTTGGGGGGTGCGCAGAATCTTGACCACCCCAGCAATTACAGCGAAGCCGCAGGGCGCCTCATGATCGATCTCGGCATCGATTCGGATGCGATTGCTGCGATGGGCGCCAATACGCCGGATGACCTTTTGCTCGGCGGAAAGTTGCATGCAAGTGTCGGTATGTCGATGCCGAGTCAGGATGGCCATGTCACCGTTGGCGGTCACTGGCAAAAGTTCATGCACGGTCGAGGAGACTACGCCGCTGCAGTAAAGGCGCTACCGATACCGGAAGATGAACGGGATAAGTTGATTGCGTTCTTGGGCGGGGCTCGAGATTTTCTGGGTGATCTGTCATGGGGAGACCAGTACGACTACATCAACTCGGTCAGCTACAACCGCTTCCTGGTCGATCAGGTAGGCCTATCGCAGGAGACCATCGCCATGTTCGATGGGCACCTGCTTGTTTTGCAGGGTGTCTCAGGTTGGCAGCACACGGTGCTTGAAGCGATCTCAGCAGGTGCGCCGGGCCTAAGAGCCATGGGTTGGCTCACCAACTTTGTCGATTCGCTTGCGGCAATGATGATTGAAAGTATCGCGGAAATCAGGATGTTTCCGGATGGCAACGCGTCTGTCGCACGTCTGCTTGTCCAGAAGCTCATCCCCAGTGTTGCGCCAGGCATGAAAGGTATTGAGGATGTTGCCGTAGCAGGGTTTGACTACGGAGAACTGGACCGCGAGGCACAGGCAACGAGGCTCCGGCTGAACAGTACAGTCGTGGGGGTTAGAGAAACAAAGGAAGACACGGTCCTTGTGGAGTACGTTTGCGAAGGGAAGCCGTTGAGTGTTAACGCAAGTTGTTGTGTTTTAGCGTGCTACAACAACTTGATACCGTTTTTGTGTCCTGAGATGAGCAAGGTACAAAAGGAAGGTTTGAGTTACGGCGCGCGATCACCGTTCGTGTATGCGAATGTGCTGCTCGACAACGGGCAGGCTTTCTCCAAGCTGGGTGTCAAGTTTACCTATTGTCCGCACGATCCTTTTCAATGGGTGAGTGCCGCCCCAACCATGACGAACGGGGGATACGAGCCGCCTCGAAGTCCCGAGGATCCTATGGTGGTGTTTATGATGGGGTCACCGACGCCAGCGGTTGAAGGGAGCAGTGCCCGAGACCTGTATCGGGTGGGTCGACACAAAATTTATGCAACCACGTTCGATCAGTATGAAGCACAAATCCGTCAGCAACTCCAAAGCCTGCTTGGAATACACGGTTTTAACCACGAGACAGACATTCAAGCGATTACGGTGAATCGCATACCGCATGGTTATGCCTACGCCTATCTCGGTTTGGATGATCCCGAGTGGGAGCAAGGCCACGCGCCGCATGAGGTGGGTCGGGCCAAATTCGGCAGGATATCGATCGCGAACACGGACTCTGAGGCGATTCCGCTGATGGATGCTGCATTTGATGCAGCCTGGCGGGCAGTCGAAGAACAGACAGCATAACTTGAAGGAGAGATGATGAACGCAGTGTTGATAGAAGAAACCGAAGAGAACTTTATTCGAGAATCTGTCCCCCCGGCGGAGCTGGTTGCAGAAGGCGACCCTCGCTCCAAAACCTGGGTGGCAGAGAACTTTAATTCCGGGGGGTCAGTCTCCACAGGCATTTGGGCCGCAGAGCCAGGTACGCTTAAGGTGAAGAGCTACCCGGTGGATGAAGTGTTTACGGTCCTGCAAGGAAAGATCGAGGTGACCAACGAAGATGGCAGCGTGGTTCATGTGGCGCCTGGGCAGAGCTGTCTTCTGCGCAAGGGATGGTCTGGTTTATTTCGTACCGTTGAACAGACTCGGAAGTGTTTTGTCACGGTTGACGGTAAGTGAACTCGAGCGAGGAGATGAAATTGTTAAGAACCCTAAGTTTGTTTGTGTTTCCTTTGCTCATGCTCCCGTTTACGGCAGCTGCGCAGGACACGGTTTCATTACCGGCGCTCATCACAAAGCATGAAGTCAACGGGGCGATCTTTGACAGAGCCGATAAGATTCGGACTGAGCATGAGGATGGTCACGTCACCCTCGATGTCACCAGCCTGATGTCGAGCGATGAGAAGTTCGCCTCAGGTATGTACCGTTCAGGTAAAACCCGTTACGACATAACGGAAGGGTATGGGGTCGATGAGTTCATGTTTTTCATCGAAGGCAGCATCACCTTGACTTCCCAGGACGGGACAAAGCAAGTCGTGGCTGCTGGGGAGGCGGTCACTGTGCCAAAAGAGTGGAAAGGCGTGTTTGAGACGGATGGCTATACCAAGTTCTGGGTAATTTACTCAGCCGATGGTTCAGGATTGTGATATCGGAACTCGTGGCTCTGAGTGCAATACCGTTGCGTGGTAGGCACGCGGTTACCCTGTTTGAAGCATGCGCTTAAAGCTGGCAAGCAAGGGCGAGTGTTTCGATTGACAGATATCCGTTATATATCGTCGAACTCTCCATGGCGACCTTTGCCTGATTTAAAACGTTCGGCGCCAGAGATGCCTTCCTCAGAAATAACACCGACGCTATTCGTCCATTCGCGACGCATTGCTTGTTCTACCGACAAACCGTGTTGTAAATAAACGGACCGGCGATCGGCATTCATACAGCGCTGTGGAAATCGCGCGATTTCTTTAGCAAGTTCTTCCGCGCCTTCCCGAGCCTGGCCGTTCGGAACAATGCGCTCACACGCGCCGATCCGAAAGGCCTCCTCAGCAGGAACCTTCCTGCCAGTCATAATTATTTCAAGCGCACGCCCTTGGCCAACAAGCCTGGGTAACCTGACTGTTCCCCCGTCAACTAAGGGCACCCCCCAGCGTCGGCAATAAACACCGAGGTACGCGCTTTCCTCCATGACCCTTAGGTCACACCAGAGCGCAAGCTCCATTCCTCCTGCGACGGCAGGTCCTGCGATAGCTGCGATAACGGGTTTGCGAAGGTCTAACCTACTCGGCCCCATGGGTCCTCTCGGCAAGTCGGTTCCACTCTGCTTTGGAAAATTGAGCGCTTCGAGTGGATGTTCGCCTTCTAACTCGCTGGCATACTTCAGATCCCAGCCGGCGCAAAAAGCACCGCCTTCGCCGAAGAATACGGCTACCGATGCATTATCGTCTGCGTCGAACTCTTTAAATGCCTCGAATAATGCCTCCGCGCTGGCAGGATCCATCGCATTTTTGGCCTCCGGTCTGCTATGTATTACGGTGGTAATGGCACCGTCTTTTTCGATTCGTACTGTCATATTTGCACCCCTTGCGCTATAGCTGTTAAAAGGCCTTTTTATTGAGAGACAATCATTTTATCGAGTTCCTCGGTCATTCGGTGTACCTCATCCCCGCTGCAGTTCCCCACCGCATTTCTCCATTCAACCACGGATGTCAAATCTTGCGCTTCACCATGACACCTGAGCTACATTAATTTCCGAAGGGGTATAGATTGGTAAGGTTATAAACGGACCGGCTGGTCTTATTTTTATTACTTAGGTCAGCTTCAATAGGTTTTTACATTGTCGAACGGAACGGGTATGTCGGGATGGTCAGTGTCTACGAGTGGCATTGGCTTACCTTCTCCTGAACTTTTGTAACCCTCGATCCACTCGATAATCCAATCTGAATCCTTCATATTTCTTGGATCGTGCCAGGGAAGCATGGCGTGCAAAAGGTAGGGCCCGACGTTCCACATTAACGAACCAATCAGTAAACAAAACCGCCACCAATTAATAGGATTAAGAATTGTTCTGTCTTCCTTCATTGCCGCCAGCATGCCTAAAAAGGCCAAACCCACCACCCCGAAACTGCCGTGTAATACACCCCACGCCCTGGCTAAGTATTTCTCCCCGTAAAGGGCCATATACACGTCGAAAGCAACTGTTTTATGTTCGGCTTCTTCAGTCAAATGCATCAACCAGAAGGACGTCATAACGTTATCCGCACCTTTCCAAAGACTCCTTCTCTTAGCCGTTATCCACACGCTAAACCCTTTGGTCATAGTCTCAAACCCGGCGCTGTAAGCTAATTTTGTGATTAACTTTCGTTCAGACAGGCGCTGATAATGCCGTTTAATTACTTGTTCCACCTGAGCGAAGACGGGATAGCCATTCGTTTTCAGAAGTTCGTTAATCCTTCGATGACAACGGAAATGAGCGGATTCTTGGGCGTTAAATCTCTTGATGTCCTCTAGTAGCGTTGGATGTTTTATCTCACTTAACAAACCGTGATTCGTTTTTACCATGTACGGTTCTAGATAGGGCATCGTTAAGGAAATGCCATTAAAAAAATGTGACCGGACGGGATTATCTGGAACCCACAAAGGATTGAGATCGGAAGGAAATTCGAAGTTAAACTCTCTAACTACGATTTCCTCCACTAACTTTGGTTTATAGACGTAGGCTTTGGTTTCGGTATCGGCTGCAGTCATAACCTTCAACGCTTTTTTATGGGCGTGGGTCAATGGTAAATCAGTCTTTGCGCGCGGCAAACAGTCAATACAGTCGCCCGTTTGAGAACAAACCGTACTTAATTAACGCGCTTTTAAGTTTGTATGGTTGTTATCGGATCACATCGTTGAGTATTTCTTTCTCAGATTTGCAATTTCATCGTCAGTGAAGAAAACGGACAGTCCGACACTATTTAGGCAATGATCGATCCACTCACCATTCAATGGCATTTGCTTCAGGAATTCTTTATAGAGCGCCTGATACCACTTCTTACTCGCTTCATTCGCAACACCAACATCAACCGCTTGCTGAAAAAAGTCGGACAGCAATTCCGACTTTTTAATATTTGATAAATCTGTACGAATAGTGAGGACTTCAAATCGGCCGGAACAGTAGACACTGAATTTATCTTCAGGCGAAAACCCAACATCAAACAAGCTAATTCCGGTTGCCGGCTTAAATTGTTCGTTATTCCATTGAGTTATGGGATCTGTTGGCAGCTGTTCCACCAACCTCGATAGTTCCTGAAAACCATATGACTTTTTTGACAGGTTTTGAAAAACCGTCGAAATATTACGGGCTAACGGATCTCGAATTAACGTGACAATTTTCACGCATTTTGAATTTTTGAACCGACGATAGATGGAAATTGATCTGCCCACATGATCGGCAGGGAATGCTCGGCTCCCTGCACTTTCTGCCATCGCTTCATACAGACTATCGTCTGTCATTAAATGGACATGGTGATTGGGTATTCCACTACACGTCAATGATTCAGAGACGGCAATAGATGCAACCTTTCCCATCGTATAAACCAAATTCAAGGACGTATCTTGCATCGACAATCTCTCTTAAGCGCCATAGCCAAAGCTTCCGCCATCAACCAGTCATTCAGCGTATCCAGCGTATCAATATCAAATGATTGCTGTGCGCGTGTCTCCATCATAATTGGTTTCTCACCAATCCGAGCATTAATAATTATTAAAGAGAATCCGGATGAAAAAACAAACAACAATTCCCATCAAACCAAAGCTCAAAACAGTTAAACGTTTAGACGATCACGAAGCGAATATAAGGCCACGGAGGGGCTGAGAAACCAGGGGTTTCCCCTGTATAAAGGTCTGGTTTTGAATTCTAAGTCGGCAAAGACAGTGTGGGCATCCAGGCCAGAAATCTGTCGGCCCATCATTGAACCACAGTAGCTTGCGAGTGATATCCCGGAGCCGCAATAACCCATGGCGTAGTGAAGCCCATCTTGCTCACCGACGTGAGGCAAGGTGTCGAAAGTGTATGCAACAAAGCCGACCCAGGAGTGGCTAATACGACGGGTGTGAAGTTGGGGGAAGATCTTGCACATTGCTGCATGCAATGGTGGTGCACTGATCAGGGGGTTGGTCTCTTTTAAAGCCACCCTTCCTCCGAACAGTACACGGCGTCGATCCGGCGACAGCCGGTAGTAGAAAACCACCTTGCGTGAATCGCTCATTACCCGGGCATGCGGTGAGAGTTCGATTGCCACAGATGGGTCAAGGGGTTCGGTCGCGATGATGTAACTGCCGATAGGAATGACACGACGTCGCAACCAGGGCGTCACTTTACCTGTATAGCCATTGGTTGCGATGGCGATGTTTCCTGCGCGTATAACGCCGCGTGGGGTGTGTACGATAAACCCCGCACCATCCCTTTCGATACGTTCAACCGGACAATGACCGATAGCCTGCGCGCCCGCTGATCGAACACGTGCCAGCAGTTCCAGGTGATAGCGACCAGGATCCAGCGCCGCGTGATCCGGATAGACGACCCCGCCGTGATAAAGATCGGAGCCGATCTCGGAGCGCTGTTCTGCGCGTGGCACCATATGCCATTGCGTGGAAATTTCGGCAGGAAGCGCTTGCAGGGCGCGAGCGGTGGCATCGTAAGCGGCTGGATTGTGGGCACCTGAAAACCGACCACAGTGCTCCCACGCACAATCAAGACCCTCATCCCGGATGAAATCATTAAGGAAGTCGAAGGCGCGCTGACCTTCGCGCAGCAATGTGATGGCCTGTTTACGACCGTACTTTTTTGCAAGTTCGGGAAAGGTGCCTTTGATGCTGGGCGAAACCTGTCCGCCATTACGACTGCTGCAGCCATAACCAAGTACGTCCGCGTCTAACACCAGTGTGCCGAGCCCCGCGCGTGCAGTTTGCAAAGCAGCATGCAGGCCGGTATAGCCGGCTCCGACGACTAATACCTCTACTTCGATAGGCAGTGATTGGTCTTCTTCTACGGGACGGGGTGCCGCCTCCTGCCAGAAAGGTTCCGCTTTAAAGTCGTCCGTAAACAGGGCGCTCACGGGTTGGCCTGCTCATTCTTGGCAAGGCTGCTTTGTATGTCCCAATGATCAGGCAAACGGTCCTTGTATTTTTTGACTGCACGCAAGGCCCGTTCACCAAGGGAGCGGTCCCACCGGACGATCAGGTTGGCGATCTCATACTTAGTTGCCCAGGATTCCAGGTCACCGACGGGTTGATTTTTTTTGTTAGGAAATGCCTTAAGTACCTTTTCTACGGTGGCAAAGGCATCGAGCGCTTTTGATAACACTAACGAACCATTATCGTCGACATGAATATATACCGGGCCACTGTGGGCTGCCGAGCCAAAACTGAAGTGTCCGCTTGCGAGCATGGTCGCAAAGCGGGCTTCAAGGGCTGGGGAAAATGGAGGCGGGCGCTTGAAGCCGTAAGCTCTCACCGCCAGCCAGGTGCCGGCCACAGCTTTGAGTGTCAGATCAAGACTGAGAGAATCACTGCCTTGTTCTGCGCTCACTCGTTTGATTACTTCCCCGCCCATGACGAGCTCCAAAGCGGAGAGCTGATCAAGGGTCGGATTGAGGCGAGCGCTCGCTTGTATATGAAGATCGCTGCCTTTATCGACCTTCAAGACAGAGCCCATGGACTGTCCGTTTACGGTGAGGGTCAACATCGGGCCGTTGGTGACGAAGGTGTTGCCCTGGCGCAACCCGTCAAACCAATCCTGCGATGTGAAGCTACCTTTGTGATGGACATAGGATCGAACATCGCCGGGCAGTGCGATGTAAGGCCAGTCGGACCCGGCTGCAGGCGGGATTTTGAAGCCGAGATTGAGGTAGTTGTACCATATTTCTGTGCGCAGCAATGACGCTTGTAGCACTTCAACGAAATCGACCACGCCATCGGCCACGTCCAGTGCAAGTCCGCTGTTAACATCAAAGAGTGAATCACCTAGATGTGCGTAACCGAATAAGCCGCCCTGAGCTCGGATCCGCCTTGCGATGCGATGATAGTCGAAGTACTCGTCCGTGAATCGAACCGGTGATTCGGGGTTGAGAGAAATGGTGTGGCCCAGATATTGGGTTCGTGGATCTTCTTGACCGGAAATAAGAAAATGTCCTCCTTCGGCAAGCTGGCCTGGCTGGCCCATTTGCTTTTGGGGAAAGGCAAGGCTTGCTGCATTGCCCATACTGAGTACGTTGTACACAGATATATCTTCAGCACGCGCCACCGTCATCAGACGAACATCATCCTGGGGGGTCATGCGTGTGTGATGGTTGTGTACATCTCCTGAATGCCAGCTTTCTTCCGTCATGTCGCGCCAGTGATGCATATTAATGACAACCCGGTTTGGCGTTTTTTCGTCGATGACGATCTCGCGTTCTACCATTTGATATTCAAGGCCCTTTTTTAAGACCAACGTGTACCGCCCGATTGGCAGGGTGAAGGTGGAGTCACCATCTAGGTACACCGCATAGCGATTAGGATGGGGCCAGTGGATGTGCCCGAGATCGCGCATACCAACATGATCGAGTGAGGTGTCTTCCCAATCCAGTGGCAGGTCGGTCGTGAAGGTGAGCGGCTGCCGCCCGGTTGCGTCATAAAGACCGGCGCGTACAAAGACGGGCGCGTTGGTCTTAGCATCGACGATGGTCAGGGCAAGCTTGCCGGTGGCCTGGGATGCCGGGGTAACGGGTTGCCGCAAAATGGAAATGTCGTCGATCACCAGGCGCGCAGTGCTCCAACCCCGTACATTGCTTGCGAGCACCAGATCTGTCCCTTTGTAACCTCGGTTGGCGAAGCGGGCTCGTTTGAGTTCGATGTCAATTGTGCGCCAGCGATTGGACGGATCGTAATCCAAAGCAATATGGGTTGATGTCGCGACCTGCCCATTGCGGTCATAGCCGTACCAGAGATCACGGGTGGTTTGAGTATCGACACTGAGGCGCAAGATCACCGTTTCATCGATGTCGAAAGCAAAGCGGTCGTCTATGTCAAAGGCCAGGTGAGGTGCGGAGAGTGCGACGCGGTCATCGATCTTGACGACGCCGGCGATTGAATTGTCGCTATACAGGCCAAACCCGAAATCTAGACCGGCCCCAAAGCTGTACATGGTGGTGATTTCTCGGCTTTGTTGCCAGTCGATGCTTTTGACGCCCATGGCGCCCACAATGGGTGAATGGGCTTGAACAAAGACGCTGATAATCAGCCCAACAACACCTAATGTTGACTTGATCATATGTGCGTTACTCCTTGAACAGTTTGGTCAGCATCAGCACCATCCTTTCCATTTCGTACCCGGAGAGGGCGATGCGGGCGCAAGAAGGCTTTGCATGAGGCAACCGGCCTAAAGGCCATAAACACGTCAAACTAAATGTCTTGTGCATGCTCCCGCCGGAATTGTGCCGGAGTCTGGCCACAGGAATTTTTAAACGCCGTGTAAAAAGCGGAATTCGAGTTGAACCCAACCGCATAGGCGACTGTGATAATAGACTGCCTGCGGTTGTCCGATTGAATTAATAGCCGCTTTGCGGCTTGGATTCGGTGCTGGTTTAAGAAATCGAAGAAACTCATACCAAAGCCGGCATTGATTACTTGAGACAGGTGATTTACCGAACAATGCATGAGGTGAGCCAGCTTCGGAAGCGTGAGGTCGGGGTATAGGTATGTGCGGTCGTTTGTCATCAGATCCGTCAGTCTCGACTTCAGGCGTTCGAAAGTCTCATCGTTCAACCCCGACTTCACGTACTTCCTGGCCCTGCTGCCAAGCTTGGGCGCCTGATAAAAATCTCGTATATGAACTGCCTGCTGTCCCTTGAGGTCGATGAATTCGGCTCCGTACCAAGGCACGTTGTCCTCTAATGACTGCACACTGTATTGAAAAGCAATCGAGTGCCTGCCGGACTGGATCTCCCCTTCCAACTGATAGTGGCTATCGTCATGGTTGAATTCCTCTGCCAACAAGGCGATCAGGGAACTTTTGTGGTGCTCCTGCCTTGTCGGTATGTCATGGTAGATGCCATCCGGTGTGAGATGGTCGGCAACAAGTTTCGCGTCGTGATGGTTCCAGGCATCGATATAGCTATGAACGAAATTCGTGGCGATTGCTGAATGCATGGGTAGGCTCTCTATTCAGTCTTCACCCGAGTGTAACGCATCAGTTTCGGTGCTAGAAGTCATCCGGTGGGGTTGCTTTGGCGCGTGCTGGTGCCCAGAAAGGCTGTGTCCTGACCTCGCATTTCGCCAGCTTGGTGTACTGACGCAGTTCCTTGTGATAGTTGATTTCTGCCCAGATCGGGCCGTCCAAACGAGCGGTTTCTACCAAGGCAAGGGCGATGTTAGCTTTGGCCGCGGGCGACCACATCGCAGAAGTGACATAGCCGATTTCTTTACGGCAAGCCTTATCGGCGTAGAGAAATGATTCTTCAGCAGGCTTATTACCCTCGATATCTAATTTAACCAAGGTACTGCGGGGGCCTTGTTGAGACTCGACCCACAAGGCGTGACGGCCGTTGAAGTGCGGTTTGGCAAAATCCACCATCCATCCCAGGTTGAGTTCGAAAGGTGTCTGATCGTGGTTAAAGTGAACGGTTTTCAATGCCTCGTTGAACTCGTATCCCGGCATGATGAAGCCGGCCTCGAGGCGCACCATATTTGTGGCCTGTTCGCCGTAGGGGTGGATGCCGAGGTCATGGCCAGCGTCGTAAAGCTCGTCCCACAGTTGAAGTGCGTGTTCTGCTGCGATCCACAACTCATAACCCAGATCACCACTAAACCCCGTACGTGACACCATCAACGGTTGCCCATGAAAATCGAAATGATGAATCGTAAACGGTTTCGCCTGATCGATGCCGTCAAGCCCTAAGCGTTTAAGTACAGCGCATGACGTTGGCCCCTGCAAGGCCAGCGCGGCAATGGCGTCGCTGCGATCCTCAACCTCGAGATCCGAATATCCAAACGCGCTTTTTTTCAACCAGGCCGTACATGGACTACCACAGGTGAGCATGAATTCATCTGCCGACAGACGAAAAATAGTGCCATCGTCGATAAGCCGCCCTGCGTCGTTACACCACAGGACATAGCTGACGCGATTTTCGCGCATTTTAGTGACGTCTCGTGTCACCATGCGATTGAGCATGGCCTGGGCATCTGGCCCACGGATAAAGTACTTCTGCATGGGACAGATGTCATAGGTGCCACAGGTATTACGTACGCAAAAGTATTCGAACTCGGCGTCATAATAGTATTCGGCGAGTTTGTAGCCGTTCCAGGACGACCAGGCGTTCCTGATGTTCCAGTCGTCCAGGCGTGGTTGAAAGTGGCTGGCAAGCAATCGCTCGCCGCTGAGGTCGGTTCTACTCATCGTAGAAATCATCCTCCGGAACGGTGTTCGGCTTTTTCAGATCAAGCAGGATTTCGCGTGCGGCGTTGGCGCCGCATGCCGACGACACACCCCCACCGGGATGGGTCGAGGAGCCACACATGTACATGCGCTTGATGGGCATTCGATACTGGGCGTAACCCGGAAACGGGCGATTGAACAGAAGCTGATCAATCGTCAGTTCACCCTGAAAGATATTGCCTGCTGTCAGACCGATTTCATCCTCGATTTCGCGGGGTGTCCGTACCTCCATGTGCACGATCAGATCCTTAAATCCTGGACTGTGCCGCTCGATCTTATCAATCACGGTCTGGCCAAACTGGTCTCGTTTCTGGTCCGTCCATGGGCCGTCGGCCAGTTCGGCCGGACAGTACTGAATGAAATTGGACATCCAATGCTGACCCGGCGGTGCAACCGTCGGGTCCCATGCCGATGGAATGACCGATTCGATGAATGGGTCGTCGGACCACTGTCCTCGCTTCCAGCAGTCATAGGCGCGCTCCATCGTCTCCATCGAACCTGTGAATGCCTGTCCGCCACGGTTTATATAGGGGTTATCGGGTACATTGAGAAATTTTGGCATGCCGGAAAGCGCGACATTGACCTTGCCCGAGGAGCCTCGGATCTTGAAATGACGGGCTCTTTCGTAGATTTCCGGGGGCAGGTCGTCACGGTCGACGATTTGCGTAAATGTGCGTTTGGCATCCAGATTGGAGACCACGATGTTGGCCAGAATCTCTTCACCAGAATCCAGTACCACGCCATAGGCGCTGCCGCCTCTGACCAGGACTCGGCCTACCGGAGCCTCTGTGCGAATCGAGCCGCCATAGCCACGTAAGGCGGAGGCGAGGGCGTTGGAGATGGCACCCATGCCGCCGCGGGCGAGCCCCCAGGCACCAATGTTGCCATCAACATCGCCCATCACATGGTGCAACAGAATATAGGATGAACCGGGTGAGTAGACACCGAGTGCGGTGCCGATGATGCCCGCGCTTGCCATCGTTTGCTTGACCAGGTCGGTTTCGAAGTAGTCCTCCAGAAAGTCCGCAGCACTTAAGGTGAAGAAGCGTATGTACTCATAAAGCTCGTGCTCGCCGAGTGACCAGAACTGCTTGGCCAGAAACAACAACTCATGAATATCACGGGGCTTGAACGACGTGGGGTCGGGCGGCGTGCGCAGCAGCGTTTTGCGAATCAACTGGGAATAACGCGTCAGGTCGGCATGAAACCGGAACATCGCATCCGCGTCGTGGCGTGAATGGCGTTTAAGTTCTAAGTAAGCGGCCTCTTCGTCGTGATACGAGATCAGCGTACGACCGTCGTCAGCGAAATTTACGGTGCCGAGATAAGGTACCAGCAGTAAGCCGTGACGAGCGAGATCGAGGTCGCGGTGCAATGCCTGGCGCATCATGCTGCAGACGTATGAGCAGTTTGAGTAGATCCATCCTTGGTGCAGTTCTCTGGAAACTGCCGCGCCGCCAATATAGTCGTTTTTTTCGACCACCAGCACATCCAGGCCTGCCTTGGCGAGGTAGGCTGCATTGGTGAGCCCATTGTGGCCCGCGCCGATGACAACCGCGTCATAACGCTTCACGCGCTGATCGCCCGAGCAGCGTTAAATCCAGGGGCACCCGTCAGGTCGCCCGCTGGGTGGCAGCCTGCGCCGCACAAGTACAGACCTTCAACCGGGCTAGCGTACTGAGCGGCGCCGTATGTTGGTCGCATCATCAGCATCTGGTCCAACGCGAGGTCGCCATGCTGCCAATGGCCGCCACGATTGGAGAACGTATGTTCTAAGTCTAAGGGGGTAAGCAATTCGTGGCCGAGTACCAGGGATCGGATGTTCGGTGCATACGCCTCAATGGTGCCTAAGATGAGGTCGTAGAGCCGCTGACGTGATGAGTCGCTCCAACCCTCCTGAAGTTTGCTCGGCACATACATCACATGTGCAGACAGCACGTGTTGGCCAGCAGGTGCCAGGGAACTATCCCGTAAGCTCGGTACCACTATCTCCATCACTGGTCGCTCAGGCAGCCCACCATACTTTGCGTCGTCGTAGGCTTGTTCGATCACCTTCAAACTGGAAGCAAGGATCATGCGACCATCGGCTCGTTCAAGGTTCGAAAAAATCGGCTCGCCCTTCAGCGCGAGGTGAAGCTTTGCCACGTAACCGTTAGCACGTATGCGCCGGATACGGTTGGTAAATTCTATCTCCAGATTCTCAGACCCTAACAGATCGAGAAATGTTGTTTGTGGGTCAGCGTTAGAGACGACCCGGTCGGCCTCGATCGTCTCCCCCGCGGCAGTTTTCACACCTGTGACCGCTAATCCACTCTGAGTGGAGTTAAGCAATACACGGCTTACGCGTGTATGGGTCGTTATTTCGACGCCCCGATCTTCCGCGGCCTGACGCAAGGACTGAATAAACCCTTGTATACCGCCACCGGGGAGGACGTGTATCGGCATCGTCCCTTCGGACATGCGATAGAGCAGTTGCAGGACTGAATTATTAGGGGATCTGGGTGCCTGTTGATTACCAATCAAGCCCTCCCAGGCGAGCAGGCTTTGAAGCGCCGGATTATGAAAGTGCTCATCCATGAGGTCTTGAAGGGGCAGTGTGATCACCCTGAGCAGTTCGCCCATATTGCGCCGCCCGAGCGAGCGCATGCGCAAGCCCGTATGCGCAAACTTGAGTACTTCACCCAGCGTGTTGCCTCCGATAGGAGGTGCTGCCTGCGTCCAGAGCGGTGCCAGTACTCTACTAAAGCGTTGCAGGCGCTTTGCATATTCTGAATATGCTTGCTTGTCTTCGTCCGAGGCTCCATAGACTTCACCGTCATCTATCTTTATGTGACGACCTTCTGGAGAAAGTGCGATGGATGGCAGGGGATGTCGTAAAAGGTCTGTATCGATCGCCAGATCTTTGAGTACGCGGTGGGAAAAATGACTCACAGTGTGGGCAACACTGGCCCGAAATCCTGGAAAAAATACGCGTGTTGCAGCCAGCCCACCGACTTCCGCATTGGCTTCCAGTACCCGTACACGCAACCCCTGTGCAGCAAGGTAACTCGCACAGACGAGTCCGTTGTGTCCGGCCCCGATGATCAGCGCGTCATATGCGCTCACTTAACTAAAGTCCTTCTAAGGTGACATCGACAGACTAGTGTTTGATTCGGGGACGGTACTTCTTAGCCTACAGGCATAAACCTAAAGTGTGCTGGTTTCTACGCCGTCAGCATCAAATATTCCCGCTCCCATGCGGTCACTGTGCGCTGGAAGGCCTCATCTTCTCGACGTTTGACGTCATTATAAAGCACGACAAAATCCTCACCTAAGAGATTCCGGACAGTTTCAGAAGCGAGCAGACCTTGTAAGGCTGAATCCATTGACCTGGGTAGGGTTGGGTCCAGATCCCATGCGCTCGCATCCGTAGGTTTTGTGGGTTTGAGTTTTTCTTCAATACCAAGATAACCACTTGCGAGGCTGGCGGCGATCGCAAGATAGGGATTGGTATCGGCGCCAGGAATGCGGTTTTCTACCCGTGTCGCTTCTGGTGAGGCATTGGGCACTCGGAATGCAGTTGTTCGATTGTCATAACCCCACTCGGTTTTGGTGGGGCAGGTGTCGGGGTCCAGGAAACGACGGTAAGAGTTCGGGCTGGGTGCGAAAAAGGGCATCATTGCGGGTGCGTATTTCTGCAGCCCGGCAATAAAAGCAAAGAAAAGGTCGTTGGGCTTACCGTCGCGATCAACGAAGGCATTCGTTCCGCTATCGACATGGACCAGGCTTTGGTGAAGGTGCATTGCGCTGCCCGGTTCACCGGTCATGGGCTTGGCAAGAAACGTTGCATAAAGTCCCTCGTCGTAAGCGGCCTGACGAACGAGGCGTTTAAACAGAAACGCCGCATCGGCTCGCGCCAGTGCATCGCCATGCTTAAAGTTCACTTCCAGTTGACCAGTACCCATCTCTTGTACCAGCGTTGTTGTTTCCACGTTTTGTATGTCCGTGTAATTTTTTAAACGGTCCAGAAATGGTCTAAATTCGCCCAGCACTTCCGTCTGATACGAGCGAGGCACAGTGTGCGTGCGACCATTGGTACCCGACGGTGGCCTGATGGGTTCGTTTGGGTCCGGGTTTGGACTGACCAAATAAAACTCTGCTTCCTGGGCAACGATCGGTTGTAATCCCAGCGTGCGATATCTTTCAATGACGTTTTGCAACACCGTTCGTGGCGCCATGGGCAAGCGTGCCCCTGCGAGGGTCTGACAGTCGCAGATGCACTGCGCAGTGCGGCCGCTTGACCATGGCTGCTCGACAAGGGTTTCTGCAAGAGGTATGAGCACCATATCGACATCTGTGATGTCAACAATCTCGTAATCTTCACACCAGCCGCCCACTGCATCCTGCCCGAAAATTGATTCAGGTAAACGGACATTGCCGGCATTGAATTCGTCGACAGGTACGACTTTTCCTCTGCTGACTCCCTGGAAGTCCGGCACCAGACATTCCACAGATTCAATATCTCTTGCTGCAAGCCAGGTCTGTAGATCTTTCATGTTTTCTACCTACGCGTATCTCGTGACTATAGTGTGAACACGCTGCATCATATGCAAAACTGTCGTGCGTTATTTAATTTGACTTCGTTTGCCCATTCCCTGCCCAGCGGCGAGTTGACCTTCACTGCGGAGCTGAACCCCGCCTTGGTGACAAATGTGCACACTTTATGCGAACAGGCTGAATTGCTCTCTACAGCCTGCCAGGCTTTGCATATCAGTGACAGCGCGTTTGCCGGGACCCATTTCCCTGCACTTGCAGCGGCCGGCCTGCTGCAAAACCGCAATTTTGAACCCATTGTGCAACTTTCCTGTCGCGATAAGTCCATCGCCGTGCTGGACCTTGAAGTCCAGGCGGCGCTTGATATGGGTGTCAACGCGTTGATATTAGTGCGCGGTGAAGTTGGTGCATTGAGTGACGAGTCGGATAAGCGAGTTAAAGTTAAAACAACTGAACTCATTCGTCTGGCTCAACAAACTGGAGAAGCACGGAAATGTCCTGACTTGATGTTGGGTGCAATCGCCACCGCCTTTCGTCCTGAGCCCGATTGGCAGCCAAAAGCGCTCCTGGCGAAAACGGCGGCGGGGGCTAATTTCTTGCGCACACAAATCTGTTTCGATACCGAACTCCTGCAAATGTACATCCGGGCACTCACTCGCGCCAAAGTGACGTGGGATGCGGCGGTTCTTGCACAGGTGGCTGTGCTCCCTTCAGCCAACGCAGCACGCTGGCTGAATTCGAACTTGCGTGGCTCAATCATGCCAGAATCGGTCGTGCATCGTCTTGAACAAGCTGTGGATCCTCAAGCCGAAGGTGTGAAGATTGCTGTCGAACTAATAGAAACGTTGCGTGACATGCCGGGTGTCGCCGGTGTATCTATGATGACACCCGGCGATCCGGCGTTGATCCTGGAGGTCGTTGACCAGTGCCGCGCTGAAAGCTGACTTAGTTGTTAAAACGGTAGCGGAAGTTAATGCCAATGGTACGTGGCGGATTAATCGAGAGTCGCTGCTGAGCAAAACGGTTGTTAAAGAACAGATCTGCTTCCTCATCGGAAATGTTGTCGATAAATATCGATGCATCCCATTGATCCGCTTGCACGCCAAATTGTAGGTCCAGGGTATGCCACGCATCCTGTGTCACCACGGGGGATGAGAACGGACTGGACTCGATCCCGGCCAATGAATTCACGGACTCACCTGTATAGGTGAAGCGGCCCATGATATATGGGTATCCGCCGAGGAAGGGTGTGTCAAAAGAGTACATGACCTTCAGATGCCCTTTAAGATCCGGGACGATGGGTAACTCGGTACCAACCGGAACCGTGATTGCCCCATCTGTGCCTGCAAACAG
Organism: Pseudomonadota bacterium; assembly: GCA_036338285.1. GTDB lineage: Bacteria > Pseudomonadota > Gammaproteobacteria > Pseudomonadales > Azotimanducaceae > UBA4421. Next base: position 62,406 of record JAYZCO010000067.1, read on the forward strand.
CGTATCTGCCTCAGACAATTCCCCGTCGTTGTAGCCCAACGTCGCTTCAATGGACCAGTGCTCATCGGGAAGCCAACTCAACCACACCTCCACACCATCGATCTCGGCTTCAGGAAAGTTGGCGACACCCAACGTAAAGATGTTGTCCTGGGGGTCTTCAGCCTGGACCTGAATATTTTCCCAGGTCACCTGGTAAATAGAGAAGTTAAACCGCAATCGATCATCCAGCCACTGGGTTTTAGCACCAACTTCGACGTTCTTGACCGTGTCAGATTCATAGGTATTCAATGTCCCGGCCGGTGCATCAAACATATTCGATGGTGGACCGAAAACCGACTGAGGCCGTGCCGAGTTTGCACCCCCACGCCTAAATCCTTCTGAGTAGGTCGCATAAAGCAGTTGATCGTCCCAGGTGTAGGCAAGGTTGAACTTGGGCACGAAGCCGTCTTCATCCGACCTGCCGAGATCACCCGGCGCATAGCAGTAGTCGATCTCGCAGTTGGGTGGCCCGCCGTTTAAGCCGATCAGAGCACCATTTTTGACGACGTAGTCGTTCTCAATGTTGTAAAAGCGGCCTCCGGCTGTAACGGTAAAGTTTTCAGTGAGGTCGATACTTACCTCGCCGAATACAGCCCACTGCTCAAGTTCGCTGTCATAGGTACCAGACCACCAATTGTTTGACTGACTTTTCATCGGGATGCCATTGAAGTACAACCCGGCGTAATTGATATAACTGAAAGCGCCTGTGCCAGTCATGCCGCGCACGTTGGAAGTGAACAGTTCTTCTACTTCCCGTTCCGAATAAAATGCACCGACGATTGCAGACCAGCGCCCATCGGTCGGTGTCGCATAGCGTGCTTCCAAAGTCCAACTTGTGGTATCGCGACCATCGAAGTCGTTTGCTATAGGGTCTCCACCAAAGTCGTAGATGCCGCCGGTGTCATAGTATGGGTTACCCGTGTTAAAAGAACGGAAGTAATCTCCGACCTGTTGGTAGTTCTGTAGATAAGCGGTGGAATCGGCAAAGTACTCTGACTCCCGGTTGAAATACGCCCCGGTGAGTACGATGTCGCCATAATCAAGATTACCTTCTATGGTGAGGGCAACCTGATACCAGTCGTCTTCCCAGTAGTCTTTTGTGTAACGGGCCTGCTCCCGGGCACCAAAACGCGGAAATACGGTGGTATCGGCAAATTGTTGAATGTTAAGGCTAGCATCACCAAATCCATCCATCTCGTAATGTTGGAGGATGCCGCCGAGGTCCAGAGTCCAGTTGTCGCCAAGCAGCACCCGCAAGCTCGCACGACCGCCATACCATTCGGATGAGTTCACGTCATCATCGGCGGTATTGTGATTGTTGGATGTTTGTCCTGGTGTGGGCGCACGTACGTTGTCTACCCAGCCGCCTTCATCCGCATAGAAGCCGACCAATCGCAAAGCCGCACGGTCCTCAGCAAGGGGGATATTGACCATACCGCTAATATCGTAGCCTGGCTCTCCATCGGCCATACTCCAAGTCGACAGGTCTATCCAACCGTCATTGCGAGTCGTATCCGGCTTGTTTGTAATGATACGAAGCGTGCCGCACTGAGCGGCGTCACCGAATAGAGTGCCCTGGGGGCCACCCAGCGCTTCGATTCGTGCCACATCCACCAGACGCGGATCCGGGTTGTATCCCGCTGAGGTGATGGGTTGCTCATCCAGGTAGACCGACGTGGTCGCCGAATCGCTGAAGGAGAGTCCTTGGGCTGCGCATCCACGCATGATGACAGACTTACCCCCAGGTTGACGTTCGCTAAGTGCAAGACCCGGAATCTGTCCGACGTAGTCTTGAAAGGTATCCATGCGCTGGAGAGAAATTTCTTCGTCAGTAATTGCCGTGATGGACAGGGGCGCATCCTGCATGCTGACATCGCGTTTCGTGGCCGTGACGATGACTTCCTCAAGTCGTGCATCGTCCGTCGCCTCAGCACTGACTTCGGTCGCGGCCCCCCCACCTGCGACAACCGCGGAAACGGCGATTGAGATAGGTCGTCGGTCTGTGATCTTGTTGCGCGCCGCCATAGATTTCCCCGTCAGTCTATTGCTGATTTTTTGATGCTACTGACTCCTACAGGTTGAAAATTCCGAACCTATAGGGCCGAAAGCGCATCGGAATAACCATGACACACTTCTTTCGCATTGTCTTCGTTATAATGTGTTCTCCTGATCTTGTATACCTTCAATCAGTGACCATCCTCGTTGCCACTTCTGTCGTTCGCGGTAGCCATCAAGGCGAAAGTCACGGTGGTATATTTTTGATTGATCTGGACCGAAGTCGCGTACGGCAGACAATAGACTGGGATACGGCCGACATCGACTGGCAGGGTAGGGGTTGGGATCGAGGTCTGCGGGGAATCGCCTTTGATGGTGATCGTGTCTTTGTGGCGGCGAGTGACGAGTTGTTTGTTTACGATAAAGACTTCAATCAACTCACCTCTTATCGATCGCCCTATCTCAAGCACTGCCATGAGATCAATGTCTTTGAGCGAAGGTTGTATCTAACCTCCACCGGCTACGATTCAATCCTCGGGTTTGATCTGGATGCCAATCGATTTTCCTGGGCGCTGACCGTGTTGCGAGATCGCGAAGGCTTGCGCGCGATGCCGTTTGATCCCAATGGCCGTAAGGGACCGCAGCCAAGCAACGATCTGCACCTGAACAATGTGTTTTGCACCAAGGATGCTCTGTACCTCAGTGGTCTGCGCACAGGGGGATTACATGCCTATACGGGTCGCTACCTTAATCAATTCGCCCGTCTGCCTGAAGGTAGCCACAATGCTCAGCCATTTCGTGGTGGTGTTTTGTTTAATGACACGCCGAAAAACATGGTGCGGTTTGTACCCGGACAAGGCCAGCAAAAGGCATTCCACGTCCCTGTTTATAACCCGAAGAAATTGGCAGGCACAGACTTAGATGACACACGCATTGCCCGCCAGGCTTTTGCTCGAGGGCTTTGCGTCGTGCAGGATGGGCTGATCGCGGCTGGTTCATCGCCATCGACGGTGACTTTAAGTGATCTGGACAGCATGCAAACGATCCAATCCATCAACCTGACCTTAGATGTACGCAAT
>JAYZCO010000068.1:0-6193 GCA_036338285.1 Pseudomonadota bacterium
TACCGTGTTTAAAGAGCAGTTAATGGATGATGACTTCATCATGGCGCGTTGCGATCCTGCTTCTTTTAGCGAGTGGAAGACGTTTATCACCGGTGAGGAAAACTCGCCCGAGCGCGCGGAAGTCATCTGTGGTGTCCCGGCAGAGACGATCAGAGGTGCTGCACGCTTGTACGGAGGTGCCGACAACGCGGCAATCTACTACGGATTAGGCGTCACCGAGCACAGTCAGGGCTCAACCATGGTGATGGCCATGGCAAATCTTGCGATGGCAACCGGCAACGTCGGGCGACCAGGGGTAGGTGTCAATCCCCTACGAGGCCAAAACAACGTGCAGGGTTCTTGCGACATGGGCTCTTTCCCCCATGAATTGCCCGGTTATCGGCCGATCACAGATGAGCGCGCACGTTCGATGTTCGATGAACACTGGCAGGTTGAACTAGAGGCTCAGCCCGGCTTGCGTATTCCTAACATGCTTGATGAAGCATGCGCGGGAAGCTTCAAGGGCATATATATTCAGGGTGAGGACATCGCCCAGTCAGACCCAAACACCGTCCATGTAGAAGCGGCGCTGAATGCAATGGAATGCGTAATCGTTCAGGATTTATTCCTCAACGAAACAGCCAAATTTGCGCATGTTTTTCTGCCCGGCACATCCTTTCTCGAAAAAGACGGTACCTTTATCAACGCTGAACGGCGCATCAATCGTGTCCGTCCCGTGATGCAACCACAGACCGGTCTCGTTGAATGGGAGGTGACCCAGAAATTAGCACAAGCGATGGGCTACCCGATGAACTACACATCGGCGGGTGAAATCATGGAAGAGATCGCCGCGTTAACCCCCACATTCGCCAACGTTTCATTCGAGTTTCTTGATGAGCAAGGGAGCGTGCAATGGCCTTGCAATGACGAAGCGCCTGAGGGGACGCCTATCATGCACGTCGATGGATTCGTTCGCGGTAAAGGACAGTTTGTGCTCACCGCGTTCCAACCTACTGAAGAGGCAGCGAACCGAAAATTCCCCCTCCTTTTGACAACGGGCCGCTTGCTCAGTCAGTACAATGTGGGGGCACAGACCCGCCGGACAGAAAACACACGTTGGCTTGAGGAAGACGTGCTTGAAATTCATGCAGCGGATGCCGAGTTACGCGGTATCAGGAACGAGGACTGGGTGGCAATACGCAGCCGCATGGGCGAGATAACCCTTCGTGCCAAAATCTCTAGCCGGGTATCGCCAGGCGTTGTCTATACGACATTCCATCATCCCATGACAGGAACTAACGTCGTCACAACCGACCTCAGTGACTGGGCAACCAATTGTCCGGAATACAAAGTGACCGCTGTAGAAGTTCAGCCTGCAAACGCTCGGTCTGCCTGGCAGATACAATTCGATGACCGTAACACCCAGCAGCTCGAACTGATGCCCGATCCGGGTAAATGATGTCACAAGAGACCCTGCTCAGCACGGTTACCGACGCGCAAAACCAACGTGTTGAGATCACGCGTGTGCTTGAAACGAAAGCTTCCGAAGTATCAGATCTGATCACGGTCGAAGAGCCCTTAGAGATTCGAATCGCGCCCCATGGTGAGCAGGAATTCACGCTCTCTGTCACCATGCGTACACCGGGTGCAGATCGGGAACTTGCCCTCGGGTTTCTATTCGGTGAAGGCTTGATCACCGGTCCTGAGGATATTCGAGCCATTGAACATTGCGGTCCACCCAGCCCGGACAAAGGGCTGCACAACGTCATTAAAGTGAGTCTGTCCCAGGGCGTAGAGATAAACCCGGCAGCACTGGAACGGCACACCTACACGACATCCAGTTGTGGTGTATGCGGCAAAACATCCATCGAGGCGATCAAGGTGGTCAATCCGCATCCCGTCGAAAAGCGTCTTACCCTCGATCGTGAGACCGTTTTGGCAATCCCACCTGCGCTACGTATGCAGCAGCGAGAGTTTGCAAAAACCGGAGGCCTGCATGGTGTAGGCCTTTTTGATCACGCGGGTATGTTGTTATCTGTTTATGAAGATGTTGGGCGTCATAACGCGTTGGATAAACTTGTCGGTTTTCTCTACGGAGAGGGTGCTTTACCTCTCAAAGCCCGTGGTTTGGTGTTGAGCGGTAGAGCGAGCTTTGAACTCCTGCAAAAGGCCAGCATCGCGGGTGCAGAACTTGTCCTGGCAGTCGGCCCACCGTCGTCCCTGGCGGCTGAGCTGGCACAGGAGCAGGGCATCACCCTGGTCGGTTTCGTCGCGACTCATGGGTTCAATATCTACACCCACCCGGAGAGAATTCGTTAGTTCCTATCCTTTGCTGTACTTCTGTTTATCCGGCAGGGTCGTCTTCCGATAGCCAGTAGGCGGGATTATTGAGTGGGCCGGGTGTCTGTCCGAGCTGAAACAATACACCGTGCGCACTTTTCGGGGATATAAACGCATCGAGGAAACCCGGGTCTTCCAGGTGCTTGTCCACCACTTTAACGCCTGCGTTTTCCATCTCGATGACCTTGCGCTTAAGGTCAGGTGTCTGCAGCGTGATGTGGTGTACACCCTCACCACGCTTCTCAAGGAATTTAGCCAGAAAGCCGTCTGGGTTGACGGGCTCTAACAGTTCGATACAGAAATTGTCGAGGTCAAACAATCCTACTCGAAAGTCACCCGATCGATCATCGCTTATGTAGCGCAGCTTAGCGCCCAAGGTTTCTTCAAAGAAGGGTCGTGCTGACTCGATGCTGTGTACGGCAATACCTATATGATCAAAACGTCCAATGGGCTCGCTGGCCATGGGTCCACTCCTTTAGCCTGGTTAACGATCGTCACTTTAATCGATGCAATGCACGATGCCCATGTTTCGACCCTATGGACTTCGGGTAGGCATTAAACGCATTATTAAACACAAGCGCCTTTTCAGAGTCTTACTGGCGGTCTTTTGGACGATTGAGGGAGGGTATGTATGGCAGCGCTTGATGGTTTGAGAATTCTTGACATGACCCAATACGAGGCGGGGACGTCTTGTACCCAAGCGCTCGCCTGGCTCGGGGCGGATGTAGTCAAGATTGAGGCGCCAGGCACGGGAGATCCGGGCAGAGGTCTTGCAGGTGGCACAACGGACGCCGAATATTTTGTGGTCTGGAACAGCAATAAACGCAGTGTTGCCATCAACCTCGCCAAACCCGAAGGGCGTCAGCTGCTGCTGGACATGGTGCCAAAGTACGATGTCTTCGTTGAAAACTATGGCCCTGGCGTTGTTGAACGATTGAATATTGACTATGACGTGATGAAAGCCATCAACCCGGGCATTATTTATGCGCGCATCAAAGGATTTGGCCTATCTGGTCCGTGGTCTGACTACAAATGTTATGACATGGTGGGTCAGGCAGCGGCCAGCGCATTTTCGATCACGGGTGAGGCTGATGGTCCACCCATGCGACCGGGGCTTACGATTGGCGATGCAGGCACGGGCGTGCAGATGGCATTGGCAATCTCAGCGGCATATGTACAGAAACTCAAATCCGGCAAAGGTCAGCTCATCGAATTGTCTATGCAAGAAGCGGTGACGTACTACCTCAGAACCGCCACGGCCAGGACCCAGTTCGGCCAGCAGGCAACGCCGCGAACGGGCAATGGTGAACTCGCGACGATGTCGTTGTATCCCTGCAAAGGCGGCGGTGCCAACGATTACATCTATTTGATGGCGGTTACACCACCCATGTGGGAGGTTATGTGTAAGGTCATGCAACGCGAGGATCTGTTAACCGACCCGCGCTTTGCGCATGGCCGTGATCGTTATGAAAACCATGAGGCGTTGCGAGTCGAGATTAGCAACTGGACGTCGCTACGCGATAAATACGACGCGATGCGTGAACTGGCTGAAGCCGGTGTTCCGGCGAGTGCCGTGCTTGATACCAAGGACCTGTACAACAATCCGCATTTGCTGGAACGCGGTTTTGTGCACAGGGTTGATCACGAAGTGCACGGTGAGATTAAATTACTGGGCTGGCCTGCTCGCATGTCAGAGAGCAAGGTGCCTATCAAGGGCTCTCCACGGCTGGGAGCCCATTCGCGTGAGGTGTTACGCGAAGATTTGTCCCTGGCCGATGACGATCTCGATGCTCTGGTCTCCGGCGAGGTGATCGGTCAAGCGGAACCTTTCGACCGGGCCTGAACCCCATATCGCGTCGGCTTAGCTGCCGAGTAGACCGGCGCCGCGGGCCCATTTGTATTTGGCGCCCAGTACAGCAACGGGCTTCTCCGCAGTGTAAGGATAGGCAAGGATGTCGCGATCGAGCAGATAACGACAGGCCTCCTCGACTTCGACATCACCGACCAGCGAGGCGACCACCGGTTTCTCTATGCCTGCCCGGCGACCATTTTCGACTGCCTCTGCCAGCAGTTCGGCAAATACCATGGGTGGCGTGATGATCGTATGCCAATAACCTAAAACCAAAGCGTGAACACGCTCATCGCTCAATGCGAGTTCAATGGTGCTTTTGTAGGTTGACGGAGGCTCGCCGCCGGTAATATCCACTGGGTTTCCAGATGCGCCAAACGGCGGGATGTAGGCTTTAAAAGCTGCATCTAGGTCCTCCGGCATCGTCATGAGCGTCAACTCATTGTCTATGCAGGCATCCGACAGGAGTACGCCGGATCCACCTGCGCCGGTAAGTATGAGTATATTTTCGCCTTTTGGGTCGGGTAACACGGCGAGTCCGCGTGCGAACTCCAGCATATCGTTCAGTGTGTGAGCCCGAATGACTCCACATTCCTTCAGTACGGCATCGTACACTTTGTCGTCACCTGCCAACGCCCCGGTATGAGAGTTTGCTGCCCGCGCGCCTGCCGAGGTACGACCTGCCTTGAGCATTACAACGGGTTTTTTCGGCGTCACGCGCTTGGCGGCTTCTACAAATGCTCGGCCATCCTTTAGGTCCTCGACATGCATGGCGATGACGTTGGTATTCGGATCATCTTCGAAAAAGGTAAGCAGATCGTCTTCATCAATATCGGCTTTATTGCCAAGGCCGACGATTGCTGACACACCCATTTTGGCGGACCGACTGAAACCGACGATCGCCATGCCAACACCGCCGCTCTGGGAAGACAGAGCGACGCTGCCGCGTTCGTTATAAGGCGTGCAAAAGGTTGCACATAAGTTTTGGTGGGTGTTGTAGAAGCCGTAGATGTTAGGCCCCATCAAACGTACATTATTATCACGCGCAGCTTGTACCACCTCGGCCTGCAATTCATGTTCGCCGACCTCAGCGAAGCCAGATGGAATGAGGATTGCACCCGGAATCTGTTTCGTTCCTGCTTCGGCTAAGACACCGGCGACAAATCGTGCCGGTATACAGAATATCGCGATATCGATTGTGTCAGGTACCTCGGTCACGCTCGCATAGCATTGATGGCCTAGGATCTCTTCCGCCTTCGGATGAATGGGGTAGAGCGCACCGGCATACCCGCCGTCGATCAGATTTTTCATGACCGAATTGCCAATTTTTCCTTCCTCGGCGGAAGCACCAATGACTGCGACGCCCTGGGGTTGCATGATCCTTTGCATGCCGGGCAGAATTTCTTCAGGGGTCAGGCGCGCGGGCTCTGCCTCATGTTCGAAATCCACGATGATACGCACATCCACAGCGGTAGCAGCATCGACGCCAAGCATGACCGGATTTAGATCGAGCTCACTGATTTCTGGAAAATCAGTGACGAGTTGGGAGATGCCTTCGATCAGACCGGCAAGTTTTTCCCGGCTCACCCCAGGTCGGCCACGTACGCCATCGAGCACTGCTGCTGCCTGAATATCATCGAGCATGGCGTGGGCTTGAGTTTGATCTGTTGGTGCTGTTCTAAAGGACACATCGCGCGTGACCTCCACCAATGTGCCGCCAAGGCCAAAGGCGACCAGTTTGCCAAACACCGGATCAGAAGTGGCGCCTACAATCACCTCGAGTTCGGCGCTGGCTTGTGATTGCACCAGCACGCCTTCTATCTTGGCCTCTGGCAGGTGTGCCCGGGCGCGTTCGACTAGCGTATGGAATCCGGCAGCTGCGTCCTGTGCATTGCCTACGTCTGTCAGCACGCCGCCGGCATCCGTTTTGTGTATGAGGTCCGGCGAGACAATTTTTAGAACCGCCGGATAACCGAACTCGTCCGCCAGCGCGGCTGCCTCATCGGCCTGGGTCGCAAGACCCTG
>JAYZCO010000069.1:0-67723 GCA_036338285.1 Pseudomonadota bacterium
AACTGCTTTGAATGCCCATCCTTCCGGATGTTGGGCGGCCAGAGTTTTTGGGGCGACTTCGGCAAAGATGAGAAAATAGACCGTCAAAGCCCAGGGTGCTATCAACAAACCCGTGTCTCCGAATAAACGAAAGCCGATCACTGTTGCGATGGTCGCCGCGGTAAAGTTGACTAAATTGTTACCGACGAGGATGACACCGAGGAGCCGGTCTGGTCTGCGTAGTAGTCGATTTGCCTTGCGTGCTCGACGGTTTTTTTGCTTTACCAGATGGCGAAGCCGATAGCGGTTGAGCGCCATCATTGCCGTTTCTGTACCGGAAAAATATGCCGAGAAAGCCGTAAGAAAAAGGATACTGACTAACAGGATCCAGACGGGGACATCGGGACCGTTCATCGTTGGAGGATGTACTCAAGCACGAATTTGCTGCCGAGATAGCCGATGACGAGAAGCGTAAACGCGACCAGGGTCCAGCGAACCGCTGTCAGCCCTCGCCAGCCGAAGACGTACCTGCCGATTAAGAAGAATGCGTAAACGAGCCAGGAAAGAGAGGTGATTACGATGTGGTGCGAGACGTGTTGAGCGAACATGTCCTCAAGAAATAGAAAGCCGGAAAAGATAGAAGCTGTTAGCAACGCAAGCCCGATCCATAACATGGCGACTAAGAGTTGCTCCATGGTCTCTAACGGGGGCAACCACTGGCTTGCTTGCTTGCCGGGGGTGCGTAATCTGCGCTCGAGTACAGCCAGTAAAATGGACTGGAAAGCGGCCAGCATCAACGTACTGTAGGCGACTAAGGATATTAAGATATGTGCAAGTAGTGGCGTATTGCTTACAGAGGCTGTTGCGGTGCCGGGTTTTGCAAACAGACCCAGGAAGAGTGTTAGAAATGCTACGGGTATAACGAGCAGAAACAGACGTACGATCGGTAGACGTAAGCTGACCAATGCGACCACCAGGGTCATGACCACGGCGACCACGTTTGCAACATAGATGATGCTCAGCTGCATAGATTGATCATCAAAGAGCAATTCACGGGCGACGAAAATATGCCCGATCAACGCAACAATGGCGACCCATCGCGTCGCCGCTGCCCGTGTGTCTTTGTTGGTCTCCTCCGGGTCGGAAATGCTCTGTGCGGGTCCGGGCCAGGCCAGGCGGAACACATAAACGTATAGGCCCAGGGTCAAGAGGCTGACCACCACTACGGGCGTGGACATGACAGTTCCACACTGCTGGAAATCAGGGGCAGGTACGGATGCTCAGGCGCGTGATACACAAATGCGACCCCTCGGCGCAGGTGTGTGGACGCTATCGCAAAGAATGTGTCAGTCCTCAAGACGCCTCAGTGGCGGATAACGAGCCTGCAAGTGTGGCATATCAATGACATGCCGAAAAGAGCAAGGATGCGTAAGTTGCTTTGCTTGCAAAAGACTGTGTATCGGCAGAACGAGGTATAATAAGCGGCTGCTATAAACAAAAGCCGGCGTACAGATGTTTGAGAGCCTATCTGATCGACTGACCAATACCCTGCGTACTATCCAGGGGCGTGCGACACTTTCTGAAGAGAATGTCAGTGCAGCCCTGCGTGATGTACGAATTGCGCTGCTTGAAGCTGACGTTGCGCTGCCGGTGGTGAAATCCTTCATAGACGACATTAAAAGCAAGTCAATCGGTACGGTCGTCAATAATGCCTTAAATCCTGGCGAACAGTTCGTAAAACTCGTCCACGATGAACTCGTGCACATCATGGGTGATGCGAATGATGCACTGAACTTGGCGACGGTACCTCCGGCCGTTGTTTTGTTGGCAGGCCTGCAGGGTGCGGGCAAAACAACCACTGTGGCGAAGCTGGCGCGCTATCTTAAAGAGCGCGAAAACAAAAAAGTCGCGGTCGTCAGTGCGGATGTCTATCGGCCCGCGGCAATCGAGCAACTGGCCACGCTTGCGAAGGAAGTAGATGCGGTTTGTATTGGTTCAAGCACGGATGAAAAGCCGCTTGATATAGCGCTCCGGGCAGTGGATGCCGCTAAAAAGCAGTTTGCGGATGTTCTTATTGTCGATACTGCAGGGCGCCTTGCGGTTGATGAAGACATGATGGCTGAAATCAGAGCCCTGCAGGCGGGTTTGAATCCCATTGAAACACTCTTTGTTGTCGATGCGATGACGGGGCAGGATGCTGCCAATACGGCGAAAGTATTCAACGACGTCCTTGTTCTCACCGGCGTGGTGTTAGCCAAGACGGATGGTGATGCCAGGGGTGGGGCGGCATTGAGTGTGCGCCAGATTACTGGCAAGCCGATCAAATTTCTGGGCATCGGTGAGAAAACCGATGCCTTAGAACCGTTCCATCCCGACCGGCTCGCGTCTCGCATACTGGGGATGGGCGATGTTCTGACACTGATTGAGGAAGCTGAGCGCAAGGTAGATAAGGCCAAAGCACAGAAGCTTGCGCGAAAGATTCAGAAAGGCCGAAAGTTCGACTTGGAAGACTTTAGAGATCAGTTAGATCAGATGGCAAACCTCGGTGGTGTCAGCAGCATGCTGGACAAATTGCCGGGCATGGGACAGGTACCCGAAGCAGCACAAGCGCAGGTTGATGATGGCCTGTTTAAGCAGATGGGCGTCATTATTGATTCGATGACACCGCAAGAAAGACACTTTCCCGATGTGATCAATGGTTCGCGTAAACAACGTATAGCCAAAGGCAGTGGTACTCAGGTAACCGACATCAATCGCATGCTAAAGCAGCACAAGCAGATGCAGAAAATGATGAAGAAAGTGACCCGCAAAGGCGGCATGCAAAAGATGATGCGAGGTATGCAGGCGATGCAGGGCCAAAAGCAGCGTCCGCCTGCCAGGCGCAGGTGATTTGTTACCTTAATTATCCCGTTCGTTTGATTTGGTTCTATAGGATCTTGGAGTTTCCATACAGCCTACCTTCCTATAAGATACGCCGCCTCTAAAATTCGGCTGATTGTAAGCATGGTCACAATACGTCTCGCGCGCCATGGCGCCAAGAAAAACCCGTTTTATCATATTACCGTAGCGGATAAGACGGCTTCGCGTGACGGGCGATTTATCGAACGCGTTGGTTTTTATAACCCGGTTGCCAAGGGGCAGTCTGAGACGCTGCGAATCGATCTAGACAGGGTGGACCACTGGCTTGCGATGGGTGCTCAACCTACCGAGATTGTGCGGACGCTTATCAAAAAGGGTCGCAAATCTGCTGTAACCAGTGAAACAACGGCAGAGGCCGGAGAATAAGGTCCAGCCGGATGTTGCTGTCGTAGGACGAATTGGTTCGCCCTACGGCGTTAAGGGCTGGCTGCACCTGCGCTCTTATACATCACCACCTGAAAACATCACCTCCTACCTGCCTTTGTTCACCAGCGCGAAAGGTGTAGGTAGGGATTTGCCGGACGATATCGAACCGGATAACGATGACTGGATGCTGTTGGATCAGGTGACAGTCAAACCTTACCGTGATGGATTTATCATGAAGATCGGGTCGGTGAATGACCGAGATACCGCCCGTGCGTGCACCGGTTCGCTGGTGGGTACTGATCCGGCCGCGTTTGCGCCACCCGCGGAAGGTGAGATTTATTGGCGCGACTTGATCGGCTTGCGTGTTGAGAACCTTAAGGGTGAGATGTTGGGCATCGTCGCCGCCCTCACAGAAACCGGTAATCATGATGTGTTGGTTGTGGAAAACGCTGTGCAGGGGGTCGATTCAGGTGATCCTGCCTGTCTAAATGCTGAAACCCTTCAAGCGGATGAATCAAACGCTGCGGAAGTGGCGAAAAAAAACCACCCAAGTGCAAACAAAAAAACGAAGGGCATTAAGGAAAAGGTGAAACAAACGTTGATACCGTATGCTGACCCTTACGTATTGGATGTGGATTTGGCTGCGGGATGGTTGCGTGTCGACTGGGACTCTGACTGGTAATTCAAAATGCATATTAGTGTTCTGACCCTGTTTCCGGAGCTTTTTGCGGCGACACTCAAACTGGGCGTGGTGGGTCGAGCGGTGGTGAGTGGGCAACTCCATGTGAGTTTGATCAATCCGCGAGATTATGCAGAAGATAAACACCGTACTGTGGATGACAGGCCATTTGGTGGTGGTGCGGGTATGGTGCTCATGTTTGAGCCGTTACAACGGGCGCTTGAGGTGGCCAAAGCAGAACTCGACAAAGCCGGAGTCAAAAATGCCCCGACCGTGCTCATGAGTCCACAAGGTACGACCTTTTCTCAGGATATGGCGGTGGAGGCCAGCACCACGGATGGGATGGTCTTTGTCTGTGGGCGTTATGAAGGGCTCGATCAGCGTTTTATCGATACTTATGTTGATGCTGAGTGGTCCATCGGCGACTATGTGATTAGTGGGGGTGAATTGGCTGCAATGGTCGTCATTGATGCACTTGCAAGACACATACCAGGCACATTGGGCAACCAGCAGTCAATATTTGACGAATCTTATCTTGATGACAGGCTCGATTACCCTCAATATACGCGCCCCGAAAATACCGCAAACAGCCGAGTGCCTGCGGTGCTCCTGAGTGGTGATCACAACAGGATAGCTGAATTCAGACGGGCAGAGGCGCTAAGGGTAACGTACGCAAGGCGTCCTGAGTTACTGACGAGAAAAATATTCGCAAACGAGGACAAAATACACCTTAAAGCGGCGATCGAAGCTGAAAAAATGCGGTCGTAGTGGGTATTAGGGCAAATAACCAGGTCTCCTGGCTTTAACAGGCTTTGAGGCGATTAACGAGAGACGAATCATGCGCAGAAACAAGATTATTGAAGAAGTGGAGACAGAGCAGACGGACAGGGACATTCCCGAATTTGCGCCTGGCGATACGATATCTGTGCAGGTTCGTGTGCGAGAGAGCAATAGAGAGCGGTTGCAGGCTTTCGAAGGTGTCGTCATTGGCAAACGCAATCGTGGGCTCAACTCATCATTCATCGTGCGTAAGATTTCGCACGGGGTAGGTGTGGAGCGGACGTTTCAAACCTTCAGTCCACTTATAGCGGGAATTGAAGTGAAACGTCGTGGGGATGTACGTAAAGCCAAACTCTACTATCTGCGCGAGCGTTCTGGCCGATCAGCACGGATTAAAGAAAAGGTGCATTAAAAGACCCGTTATACATCTACGCCTTTTCGAAAATATTTATTTCTTTCAAGGGCTTACGAAGGGGTTTAGAGTCTTTAGTACAAGTGTTTGTTGGAATTTTCTGATACCAGCCATCGGTAACGATCAGAGCGCGACTTAAATGTGCAAGCCTTCGATGACGCAAGATGCCCAAATTGATCATTATCTGACCAGTTTGTGGGTAGAGCGTGGGTTGAGTGAACATACCCGTGCGGCTTATCGGCGGGACCTAGAGAAAACCGCACGGTGGCTCGAAAAGAATGAAAAGACTTTGCACGCGGCCCAGGAAGCTGATCTCAGTGCATTTATGGCCGATCGTTATCGTCGTGGCATAAATCCACGCAGCATTGCACGATGGTTGAGTGCATTACGTGGGTTCTACCGTTATCAGGTACGCGAACAGATTATGGCGGTGGATCCAACGCAACATCTGCACCATCCCAAACAGGGCCGATCGTTACCCCATTCTCTCTCTATGACTGAAGTTGAGGCGCTGTTGGCAGCGCCCAACATCGACACGCCGATTGGTCTTCGAGATCGTGCGATGTTGGAACTCCTGTATGCATGTGGCTTGCGGATTAGCGAGCTGATCGGGCTTGAGACGGTGAATGTGAATCTCCGCCAGGGCGTGGTACGTGTTTTGGGCAAGGGCGCCAAGGAGCGGCTTGTGCCGATGGGTGAAGCCGCCCAGGACTGGATAGAGCGATTTACTCTCGAGGCGCGGCCAGCCCTTGCGCCACAAGGTTGCGCGGCGATTTTCCCAAGCAATCGAGGCAAAATGATGACACGGCAGACGTTTTGGTACGCGATTAGACGTTATGCTTCTCAGGCCGGTATCGAAAAGGCGGTATCACCGCATACGCTACGCCATGCATTTGCGACACATCTGGTAGATAATGGCGCGGATTTGCGGGCTGTGCAGATGATGCTCGGACACAGCGACCTTTCGACAACCCAGATTTACACTCATGTGGCACGTGAGCGACTGAAGAATCTGGTACATGAACATCACCCGCGCGGTTAGTTTTCGATCATCTGCGGCGGGTTAACAGACAGTCAAATCTGATTCAACGGGCCTGAGTGCCAGAGTATTCAAGAGGTGGATGTATATGCGAAAACGATTCAGCCTGGTTTTTTTTACTGTCGCGCTTGGACTGATCGCGTCAATGGCAAGTACGATTCTGCATGCTGCGCAGGATGCTCGTTCGAGCATCGCGAATGGTCCTGACGGCAGCCAGCGACTGTCGGCAGAGCTCAAAAAAGCATTTCCGAACATGCCGATCCAAACGGTCTATGAGACGCCTGTACCCGGTCTTTTTGGCGTTGAATTGTCGGGGGGTCAAAACCTGTATGGTACCGCAGATGGTCAGTTCATCATTTCCGGTGATATGTATCAGCTTGGCAGTCAAATCGTGAACTTAGCCGAGCAACGCCGTGCAATTAGCCGCAAGGCGATTCTGGATAGGGTGCCTATTGAAGAGATGGTTGTATTCGCGCCGAGCGGTCCAACTAAGGCGCATGTTTCCGTTTTTACGGACGTCGATTGTACTTACTGTCGAAAACTCCATCAGGAGATGGCTGATATCAACGCACTTGGTATTGAGGTGCGTTACCTGGCCTATCCTCGTCGCGGGTTGGACAACCCGACGTACGACAAAATAGTGTCCGCCTGGTGCTCAGACAATCCTAACGAGGCGATAACAGAACTCAAAGCCGGACGAAATATACCGGCATCGACGTGTGAAAACCCCGTGGCCGACCAATATGCGCTGGGTCAGCGCGTTGGCGTAACGGGAACGCCAGCGATCATCACGGCCGGAGGTGTGTTGTTGCCTGGCTACATGCCGGCAGCTGACCTTGCCGTCAGAATCGGTTTACAGTAACCGACAACCTCATCACTCACTGAATTAAAGAATAGACGTGTTCTCATGAAAGAGCTTCGGCTTGGTATTGCTGGCTTAGGTACGGTCGCTCAGGGGGTTCTTGACATTGTCTCGGCCAATCGGGAAATAATCCGTTCGCGCTCGGGCGTCGAACTTAGACCGGTCAGAGTCGCAAGCAGAAGCCCGAAATCCGACATTGATCTCCTTGGCGCTGAATTTTCAACTGATCTTGAATCGTTGTTGGCGCCGGATATTGACGTCTTAGTTGAGTTGATTGGTGGAGAGTCGACTGCAAAAGACCTCATCACCCAAGCCCTTGACCAGGGTATTCCGGTGGTGACTGCGAATAAGGCGGTTATTGCAAGATTCGGTAACGAATTGCTTTCAGGTGAACAGCGCACGCCGTTAAAGTTTGAAGCGGCAGTGGCGGGGGCCATACCAATCATTCAAGCGATTCAGCATGCATTGGTGGCCAATCGGTTTGAACAGGTGATTGGCATCATCAATGGCACCTGTAACTATATACTCACTGCGATGCAGGCACAGGGGAAGGCGTTTGACGATGCGTTAGCTGAGGCCCAACGACTCGGTTATGCTGAGGCGGACCCATCGTTTGACATTGATGGGGTAGATGCTGCCCATAAGTTAACAATTCTCGCTGGACTTGCATTCGATACAAAATTCGATTTCGAAGCCCTGTATGTGGAAGGAATTAGCGGGGTGACTTCTGCGGATATCGCCTATGCGGATGAACTGGGTTATCGGATCAAGCATGTTGGTATTGCCAAGGCGAGTGACCTTGGCGTAGAGGCTCGGGTCCATCCGGTACTTATGCCAAAAACAACACTGCTGGCTAATGTGGATGATGTTGCCAACGCAGTCGTGGTTAAGTGTGATGGGGCGGGTCAAACACTCTTCAGTGGCCCTGGTGCGGGAGGACTGGCCACCGCGTCAGCGGTACTGGGTGACGTTGTTAGACTGGCGACGGTGACCTCAAACTCAGAAGGTGACCGACCTGCTAAAACAGGCGATTATGTGCCGATTTCAGATGTCATATGTGCAAACTACATACGCATACCTGTTCGAGACGAACCCGGCGTCTTTGCCCAGATTGCTAACGCTATGTCTGAGTGCGGTATCAGTATTGAAGCTGCTATACAAAAAGAGCCTGATATGGCGGGCAAGGTTGTCGACATTGTGATCGTGACACATGCGGTGGTTGAATCGGTCATGAAAAAGGCGTTGGCAGTGGTCGAGGGTCTGGAAGCCGGTGAAGGAACGATTTCCAGGATTCGCGTCGAACCGTTGCACTGATGATAGAGGCGGCGAACCTCCGAATCAGGCGTCGCCCGCCCGTTGATGGGCCAGAGTTGTCAAACTCGTCCGTGCTCCAGCGCGTATATGCCAATCGGGGCGTTGTTAAACCTGATGATCTTGATTTAGCGCTTGGGCACATCCTCAGGCCTGAGGCATTACCGGATATCGATATAGCAGCCGAGCGATTGTGCACTGCAGTCATGCAGAATGAACAGATCCTGATCGTTGGAGATTTCGACGCTGACGGTGCGACATCTGTGACTTTGTGTATGTTGATTCTCAAAGCCTTTGGTGCCGAGAAGGTGGATTATCTCGTTCCCAACCGGTTTGAGTACGGTTATGGCCTGTCGCCAGAAATTGTCTCTTTGTCAGCATCGTATGATCCATCTGTGATCGTGACGGTCGACAACGGCATCTCGAGTCTGTCTGGCGTGCAGCTTGCGTGCGATCTCGGTATTGATGTGATCGTGACTGATCACCACTTACCGGGAGAACAAAGACCAGCTGCGTACGCGATCGTCAATCCAAACCTGCCAGAAAGTCAGTTTGCGAGTCGAGCACTTGCAGGGGTAGGTGTGGCGTATTACCTCATGGGAGCGCTTCGCCAAAAGCTTGTTGCCCACGACTGGTTTGCTCAAAGGTCCGTGCCGAATCTAGCCAACTATCTCGATTTGGTGGCCCTTGGCACGATTGCAGATGTGGTGCCGCTCGATGTGAACAATCGTCGGCTCGTCCAGCAGGGTATCCTGCGAATCCGAGCCGGACGATGCAGACCCGGTATGCGTGCGCTTGCTGACATCGCCCGACGTGCTTTGCCGTCGATTACCGCACAGGACTTAGCCTTCGCTTTAGGGCCTCGGCTCAATGCAGCGGGCAGGCTTGAGGACATGGCGATCGGCATTAAATGCCTGTTGGCGGAGAGTCTGAGCGAAGCCCGCTCAATCGCCACGGCACTGGATCAGCTCAATGTTGCACGCCGTCAGTTAGAGCGGGATATGGTTGACGATGCCCAAATGTTAGTTGCATCTGAGCAAGCAGACCAGACCCGGACAGGATTAACGGTGTATCACCAGAGTTTTCATCAGGGTGTCGTCGGGATTGTTGCCGGTCGGTTGCGCGAGAAATTTAATCGCCCGGTCATCTGCTTCGCAGACGCCGGTGACAGTGCACCGGACGAGCTCAAAGGCTCCGCTCGGAGCATAGAGGGTTTGCACATTCGTGATGCGCTGGATGTTATCGCGACGGGGCATCCTGGACTTTTGCTTAAATTTGGTGGGCACGCGATGGCTGCAGGGCTCAGCATTAAGCGGGTGCACCTCAAGCGATTTGGCGTGATTTTTGACAAAGTTGTGCGAGAACAGGTAACGAGTGAGATGTTGGATCCGGTGATTGTTTCAGACGGTGAGCTTAAGGAAACTGAACTCAGCCTCGAAACAGCGCAACAACTCGTGGCTGGGGGTCCCTGGGGCTCACAATTTCCGGAACCGATCTTTGATGGGCAATTCAGAGTGGTTTCGCAACGAGTGGTTGGTGGTGAGCACCTTAAACTTGTACTCAAGCAGAGTGGCCGTGTTATTGATGCAATAGCGTTCAGGCAGGCACCACTTCCGGACGCGGTTGAAGCGGTTGAAATTGCCTACAAACTCGCGGTCAATGATTACGGTCAGATAGACACGCCACAGTTGATTGTGGAGTACGTGAGACCCATCCCCTAGAATACCGCGCACAAAGAGCCCAGGGTCCGTCGGTACTTCGAAACTCAAGGATATAAATCATGGTTGAAATTACGGCTGTTAGAGAACAGTTGAAAGATCTTATTGAGCGCGAAGCTGCCCTACGGGGGTATCTTTGACTTTGCTGACAAAGCAGCACGACTGGAGGAAGTAGAGCGCGAACTGGCGGATGGTAGCGTCTGGGATGATCCGGATCGAGCTCAGAGGCTGGGTAAGGAACGCGTTGGATTGGAACAGGTGGTGAAAGTGCTTTCGGGTTTGCACCAGGACCTTAGCGAATATGCTGAGTTGGCCGAATTGGCTCAGGAGGAAGCAGACGCCGATGCACTGGAGGATGTTGTTGAAGCGTTGAGACGCGTCGACGATCGCCTGGCGGACCTTGAGTTTCGCCGTATGTTTCAGGGCGAGATGGACGAAGCAAACGCTTATGTTGAAATCCAGGCAGGTTCCGGGGGTACTGAGGCGCAAGATTGGGCAGATATGCTGCTTCGTATGTATCTCAAGTGGGCTGAAAAAAGAGGTTTTAGTAGCGCTGTTGTGGAGCACAGTCCCGGAGACGTGGCGGGTATCAAGAGTGCCACGATTGAGTTGAGTGGGGCTTATGTTTACGGGTGGTTGCGTACAGAAACAGGTGTACATCGACTTGTTAGAAAGTCGCCTTTTGACTCGGGCAACCGGCGACATACATCATTTGCGTCTGTATTTGTGTCTCCGCAGATAGACGACGATATCAATATCGACATCAATCCTGCCGAAGTGAGGGTCGATACATACAGGGCGAGTGGTGCAGGAGGGCAGCATGTAAACCGCACGGACTCGGCTGTACGGCTTACCCATCTGCCCACGAATACCGTCGTGCAGTGTCAGAGTGAACGGTCGCAGCACCAGAATAAAGATCGTGCGTTTAAGCAATTGCGCGCTAAGCTCTATGAACTTGAATTGCAGAGTCGGCGTGTAGAGCAACAGGCGGTTGAAGACGCCAAGGCTGACATTGGTTGGGGGAGCCAGATTCGCTCTTATGTTCTGGATCAATCAAGAGTGAAAGATCTGCGCACAGCAATTGAGAGGGCCGATCCAGGCAATGTACTGGATGGTGATATTGACAGTTTTGTCGAGGCAAGCCTAAAAGCAGGCTTATAAAAGGTGAGCAGCGAATTTGTATGAGTGAAGACAGAGACATATTAGCAGCCCGCAAAGCCAAGCTAGAGGCATGGGTTAAGCGAACTGGCGGATATCGGAATGACTTCCGCAGACAACACACGGCAGGCCAGTTGCATGGCAACTGTGCCGATAAGGATAAATCTCAGTTGCAGGCGGAAGGGATCACCACGTCTGTTTGCGGACGCATCATGTTGCGCAGAGTGATGGGCAAGGCCAGCTTCATCACCTTGCAGGATGTGTCGGGACGCATTCAGTGCTATCTCACCAAAAACGATCTTGATGAAGATTATGCCGAGTTCACGGAACTGACAGATATCGGGGACTTTGTCGGTGTCCGAGGGACGATGATGCGAACCAATAAAGGGGAACTGACGGTTCATGCCAGTGAAGTTGTGCTGCTGAACAAGACGCTCCAGCCCTTACCCGAAAAATTCCATGGCGTCACGGACCAGGAAATTCGCTATCGACAGAGATATCTGGACTTGCTGACCAATGAATCGTCCCGGATGGTATTTGAAACCCGTACGAAGATCATTCAACGGATTCGCGATTTTTTCATCGAAAGGGATTATCTCGAGGTGGAAACACCCATGATGCACAGTATCCCCGGTGGAGCGACAGCGCGTCCCTTCATCACGCATCACAACACCACAGATATGGATCTTTATCTGAGAATCGCGCCTGAGTTGTTTCTTAAGCGACTGGTTGTTGGTGGTTATGAACGTGTTTTTGAGATCAATAGAAACTTCCGTAATGAGGGCGTTTCTACGCGACACAACCCGGAATTCACGATGCTCGAGTTTTATCAGGCTTATGCGGATTACCGGGATCTGATGGATCTCACAGATGAACTGATGGTGATGCTGGGAAAAGATGTGCTCGGTTCGACAAAGGTTGAATATCAGGGTCTAAGCATTGATCTTGCCGCATCACCATTACGGCAGACGATGGCTGAGGCCATTGTGGCGCATACCGACTTGAGTGCAGGGCAATTGGATGACGAAGATGTGCTGAGAAGCAAATTAGCAGCGCACGGTCTGACGCCGGAACCTGCATGGGGGGTTGGAAAGTTACAGATGGAGATTTTTGAAGCGGAGGTGGAAGCCCGCCTTGCCCAGCCGACCTATATTACCGAGTATCCTGCTGAAGTATCACCACTCGCGCGTAGGAGTGATCACAATGACCAGGTGACGGATCGATTCGAGCTCTTCATTGGTGGGCGTGAATATGCAAATGGTTTTTCGGAACTCAATGACCCTATCGATCAGGCACAACGGTTCAGGGATCAGGTTTCTTTGAAAGACGTCGGAGATAATGAAGCGATGCACTTCGATCAGGACTATGTTGAAGCGCTTGAGTATGGCCTGCCACCGACGGCCGGAGAGGGACTGGGGATTGATCGGTTAGTGATGTTGCTGACCAATGCACCGTCAATTCGTGATGTGCTGCTGTTTCCACTGATGAGATCGATTTCACCGGAACGTTCATAAAATGATCGGGTGGACTGCTTAAGTTGGTACGTGCCGTAAACATAGAACCTTCATGGAAGCAGCTTCTCGGTGAGGAATTCGATCAACCTTACATGGCTCAGTTAAGTGTCTTTTTGCGGGGTGAGAAACAGCGTCGGCGCACTGTTTATCCACCGGGTGCGGAGATATTTGCAGCCTTTGAGCACACCCCGGTGGATCAGGTGAAGGTGGTCATCATTGGCCAGGATCCCTATCACGGTCCTGGCCAAGCACATGGCCTTTGTTTTAGCGTTAAACCTGGGCTTACCCCTCCGCCTTCTTTACAGAACATCTTCAAGGAAATTAACGATGATCTGGCGCAATCGGGTAGCCGATTGGACGAACATACGGGTATGTTAACGGGGTGGGCAGAGCAGGGAGTGCTGCTGCTAAATTCCGTACTCACCGTTCAGGGGGGACAGGCCGGCTCGCACCGGGGACGAGGCTGGGAACAATTCACGGACGCTGTGGTGGCGAAATTGACACATGTCCGTGAAGGTCTGGTTTTCTTGCTTTGGGGCAGTTATGCGCAGAAAAAAGGTGCCGTTGTCGATCCGCTTAAGCATCTGATTTTGCGTGCCCCTCATCCGTCACCATTGTCGGCACATCGAGGTTTTTTTGGCTGTAGACATTTTTCACAAGCGAATGCCTATCTAAAAAAGGCGGGTACGACGCCGATTGACTGGTTTGCGTTAGAATAATGGGCAAAACAACGGAGACTGCTGTTGGTTGAGTCAGTGACGGATAAATTATTGGTCGAGGTGATCGATCATACGGTGGTGGTGACAATTAATAACCCTCCTGCTAACACGTGGGATGAAGAGAGTCTGACGGGTCTTAAGCAGCTCGTAATTGACTGCGAAGGGGATTTAACTGTGTACGCCATAGTGATCGTTGGGCAAGGTGAAAAATTCTTCTCCGCGGGTGCCGATCTGAACCTCTTTGCAGCTGGAGACAAAGGGGTTGCTCGAACACTGGCCGAGCAATTTGGCGATGCATTCGAGACGCTCGCTAATTTCCGCGGCGTCAGCATCGCTGCCGTCAACGGTTTCGCTATGGGGGGCGGTCTTGAATGTGCCCTGGCGTGTGATATTCGCATAGCTGAAGCGCATGCCCAGTTGGCGCTGCCAGAGGCCACTGTCGGCTTGCTGCCTTGTGGTGGTGGCACACAAAATCTGGCCTGGATGGTCGGCGAAGGATGGGCCAAACGTATGATTCTGTGCGGGGAGAGAATCGATGCAGACACAGCACGCACGATAGGCCTCGTCGAGGAAGTCGTTGCATCGGGACAAGCGCAGGCGCATGCGCTAGAACTCGCCCAAGCTGTGGGCAGGCAGAGCCCACCGGCGGTAGCAGCCTGTAAGCAACTGATTCAAAGTGCGCGTTCGGGGAACATCGCCGGGGCGTACACGACCGAGAGAGACAGCTTTGTCGACCTGTTTAATACCAATGACCAAACAGAGGGGGTCAACGCATTTCTCGAGAAGCGCACCCCTCAGTGGACCAACAGCTGAGCCCCTGACATGAACGACGTTCTGATTTCCGACCTTAAGACCGCCAACGGGTGCGTGCTGGGGCATGCTCATCTCAACGTTGAAGCTACCCTGAACTCATTGAGTCTTGACATGGCTCGACGCCTGCATGGAGCCTTGACTGACTGGTCTGGCCGAGACGAGGTTGTTGCGGTCGTGATAACAGGCGCGGGTGACAAGGCGTTCTGTGCGGGCGGGGACATACAGGCTCTATATCGAGCCATCGATGCCAACCACGCGGCAAATGCGGTAGTTGATGACTATCCCTTCCGCTTTTTCGAAGCTGAATATCGTCTGGACTTTGCCATACACAATTTTCATAAACCGCTTTTGGCGTTGGGGCACGGAATTGTCATGGGTGGTGGCCTCGGCATATTCAGTGCAGCGCGTTACAGAGTGCTGACACAGAAAAGTCGTCTTGCCTCACCTGAGATCACCATTGGGCTTTTTCCGGATGCAGGGGCAAGTTGGACCTATCGGAACATGCCTCAACACTGGGCCAGTTTTCTCGGTCTGAGTGGGGCTCAGCTCAATGCGGCGGATGCGCTCTTGGTGGGTATTGGTACCCATGTGGTCGACCATGACAGGCGTCATGTGATTCTTGACGAGGCGCTAAGCCTGCCTTGGCAGGCGAATGCATCCGATGTGGATCTCGTTGATGAATGGCTGGCGACCTTGGCTACACCGGCGATGCCGGAGGCACAGATCAGTGCTGTACCGGAACGGGTTCCGGATTTTGAGGATTTTGCAGGTGAGATTTCGGCTGTACAGAATCTTCAAGGCTTGAGTGACTGGGTAGATAAGGGAATTGGCAATCTCAACTCGGGGTGTCCGACCACGGCGGGTATTATCGTCGAGCAACTGCGTCGCGTGCCGCACATGACACTTGCGGACACCTACAGGATGGAGCTGACGCTGGCGACGCATTGCGCGCAAAATCTTGATTTTAAAGAGGGTGTGCGCGCCCTTCTCATCGACAAAGACAATGCGCCGAACTGGCAGTTTGGCAGTCTTGATAGACTCGACTGGAACCACGTGCTGACCCACTTTGTTGACCCGTGGCCAAATCATCCACTAGCGGATCTGGAATAAGTATGAGCAACATAGGATTTATTGGTTTGGGCAACATGGGTGCGCCGATGGCTGCAAACCTGGTCGCGGCTGGTCATCAGTTGAAAGTATTCGATCTCGTGCCTGCACTCATGGAGCGTGCGACAGGCAGCGAAGCCTCAGCCAGTGCGATTGAGGCTGCGTCAGGTGCAGACATTGTGATCAGCATGTTACCCGCCGGTGAGCATGTGCGTGGGCTTTACATAGGCCAGGAAGGCCGTGCAGGCCTCATTGAGTCGCTGGATCCGGATACGACGATCATAGACTGTTCGACAATCGATACGGCATCGGCGCAAGCCGTGGCGGCTGCGGCGGCTGAAAAGGGTTTTGCCATGCTGGATGCGCCGGTTTCCGGGGGGGTAGGCGGTGCCGAGGCTGGTACGCTGACATTTATTGTCGGCGGTGCTGGTGAGGCCCTGGCGCGTGTTCGTCCGGTGCTGGAGGCCATGGGTGCAAACATTTTCCATGCAGGAGAAGCAGGCGCGGGGCAGACAGCAAAAATCTGTAACAATATGCTGCTGGCTGTGCTGATGGCTGGTACGGCCGAAGCACTATCGATGGGTGTGGATAACGGCCTCGATCCGGCGGTGCTTGCCGAAATCATGAAAGTCTCATCAGGCGGGAATTGGGCGTTGAACGTCTACAACCCTTATCCAGGGGTCATGGAAGGCGTGCCGGCCGCAAACGGTTATGCAGGCGGTTTTCTTGTTGATCTCATGCGCAAGGATCTGGGGCTTGCCATGCTGACAGCACAGGCCTCCACCAGTTCAGTCCCGATGGGTTCACTGGCGCGGAATCTTTACCAGATGCACAGGGATACGCATGATGCTGGGCAGTTAGACTTTTCCAGCATCCAGTACCTTTTCAGCCCGGAGCTGAAATCCAGTTAAATAGCTGGGCGAAGCATGGTCGGTGGTTTACGGAGGCGAGTTCGCGTGTGGGTTCGTCCGGGTTTATTTGACCGCGAGCCCATGACCGCGGGGCGGCGTTTGACTGAGTTTTGCGACGCTGATCACGAACCTCCCGGCACTGTCTAACGTGCCGATCTCCGGTGGTTCACCAGACCAATCGAAGGGGTTCAGTTGTTTTTTCACCTGACCGCGAAACTGGGCTCTGGCGACGACTTCCTGCCCCAGATAGCAGCCTTTGTCAAAATCTACGGCCGCCTGTTCGTGAAGGTTCAGTACCTGTGGCAGAAATTGTCCGGTCGACGCGTCAGTCACCCAGGCAAAACCAGATCGAACGAGCGCGTCATTGAGATTGTCTGAAAGGTCGTCCAACCCATCCGCATCATCGGCGTGGGTGTGCAGATGGTAGGCGTCGAGGAACCCGGGAGTATCGTTGATTTCGACTTGAACAGGTTCTTTCAGCGGATGCAGTTCGCATTGTGAAAATCTGGCATAAGGTGTTAAGACGTCGACTAGGATGTTGGGCAGTGACTGGTGAACGACAAGATCCAGCATGTCACTCGTGTGACGGTGGGCCCATCCGGAAACAACTACCCGGCCTTTTAAGTTGCACAGTGTCATAGGGATCGTCGGTGCGGTTTGCAGGCGTGTTAAATCACATGTCAGATAGTTTTGGAGAAATTCTTCCACATCATTGCCAGTGACGCACACAACCGCTGCCTGTCGCCAGGTAAATAGGGATCTCTTTTTTCCCACCATCAAGAACTGACTTCTCTTATACGAATACGGAACGTAGACTGCCTCAGGATCTGCACAAATTGCAATAAGGTTAGTGCATGGAAAGGCCGCACCAACTCAAAGAAATCTACTGGCGCAGTCGCAGAGGCATGCTGGAGCTGGAGTTGAAGCTCATCCCGTTTGTCAGAGATTGCTTTGAAGAACTCAGCGCCGAGGAGCAAGGCGTTTATCGCGAAATTCTACAAGAAGAAGACTGGCAGATATTTGATTGGCTTCACGGACGCTCAATTCCGCAAAAGCCGCAGATAACGCGTTTAATTGAGAGGATCATTGCGCACAGAGGGCATCTTTAGGGTTCGATATCGGGTTGCGTATCAGCGCCTTTATTGGGCGAGTGTGAGTATTATCCTGATGGGATATATTTGCTGGACGTTGTTCGGCGTTCTTGGGATTTGTGCGGTCCTCAGTGTGAGCACACGTAATTTCAAGCGGATTTTTTGTGTACCGCTTCGAGAGCTTCGGCTCTACTCTAGTGACCTCTATCAGGTTTGGCGCCTGCAGTTTGTTGTTTGTGTTGTGCTCGAATCTGACAGTCACTGGATTTTTTCTGACGAGGTTGGCCCGTTGGAATGGTCAAGGCTCAGACGTTTTGTACTTGCCCGCTGCCCGCGTCACGCCATTGGTTTGAGTATGTCGAGATGATCCATGCTCCCGGGAAACATAATGGTGTCAGTTGCTGTCGCGTCGGTGTTTGGAAAATCCAAGTTGTAATGCAGGCCTCTGCTTTCGCGACGTTTGTGTGCAGAGCGAACGATCAGCTCCGCAACGTGCAGGAGGTTGCGTAGTTCAATCAAGTCGTCTGATATACGGTAGTTTGCATAGTATTCATTGACTTCCTGCTTGAGGAGCTCAATACGGTGCAGTGCTCTCTGCAGTCGTTTATTCGTACGAACAATACCAACGTAGTCCCACATAAAACGTCGCAGTTCTTCCCAATTGTGGGAAATAACAATCGATTCGTCCGAGTCTGTGACTTGGGATTCGTCCCAGTGAGGCAGGTTGGGGACTTCATTGGGGCGGTCCAGCTGACCGATAATTTTCTTCGCCGAACTCGATGCGAAGACAAGGCATTCCAGTAGGGAATTACTGGCAAGGCGGTTCGCTCCGTGTAATCCGGAATAGGTCACCTCGCCAATTGCATAAAGATTAGGCAGGTCGGTGCGACCGTACTGGTCCACCAGGACGCCGCCGCATGTATAGTGCGCGGCGGGCACGACCGGGATGGGCTCGCTGGTGATGTCGGTGCCGAAACTTAAGCAACGCTCATGAATGTTAGGGAAATGCTCCACAATGAACTCTTTTGACTTGTGGCTGATGTCCAGGAAAACACAGTCAGCGCCTAAGCGTTTCTTTTCATGGTCGATAGCACGTGCGACGATGTCTCGTGATGCGAGTTCACCGTGTTCGTGAAAAGCGTGCATGAAACGCTCGCCGTTTGGTAGCCGCAGGATGCCGCCCTCGCCGCGTACCGCTTCGGATATGAGAAAACTCCCTGCATGTGGGTGATAAAGGCAGGTGGGATGAAATTGATTGAATTCCATGTTGGCGACTCGACACCCTGCGCGCCATGCCATCGCGATACCATCACCGGTAGAACTGTCCGGGTTACTTGTGTAGAGATAGACTTTGCTTGCGCCTCCGGTCGCGAGGATGACGAATTTAGCCTGGAAGACTTCCACATGGCCCGTGCTGCGATTGAGCACATAAGCGCCGACACACCGGCTTGGGTAACGGCCGAGCTTTGAGAGGTTGATTAGATCGATTGCCAATCTGTCACTTCTGAGTTCAATGCCGGGGTGGTCAAGGACACGATCGGTTAGCGTTTGGGTAATTGCCTTTCCTGTTGTGTCAGCCACGTGGAGGACGCGCCGTTGGCTGTGTCCCCCTTCACGGGTCAGATGGTATTCGTTGTCGTCTTTGTCGAAATCAACGCCCCAGTCTACGAGTGAGCGGATGATTGTCGGCGCTTCGGTCACCGTCAGTTCTACGATATCTTTGTCACACAGACCGGCCCCCGCTTCGATGGTATCGGCAACGTGGGATGCGAAACTGTCTTCCGGCATGGACACGGCGGCGATACCGCCCTGGGCCCAGTGAGAGGAAGCGTTGGTTATGTCACCTTTGCACAGCACCGTGACCCGTGCGCGATCGGCGAGTCCAAGCGCGGCGGCGAGCCCCGCCGCCCCGCCTCCGATAATCAAAACATCTGTGGAGAATCTTTGTGACATAGGGTCCTAGTATATCGGGGGATTCGACGGCAGAATATCGCCGCTTGAATATCCCCGGAACAAACACACCGCATGGCGGAAGATACAGACAAAGAGCTCGTAAAAAGGGTGCAGCGGGGAGACCAGGCCGCATTTGATCTGTTGTTTGTGCGATATCAGAGCAAAGTTGTCAACATAATCGCCAGATATGTGTCAGATCCGGAAGAATCGCTGGATGTCGCGCAGGAGGCCTTCATCAAAGCCTATCGTGCGTTGCCCAGATTCCGGGGAGAGAGCCAGTTTTATACGTGGTTGTATCGAATTGCGATCAACACGGCAAAAAATCATCTGGTCGCACGAAGCCGACGACCGCCCAGTGCCGATGTGGACGTGGATGAAACTGAGTATCGCGATGATGCCGGTGCGCTGCGTGAAGCCGAAACGCCCGAAGCAGCCTTGGCGAGAGATCAATTAGAAGCAAGGATTGAACAGGCGCTGGATGACCTGCCTGAAGATCTCAAAAGCGCTTTAACCTTGCGGGAATTTGATGGGCTGAGTTATGAACAGATTGCTGACATTATGGACTGTCCGGTAGGTACGGTTCGCAGTCGCATATTTCGAGCAAGAGAGTTTGTGGACCAGCGGATGCAAGCGGGGGGGCAGCCAGGCGCGCACCCGCAAGGCAGCAACAAATGAACGAACTTTTGCCTGAAAGACTGGTCTTAAGAGTGTCTCAATGAACCTTATGCAGGAATCAACACATGTCTGAAAAGCTGCGTGAATCGCTTTCCGCGGCGATGGATGGCGAAGCTGATGCTTTCGAGCTACGCCGTGTATTGGATGAGGCTAAAAGCAATTCCGAGTTGCGGGATTATTGGCATCGTCAGCATTTGTTGCGCGATGTTCTGCAAGGTGCTCGAGTCAACACTCAAGTGCGCCTGCGAGAACGATTACTGAGCCAGATGCAGGAGTTAAACCTGGATCAACAGGCCACTTCCGATGTGGTTGCCGAACCTGTAAAAAAGTCCGGTCCGGTAAGTGCCTGGTTAGGCCGCATCACCGGCGTGGCAGTTGCAATGGTTACAGCGGCGGTTGTGATTACTAACGGAGACTTTTTAACGAATGAATTTGGCGGTGCTGACCTGCCAGAGATGGCTATAGGCAGTGCCCAACGAGAAAATACGCATCTTCTAACGCCTGTGATGTATGAGCGAGCCACTGTTGCTGATTGGGTTCGTACCAATGCGTATACGGTTCACCATCTGCAACAAAATGCAGTCAATAAGCCGGGTGCTGTCGCGTTCATTCGTCTTGGCACCTTTTCGGGACGTCAACTGGGTCAACCAGTGAGTGCTGAAATAGTTGATCGACAAGCACGTCGTGCTCGTGCCTCCGGCGACCAGGAGAGATAGTTGAAGTCTGGGCCACTGTTCTGTTTCTGTACCCTCCTGGCGGCTTTTCTGGTGCCGGGTTCTGTGGCGGCTGATGCTTCAGGGTTGCTCATGAAAATGAATAAAGCCTTTGTTGAACAAGACTATGACGGTGTGTTTACTTTCTATACAGGCAATGATCTGACCTCGGTTCGGGTAGTACACAAAGTGATCGCAGGCGAGCCGCGAGAGCGTCTAATACACCTAAACGGTGCACCGCGTGAGATCCATCGTCATGGTGAAGAGGTTAGGTGTATTGTCATGCCCGGCGACGACCTGGCCGTGCTTGAGCAGAGTATTCCTTCCGGACCATTTGCGCGCTCCTATGTTCGAGAATTTGAACGCCTGGGTTCGACGTATACGGTTGACAGGATGGGTGAGGGTAGAGTGGCGGGGCGCTTAGCTCAGCGTATTGCGATACATCCTCGGGACAGCCATCGTTATGGATATCGGTTGTGGCTCGATGCAACCAATTACATGTTGCTTCGCTCCGAGTTAATCGACGAAGCAGGAACCCGCCTAGAGATATTCCAGTTTAATGACATACGCTTTGGCCCTGAAGTACGTGACGAGGCGTTGTTGGCTGACGAAATGAAGGGCTCTATGGTCAATCACATCAGCTTAAAGACCGGCAATGATGCAATCGCTGTAGCCAGGCAGGAACCTTTGATCAATTGGAGGGTGGGTTGGTTGCCTCCGGGCTTTCACATGGCTTCAGCAGATGTTCGTGTCAAACCGGTGGACGGCAAGATTGTAAACAGCATGATATATAGTGATGGCCTTGCGACCTTTTCTATTTTTTTGGAGCCTATGCCTCTTAAGGGAGCCGCCCGCATGGTGACACGCAGTGGCGCATTGGTGGCCGTTTCAGCGGGAGTCATGGGTCCGGAGGATTATTTTCTTGCAACCTTAGTGGGTGAAATACCTGAAGGAACCGGCGTGAAAATCGTGGAGTCAATCATTGCAGAATAAATGCACCGGATGTGCAGCGGGCTGTCTCTTTCCTGCCGCATCTAACAACCCGACTGAGCATCGATTCGCTGCGATTTTCTACGCAAGTGCGCTTGCATGTTTATTCGCGCTACTTGCATTCCTGGACCGTATGGGTATTTCGCCTATCGCAAGCCTATGCGTGATAGGTTTGAGTCTGTTGATGCCAGGATTGCTCATCGAATTGCGGAAGAATGTTAAACTAAAAAAAGGTCTCAAATCTGATGGTTTGCAGCGACGAGCAGATTCGCTGGCACGAAATGCGAGGTAAGCTCGGTTCAGGTTGGATGATATAGGGATCGTGATTTTTCTGATGACGTATCACATACGGGGAATTGACTAATGAGGATGGTTGTTATGGTGCGGCTGACCCTGATGTTTGCCTTTGTGGTGGGGGTGTCGACAGCGCAGGCTGCAAACGCGAAAACGCTGCCGGATTTCACCGACCTTGTGAAAAAGAATGGTTCCGCTGTGGTTAATATCAGTACAGTCGGAGAGCCCCGACGTTCGCGCAATCAACCGCGAAACGAAGAATTGGAAGAATTTTTTCGCCATTTCATGCCTCCGAATCGTCCTCGCGGACCTGCCCGCCCCTCTCGATCCCTTGGCAGCGGGTTCATTGTTTCAGATGACGGTTACATCCTGACAAACAACCACGTCGTGGATGGCGCCAAGGAGATCATTGTTCGCTTGAACGATCGCCGTGAGTTGATCGCGAAACTCGTAGGCCAGGACGCTCGATCCGACCTCGCTGTGCTTAAAGTAGAAACGGATGACAAGTTACCTATCGTGAAAATCGGCCGAAGCCAGAACCTTGAAGTGGGAGAGTGGGTACTTGCGATCGGTTCTCCTTTTGGTTTTGACTATTCGGTCACTGCAGGGATCGTAAGCGCCAAAGGAAGGAGTTTGCCAACGGCACAAAATGAAACTTATGTGCCGTATATCCAGACTGATGTTGCGATCAATCCCGGCAATTCGGGTGGTCCTCTGTTTAATCTTGATGGCGAGGTCGTCGGAATTAATGCGCAGATCTACTCGAATTCCGGTGGCTTCATGGGTGTTTCGTTTGCAATCCCAATCGACGTGGCCATGGAAGTTGCGGCGCAGCTGAAGGAGGGCGGACGGGTCTCAAGAGGATGGCTTGGCGTTATGATTCAGGAAGTCAATCGAGACCTGGCGGAGAGCTTTGGTCTGGATCGACCTCATGGTGCGTTGATATCAAGGGTTATGGCTGATACACCCGCGGAAAGAGGTGGACTCAAGGCAGGGGATATCATTGTTCGCTTTAACGGTTATTCAATAGAGCGGTCAGGGGAACTGCCGCAGCACGTCGGGCGAGTTAAAGCCGGAACGACGGTTCAGATTGACCTGGTGAGGGATGGAGAAGAGATTGCGCTCACGCTTGCGGTTGGCGAGTTAGGTGATCTGGGTGAAAAACGTGGCTACCTTGCCTCGAACAAAAGCGATGTTAACAGGCTCGGTCTGCGCGTAAGCGACCTCAACGATGAAGACCTGGCTCGCCTGGATATAGAAGGTGGCGCGCTGGTCGAAGAGAGCTCGGGTGCTGCTGAGGAGGCGGGGATACGCCCGCGAGATATCATTATGCGTCTTAACAACCGTGCGGTGACCTCGAGTACGGGTCTTGAAGAAATTGCCAATGGACTTACGCCGGGACGACAGGTTCCGGTACTCGTTCTCAGGGATCGGAATCCCGTGTTTCTGCCTCTACGAGTACCTGATTAACAAAAAAGCGTGCTTCAACGGCTGCGGTTCATGAGATAAAATCGCGCCGCTTTAGTCACCTGCCGCTGAGGACGTTAGTGCCGGATATCCAACGGATACGAAACTTTTCGATCATTGCACACATCGATCACGGGAAATCGACTCTGGCAGACCGTTTTATTCAGATGTGTGGAGGACTTCCCGAGCGAGAGATGGCCGAACAGGTGCTGGACTCGATGGACCTCGAACGGGAAAGAGGGATAACGATCAAAGCGCAGAGTGTGACCCTGGATTACGAGCACTCGGATGGTGAGGCCTACCAGCTCAACTTTATCGACACGCCAGGCCATGTCGATTTCAGTTATGAAGTTTCACGTTCATTGGCGGCGTGTGAAGGCGCATTGTTGGTGGTTGATGCTGCCCAGGGGGTTGAAGCACAGTCAGTTGGGAATTGTTATACAGCGATTGAGCAGGGGCTGGTGGTACTGCCTGTTCTCAACAAAATCGATCTGCCCCAGGCAGAACCTGAAAAAGTAGCGGCTGAGATCGAGGAGATCATTGGCCTGGATGTGACGGGTATGCAAGCGGTCAGTGCGAAAACGGGGCAGGGCGTGGAGGAACTGCTCGAGTTTTTAGTCGATATGGTTCCGCCCCCCAAAGGGGATCCGGAGGCTGCGCTCCAGGCCCTCATCATAGACAGTTGGTTTGATAATTATCTGGGCGTCGTTTCGCTGGTACGCGTTGTTGAGGGGCGCCTGCACAAGAGTGATCGCATTATCGTGAAGTCCACCGGGAAGACTCATGTGGTGGACGA
Source organism: Pseudomonadota bacterium (assembly GCA_036338285.1). Classification (GTDB taxonomy): domain Bacteria; phylum Pseudomonadota; class Gammaproteobacteria; order Pseudomonadales; family Azotimanducaceae; genus UBA4421. Next base: position 24,267 of record JAYZCO010000069.1, read on the forward strand.
TGTCGGCCGATTTACACCCAAACGTACCTCCTCGGCGGTGCTCGAAGCAGGTGAAGTCGGATATGTTGTCGCTGGTATCAAGGACATACAGGGTGCTCCGGTAGGTGACACGTTAGTTTCTGCCAAAACCCCCGATGTTGTGCAACTTGCCGGGTTTGCGCCGGTTAAACCTCAAGTGTATGCAGGTCTCTTTCCGATCAATTCAGATGATTTTGAAAATTTCCGCGAAGCACTGGAAAAGCTGGAATTGAATGATGCGTCGCTGTTTTACGAACCGGAGTCCTCTGAAGCACTCGGATTCGGCTTCAGATGTGGATTTCTGGGCATGTTGCATATGGAGATCATTCAGGAACGCCTGGAACGGGAATACAATCTTGATCTGATCACATCTGCGCCCACTGTGGTCTATGAGGTCGAACTTTCCGATGGATCGGTCGAGAAGGTAGATAACCCGTCGCGCATGCCCGTCAACTTCAATGAGATACGGGAACCCATTGCCGAAGTAAATATCCTGCTACCACAGGATTATGTAGGTAATGTCATGTCACTTTGTGTCGAACGGCGGGGAGTGCAGAAGAATATGCATTATTCCCAGGGGCAGGTGGCTATGCAGTGGGAGATGCCCTTGAATGAAGTTGTGATGGATTTCTTTGATCGCCTGAAGTCGGTTAGTCGGGGGTTTGCCTCGCTCGACTATGGCTTCAGCCATTTCCAGAGTGCGGGTCTGGTCAAGCTCGACATGTTGATCAATGGCGATAAGGTCGATGCGCTCGCGAGCATTGTCCACCGCGACCAGGCTCATGCGAGAGGACGGGTACTTGCCGAAAAAATGAAAGAGTTGATTCCTCGACAGCTCTTTGATGTTGCGGTGCAGGCTGCAATAGGCGGTCAGGTCGTGGCGCGTCAGACAGTTAAAGCCCTGCGTAAGAATGTGACTGCAAAATGTTACGGTGGTGATGTGACGAGAAAGAAAAAGTTGCTGGAAAAGCAAAAACAAGGCAAGAAAAGGATGAAGCAGGTGGGCAAAGTGGAAATACCGCAAGAAGCATTTCTGGCTGCCCTAAAGGTGGATCGTTAGTGGATATCGACCTGCCGGCGATACTGTTCTGGGCGGTACTTGCATGCGCTGCTGTCTGGCTCCTGGACATTGTATTTTTCAAATCGAAACGGCTTGCTGCTGATCCGGATGCTGAAGATCCGACACCGGTTGAGTATGCAAAATCTTTTTTTCCTGTGTTGTTATTGGTTCTGTTACTCAGGAGCTTTCTTGCCGAGCCCTATCAGATACCGTCAGAATCGATGGTGCCGACGTTAGAGGTAGGCGACTTCATCCTGGTTAATAAGTATGCCTATGGGCTTCGTTTACCGGTGTTTGGAACAAAGGTACTTTCTGTTGGTGATCCTCAGCCGGGAGACGTGATGGTTTTTATACCACCCCACGATCCTCGGTATTTCATTAAACGGGTGATTGGCGTACCCGGAGATAAAATTCGCTATGAAAACAAGGCGCTGTACATAGACGGCAAACGTTTGTCCTACGAACTTGTCGGCACGGTAGGAGGCTCAAGGCGCAATCCCATTAAAGAGTACATCGAAACGCTTAATGGTGTGCGCCATTCCATATATAAGGGCACCCGTTATGAAAGAGTGCAGGAGTGGGAGATTCCGGAAGGGCGATATCTCATGATGGGAGACAATCGAGACAATAGCGGCGACTCGAGAGCCTGGGGATTGGCAAAAGAAGAAGACATCGTCGGCAAAGCAGTGGCAATTTGGCTGCACAAGCCGCCTGGCTGGCATCTACCGAACTTTGGAAGAAACCAATGGCTCAATTCCGAAGCGATGGAAGAAGAATGACTGTGCGACAAGCTCACCTCCTGGGTTTGCGTAGATACCAGGCCGGAATGTCTCATTTAGCGTGGCTGATTATCATCCTGGCGTTGTTCGTTTTTGGTTACGCGGCATTGAAGGTCAGCCCCCACTATATCGATCACAGTGTAATGAAAGGGATTCTGGATCGGCTGCCTGCAGGTGAAACGCATACGTCAATGTCTAAAGCTGAGATCAGGGAATATTTCTCGAAACGCTTTCGCATCGAGAATTTTTCGCTGAAAGTTCAAGATATCGTAACAATTGATCGGAGTCGAAAAAGCACCGAGGTCATATTGGCATATGAGGTACGCGAGCATCTTTTTTTCAACTTGGATATTGTTTTGTCATTCAAAGATGGTCGGACCTTTCAATAACTGGCACAGTGGGTCATGGTGACTGAGTCTCAACTAGAGCGTCGCATTGGGTATGAGTTTTCGGAGCGAAGCTCACTTAAACGGGCGCTGACCCATAAGAGCGCGGGGCGAGATAACAACGAACGTCTAGAGTTTCTTGGTGATGCAGTGCTCGGATATGTTGTAGGAAGTCTTTTATTCCGTCTACATCCTGATTGGCAAGAAGACAAACTCAGCCTGGCGCGCGCCCAGCTCGTGCGCGGGACCACGCTCGCTGAAATTGCCAGTGAGATCGGACTGGGCGACCATATCGTGCTGGGTTCCGGTGAGAAACGCAGCGGTGGGAAAGAGCGTCACTCAATATTGGCTGATACCTTAGAAGCTTTGATTGGTGCCGTTCATCAGGACGGGGGCATTGCGAGGGCGACTTCGGTCGTCGAAGGTCTTTTTCTTGATCGAGTTTCCCGGATCGTCCCTGATGGCCTTAAAGATTCAAAGACTCTCTTGCAGGAATTGCTCCAGGCTAAGCACCGACCGATTCCGGAATATGAAATCGAATCAACCAGCGGGGCAGATCATGCCAAGCGATACACCGTTGTTTGCAGACTTGCGGATGGTGGGGAGTTAGGTCGGGCGACGGCCAGTTCGCGTCGCGCGGCAGAAAAAGCGGCTGCCGCTGAACTTCTCGATACCCTTACTCAATCCGATGACTGAGCAAACTCGTTGCGGATATGTCGCTTTGTTGGGTCGACCGAACGTTGGCAAATCGACTTTACTTAATCATATTCTAAAACAAAAAATAGCGATCACATCCCGCAAGCCCCAGACGACCAGAGATAACCTCTTAGGTATTGATACCGAAAGCACCTGTCAGGCTATTTATGTCGACACACCGGGGATACACAGGCATGCGGGGCGGGCTCTAAATCGCTATATGGTGGGTGAGGCACGCCGTGCAGCCAATGATGTGGATGTGCGTGTTTTTGTTCTGGAGGCGGGTCAATGGACGGGGGAAGATGACCATGTGATTGACCTGATGCCTGACGCGAGTGATCAGAATCTTGTCGTTTTGAGTAAGGTCGACCTGATCAAACGCAAGGAGACGCTGCTGCCTACGATTGAAAAACTGGATTCGTTAGGGAAATTCGGCCAGATAATTCCAGTCAGTGCGCTGGCTGGTGATGGCTTAGAAACGTTGCGCAAAGAGGTTTTTAACGCATTACCCGAAGCGCCTCATCGATATGGTGATGAAGAACTTACCGATCGATCAGAGCGCTACCTGGTAGAAGAAATTGTCCGAGAGAAGATCATGCGTCAGACGGGAGATGAAATTCCCCATAGCACAGCGGTGGTTGTCGAACGATTTATTGCATCGCCTGAGCTTATTGAAATTCATGCAGACATTTATGTAGAGCGAGACGGGCAAAAAGGGATTATTGTGGGAGATGGTGGCAAGCGCCTCAAATTAATCGGGCAGGAAGCTCGCAAGGATATTGAACGTCTTCTAAGTGCTCAGGTCATGTTGCATCTGTGGGTTAAAGTGCGTAAAGGCTGGACCAATAACGCGGGGTTACTCAGGCGACTGGGGTATGACAAGAACTAGAAACACCCTGCGCGCACTCGTGCTGCGTACGCGAGCTTATCGGGAGTCCAGTTTGTTAGTGGATTTTTTTACCCGTGAGCGTGGTCGGGTCAGTGGCGTGCAAAAAGGCTACCGATCACGTAAGTCTCAGCGGGCGATACAACCATTCTTAGCAGGCGAATTGGACAGTTCGATGCGTCCAGGATTGGTGAACATCTATGCATTCGACACGACCGATGATTTGACGCCGGTGCCTGGTGACTATGCATCAGGATTTTACTTGCTTGAGTTGATCTTCCGTGCGATCGGAGAAGGTCAGGAAGAGCCGGACCTTTATGACATGCTGTTGTTAACTTTAGCAGCACTCAAAGCCGGTGCGCCGGCAGCGGTGTTATTGCGCCAATTTGAACGGAGATTACTCGAAGACCTGGGTTATGGTGTCAATTTTGATGTGGTTGTTGATGCCGTTGACTCAACAGATGAGGCCGACAGTGTTGAAATTAATGATGAACGTGGGCTTAAAGCCTACACATTTACCCATGATGCAGGTTTGATGCTTTGTCATTCTGAGGAGCCTGAACCCGAGTTGAAGTATACGGCCAGCGAGCTCGTTGACATTGCGGCTGAAAATTATGACCGACCGGGGGTGATCAGCCGTGCCCGCCGACTTTTCCAATACGCGCTGATTCCCCTGATTGGGGATAAACCGCTTGAGAGTAGAAAACTTTTAGATCAACCGCACTCACATGAGGCGTAAAACACCGACAGATGTGGATGTTGAGATCACAGGCTTCGCAACAGGTGGCATGGGCCTGTCGAGTATCAATGATCGGCCGCTCAATGTGCGCAACGCCCTTCCGGGTGAACGCGTACGTGCAAGGGTCCTGCGGAAGAAAAAAGGCGTGCGCTTTGCCGAGTGCCTCAAGGTTCTCGACTCACCTCATAAGAATCGTCGTACACCGGCGTGTGACTATTTCCCGCGGTGTGGTGGCTGTAGTCTCCAACACATTGAATACACACATCAGCTTTCACATAAAGAAGCCGAACTAAAGCATGCGCTAGAACGTATGGATGTTTTCCCTCAGCGGTGGAAGGAGGCAACGAGTGTGCAGTCGTATGGTTATCGCCGCAAAGCCCGACTGGGGGTTCGCGTCGTCGGCGGGGAGGTTCTCGTGGGTTTTCGAGAATCTTTCAGCAGTCGTGTGGCGAGGATGGATGATTGTCGAACGCTGGCGCCTCAGTTGGCTTGTCTGATACGTCCATTAAAGGTATGTCTGGCCGGCCTTTCTGCACCACATCGAATTCCTCAGCTTGAACTCGCCATGGGTGACGATGGATGCGTGGTTATTCTCCGGCATCTTGATCCGCTTACCCGCGATGATGTCAGCCTGCTTAATCGTTTTGCGAGCGCACAACAAGTGGTCTTGCTGGGTCAGGCGGGGGGATATGAAACGGTGCGACCCGTTGCCGGTGGGAATGAAGTGCCGTTGCTCCATTACCCTCTGCTAAACGGTGGCTTGACGATGGCGTTCGATCCGCGCGAATTCACGCAGGTCAATGCAGAAATGAATCAGTCACTCGTGGATAATGTGCTTGAGTACCTTGAACCTGTCGCGGGTTTGCGAGTACTTGATTTGTTTTGTGGAATTGGCAATTTCAGTTTACCACTGGTGCAGGGAGGGGCCGAGGTGATCGGCGTCGAGTTGGCTGCCCCGGCCGTAGACAGGGCTCGGGCAAATGCTTGTGGCAATGGATTGGATGAGGTTGAGTTTATCGCTGGCGATCTTTACCGTGAGGCTGACTTTATGGCTGCAGTGGGTCGCGTGGATGCCTTGGTTCTAGACCCTCCTCGCAGCGGGGCCGGACCGTTACTAAGACGCTGGCTTGAAATGCTCCATCCGACCCTTGCACAGATTGTTTATATCTCCTGCAATCCTGTAAGTTTTGCAGAGGATGCGCATGCAATAGAGCAGGCTGGATATCGTCTGGTGGAAGCAGGCGCTTACGATATGTTTCCGCAGACTGCGCATGTGGAAACAATTGGGTATTTCTGTCGTAGTTGATGCGATGGGTGATGGGTGATGGGTGATGGGTGATGGGTATTGAAGCTGTCATGGACCTCGATTAATGGTCAAAGTCAGAAATGCGATTCCAGAACTGGATGACGGTTCGCCGGATGTTGAGTTGTGGCTTGAGCGCCTCTTCACCCGCTATCCTCAATTGGCAACTAAATCTGTGCGGCGGGCCGCTGGGGTATTGTCGCCGATCAATGCATTGGGTGCGTTGGAACTGGTAGACCTCATTTCCGAGCTTAATCTCGATGACCAAGCTGTTGCCGCCGCACTCGTGTACCGAGAAGTACGCACAGGACGGTTAACGACGGCGGAGCTGCCTTCTCTTCTTGGCGAGGGCGCGACAGAACTGCTGCTTGCGGTAAATTCGTTGGCTTCTGCCAGCCTGTTAGAAATGTCGAACTCAAGACTCCAGGATCATGAACACCAGAGTCAGGTTGAGAACATCAAACGGATGCTGATCGCGATGGTCGATGATCCGCGCGTTGCTGTCGTAAAACTTGCAGAGCGTGTTATTGCGTTGCGGCGGGCGAAAATGCTCGCAAAGACGCACAGAGTACGCATTGCGAATGAAGCCTTGGCTATTTTTGCACCGCTTGCTGGCAGGCTCGGTATCGGCCAGTTGAAGTGGGAGTTAGAAGACCTGGCATTTCGCTATACGCACGAAGATACCTACATGGAAATTGCGGCTAAGCTGAACGGTAAAAGAAGTGACAGAGAACGTCAGGTTCGGCACCTGGAAGATCGAATAAGGGGCATTCTACATAGTCACGGTGTTGAGTCTGAGGTGGTTGGCCGCGCGAAACACATTTTCAGCATCTATCGAAAAATGCAGTTCAAATCAGTTTCTTTCGAGCAGGTTTATGACGTGCGTGCCATAAGGGTGATCGTTCCGACGTTTGCCGAATGCTATGCAAGCCTAGGAATCATTCACAATCTCTGGGCGCACGTACCGGCAGAATTTGACGACTACATCGGTAATCCAAAAGAAAACGGCTATCAGAGTATCCATACAGCCGTGACGATGGATGATGGGGCTACACTGGAGGTTCAGATTCGGACCCAGGACATGCACCGGGAAGCGGAATTGGGTGTGTGTGCCCATTGGTCATACAAAGGTGAGGAAGGTGAAGGAAAATCTGCGATCAAGATGGAGTGGTTGCGGCAAGTGCTTGAATGGCACGAGGAACTGGGAGGAAGTGAAAACTTAAGTACGCTCCTGCAGAACCGTGCTTCTGATGATCGGATTTATGTATCGACACCTAAGGGTCATGTGCTTGATCTCCCCAGACAGGCGACTGCGCTCGACTTTGCTTACAGGGTGCATACGGATGTTGGTCATGGGTGCCGGGGAGTATTGATTAACGGACAAACGGGCTCTCTTGATCAAACCCTGCAAAACTCGCAACAGGTTGAAATCATCAGGGGTGATGAGTCGGGTCCCCGTCGTGAGTGGCTGGAGAAGGGGTTTGATTTTGTCAAAACGGATCGTGCGCGGGCTAAGATCGTCGCGTATTTTCGAAGTCTTGATACGTCAGTCAAACGGGCAGTAGGGGAAGATTTATTTCGTCAGGCAGCTGCAATGCTTGGCCTTGCGCCGCTGTCTGGCGAAGGAGTTGTTGAACTGGAAGAAGCGCTTGGGTGTCCTGCGGGGAAGTTTTATGAACGCCTTGGAGATGGTCAAATAGGGGTATTTGAAGTCATTACAATACTGTTTGAAGGTCGGCAACCGGATGGTCAGCCTGGTTTGCTTGACGAAACCGAGGAGAAGGGTCGAGCAACTTGCAGTATTCGGGCAAGAAATCGCGACGGTCTCCTGCACGATATCACGCAAATTGTTAGTCAACTGGAATTACCGATCACAGCCACGACGGGCAAGGTTGTTGCAGATACCGATGAGGCGGTCATTACGATAGAGACGAAGATATTTGGTTGGCGACAACGCTTGAAACTCGCCTGCCACTTGCGTCTAATTCCCGGGGTTATTGCGGTGGGCCCCTAGCGCCGACTCGATTCAAATGTCACCCCACGGTTCGTTCCCAAGCGAAGGGGTAAAAACAATAAGTGGAACAATACAAATGCGAATTATTTTGTTGGGCCCCCCTGGGGCTGGTAAGGGTACTCAGGCTCAGTTTATAAAGGATTCTCTTGGGATACCCCAGATCAGTACGGGTGATATGTTAAGAGGCGCGATGGATTCGGGGAGCGAATTGGGTAATCGTGTCAAAGCGGTGATGGAGTCGGGGGCGCTGGTCTCGGATGAGATTGTGATCGACCTGGTCAAGGAACGCATACAGGCGGATGACTGTGTTTTAGGGTTTCTGTTTGACGGGTTTCCCAGAACGATTCCTCAGGCTCAGGCGATGGAAGATGCCGGTGTTGCGATAGACGCCGTTGTCGAGATTGCCGTTGATGATGGTGAACTGATCAAACGCATTACCGGGCGGCGCTGGCATCCTGCGTCGGGGCGGGTCTACCATCTGATTTACAACCCACCAAAACAAGCTGACAGAGACGACGTAACCGGAGAGCCGTTGGAACAGCGCGACGATGACAACGAAGCGACCGTGCGAGAAAGAATATCGGTGTATAACCGGCAAACCGCGCCTCTGGTTGAGTTTTACCAGGGGCGAGAGGGGTTGGCTTATGTTCGCGTTAATGGCTCGGGTGAGGTTGCCGCGATACAGGCAGCAATCGCTGAGGCGCTCGTTAATATTGGCAGTTAGAACGGCTCATGGGCCCTTAATAAACTTATCCTAAAAGGCCATGAAACGGGTAGATCTGGACTTGTGTACCGGTCGGTAGATCACCTTTGTCCTTAGGGAGGGCAATAAGACAATTGGCACGTGTAAATGAACTCAAACGGTTCGACGATTGGTCTCCAGTCGAGGAAACTTCTATACCGTTGATTGTTTCGGTGGCGATGCCTCGTTGAAATTCTTTTCTTCCGGGAGCGTGTTGTATCGGCTGTGTAAGTGCTGCGTGACAGGCAACCGTTTGTGGGTTGTTCGCTTGCCCGGCTAGGTGGGCAAGCGCCGGTTTGGTGATGAGAAGGAGGGTGATGATCGTCGAAACCGGATTGCCGGGCAGGCCGAAGATCCAGCAGTCGTCCACACGCCCGAGTGCAAGCGGCTTGCCAGGTTTCAGATTCAATTTCCAGAAGTTGAGTTCGCCGAGGTTACGGATCGTATTGGTCACAAAATCCGCATCTCCAACCGAAACCCCGCCGCTGGTGATCAATACGTCGTGTCTGGCTGCGGCATCGCGGATCGCGGCAGTCGTTTGAATCTGATCGTCGGGTATACAGCCAAGGTCATGAAGTTCACAAGGTTCATCTGCAAGCAGATTGAGTACAGTGAAACGATTGGAATCATAGATCTGCCCGGGTTTTAAATCGGTCGGCTCTACGCCAAGCTCGACCAGTTCATCTCCTGTGGAAAAGACGCCGACTGATAGTTGGCGGAATACAGACACGCGTGAGATACCGGCAGCGGCGAGACTGCCTAGGGCGAAGGCGCTGAGTCGAGTGCCTTTGGGCAGCAGTGTTTGGCCTTGTTCAATATCGTGACCAACTCCCCGTACAAACGATTCTGATGGCTGGTGAGGTTTGAAGCGCACGGATTGTGCCTCTAGATCATTGTTGGCTACCTCTTCCTGCGGAATGACCTGATTAGCACCGTTGGGAACGAGTGCGCCCGTAAATACCCGGACACACTCTTTAGCTGACAGGGTGCCCGTCCAAGGATGTCCGGCGAGGCTCGCACCTACAACCGTGTATGGGTGAGAGCCGACCGCCTCATCCTGAGGGAGTGAGAGCGCATATCCATCCATGGCCGAGGCAGGGAAAGGGGGAAGGCTTACCGGGGCAATCACGTCAATTGCAAGGATGCGTTGTCGTGCTGCAGTCAGATCGATTATTTCAGTGCTGCTTGCAGGCGTCAGGCTCTGTCGAATCCTATGAAGGGCTTCCTCCAGGTCGAGGGGTTGGTTATTCTGCGTCAAATGTCGAATACCTTATGGCTGGACTCATCAGGTCCCTATTGTAACGTTGGCTTGAGAACAGGCGAGAGAGAATTCTGCGAGTCGCATTACCTTAACAGAGCGCATAACCAGCGCATGCTGGGGCTTTTGGATGGGATCTTGAAAAGCGCGGGCCTAGAACCCGATGAACTTGATGCCATTGGTTTCGCGTGTGGACCGGGGTCTTTTACCGGCGTGCGTATGGCAGCAGCGACAGTCCAGGCGCTTTGTTCGGTTGCAAACTGTCCAACGGTACCGGTGCCCACCAATAGGGCATTGTATTTGAGTGCGCCACAGAGTGAGTCGGTGCTTGTGGCGATCAAGAGTCGTGCAAATGCGTTTTATGTGTCAGCCTGGAACGAGCAGGGTGATGAAGTCGAGTCAAACTTGCTTTGTGACACACCGCCGGAATGGTTGATCCAGTATGCGCAAGACGCGGTGCTGATGGGTGAACAGCCTGACTGGTGGCCGAATTCTGAAACGGTGGTGCACGTTGCACATGCCGACCCGATTATTCTGGTTAATACCGTAACCGAAAGATTACATGCGGGTGAGGCTCTTTCACCGGAGCAGGCTCTACCACTGTATTTCAGCGGTGACTCTCCCTGGCGACCCATTGGCAAATAATTAAGCGTGGCAGGTTCGTGATTTGAGAGATCATTACCCCAAGCTAGCCTCTGCAGGCCGTTGACTATAATTCGTCATGCATCCGGCATCATGCCGGCAGAATTTCCCTGGTGGACCCATGTGGCTGGGTTGCTCGAGCCTGAGGAAGCCCCGGATGGCTCACAAGCTCTTGAAAACGAGGCAGATTTCATCTCGGCGCCGGAGTTCCGATTAGATAGCCGTGGGCTGAGGTGGGTCGACCCCCGCAATCGGGTGTCATTACATCTTTCCACTGAACCTATAACACGCCGTGCAGAAAGGATGAGCCATTTATGCAGGGCGGTTGGGGTTGGCTCAGATGCAGGACGTAAAACAGTCCTCGACGCATTTGCCGGTTTTGGGACAGACGGACTCGCCTTGGCGCAACACTGCGAGGTGACGCTGGTAGAAGTCAACCCGGTGGTTTTTGTGCTTCTGGCTGAAATCAGTTGTCGTAGTGGCCATGAAGTGGAGCTACTGCACGCCGATTGCTGGCCCCTGTTAGAGCAAAACGCCCGGCGATGGGATGTGATCTACCTCGATCCTATGTTTCCGCGGCGCAATAAGCGTGCTTTGCCAAACAAAGCCATGCAGCTGCTCAAGGAGATGACGCAGGAGATGAAGGAAGCAAACATAGAGCAACTGTTGGCCGTCGCACGCCAGGCGTCCAGGGAAAGAGTGGTATTAAAACGTCGCCTTAAAGATCCTGTTATGGGTCGACCCAATCACTCTCTGAAGGGCAGGTCCGTCCGATTCGATGTTTATTTGTCGTGAGAAGCAACACCCTGACGGATCTGTGGTTCGATGACGGTTTCTGCTGCCCGTAACACGCCCCTCAATTCCCCCGAGCCTGAAAGCACATCGTCTTCGCATTTGCGAACCAGGTCTGCTTCGAGTAAGCCGGCAATAAATTGATCGAACAGTCGTTCGTCAGCGAATTCAGGTGCGTTGATTCCGTACAGACGTGAGATTTTTTGCGCAAGTGCATGGGCACCCCTGCGCAACTCCGATTTTTTAAGCCGATTGGCTTCAAGGAGACTGATGACAATGTACATCCGTTCCAGGGTGGGCATCACCAGATTTGCCAGAAGAGCAAGCTGTCTGTGCTGTGGGCTGTCCTGGGCAGGTGCAGAAATGCCAAACTCCCCATCGCTGATCAGGTCAACCTGCATGAGCGCGTGCACGGTGCCGTTAAAGCTGGCTGTTACAGGACAGGAAAGTTCGTCCGCAATATAGGGAAAAACTCGATCTACCAATCCTTTAAGCTGGGAGGTTGAGATGGCTCGACGGCGACGAATGAGCAGGCATGCGATCAGTGAGGGATAAGCCAGCGTGTGCACGACGTTGTTGCGATACCAGGTCATGAGCACGGCCGTTAGGGGATCTAACGACAGCACCGAGCCAAATTCATGCGCTTCGTAATCCAGGAGGTTCAGCGATTTCGCGTGTTCTAAGATTTCGCCGGTGTCGAGAGATGTCGTCGTAAGCGAACTCGATCCGCTCGCATAAATTAACTGTCGGTATATATCGATCTGACGCTCAAGCAGTGCGGCTTCAATCGCCAGACGTGGCGTGGCCAGCGTCACTAAGGAGACCAGATTAATGGGGTTTAAATGTGCAGCACCATTAATCCCTTGCATGATTTGTCGCCCCAGTTTTCTGACTTGAGTGTCAGTCGTTTCATGGGTGTGCTGTTCGAGCCAGACATCCAGGTGCACAGGCACACCGATGTTCACCCTGACCGAACCGAAGTTCTGCTTAATGAGCTTGATATTGTGGAAGAGGTCGGAGAGGGATTCCTTCTGTTTTGATGCGCCGCGCAACTCAGAAAGATAGCTGGTTCCCTCGACCAGTTTTTCGTAACCGATATACACCGGGACCACGGCCAGCGGTTGTTTGAGGCCACGTTTCTGTGCAGCCAGGGTCATCCGCAGAAACCCGTGTTTTGCCTGCAATAACCTGCCCGTACGGCTCCGTCCTCCTTCTGGAAAAAATTCGACAGAGTGACCGACTTGATACACGTAGTAGAGGTATTCTTCGAATACAGCAGCGTAAAGGGGGTCTTCTCGAAAGCTACGGCGCATGAAAAAGGCGCCACCTCTTCGTAGAATGCTGCCAAGAATGGGTAGGTTCAGATTGTCTCCCGACGCGATGTGCGGAATCATGAAGTTCTTGTAGTAGAGCAGGTAACTGAGGAGCAGATAATCAAGATGACTTCTGTGTGAAGGCGCATACACGAGCGTGTGCGTGAGAGCGAGTTCCTCAATGTTGTCTAATCCGTGAATGACAACGTCATCGTATATGCGTTGCCAGAACCAGGATAGAAATCTTGCCAACACACGTACGGTTGGGTGGGCCATATCGGAAGAAATCGTTCGGGCGTAGGCGTGCGCTCGTTTCTCAAGTTTGTCTTCACCTTCCCCACTTCTAAGAGATTGCGCGGATATAGCGGCCTTAACACTGTGCGAATTTACAATCTGATCGACAAGCCTGCGGCGATGTGAAAAATCGGGACCAAGGGTGCGAATTCTCTGACGCCGGAGCCTGACGCGTAGATATCTTGCTGTGCGTCGTAAGGCAATGCCGGGATCTTCTGTGGAGGCAGCTTCGGCGAGAGATAAAGGCTTCCCGAAATGTACGACGATGTTACGCCGGTTCAGAAACAGGTTAAGTACACGTTTAAAGCGTCCGGACGCTGCCCAGTTCTCTGACGTAAGGACCTTCAACCAAGACCCATCTCCAGATAGTGCACGTCCCCAAAAGATAGACACCGGAATTAAATCAGTCTGCGCCTTGAATTTATCCGGTGTAATCATGAGGCGGGAAAGACGTGCCGACATCGTTTGCATGGTGATGCGCCCTGATGCTGCCCGCATGAGGGGTAAGAAGCGGCTGCGTTCATCGACACCGATGTCAGTGATCGGCTCGAGTGGGGAGGGGAGATCGTGTTGCTCTGCGACAAGGTCAAGTACGATCAGGTCGGTCAAAGACCGGTGATGGATCACGTAAACTTGTTGCCGCCCCTGAATCTGGATAAGCGTGCCGCTGGCGGACGGTTTTGCAACCAATCGTATGAAAGCTCGATTCAGCTTGTAAAAAAGACGTTTCATTCCCCGGGTTCACCCGGGGTATGTGGATCACCGTTGGGGGCTTTCACCGGAAAACAGCGAGTCCATTTGATCATGGTTTGTACTGTTAATTTCTACTTCCCATATTGCATTGTACTTCTCTCGTGTGATCTCGGCTGCCTGCTCTTTTGCACGAATCACGGTTGGTCGCAAAAACACAAGCAGGTTTGTTTTTGCTTTGGTTGTGGAGCGACTTTTGAAGAGGTTGCCCAGAATTGGAATGTCACCCAGAAGTGGAACCTTGGAATTTGATTCGTTGACGTCGTCCTGAATCAAGCCGCCAAGGACGATGGTTTGCTGGTCTTCGGCGAGAATAGTGGTTTCGATGGTCCGTTTGGACGTCATGATATCGGCAAAACCAGTCCCGCCAACGGGTGTGTTTAAGACGTTGGTTATCTGTTGTGCGACTTCTAACCGTACGGATGACGTATCGTGGACATGGGGTGTGACAGTTAGCTCAACGCCGACATCTTCGCGCTGAACCGTCGTAAAGGGGTTGCTGGTGCCGTCACCTGTCGTGGTAAAAGAACCGGTTCGAAACGGTACCTCGCGCCCGACCAGTATGTGGGCTTCCTCATTGTCAAGCGTAAGGATGCTGGGTGTAGAAAGCAGGTTTGCATTTGCGTGGGTTGCCAGAGCACTGACAACGGCACCGAAAGAAATTGCGTCCGCATCGATTTTCGCTGCCGCCAATGTAGGCGTGGATACGCTGGCGAGGCCTGCCAGGACATCTACGCTTTGTCCATCGTCAGTGACCAGATTTGAGAAGAGACCCGAGATAACCCCTTCGAGTGAGGTGGTGACAAATGGTACAGACTCTCCGCGCGCGTCGGCGCCCGCAAGCTCAATGCCAAGTGACGAACTGTCATCGATGGTGACCTCGACAATGGCGGCTTCGATTAGGACCTGGGCCTTGCGTTTGTCGAGCTTTTGAATAACCTGCAGAATCTCGGACATAGCACCGGGGTCTGCTCGAGCAACAATTGCATTTAGAGATTCGTCTGCCTGTATGCTTGATTGCTGCTGCGAGTCACCCTCTCCCTTTGGCTGCGCTGAGAGAATTCCGCTTAATATCGTTGCTACTGCCGACGCATCTGCGTGGTTCAGCATAATGACCTGAGTTGCATCCGTTGTGGTTGCCGGCTGGTCGAGTTTGTCGATGATCTTCAGGATCTCGGCTATGGGTCGTGGTTTGCCACGAAGTACGAGGGAGTTGTTTCTTTCATTTGCAATGATTTGTACCCGCTGCGGGCCTTTGGCATTGCGTCCAATTTGTTCCGGTGCAACTTTTTCGAGAATAGCCACAACCGTACTGACCCAGGCTTCTTTTAAGGGGAGCATGATGACGTCTTCTTCATCTGACACATCGATATCTGCAATGAGCTTCTTCAGACGGACGATGTTGTCTGCATGATCGCTGACGATGACAACGTTGGGTTCGGCAACAGAGGCAATGTGCCCGTATTGTGGAATGAGTGGGCGTAGAATTTTCACTAACTCGGCTGAATCAACGTTTTGTGCGGCGATGACACGGGTCACGAGTTCTTCAGGTGCGATAACGCCAAGGTCCCCCGATGTGCCTGGTGTCTGTTTGCCAGTTGCACTCTGTTGGATGCGAACCACGTTGCCTGAAGGCACTGCGGTAAAATTGTGCAGGCGCAGCACACTGAGAAAGAGCGCATAGACGCCGTCCTTGTCCATGGGCATTTCCGAGATGACGGTGACATTGCCTTTCAGACGTGGGTCGACAACGAATGTTTTGCCGGTGATGTCCGCGACCTGGGCAACGAATTCGTGAATATCGGCACCTTTTGCGGTCATGCGCCAGGTTTGCGCTTCTGCAAAAGCAACAGGTAGCCAAAATGGCAAGATGAAAATCGTAAGGATGTAGCGAGAAAGCCTCATCTCAGCGATCTACTGCCGTCGACCTGGAAGCGAGGCGGTGATAAAGAAGCGCCTGGTACCCCGCATAATTTCTATGCGAGCGGTCCCTTGAGCGAGCATGTTGTCCAGTTCCATCTGATCCTTTTGGAGATCCCCGGTGGGTTTTCCATTAACCGATAAGATAATATCGCCACTCTGCAGGCCTGTTTGGCGTAGTGCGGGCATCTGCGAAATATCTTTTACTTTGTATCCACCTTCTGCCGCGAGTTCAATACCCAGGTTTTGCAACGTGCCGGCTGCGTCAGCAGAAAACATTTCCTTAAGTTGTGAGACTGAATCGGCGGTGTTAGACGTCGACGTCGGTGATTGCCTACGAGGTGCCCGAGCCGGTGATTCCGCCCGGGTGCTTTGCGACCGGTTTGCTTTGGTGTTGACCTTGGGATTTTCAGGTGGTGGGAACTGCAGGGATTCTCTAACGCCTGCTCGCCGCAGAGTGATTCGATCATGGGCGATGGTTGCGAGCGTGGCGTTACCGGGAAGTGTGTCGCCGATCCGATAGAGGCGGCTAGATTTCCCACGCTGGGCAATGATGGCGGACGAACGAGACTGATCATGGCTGACGAATACGCTCTGCAATTCGAGTGGTAACCGGGTCTGCACTGCAGCCTCCAGAGCTGCTTGGCTGGTATGTTTTGCTTCACCGGTTTTGCCGAAGAGATTTTTGTTGAGGATCCAGTTAGCGTTGATGGCTGCGCGACCAGTATCTTCTGTCAAGGCATTGACTGGGGTGGCCAGGGGAGCAGTGGGGGTGGAGAAGAAGATCCAGATCGTCATTGCCAATGTGTAGGCAATACCGATCACGATCAGCCATTTGGCTGGTTCGGCGCTCTTTTGCAGAATAATCCCTACCACTGAGTTTGTGTCCTCTACGCCTTCTCTTTACGTCTTTTCATCTTGCGCATTGTTCTTTGCGCTCGCGTGTCGTGACGACTTTTCTTTTCGCCACGATTGCCAGTGACCTTTCGGTGGATATGGCTTCATGCTGCGATGTCTGCGGTGCGCAATTTTTTGTGTTCAATAGTATGAAGGGGCAGCTTACGCAGTACAAACTTAAAAAGACTGTGCCTGTAATTTACTGGTTTTAGAGGATCTGTTCTTCTACCTCTAGAACGATGGCGTGATCCGGATCACTGCCGGGCCATGGTGTGGTTAGCAGTTTGGTGAACATTTTCGTGATTCCGATTTTGATTGTGCCTTCGGCGGTAATCTCTGCTCGCATGAGCTGAGTTGGTTCTCCTTCGGCATAGATGTCCGCAATTGGCTGGCGGTTGGTTGTGGTTAAATCGGCAACCATTGGTGGAAGGATCGCATCAGCGTGTTGGCCGGAAAGAATGTAATGTACCTGTCCACCAGACCAGCGTATTTTTCCGCCCGTTTGGGTGAATTGGTGCGTCCCGGGAAAGAAGGTGATAGACACCTGTTCGGCCGCAATCGTGCCGGGCACGATCAGGTCATAGGGCTTAAGCAACGGTGCAAATAGCGCCATGTCGACGTTTCCAGAGACGCTTATGGTTACAGGCTCAATGCCTGACACATTACCTTCGAGAGACAACCGTTTATCCTGCAAAGTCCAGACAGCGGTTGGCGTAAGAGAAAAAAACGATGTTGGTATGAGGTCCCACTTCAGGATCCCCATACGCCTTCCCTGAATCAGGAGGTGGGCTTGCCCGGTCCATAGAGTTCCGCGTGGTTCGACAAGGGATAAACCTTTGATGTTTTCCAGTGACCGCGCAACGATACCAGCCGGTATGGCCGCAATAACGACGAAGAGAAAGATGATGAACCCGACAGCCAGGTATCTTTTCATACGGTGAGGAGTCCCTCGACGATTTTGCTGTACATCTGCGCAAGCGGCGCCAGCTCTCCTATGGCGATGCGTTCGTCTGTTTTGTGAATGGTTGCGTTTGAAGGGCCCAGTTCGATGACCTCGACGCGATTTGAATCGGCTTGGTTCCAATGAGAGATAAAACGGCCATCTGAGGTTCCACCAGAAGTTGAAAATTTCGTGTGGGTGCCGGTCACCGTTTTGATTGCCGCCTCGACGATGGCGGTCAGACGGCCTTTTTTGGTCAGAAAGGGTAGCCCTGATACCGACCACTCGAGTTCAGCTCGATCCATGATCGGTGCGAGGATCTGTTGTGTACGCTCCACCAGAGACTCGACAGTTTGCTCAGTGTTAAATCTGAAATTGAACTGGATTTCAGCTTGCGCAGGCACGACGTTTGTGGCGCCGGTGCCCGCGGTTAAATTGGATATCTGGAATGTCGTGGGTGGGTAAAAGTCATTACCATCGTCCCATTGTTCACTGCTGAGATCGGCGAGTGCCTGCAGTCCATAATGAATTGGATTGACTGCGTGTTCTGGGTAAGCAACGTGTCCCTGGACACCGGAAATGAGTAGCTGTCCATTAAGGGATCCTCGCCTCCCGCAGCGCACGGTGTCACCGATAGTTTTGCTCGAACTCGGCTCACCGATAATGCAGAAATCAGGCACGATGCCCCGTTTTTCCAAAACATTGATCACGTGGCGAGTGCCATGTACGGCAGGCCCCTCTTCGTCACTGGTTAATAAGAAACTCAACGTGCCGTTGAGGTTGGTGTCTAAGTTTTCAGTTGCAACCACCATTGCAGCCAGACTGCTCTTCATATCGGCTGCGCCGCGCCCCCGTAAGAGGCCGTCTTCTACTCTGGGGACAAAAGGGTCGCCGCTCCACAGGTCAAGTGGTCCGGTAGGGACTACGTCGGTGTGACCTGCAAAGATGAGGTGAGGACCCGTGCCTGAACCGAAGGTGCGCGTAGCCCAGAGATTGGTGACGTCGTGTGAATTGACTGACTCGCAGCTGAATCCCTGTGTTAGAAGGTGTGAAGATAGGATTGTTTGGCAACCCGCGTCGTCTGGTGTGATCGACCTGGCGCGAATGAGTTCGCAGGCCAGGTTGAGTACTTTTTGTTGCAGGTCCCTAGCGGACTGCGTTGTGTCAGTTGTGGGCATGCAGGGTCTGATTGAGTTCGATCGCGCCGCGATTGGTGCGGCATATCACCTGTCCGGTTTGGCTGTTACGGATGAACAGCATGTCTGAATTGCCGGCAAGTTCCCGGGCTTTTGCCTTTCTGACCTCTTCGCCGTGTTCGTCGACCACAGATACAACAGTGCCTGCGGTGATGTAAAGACCGGCCTCGATTGTGCAACGATCGCCCAGCGGAATGCCTGTGCCTGCATTGGCGCCAACCAGGCAGTTTTTGCCAAGGCTGATTGTGATTTCACCGCCACCGGAAAGGGTCCCCATCGTACTCGAGCTGCCACCCAGGTCTGTTCCTTCGTCGATCGTCACGCCCTGGGAGATGCGTCCTTCGACCATGTTAGGGCCGATCGCTCCGGCGTTGAAATTGACGAAACCCTCGTGCATGACTGTGCTGCCATCACCTAGATAGGCGCCTAGACGAATTCGTGAGGCATCGGCAATACGCACACCGCTTGGCATGACGTAGTTGACCATTTTGGGGAACTTATCGACGCTCATGACTTCCAGATGAGCATCATTCAGGCGAGCATTCAGGATTGCCGTCTGGAGGTCGTCTATGCTGATTGGTCCACGGGTGGTCCAGGCAAGATTGGGCAGATGGGTGAAAATTCCGTCCAGGTTTAAAGTGTTAGGCAGCGTTAATCTGTGTGAAAGCAAGTGAAGTTTAAGGTATGCCTCGGGCGTGGAAGTAATGGGGTCGTCGGTAGAAAGTTTCACCACCTGGAGTGGAATGTCCGCTTCAAGTATCTGGCTCGGCGCGATGTCAGTCGCGGCAATCAAGGCGCTGATTTGTTCAGGTGTCGCGGTCGATGTACCTTCGGGAATAGTGTCCAGGGCAGCACAAACCTCTTCGCTGGGTGCGAATAAAGGCTTGGGAAACAGACAATCCAACGGATTTCGTGCGGAATCTGTATGGCTGATACCTACGCCGAATGCGAAGAGGTCGGACATGTTTAATGCCTGGGATGAAAATGAGCGCGTATTCTAGGGCCTGTGCGCAACAATTTCACCGCCGACGGGTGAAATCAACGAGTCGGTGCGCCGCCTCACTGCAATGGGCCAATTCAGAAACCCACGCGATGCGTATATGGGACTGTCCAGGGTTGGTATGCCCATCATGGCGAGCCAGATACTGCCCGGGAATGACTTTGACGTGCATCTCACGCATCAAATCCTCTGCAAAGACCGTATCGTCGCCTGGTACCCGAAGCCAATGATAAAATCCCCCGGATGGCGTTTTAATGTCAAAAGTCGGAGCGAGAATTTTTTCAACGATCTCGAACTTCTGGCGATAAAGGGTACGATTTTCTTCGACGTGTTTTTCATCGTCCCATGCAAGACATGAAGCAACCTGGTGATGTGCGCTCATTGCGCAGCCGTGATAAGTGCGGTACAGCAGATATGTGTTGAGTAGTTCTGCATCTCCGGCGACGAAACCACTGCGTAGGCCTGGCAGATTTGACCGTTTAGACAGGCTGTGAAAAATGATGCAGTTTTTATACAGGTCATTGCCCATGGCCTTGCACGCCGCCAGAAGACTTCCGGGAGGGGCCTTGTCATCAAAGTAGATTTCGCTATAGCACTCGTCCGAAGCGATGATGAAGTCAAAAGTTTCGCTCAGCTCAATCAAGCGGATCATTTGTTGCTGTGACATAACCTGGCCAGTTGGATTACCAGGTGAGCAAATGTATACCAATTCGGTTTTCTGCCATGTTGTGATGTCGATGGATTCAAAATTTTGTTGGTAATCATTCAAAGGGTCGTTGCTGATATACAAAGGTCTTGCTCCGCCGAGGATCGCTGCGCCTTCATAGATTTGGTAGAAAGGGTTGGGCGTGAGCACGAGGCTTTCTGTATTGCCGGACAGACATGCTTGGGCGATTGAAAACAGGGCCTCACGAGTGCCATTTACGGGCAGGATCTGGGTGTCTGGATCAGCTGTTACACCAAAGCGTCGTGCCAGCCACGCGCTGATTGAATTTCGTAGTTGCTCGATCCCTTTGGTTGCGGGGTAGGTAGAGAGATGTCTGGTCATCTCGCCCTGATCCGCTAAATAATCCAGAATAAAGCCTGGGGGCGCATGCTTGGGTTCGCCGAGAGACAATAGAATCTCTGCCAGTTCAGGATTCGGTTTGACCTTGCTCAGCAAGGCGTTCAATCGCTCGAATGGATATTGATGCAGGTGCTCTAGACGGGGGTTCATTCAGCCTCCTGTTCGATCAGGCACGCAACGCAGTGTCTAAACGTTGCCGCACTGTCTCCTGTAGCGTATATGTTGCTTCTCCTTTTGCGATGGGTTCGCCTTCCTGATTCTGAATCAGGAACGTGTCTTCGACTCTTTCACCGAGCGTTGCTATTCGTGCTGAACGCACTTGCAGCGACAGGTCGATAAACATTTCGCCGATAACAGCCAGTAACCCCGGGCGATCGTTCGCGATGATCGTCACTGTGGTGGTTTCGTTGTCTCCAGTGGGTGTGAGCTTGACCTCTGTCGGGTGCGACAGTTCACGCAACTGCCGCCGCAGGCGTCTTTGTCCGGGCTTGCGGATAGACTGGGTTGAGCTTACTGCATCAATTATATGATGTTTCAGACGCTCTCTGTGCTCGCGATCGGGTGGCAATCGTCCACCCTCGGGTGTGAGCACTGTATAGGTGTCGAAGCACATGTTCTCGCTGCCGGTGTTAATCGTTGCATCGAGCACGGAGAGCTCGAACTGCGAGAGTGCAACGACGGTCCTTGCGAACAGCTGAGGTTGATCCTTGATGTAGATGTATATCTGTGTTGCACCTTCTCCCGGTAGATCTCCGTGGGTGTCTTGGATCGCAACAAAGGGTGTGGAGGTGCTTTCGTGGGCAAGTATGGACAAGGTCATCTTTGCGATTTGGCGAGGTGTGTGACGTAGAAAAAATTCATCGCCCAGCCGTTCCCATAGCGTTGATATCGCCTCAGTTTCAACGCTGTGCTTTTTCGAATTGAGCCGCTCCATGGCACGTTCCTGGTAGGCAGCGATCGTTGCTTGTTTGTCGGCTGCTGATTCAAGCCCTCTGCGTAGTATTCGTCGCGTTTCTGTGTATAACTGCCTTAATAGTGTGGCCCGCCAACTGTTCCACAGGGTGGGATTAGTTGCGTTGATGTCGGCCACTGTCAGGGCATATAGATAGTCGAGTCGCATTTCTGACTTTATGACCTTCGCAAAGTTCTGAACGACGTCAGGATCGTATATGTCCTGACGCTGCGACACTGTTGACATGAGCAGGTGTTTTTCAACAAGCCAGCAAACGATTTCTGTATCTGCTTCTGTGAGTCCATGCCGGATGCAGAATGATCTCGCGTCTTGTGCCCCAAGTAGGGAGTGATCGCCGCCGCGTCCTTTACCGATATCGTGATACAGGCCCGCGATATAAAGTAGTTCGACTTTCGGTAGGGTGTGTACAGCGTGAAATGCGACGGGGAATGCCTGTTCACTAGAGCGATAACGGAAGCGTCGCATATTCCTGATCACCATCATCGTGTGCGCATCGACCGTGTATATGTGGAAGAGGTCGTGTTGCATCTGCCCGATCACCCGGCCGTATTCGGGGATGTAGCGTCCGAGGATGCCGTAGCGGCGCATGCGTGTCAGTTGTGAGACAAGTGTGTAGGGCGCTTTCAGCAAGTCGATAAAAAGACGAGTGTGTTCTTCATTGCGACGAAAGTCGTCGTCGATCAGATCCAGAGAATCCCTGATCAGGCGGATTGTATGGGCCCTTACGCCTGCCAGGTCGCGTCTGTTTGCCATCATGACAAACAGTTCGAGAATAGCGGAAGGATGTCTACGGAATACATTATCATCGATGGCTTCGACGTAGCTGTCGACAATTTGAAATCGTTCGTTGAGCGGGGCACGCTTCTGTCGGATACGCGAGACAATGTTTTCGCGAAAATACTGAATGACGATGTCATTAACTTCAGACAGAGCGAGGACATGCCTGTAGTAATGATGCATGAATCGTTCGACGCCACGTTGCGCATCAGTATCGACAAACCCAAGCTTTTCAGCCAGTTCTCGTTGATAGGCAAACTGCAGGCGATCTTCCTTTCGATCGGCGATCAGGTGTAGTCCAAATCGAACCCACCAGATGAAGCGCTGTCCGTCTATGAGCCAAGTTTTTTCTTGTGCGGTGATCACGTTCAGGCGCTGCAGTTCGTCCGGGTCGGTGGTTTTAAACTCCCGCCTGCAAAGCCAGAGCGTGGTGTGGACATCACGCAGACCGCCGGGTGAGGTTTTGACATTGGGTTCGAGGTTGTATTCGACGTTGTCGTAATGCGCATGTCGGGTCGCCTGCTCGTCAAGCTTAGCCTGGAAATACTGATTGATAGGCCAGATGCGGCGC
Organism: Pseudomonadota bacterium; assembly: GCA_036338285.1. Lineage (GTDB taxonomy): Bacteria > Pseudomonadota > Gammaproteobacteria > Pseudomonadales > Azotimanducaceae > UBA4421. Next base: position 47,279 of record JAYZCO010000069.1, read on the forward strand.
CGGGACATGACCTTATCGAGTTTGTCGATTAATGTGTTGTCACCGGTAATGAAACGACGTTCGAACATCGCCGTTGCGACAGTGATGTCCCGGCGCGATTCGTCTCGACAGCTGCGCAAATCTCGAACCGCGTGGCCAACTTCCAGGTTCAGATCAAAAATGGCCTGGAAAAAACCCTCGATACGTGGCTGGTGCGCCTGGGGTTTAGAAGCGACGATCAAAAGGTCTATATCTGATCCTGGGTGCAGTTCACGGCGCCCATATCCCCCAACGGCAAAAAGGGCCACGTCCTTGAGTCCGCCGAGGTTTTGTTCATAAATTGCAATGACGACTTGGTCTACAGACAAAGTCAAATCGATAATCAGTTGTTCTATAGGCTCACGCCGCCAGAAGCGGGTTGCAATTTGCGCACGTGCTTCTGCCAAAGCGTTGCGGTGTGATAGATCGATCTGGGTAGAGATAAACGAATCCTGCGTCAGCGCTCTTCTTGGCGTAGAGTAAATATTTCGCAGCCGTCGTCGGTCACCATAAGGCTATGCTCCCATTGAGCTGATAACTTGTGGTCTTTGGTGACCACCGTCCACATATCCGGCAGGATTTTAATGTGTCGTTTCCCGGCGTTGATCATGGGTTCAATCGTAAACGTCATGCCGGGTTCTAGTCTCTCCCCGGTGCCTTTTTGACCATAGTGAAGAATTTGTGGGGCATCGTGAAAAACACGACCGATCCCGTGCCCGCAGAATTCACGAACCACGGAGAACCGGTTGGCCTCTGCGTGTGTCTGGATGGCGTGACCAATATCGCCAAGGTGAGCCCCGGCGCGGACAGCATCAATACCCCGATATAGACACTCCTGAGTCACCTTGGTCAAACGCTTGGCCAGCACGGTCGGTTCGCCCACGGAAAACATCTTGCTCGTATCGCCATGATAGCCTTCTTTGATGACGGTAATGTCGATGTTGAGGACATCGCCATGCTTTAGTTTCTTGGCAGGCGTGGGGATCCCGTGGCATACGACATGGTTAACCGATGTGCAGATAGACTTGGGGAAAGGCATTTGACCCCCGCCGCCGCCATAGTTTAATGGTGCAGGAATGCAGTCAAGTTCATTCACAATATAATTGTGGCAGATCTCGTCCAAAGACTCAGTTGTGGTACCCACCTGGACATGTTTCTCAATCATCTCAAGGACCTGTGCTGCGGCCAAGCCCGCAACGCGCATGCCTTCTACATCGGCTTGGCAGGATGCCATCGCGACCATCGTGATAAACTCGTTTTGCGAATGAATTGATTATGTTATAAAGCGCACCGCTTTCGAGCAATGCCGAAAGTAAAGATGGATTGTATTGCGACTCGTGGTGCTCATCGTTTTGGTAAGTGTGCGGGTATAGTAGCCAATCTAAAAATCAGGCTGCAAAATTGAGTTGAGACGAAATGCTCCGCTTTTGGCCTGAAAAATTGATAAATCGACGTATTTCTAAAGATTGTTTGCGGGTGCCCGAACAGGGTTCGAACAACAAAAATACGTTTTGAACTAACCCGGAGATTAATATGACTGTATCCATGCGGGATATGCTCGCCGCGGGCGTGCATTTTGGCCACCAGACCAGATTCTGGAATCCGAAGATGGCGCCTTATATCTATGGCGCGCGAAATAAGATCCACATTGTCAACCTCGAAGCGACGCTGCCTGCGTTCAACGAATCTTTAAGCGAAATTCAAAAGCTGGCGAGAAAGGGAAACAAAATCCTTTTTGTGGGCACCAAGCGGGCGGCGGCTAAAGTCATTGCTGAGCAGGCGAGCCGGGTAAGTATGCCGTATGTTGATCAGCGCTGGCTGGGCGGTATGTTGACTAACTACAAGACAATCCGACAGTCGATCCGACGCTTGCAGGACCTGGAAAAGCAGGCGGAAGATGGAACCTTCGAAATGCTGCCCAAGAAAGAAGCGCTGCAGAAAGGCCGCATGAAAGAAAAGCTCGATCGAAGCCTGGGCGGGATTAAGGATATGGGCGGATTGCCGGATGCAATCTTTGTGGTCGATGTCCAGCACGAAAATATTGCAGTCAGTGAAGCGAATAAGCTGGGTATTCCTGTATTTGGGGTGGTTGATACGAACAGCGACCCCGATGGAGTCGATTTTGTGATACCGGGCAATGACGATGCAATCCGTGCTATTCGGCTCTATGTGACTGCGGTAGCCGATGCGATCGCGCAGGGGCAAAGTGAAGCCTCTCTGAATGTCAGTGAAGATGAGTTCGTCGAGGTTTCTGCGGATGACGCACAGACGATGGCTCCGGTCACTGAGATATCAGAGGGTGTATTGGCGTCGGTAGACCAGGCGTTTGCAGAACAAGAGGAGCAGACCCCGCCTGAGGCGGAAGAGCTGTCGTCCGGCGCAGTGGAAGAACCGACAGAAGAACCGGCGGAGTTAGATACCGGAGCATCTGCAGTTGAGGCGCCGACTGAAGAAGTGGATCCGGAAAAAGCAACTGCGGAAGAATCAGCGACGGAAGAAAACAGTCACGAGGAAGAAGCTGCCAGCAAAGGACAGGCCGATGTCGAAGGCGATACAGCCGAAACTGACTCGTGAGCTAGTTAGTGCGGTCAAGGCCGTTTCTATTTTTAAAATATCAATAAATACAATGATTTATAATATTTATTTAAAGGAAAAATCATGGCGATAACTGCCTCTATGGTCAAAGAGCTGCGCGAGCGGACCGGTCTGGGCATGATGGACTGTAAACGTGCGCTTGAAGAAACAGGGGGTGACCTCGAACAAGCCATTGAAGAATTGCGCAAAAAGAGTGCGCTTAAGGCAGCTAAAAAGGCCGGACGTATTGCTGCCAATGGCCTGCTTGGGCTGAAAGTGTCGGAGGATCGACAACGCGCAGCGATGGTAGAGGTAAATATAGAAACGGACTTCGCCGCCAAGAATGAAAAGTTCATCGCCTTTGTACAAAAAACGGCGGATCTTGTCTTTGATGCAGAAAATGGGGATATATCGACGGTGTTGGAAGCAGGGCTCGATGCGGAACGGGAAACCCTTGTCCAGGAGATCGGAGAGAACATCAGTGTTCGTCGCGGCATCCTTCTAACCTCCGATGCGGGCGGCATATCCGCTTATCTGCACGGAGACAATCGCAAGGCATCGCTTGTCATTCTGAGTGGTCAGAACAATGAACTGGGTCGTGACATTGCAATGCATGTCACGGCCATCAACCCTCTGGTCGTGCATAGCGATGAGGTGTCTGAAGATGTGCTTGCCAAAGAGCGGGAGATATATACCACCCAAGCGCTCGACAGCGGCAAGCCCGCTGAAATTGTCGAAAAGATGGTTGAAGGGCGTGTACGTAAATATCTCGCTGAGGTCAGCCTTGTGGACCAACCATTTGTCAAAGATCCCAGTCAGAAAGTGGGCGCGTTGGCTGATTCTGCAAGTGTAGAGGTCGAACGATTTGTTCGTTATGAAGTAGGTGAGGGGATTGAAGTCGCCGAAGAGGATTTTGCTGCAGAAGTTGCAGCCCAGCTGAATGACAGTGCGTAAGGTAACGAAAAGACCCATCGATGAGTCAAATCACCCAAGCGTGGTCAACTGGCGAATATATGATTAGATCTGCTGACGAGCATACGGATTGATAGAAATAAGGTATTGAATCAGGTGCGCAGATTCTTATTGAAGCTGTCCGGCGAGGCTCTGGCTGGTGATGTTGGTTTCGGGATTGAGCCGAGCGTTTTACATTTCATCAGCGAAGAGATTCGTAGTCTGCTCGATGACGGCGTGCAGATTGCGATTGTCCTGGGTGGCGGGAATCTGTTCCGGGGTGAAACGCTGGCAGCGGATGGTATGGATCGGGTGAACGGGGATCGTCTGGGCATGCTTGCGACCACCATGAACGGGCTGGCGCTGGCTGATGTACTACAACGGGACGGCGTGATGGCCGAAGTTTTTTCTGCTACGGCCATCGACGGAGTCGTTTCGGCCTACCACCGCGATCGTGCCAGTGAAGTCCTCAACCACGCAGGGGTTGCGATTTTGACGGGAGGCACGGGTAATCCCTTCTTTACGACTGACACGGCGGCTTGTTTACGTGGTGCGGAGCTTGGTGTAGATGCAGTCCTGAAAGCCACAAACGTGGATGGGGTGTATGATAGCGATCCGCGCACGAACGACGATGCGAAGCGGTTCGAGAAAATTACCTATGATGAAGTGCTTCGTCGAGAACTGAGGGTCATGGACCTTACTGCGATCGTGCTTGCGAAAGAGCAATCGCTGCCTCTGATTGTGTTTGATTTGAAAGAGGCTGGTGCAATGCGCCGCATAGTGGCTGGTGAAATGGTCGGAACGAAGGTCGCCGGTTGAGATAGAAAGGCACGTGATGAGAGGGGGTAGCGGTGATTGACGAAATTTTAGATGACGCAAACGAACGGATGGGTAAATCGCTGGAATCTATGCAACTGGCATTTGCCCGTATTCGCACCGGACGGGCAAATCCATCCTTGCTGGACAGTATTTCGATTGAATACTATGGCTCCAATACACCGCTCAATCAGGTGGCGTCTATTAGCGTCGAGGATGGCAGAACATTGGCCGTCTCGCCCTGGGAGAAACCACTTATTCCAGAAATCGAAAAAGCGATCCTTAAGAGTGATATCGGCATCACACCGATATCGACAGGCGATGTAATCCGCGTGCCCCTGCCACCACTAACCGAAGAGAACAGACGTGACCTGGCCCGTCAGGCCAAGCATGAGGCAGAGAACGGGCGAATTGCGATTCGAAATATCCGGCGTGAGGCAATATCTGACGTTCGTGAACTTGTAAAGGAAAAAGAGGCCACTGCGGATGAAGCGCACAAAGCCGAAGAGCGTGTTCAGAAATTTACGGACGCGCGTGTTGCCGAGGTTGATGCAGCCCTCGCCGGCAAAGAATCGGACCTCTTAGAGATTTGAGAAAAGACATGCCTCGGTCTCAACCGGCAGATGTTATCAAGAAAGATTCTGCGGCGATCCCGATGCATGTTGGCATCATCATGGATGGTAATCATCGCTGGGCTCAACGCAGGCATATACCGGGCGCCGCAGGTCATCGCGCAGGCGCACGACGTCTGCGGGAGATCGCGGAAGCCTGTGCAGATGCCGGGGTAAAAAACCTGACTCTTTTTGCTTTTAGCACCGAAAACTGGGGGCGTCCGAGGAAGGAAGTCTCCCTGCTGATGGATCTGATGCGTCATGTCCTTGAAAACGACATTGATGAGCTGAATCAGCGTGGAGTACGCATCCGAGTCATTGGTGATCGAACGCGGCTCGCACCGGATCTGCAGGCAAAGATGGCACAGTGCGAGTCTTTGACGTCCGATAACACGGCATTGAATCTTTCGGTTGCTGTCAACTTTGGTGGTCGCTGGGACATAGTGCAGGCGGCAAAGCAGCTCGCAGAGAAAGTCGCGATGGGTGCCTTATCGGTGGAAGACATTGACGAATCGGACTTTTCGGCGGGACTTTCGCTTGCGGGTCTACCGGACCCCGATTTATTAATTCGTACGGGCGGGGAGGTTCGCGTGAGTAATTTTCTACTCTGGGATCTTGCCTATACGGAACTTTATTTCACGGAGACGCTCTGGCCGGATTTTGACGCGAAAGCGCTAGATCAAGCGATTGGGGAATTTTCGAATCGGGCAAGAAGATTTGGAAACCGTGGATAGGGTGCTGAAAAGGCGTATTCTGACGGCGCTGGTGCTTGCTCCGATTGCTATCGGTGGCGTTTTTTTTCTCAGTTATCCTGTTTTTGCTCTGGTATTTGGCGGGATTATATCTGCGGCTATGTACGAGTGGGCAGGATTGCTCGGAGCCAAATTTACGCGTTATAAACTGTATTTTCTGGCCATCTTCATACTTGGGTGCGTTGGGATATACCTCACCCCTGCTATTCACATGGGCTTATTGACTGTGGGGTTGGCCTGCTGGATGGTGGCGGTGGCTACCCTATTTTTGTATCGGCGGGGTTTCAACCCATTCAGAACCTTAACGGTACTGGCACTGACAGGCTTAATGCTCGGCTGGTCTGCCTGGCTTGCGATCTGCCTGATTCATAGCAGACCCGATGGTCACTGGTGGATAATGTGGATATTCGGAATTGCGTGGGGTGCAGATATTGGCGCTTACTTTGCGGGTAAAGCCTTCGGCACGCACAAACTCGCCCCAGGCATCAGTCCGGGAAAGACCTGGGAAGGGGTTATGGGCGGGATGCTGTTGGCAGGCTCAGTGTGCGGCATTGGCGCATGGATTTGGCAAGGTGCATGGTGGTTTGCAATCACTCTGCTTCTGATCGCCCTTTCGGTTTTGGGCGACCTTTTTGAGAGTTTTGTTAAAAGACAAACCGGAACGAAAGATTCCGGTTCTTTGTTGCCGGGACATGGAGGGATCCTGGACAGGATAGACTCGATCCTGATCGTTCTCCCGGTGAGCGCAGTTTTTCTGGATCAATTCAGGCCTGGTTCATTTTAATGGGACATTATGTGGTTATATCAAGATCGGCCTTGGGATCGACCGTGAATGAGCTAGAATGGCAGCATTTTAAAGCTGGGGTGGTGGGTTTTTTGGACTGCTCTTTAAGACCGCAAGAAGGCGAATGTGGAGGCGGTAATAGGCGATGACTGAAATTCTGAGCTACCCCATTGCATTTCTTGTTTTGTTGGGCGTGATAGTGACCTTCCATGAGTTTGGCCATTATCTGGTTGCGCGATTTTCCGGTGTGCAGATTCTCAAATTTTCCGTCGGCTTTGGGCGTCCGTTGTGGCGACGTGTGGATCGGCGTGGAACCGAGTTTGCTCTGGCGGTTATTCCGTTGGGTGGGTACGTGCGGATGCTGGATGATCGTGATCCGGATCAGGCAGCGCAGAAGCGCGAAGACACTGTTGCTTATATGGATTTGCACCCTAAATGGAGAATTGCCATTGCACTCGGTGGACCCGTAGCAAATTTGATTTTGTCGGTCTTCGTGTTTGCGATTTTAGCTGTCGCGGGTAAATACGTGCCGGCACCAATGGTGAATGTGCCGATGGGTGAGTCTGCAATTGCCCGAGCGGGTTTGGTGGCGCCCGCTGAATTTACGTCTGTTGATGGGGCGTCGGTATCGAGCTGGCAGGATATCGTGTTTGCTTTAACCAGGCGCTTGGGAGAATCGGGTAACGTCCAGTTTGGTTATCGCGACTTAGCGAGTGGCGAATCGCGCCATGTGCAGGTAGCCATTTCGTCCTGGCTCGAAAATGCCGTCGAGCCCGACGTGCTCCAGGCCCTTGGTATCGAGCCTCGGCGGCTCAGTGTCATCGGTCAGATTGTTCCCGATAGCCCGGCTGAAGCGGCTGGGTTAAAGGTAGGTGATTGGGTCGTTAAAGCAGGCGATGAGGCCGTATCGACCTGGGATGAATTGGTCGCAGCCGTTGCGGTCTCAAACGGCGCCATGCAGGTTGAATATTTCCGCCAGGGTGTCAGGCAACATACGGTGGCTTATCCCCGGCAGATCGATCGCGAGGGCCAAAGTATCGGATACCTGGGTGTTGGTGCGGCCCAGCATTTTGTGAATAAGAGTATATGGGCTGCGCTTCCCGAGGGAGTGTCTGAGACCATAGAGAAAACCGGGCTTACGCTTATGATCGTTAAGAAGATGATCATTGGTGATGTGTCGGTGAAAAATCTCAACGGTCCGCTCAGCATAGCTCAGGTAGCAGGAGAGTCTGTGCAGTATGGTTGGCAGCAGTTCTTTGCTATCTTGGCATTCCTGAGTATCTCTCTGGGTGTTCTGAATCTTCTGCCTATACCCATTCTCGACGGGGGCCATGTGGTTCTTTCCGGTGTGGAATGGATTAGAGGTGAGCCGGTGCCGGAACGTGTACAGATGTTAGGCATCCAAATTGGCGTGATGTTTATCGGTGGCTTGTTCATACTCACCACCTACAACGACGTCCTGCGTCTGTTTTAGGTCATGGGTCTGTTTGATTTAGGAATATTGCGCTATATGCGAAATTATTTATTGAATGTCCTTATCCTGGTGTGTCTGTTGGCGGTGCCGTTTGTGGCAAAGCAGAGCACGGCTGAGGAAGCCTCACCGCAAGCGCCGTCTTTCAGAATAACCGATGTAAGACTTCAGGGCTTACAACGGGTATCGGCCGGTACCGTTTTTAACCTGATTCCGGTTGGTGTGGGTGATGCACTTGACCAACTGGGTGTGCGACAGGTCATGCGTGCTTTGTTCGCGTCCGGATTTTTCAGGGACATCCGCATTGCCAGGGATGATGGTGTTTTGATTGTTACGGTCGAAGAACGGCCAGCGATCGAATCGATCGAGTTAGAAGGTAACAAGGCGATCAAAACAGAGGCGCTGCTTGAAGGTTTGAGTGAGCAGGGCCTGCGAGAAGGAGAGATATTCAAACAGGCAACTCTGGAAAGAGTCGGCCTTGAGCTGGAACGACAGTATGTCTCGCAGGGTCGTTATGGTGCTTCAATCGAAACAGAAATCGAAGAACTGCCAAGAAATCGAGTTGAACTAAGAATCGTCATTGAGGAAGGTGAAAATTCCGGTATCCGCCATCTTAATATCGTGGGTACGCAGGCATTTAAAGAAAAGGATCTGCTGGAAGACTTTGAGTTAAAGCAACCGAGTCTTCTTTCCTTTTATAGAAACGATGATAAGTATTCTCGAGAAAAACTGAGTGGCGACCTTGAATCGCTTGAGGCTCACTACAAAGATCGAGGCTATGCAGACTTCGACATTTACACGACTCAGGTGAGCATTACGCCGGACCGCCGTCACGTCTACATCACCATTGGCCTGGCCGAAGGTGATGTCTATTCGGTGGATGAGGTTAATCTGGTGGGTGAGTTAGGGGACGTCAAAGCGGAGGAATTGAACGCGCTTTTACTGGTAGAAGAGGGGCAGATATTTAACCAGGCACGGATCACAGCGACCGAAGATCGGATGACGACGGCGCTGGGCAACTCAGGATTCGCGTTCGCGACAGCCAGTGGCGTACCGAAAATCAAGGAAGGTGGCAAAGTCGACGTTGAGTTTTTTGTTAATTCCGGTAAGAGAGCCTATGTGCGTCGCGTGGACTTTAGCGGAAATGATCTTACCCAGGATGAGGTCATGCGCCGGGAATTACGTCAAATGGAAGGTGGCTGGGCATCGACAGCGCAAATCGATATGTCGAAGGTGCGTCTTGAGCGACTGGGTTATTTCAAGGGTGTGGATGTTGAAACCCCACAGGTGCCTGGAACCGACGACCAGATCGATGTGAACTTCACCGTTGAAGAGCAGCCCTCCGGTAGTATCTCGGCAACGCTGGGTTACTCGCAGGGTTATGGCTTGATCCTTGGAGGGAACTATTCACAGACGAATGTGGCAGGCAGTGGCAACAGTCTCGGCGTTGGCGTGAGCGCTTCACGTTTTCAGAAATCTGCCAACTTTAATTTTTTTGATCCCTACTTCACGCTGGACGGTGTGAGCCGTGGCTTTAACGTTTTCGCCCGCAGGTTGGATTTTGATGAGCGCAACATTGCCCGCTACGCAACCGATTCTGCCGGAATGGGTGTTAATTTTGGGTTGCCGATCACTGAGACGCAACGGATTAACTTCGGGGTGCTTGTTGATTGGACCGATATAACCGAAGGTGCATTCGCAGCCCAGGAAATATCAGATTTTATCGCTTCAAATGGTGAAGAATCGGTCAATTTCAAGTTCAACTTGTCGTGGCAGAGCTCCACCCTCAACAGAGGCCTTTTCCCCGACCGTGGCGCTTCTCAGGCGCTGGCTCTGGAGGTTGCAGCGCCAGGTAGTGATCTGCAATTCTTCAAGGTGACTTATGCGGCGGAACGATACTTTCCGATTACGCGTACCTGGACCTTACGTTTGCGTACTGAATTGGGTTACGGAGATGGCTATGGCAATACAGACCGCCTGCCTTTTTACGAGCACTTTTTCGCCGGTGGCTTTGGCTCAATTCGAGGGTTCGAAAACTCGACCCTGGGACCCAGGACAACGCCGCCCGAGGAATTTGCTGGTTACTTTGACCGGCGAGGCGACCCCTTTGGCGGCAATATGATGGTCGAAGCCAGTGCTGAGGTGATCTTCCCGTTCCCGCTTGTGGAGGACAATCGACAATTCCGCCCGGCTTTTTTTCTGGACGTGGGTAACGTCTTTCAAACTCAGTGTCCCTCGGTGGCAACGAACTGCTTTGATTTCAGCGTAGATGATCTGCGTTATTCTGTCGGCGTTGGTGTGACCTGGCTGACGGGTATGGGTCCGATGAGCTTTAGCGTTGCCAAGCCATTTCAGACCCAGGGCTTTGACGAAGAGGAAAGGTTTCAATTTGAGCTTGGCCGGACATTCTAGGGTAGAATGCGCGCTTTTTGAGGTATCGAAAAAGTGAGAGACATCATGACGTCTCATCAACCAGGAAATAATGAGTCTAACGACGTAGGGGTACACATGTTGAAGAAAATAGCTGTTTTAATGGCGACTCTCTGTATTGCCAGCGCAGCGCATGCAGAAATGAAGATCGTCGTCCTTGATACCGTACGCGCTATCCTGGCGACTGAGGAAGCGAAGGTGCTGATTGAAGCTGCAGGGAAAGAAATGGAACCTGAGCAGGAAGAGGTGAAGGAGATGGCGGAGCAGCGCCAGGCGCTGATTCAGAGAATACAAAAGGACGGCGAAATACTTTCCAATGCTGAGAAGCAGGAAATACAGAGTGATCTAGAAGATCTTGAAATAGAACTGCAGTTTGAATCTCAGAAATTGCAAAAAGCGGTGCAAAAGAAGCAGCAGGAGATTCTGGTGGCCTTGGCGCCTAAGTTTGAAAAAGTACGAAACGATCTGATCCAAGTTGAGGGCTACGACATGATCATAACGCCAAATGCGCTCGTCTATGCTAATCCCATCAACGACATCACCAAGAAAGTCACGGAGCGGATGAACGAACAAAGCGACGATTGAGGATGAGTTAAACGCGTTCTGCGTGAGCCGATGGACGCACTAAGCCCATGAGTGTAAATCATACCCTCGGAGAAATAGCGGAAACGGCGGGTGGTGCAATCGTCGGTGATGCTGAGACGGTGATAGATGGTCTCGGCAGTCTGGCCAGTGCGCGTGCCGGTCAGATCAGTCATCTATCCAGTCCCAGCTATAAGCCTTTGCTGGCAACAACACAAGCGAGTGCTGTGATCGTAAAAGCTGACGATGTGCATGCGTGTCCTTCGGCCGCACTTGTTGTGGACAACCCCTACCTCACCTTTGCTCGGGTATCCCAGATGTTCAAGGTCGCACGAGACGCGGACCCTGGTGTAGACAAAAGGGCGGTGATTCATCCGACGGCGCAGGTGCACCCGACTGCACACATTGCCGCCAATGTTGTGGTTGGTGCTCGTACAGACATTGCCGCTAATGTTGTTGTCTACTCGAACAGTGCGATTGGTGAAGATTGTCATATCGGTGCCGATACCGAGATCAGAGCAAATGTGACGCTGTACGGTAACGTGACCATTGGCGAACGATGCACGATACACAGTGGCGCCGTGATTGGAGCGGATGGCTTTGGGTTCACTGCGGACAACGAGGGTAAATGGCAGGCCATCGCCCAACTCGCAGGCGTGCGCATAGGCTCGGATGTCTCGATCGGGGCAAATACATGCATCGATTGCGGTGCGATCGAGGATACGGTTATTGAAGACGGTGTTCAGATCGATAACCTCGTACAGATAGGTCACAACTGTAGAATAGGGGCACATACCCTTCTTTGCGGTGTTGTTGCGATCGCTGGAAGTTCAACGGTTGGCAAACACTGTGTTTTTGCAGGGCGAGCGGGTATTGGTGGCGATCACCCCATCGATATCTGCGATGGGGTCATAGTCAGCTCCAACACCACGATATCTCAATCCGTGGATACACCTGGGGTATACTCCGGTTCCATCCTTTTTCACGAACACAACAAATGGCGTCGAAATGCGTTGCGTTTCAGCGCGTTGGATGACTTGTTTAAACGTGTGCGTAGGCTTGAAAAGAAACAGCGTTAAGGCAGATTGATGCATGGTCGATACAAACAAACCTAGTCCGAGCGTTACTTTGCCAATCAAAGTAGACGAGCTTTTTGATTTTCTTCCGCATCGATATCCGATTTTACTCGTCGACAGAGTGACCGATATGGAAGTGGGCGAGTCGATAAAGGGATACAAAAATATCACGGTTAATGAGGAGATTTTTAACGGCCATTTCCCTGGCCAGCCTATTTTCCCCGGTGTGCTCATTCTTGAAGCGATGGCGCAACTGTCCGGGGTATTGGCTTTCGAGACGATCGGCAGGCGGCCCTCAGACGGTATGAACTACCTTTTTGGCGCGGTGGACAAAGCCAGGTTCCGGCGTCCAGTGGTGCCGGGAGACCGGCTCGACATGGAGAGTACCATCCTGGCAAGCCGTCGCATGATGATGAAATTCGATGCAAGTGCGTATGTAGAAGGCGAACTGGCCTGCTCTGCTGTGCTTTCCGTGGTGGGGCAGGAATCGTGATTGATGGTCGCGCGATCATCGACCCGGGCGCCAAGCTTGGTAAAAATGTTTCTATCGGGCCATGGTCGATCATCGGACCTGGTGTCGAGATTGGTGATCACGTAGAAATCGCTTCTCATGTTGTCCTGAAGGGCCCCAGCGTCATCGGGTCTAGGGTAAAGATCTTTCAGTTTGCGACGGTTGGGGAAGATACACCCGCGCTTGCCTATGATGGGGAAGCATCCACCCTTGAGATTGGCGAACGAACCATCATTCGCGAAGGTGTCACGATTCATCGTGGCATGGTCAGAGGAGGGGTTGGCAAGACAGTCGTCGGCAAAGATTGTCTGTTGATGGCCTATGTGCATGTGGGACATGACTGCATCGTTGGGGATCATGTCATTATGGCCAACAATGCTTCTATTGCAGGGCATGTAACGGTGGGTGACTACGCAAATTTTGGTGGTTACTGTGGTATCCCGCAGTTTCGTGCAGTGGGTACTTTCTCGCATATCGCTGCAATGAGTCTTGTGGTGAAAGATGTTCCTGCTTATATGACGGTGACGGGTAACCCGGCTTATGCGGCCGGATTGAACCTCGAGGGCATGAAGCGCCGTGACTTCTCCGAGGCAAGCATCGGAGCGATCAAGCAGGCGTACAAAACTGTATACAGGCAGGGGCTGACGGTGGCTGATGCACTTGCCGAACTCGCGACTTTACGTGCCGAATATCCTGAAGTCGATGTGTATGCACAATCTATAGAAAAGTCCGAGTGGGGAATTATTCGCGGTCGCGGCTCGGGCAGTGACTGAGAAGCTCAAGATTGGTTTTGTTGCTGGTGAAGCCTCCGGTGACAACCTGGCCGCTGGTTTGATGGCGGCTCTGCGCGCCGAAGCACCCAAAGACTGTGTCATAGAATTTGTCGGGGTGGGTGGAACGCGCATGTGTGAGCAAGGGCTCAAGTGCCTGTATACACTCGATGTGCTTTCTGTGAATGGCTTTCGCGATCCGATTTTGAAACTGCCGGCGCTCATCAGGTTATTTAAAGACATTGGTGATCAACTGATCGCCCATGAACTCGATGTATTTGTTGGTGTTGATTTCAACGTGTTTAATTTTCTACTTGAAGGCCGCCTTAAAAAGAAGGGCGTTCAAACCGTGCACTATGTATCTCCTTCAGTCTATGCCTGGCGACGCGGCAGGACGCGGCGTGTTGCAAAGGTGGCAGATGCGATTCTGTGCCTTTTTCCGTTTGAGCCGCAATTCTATGAAAATACAAATGTTAAAGCGGTATATGTTGGCCATCCCCTGGCTGACGAAATCTCTCCCCATGCAGGTTCTGCTGCTGCACGTACTGAGGCGCGAAAAATCCTTGGTATGAGTGAGTCTTGGACGGTCATTGCAGTGCTTCCGGGTTCGCGTCGTGGTGAACTGACACTCATGTTGCCGATTTTTCTTCAGACAGCGACGATCCTTTGTAAAGAGATTGCGGATGTGCACTTGGTCATACCCTGTGCCAAACCGGACCTGCGTGACATGATCGAGTCCGAGTTACGTTCGTATCCCTGGCTATCGGTGACTGTTGTCGATCAAGACACAAGGCGTGTTCTCGCGGCCTGTGATATTGGCCTGATCAAATCCGGCACCAGTACGCTTGAGGCCATGCTCATGCATCGGCCCATGGTCATCAGCTATCGAATGGGAAAGTGGAGTTATCAGCTGGCAAAGAGACTGCTGCGTTCACCCTATGTGGCGCTGCCGAATATCCTTTCCAACCGTATGCTGGTGCCGGAACTGTTGCAATATGAGGGGAGTCCGGAAAATCTTGCGGCGGCGCTGCAAACCGAACTGGCAAGATCACGCACCGAATCAGGGTTTTTCGCGCCCTATGAAGCATTGCATACGACCTTGCGCAGGCAAGCAGATGTAACCAGTGCGCAAGCCGTGTTACGCTTAACGCGTGTGGGAAGCGGATAGCCTGTTCGAGTTTTCGATGGAGCCATGGTCGAATGGCTTACAGGCTGGCGTGGACGAAGTAGGTATCGGACCTCTGGCAGGCCCCGTCTATGCCGCCGCCGTCATACTCGACCCCTCGCACCCTATCGATGGGCTTGCAGATTCCAAAAGACTTTCCCAAAAACGGCGTGCAGGGCTAGAAGCAGAAATTAAAAAATGGTCCATTGCCTGGCAGTTGGGTCGGGCAACAGTTGCTGAGGTCGATGAGATGAATGTCTTGCGAGCCAGTCACCTGGCAATGCAGCGTGCTGTTGAAAACCTGGGCTATACCCCTGACATGGTGCTGGTAGACGGCAATAAGAAACCTGCGCTGGGGTATCCGGTTGTCGCCATTGTGCACGGTGATGGGCGTGTACCACAAATCAGCGCTGCATCTATTTTGGCCAAGGAGGCGCGGGATGCTGAGATGATCGCCTTAGACGCTTGCTATCCGGGATATGGATTTGCTCGGCATAAGGGTTACCCCACCCGAGCACATGTGGCTGCGCTCAAGGAACTGGGTGCCACACCAGCGCATCGTCGTAGTTTTGCACCGGTCAGGGCGCTCTGCGAATCGGTGGATGAATCTCAATTGGACCTTTCGCCAACATGAGCGAGTTCGTACACCTGCACTTGCACAGCGAATTCTCACTGGCAGATGGCATCCTGAAGGTTAAGGATCTGGTGTCACGCACCGCCGAAGCGGGTGTGCCGGCTGTTGCGCTTACGGATATAGATAACCTCTTTGCGCTCATTAAATTCTATGAGGCCTGTCTTTCAGCAGGGGTTAAGCCCATTTTAGGATGTGAGCTGCACGTGCGCGAAGCGGGTAAGGATAAGAGCGTCGCAGAGAGGATCGTGGTATTGGCAGCGTCAAATGAGGGATATGCCAATCTCCGTCGTCTGAATTCTCTGAGTTATACCAACACAGACGAGCGAGCGACCCTTTATGACGATGTGGTGTTCGCGCACAGTGAAGATCTGCTTGTTCTGTCGGGTGGAGTCAAAGGACACCTTTGGTCCCTGTGCGAACAACAAGATGAGGAGGGCTTACGTCGTCGTGCTGGCCGATGGCAGGCAGTGTTTGGCGACCGATACTATCTTGAAGTCAGTCGGACTGGGCGTGCTGGCGAAGATCAGATGCTGCGACAACTCATCGATTTGGCCCAGACCTTAAAGATCGCCATCGTCGCGACGAATGATGTGGTTTTCGCCGAGGCAGACGATTTCGAAGCACATGAAACACGCGTTTGCATACACGATGGGCGGCGGCTTGACGACCCCCGGCGAGAGCGGCTCTACAGCGAGTCACAGTATCTGAAGACGCCTGATGAAATGGCTGAACAATTCGCAGACATTCCGAGTGCACTGAAGAATACGCTCGAAGTTGCAAAGCGCTGTAATGTGCGGGTTGAACTCGGTACCTATCACCTTCCCGACTATTCAATACCGGCGGATACCACGCTTGCGGGTTATCTGGAGGACATGTCTGCCAAAGGCTTAAAAGGCCGCTTTAAAGAATTGGAGATCCCTGAATCACGCCATGGCGAATATTATGAGAGGCACCGCTATGAGTTAGATGTAATCAATGAGATGGGCTTTGCCGGGTACTTTCTCATCGTCATGGAATTTATTGCATGGGCCAAGCATGAGCAGATTCCAGTAGGGCCAGGCCGGGGTTCGGGTTCAGGCTCACTCGTGGCATACAGTCTCGGAATTACGGACCTAGACCCTATCGAGTACGACCTGCTGTTTGAGCGTTTCTTGAACCCCGAGCGGGTCTCCATGCCAGATTTTGATGTGGACTTCTGTATGGATGGGCGCGATCGCGTGATTCAACACGTCAGTGAGCTGTACGGCGAAGAAGCGGTCAGTCAGATCATCACGTTTGGAACCATGGCCGCTAAAGCCGTGGTTCGTGATGTGGCACGTGTCCAAGGCAAACCGTATGGACTGGCCGACAAATTATCCAAACTGATCCCCTTCGAGGTGGGGATGACACTCACTAAGGCAATGCAAGACAGTCGTGAATTGGAAGAATTCGTGGACACCAGCGACGAAGCCTCTGAGATCATGGATATGGCCTATAAGTTAGAAGGCATTGTCCGCAATGTGGGTCGCCATGCCGGAGGCGTCGTTATAGCGCCCAGCACGCTTACGGAGTTCGTACCGCTTTATACGGAGACCTTGGGCGGAAGTTTAGTGTCTCAATACGATAAGGATGATGTTGAACGTGCTGGTCTCGTGAAGTTCGACTTCCTGGGGCTTAAAACCCTCACAATCATTGACTGGACGGTCAACGCCATCAATGCATCGAGACCCGCAGCACAGGCACTCGATTTCAGCAAGATTCCTCTCAACGATGCACAGGTGTTTGATCTTTTGCGGCAGGCGGATACGACAGCGGTTTTTCAACTCGAATCTCGAGGCATGAAGGACCTTATTCGACGGTTATTGCCGGACAGCATCGATGACATTATTGCTTTGGTTGCTCTGTTTAGACCTGGGCCGCTCCAATCAGGTGCGGTCGACGATTACATCAATCGTAAGCATGGTCGAGCGGCAGTTGTGTACCCGCATCCAAGCCTGGAAGAAGTGCTGTCAGGAACGTATGGCGTGGTCTTGTACCAGGAGCAGGTGATGCAGATTGCACAGGTCCTTGCAGGGTTTTCGCTGGGTCAGGCCGACTTGTTGCGGCGCGCGATGGGCAAAAAGAAAGCCGACGAGATGGCGCGTGTGCGCAGCGAATTCCTGGAAGGTACGTCTGCGCGTGGGGTGGATGACAAACTCTCGAATGATATCTTTGACCTGATGGAGAAGTTCGCAGGCTATGCGTTCAATAAGTCTCACTCGGCCACGTACGCAATGGTCAGCTTCCAGACTGCATGGTTGAAGACGCATTACCCTGCTGAGTTCATGTCCGCGAACATGTCGGCAGACATGCAGAACATTGATCGCGTTGTTGTTCTGGTGGATGAGGTGCGTTCAATGGGTCTGACTCTTTTGCCGCCTTCGATCAACTTGAGCCAGTATCGTTTCACTGTGCAGAACGAAAGCATTATCTACGGATTGGGGGCGGTTCGTGGTGTGGGTGAGGGTCCGGTCGCGGCGATCGTCGAAGCACGTGAGCATGGCTTGTTCGATGATCTGCTTGATTTTTGCCGGCGTGTGGATGTTAAGCGGGTGAATAAGCGGGTCCTTGCGGCGTTAATTGGTTCAGGCGCCCTTGATGAATTTGCGCAAGCGGGAGAGTCAGTAAACGATACGCGGGCACGTTTGTCTGCAGAACTACCCGATGCGATAAAAAGTGCGGATCAATTAGCCCGAGATGAAGCGCTGGGGATCACTGATTTGTTCGGTGGTGTTGATTCGCCCATCCCGACCTCTGCCCATGGCGATGGCGTCAATTACGTCGGGCTCAGTACCCGTGAGCGCCTGGCGGGTGAGAAAGACACGCTGGGGCTCTATCTGACTGGGCACCCGATCGAAGAATACGAAGGTGAACTGAGACACTTCTGTAGACACCGCATAGTCGATCTGAAAGCTGAAAAGAAAAATCAGTGGGTTGCCGGTATGGTGCTGAGCACCCGAATTATGAGGAGCCGCCGTGGTTCGCCCATGTGCTTTCTCGTTCTCGATGATCGCAGTGCGCGTATTGAAGTGGCGCTGTTTCCGGAAACATATGAAAAGTTTGGTCGCAAAGCGATTAAAGACGAACTTGTCGTCATTGAAGGAGAAGTAGAAGCCGATGATTTTACCGGAGGGCTGACCTTACGAACTGAGCGTGTTTTTTCAATGGCAGAAGCACGGCAAAAATTCTCTTCTGGTTTTCTCCTCGATTTTACCGGCTGCCCCATGCCAGGTGATTTCAGCGATCGTCTTATGCAGGTACTCAATCCGCATAGGTGTGAACAGATTGGGTGTCCTGTCACCGTGCTCTACGGTGCCCGCGATGCCAGTGCCAAAATCCGCCTGGGAGCCGAGTGGCAGGTGGAGGCAAACGATGAAGTGCTGCACGCACTCAAGCAGGAATTCGGTACCCATGTTGTTCTGAACTATGGAGGTTGAGGCTCGAACAGAATTGACCGTGCGCGTTGCAGATTTCCTTAAGGCGAACATTGCGCCCGTGGCCCCTGACTCAGCGGTGCTTTGGGTTGGTGTGAGTGGGGGTGTAGATTCCATCGCTTTGCTTGACCTGATATCTCGCGCACAGGTTCCACAGGGGTGGCGGGTTGCTGCTGTTCACGCAAATCATGCTTTGTCGCCTGAAGCGGATGCTTGGCAGGCCCATTGTGCCCATGTGGCCGCCACGCTCGGCATCGAATTTTACGCAAACAAGCTCAAGGTGCCTGCGGACGGAAATCTGGAAGCCAATGCCAGGGAGGCGAGGTACGCGTACTTTCGTAGCATGGCTGCCCAATGTGATGTGGTGGTAACTGCACATCATGCAGATGATCAGCTTGAAACGGTCCTGTTAAAGCTCTTCCAAGGCAGAGGCTTTACCGGGATACAGACGGTTGGCCGCACGTTGGGTGTCAATGTCTTGCGACCGCTGCTTAACGTGTCGCGTGCGACATTGGAGGCGTATTGCAAAACGCGAGGCCTACAATGGATAGAGGATCCAAGTAATCAGGATCAACGCTATGACCGCAATTATCTGCGCCACGCAATCGTACCTCTTCTAAAGAAACGTTGGCCCGATGTCGCGGGACGTGTCCAGAGGGTGCATGAGACGGCTGGTGCACTGGTTGGCTTTGCCCGGCACGAGGTGGCACATCGTCGGGGTCTATGTCTCGATGAACTGCCGGAAGAAGAAGGTGCTGCGATATTCCTTATTCGTCTCTATCTTGAAAATGCTGGTCATTTCCATGCCACAGATGCAGCGCTTGGTGCGTTCCTCGTGCGTGCACGAGCGGGACAGCGTGCACGCTTGCGCATACCGGGTGCATCGCTCGTCGTTAAGAAGGGTATGTTGATGATCGACCAGGAAGATATCCCGGAGCGGCGTTGAGTGAGGCGTAAATAATGCACAGTGTTCGTTGAGCTTGTGTAGGGCTTTTGCTATCTTGCAATCCCATCTCGCAATAGCTGCAACGGCTGAACAAAGTGCCTGTCTGTTTGGGATAGAACGTGTCTAGGGAGGGGTCATACCAGTGTCCTAAATCGTTCATTTGCAGGCGGCAGTGCACCTAGATGGATTTGCATGACAAGATTTATATTCGTTACCGGTGGTGTCGTCTCTTCTCTAGGCAAGGGTGTGCTGACCGCGTCGCTTGCTGCACAGCTTGAAGCCCGAAAGCTGAAAGTAAACCTCTTGAAGATGGATCCATACATCAACGTGGATCCTGGCACAATGAGTCCGATTCAGCATGGCGAGGTGTTTGTCACCCGGGATGGTGCGGAGACAGATCTCGACCTGGGGCACTATGAACGGTTCTCGAACACGAAGATGTCCAAGAATAACAACTTCACCACGGGCAGCATTTACGCCGAGGTCATCCGCCGGGAGCGCAGGGGCGACTATCTTGGTGGCACGATCCAGGTCATCCCGCATGTCACTGACGAAATAAAAAGACGTATCCGATTTGTTGCAGAGGACTTTGATGTGCTCATCGTCGAGATTGGCGGCACAGTGGGTGACATTGAGTCGTCGCCGTTTCTGGAGGCGACCCGCCAGCTGCGATTGGAGGTCGGTCGCGACCATACACTGTTCATCCACCTGACATATGTACCCTTTTTACGCAAAGCTGGTGAAATCAAGACGAAGCCTACGCAGCATTCGGTTAAGGAACTTCGATCAATCGGCCTCCAACCTGACATCCTTGTTTGCAGATCGGAAGAACCTCTGCCGAAATCGGCACGCAACAAAATAGCGCTCTTTACCAACGTTGAAGAACGAGCAGTGATTTCCAT